>JAWWOH010000063.1:0-2781 GCA_033851845.1 Actinomycetota bacterium
GCCGGGCGAGTGGCTCGATCACGGTCTGGATGACCTCGGCGACGGCATCGGTGACCTCGAAGGTGCCGCGCCACAGGCCGTTGTGCTTGTTGCGCATCAGAAAGAACCGCGCCTTCTCGGCCGCCTCCTGTTCGGCGTCGAGCACCGGCTCGCACCAGGTGGCGATCAGGTGCCGGACGTAGTGCTCGAGCTGGGTCGGGTCGCAGCGGCGGGCCACCTCGATCAGCTCGGTCTGCGACGCGAGCAGCGCGGTCGGCTCGATCTTGCCCACCAGCCGGGCCAGCACCCGGCCGTGCTCCTCGGTGATCTGACCGTCGACGATCGCATCGCGGACCAACGGCAGCTCACGCAAGGCGACCGACGTGCGGATCGCTCGGCCCGCGGCGGTTCCGGTCGTCTTGCTGGTGTGCCGCAGCCACGCCGGCGTCGGCAGGACAGCGCCGGCCACGGTCGGGTCGGGCACCTGACCGCCGCCGCGGACCTGCAACTCACCCACCGCGCGGGAGACGATCCCGTCCAGCCGGGTCCGGCAGGCCGAGCCCCGCGAGATGAGCTCCTGCAGCCCCGCGATGGGCAGCCCGGACACGTCAACCGCGGCCAGCGCGTCGACCTCCGCCTCAAGCGTCCCCTTCGAACACATGAGCGAAGAGTACCCGCGCCACCCGACAAAATCCCTTAGCCCACAGGCACTTTCGCGATCTGTGGACACTCGTGCGGCGTATCCACAGATCGGCCGGCGGGCCTTGACCCACGCGGCCTCCCAGTGGCATCGCCGATCTGTGCCAGCCTGACGCGCGAGCCGAGGGAGGGTCGGTCATGCCCTTGCCTCGTCCACGCCTGTGGTCCCTCGCGCTGACGGCGGCGGGGGTCATCACCAGCATGCCGTGGGCGTTCGGGTACCTGCTTCCGCAGCACGGCACGCGGGTGCTCGGCCTGGCAGCGCTGTCGACGTACAGCGCCTATGCGGTGTTCGTGATCGCTCTTGTCTCGTGGGCGTCACGTCGATGGCTGGCCCTCGCGGCTTGCGCCCTGCTGCTCTGCGGCCAGGTCGTGACGCTCGGTTCGCTGTACGTCGGGGACGGCATGCCTGACCCGGCGCGTCCGCGCCTGCGCGTGATGACGGTCAACCTGCTGTTCGGTACGGCCGACACCGCGCAGGTCGTCGACCTGGTCCGGACGCGGCATGTCGACGTCCTTGCCCTCGAGGAGCTCTCGCCCGGCGCGGTCGCCGGACTCGAGCGAGCCGGCTTGCGCGCCGAACTGCCGTACGCGGTCAACCGTGCGCGCCCCGGCGCGGAGGGCACCGGGCTGTGGTCTCGGTTGCCGTTCACCGACGTGCCGGTGCGGCAGCTGCGCTTCAACGCGGTTGCGGTCGACATCCGAGTCGGCGGGCGCACGGTCCGCGCGCGGGCGGTCCATCCCGTTCCGCCGATACCGCCGGCCACCTGGCACCACGACCTCGAGGTGCTGCGCGCCGAGCTCATGGACGACGTCGACGTGCAGACGATCGTTCTCGGTGACCTCAACAGCTCGGTGCATCACCGCGAGCTGCGGCGGCTCATGGGGCGCCGCTGGCGCGATGCTGCCGAGGCAGACGGACATGGGCTCGTGCGGACCTGGACGCCGCGGCTCGGGCTTCCGTCGGTGCTCGACCTCGATCACGTGCTCATTGATCGGGGCATGACCGTCGCGTCATGGGAGTCGGCTGCGATCCGCGGCTCTGATCACCGCGCGGTCATGGTCGACCTCGCGTTGCGCTGAGCAGCGCGCACTAGCCTGAGGACACCGCCCCCGACGTACCGAGGACCGATGTTCGACACCCTGAGCGACCGTCTCGACAAGGTCTTCACGTCCCTGCGCGGTAAGGGCAAGCTGTCCGACGCCGACATCGATGCGACCGCGCGCGAGATCCGGGTCGCGCTGCTCGAGGCCGACGTCGCGCTCCCCGTCGTCAAGGCCTTCATCGCGGCGGTGAAGGAGCGGGCCCGTGGCGCCGAGGTGTCGCAGGCGCTCAACCCAGCCCAGCAGGTCATCAAGATCGTCAACGAGGAGCTCATCGGGATCCTCGGTGGCGAGACGCGGCTGATCCGCTACGCCAAGAACCCGCCGACGGTGATCATGCTGGCGGGTCTGCAAGGTGCCGGTAAGACGACGCTCGCCGGCAAGCTGGCCAAGTGGCTGAAGGCGCAGGGCCACGCGCCACTGCTCGTCGCGGCCGACCTGCAGCGTCCCAATGCCGTGCAGCAGCTGCAGGTCGTCGGCGGCCAGGCGGGTGTCGACGTCTTCGCGCCGTACCCCGGTTCCGGGGTCGGTGACCCCGTCGATGCCGCGCGGCAGGCGCTCGAGCACGCGAAGCGGATGCAGCACGACGTCGTTGTCGTGGACACCGCCGGCCGGCTCGGCATCGACGCCGACATGATGGCGCAGGCCGCCGCGATCCGCGACGCCGTGCAGCCCGACGAGACGCTGTTCGTCGTCGACGCGATGATCGGTCAGGACGCAGTCACGACGGCGCAGGCGTTCCAGGACGGTGTCGGCTTCAGCGGTGTCGTCCTCACCAAGCTCGACGGTGATGCGCGTGGTGGTGCAGCGCTGTCGGTACGGCACATCACGGGCCAGCCGATCCTGTTCGCCTCGACCGGCGAGAAGCTCGGCGACTTCGACGTCTTCCACCCCGAGCGGATGGCCTCGCGCATCCTCGGCATGGGCGACGTCATGACGCTCATCGAGCAGGCCGAGAAGCACTTCGACGCCGACCAGGCCGAGAAGATGGCCGGCAAG
>JAWWOH010000072.1:0-8606 GCA_033851845.1 Actinomycetota bacterium
AAACAAACGGAATACGACAATAGAACAAAACAAACAAGTAAACACGTCGACTATACACAACACGATGAGCGCGGTGCCGATGAGCGCCTTGTCCGCAATGGGGTCGGCCAGCTTGCCGAACGACGTCACCAGACCGCGGCTTCGCGCGAGCTGGCCGTCGATGCGGTCGGTCCACGACGCGACGGCGAACACCCCGAAGGCCGCAATCCGCCACGGCTTGCTGTCGCCGTCGTCCCACAGCAGCACCACCGCGAACACGGGTACGAGAAGCAGGCGCAGGATGGTCAGCTGGTTGGCGATGTTGAGGTTGCTCACCCGCGCCGCGACCGGTGCCGTCATCGGGTCACCCGGTCCCTGCGACGTGCTCACGACGACAGAGCCGCGGCCGGCGCCGGCAGGACCACGTCGACGAGATCCGCCACCAGGTCGACGCCCTCCGTCGCGACGACGACCGCACGCACGAGGTCGCCGACCTGCACGTCGCCGTCCACCAGGGTCGTGCCGTCCACGTCTGGTGCTTGGTGCGCAGCCCGGCCTTCGCCATCCGCGCTCTCGATGAGGACGTCGACGACTTCGCCGATGCGCTCTTCGGCTCGCTCGGCGGTGAGCTGCTCGGCCAGTGCCGTGACGCGTCCCACCCGCCGCAGGACTTCTTCGGGGTCGACCTTGTGCGGCAGGCCTGCAGCCTCGGTGCCGTCCTCATCGGAGTAGCCGAAGACGCCGATCGCATCGAGGCGAGCCTGGGTGAGGAAGCGCTCCAGCTCGGCGACGTCGGCCTCGGTCTCGCCGGGGAAGCCGACGATGACGTTGCTGCGGACACCGGCCGACGGCGCCGCCGCCCGGATCTGCGCAAGCAGGTCGAGGAACCGGTCGGTGTCGCCGAACCGGCGCATCCGCCGCAGCACCGCGGCCGACGCGTGCTGGAAGCTCATGTCGAAGTACGGCGTGACGCCGGGGGTTCGCGTCAGCGCGTCGACGAGGGTAGGGCGCATCTCGGCCGGCTGCAGGTACGACAACCGGACCCGCGGCACGATGGCGGCCAGCTCGGGCAGCAGCGTCTCGAGCAGCTTCAGGTCGCCGAGGTCCTTGCCGTAGGACGTGGAGTTCTCGCTGACGAGGACGATCTCGCGTACGCCGTGCTCCGCCAGCCAGCGCGCCTCGGCGAGGACGTCGGAGGGGCGGCGGCTGACGAACGCACCGCGGAACGACGGGATCGCGCAGAACGAGCAGCGCCGGTCACAGCCGGAAGCCAGCTTCAGCGGGGCAAACGGGCTGTCGTCGAGCCGACGCCGGACCACCTGCGGCCCGCCGGCATGCCCGGGGATGCCGATGTCGATCGCGCCGGGCTCCACCGCGGCAGCCCGGTCGACCGGCGAGATCGGCAGCAGCCTGCGTCGGTCTGCGGGAGTGTGGCTGGGCAGCTGCACACCGTCGAGCACCGCGCGCAGATGGCTCGACATGTCGGCGTACGAGTCGAACCCGAGCACGGCATCGGCCTCCGGCAGCTGGCTGGCCAGCTCCTTGCCGTAGCGCTCCGCGAGGCAGCCGACGGCGACGACCTTGGCGCCCGTGTCGCCGGCTGCGAGCAGGGTGTCGATCGAGTCCTTCTTCGCCGACTCGACGAAGCCGCAGGTGTTGACGACCACCACGTCAGGCGCGTCGTCGGTGAGCTCCCAACCAGCCGCGTCCAGGCGGCCGGCGAGCTCCTCGGAGTCGACCTCGTTGCGGGCACAGCCGAGCGTCACCAGGGACACACGGCGGCCGGCGGTCACCGCGCGAGTCTAGGCGGGGACGATCCCCGCAACGCTGCACGCGAACCGGCGTACCTGCCCTCGACCACCCACGGGAGCGAGGCTGTGACCGCTGCAGACCACATCGACGGCGCCGGCGTTGCCCACGACGAGGCGAAGCTGCAGGCGGTCCCGGAACTCCTGCGAGGCACCGTTGCGGAGCACCCCCTCGAAGAGGGTCCTGGCGCCGGCGTGGACGCTGACCCACGAGTCACCGCCGAGCAGGTGCACGCGCAGCACCGCGCCGGTGGGTCGGGGCGCGATCGCCGCCTTCGCCGGTGGCTTGGGCCTTGCGCTCGGCGAGGTGACGACCGTCGTCGGGTTGATGAGCTCGGCCGTGGAGCTGGCCGGCGGCTTGGACAGCTGGCCGACGACGAACAGCACGACCAGGACGGCCAGGGCGACGCTGCCGCCGGCCAGCCAGTTGGGCCCGCGTCGCTCCGGCCGCGCCGCCGTCGGCACGTGCAGCGGCTCGTCCGGCGCGAGCGGTCCCCGGTTGGCAGGGATCATCGGTGGAGGTGCCGGGATCGGGAACGGCTCGTCGATGCCGCCCACCTGGGTCGCGAACAGGTCGAGGTAGGGCGCGGCGTCGACGCCGATCGCGTGGGTGATGGCCCTGACGTGACCGCGGGCGTAGACCGGCGCGCCGCTGGACTCGAACCGGTCGGACTCCAGGTCGCGGATCAGCGTGCCGCGGATGCGGGTGTCGGCGCTGATGTCGTCGACCGACAGGCCGGCCTTCTCGCGGGCAGCGCGCAGAGCGGCGCCGAGGGTGACGCCGGCAGGCAGGGTCGGCTCAGCCACGGCGGTCACCCCTCACTTTCTGCGCAAACCGGTCGAAACCAGGGGCCTGAGTCTAGGACCGGTGTCCGTTGGAGAGAACGGTGCCCGTTACGGAGCGTGCGCGCAAGAAAACGGCGAAGAACGTGTCACTGACGTTTCGCCGCAGGGTCAGCCACGCAGCGTGCCGAGCACCTGCTCCAGCTCGTCGGGGCGGATCAGCACGTCACGCGCCTTGCTGCCCTCGGACGGTCCGACGATGCCGCGGCTCTCCATCAGGTCCATCAGCCGGCCGGCCTTGGCGAACCCGACCCGCAGCTTGCGCTGCAGCATCGATGTGGAGCCGAACTGGGTCGTGACCACCAGCTCCACCGCCTGGCACAGCAGCTCGAGGTCGTCACCGACCTCCTCGTCGACCTGCCGCTCGGCCGCGGCCGGGGCCGTGACGTCGTCGCGGAACGCGGGCTGGCGCTGCGCCTTGCAGTGCGCGACGACGGCGTGCACCTCGGCGTCGGTGACCAGGGCGCCCTGGATGCGCATCGGCTTGCTGGCACCCATCGGCAGGAACAGCGAGTCGCCCTTGCCGATGAGCTTCTCGGCCCCTGGCTGGTCGAGGATGACCTTGCTGTCGGTCCCGCTGCTCGTCGCGAAGGCCAGCCGGCTCGGCACGTTGGCCTTGATCAGGCCGGTGACCACGTCGACGCTGGGTCGCTGCGTCGCCAGGACGAGGTGGATGCCCGCGGCCCGGGCCAGCTGCGTGATGCGGACGATCGCGTCCTCCACATCGCGCGGCGCGACCATCATCAGGTCGGCAAGCTCGTCGATGATGACCATGAGGTACGGGTAGGGCTGGTAGACGCGCTCGCTGTTCGGCGGCGCGGTCAGCTTGCCGGTGCGGACCGCCTTGTTGAAGTCGTCGACGTGCCGGAACCCGGAGGCCGCCAGGTCGTCGTACCGCATGTCCATCTCGCGCACGACCCACTGCAGTGCCTCAGCGGCCTTCTTCGGATTGGTGATGATCGGCGTGATGAGGTGCGGCACGCCCTCGAACGCGGTGAGCTCCACCCGCTTCGGGTCGACGAGGATCAGTCGCACCTCGTCCGGCGTCGCGCGAGCCAGCACGCTAACGAGCAGCGCGTTGATGCAGGTGCTCTTGCCGGCCCCCGTTGCCCCCGCGATGAGGATGTGCGGGGTCTTCGCGATGTTGGCGCAGACGTAGCCGCCCTCGATGTCCTTGCCCAGCGCGACGAGCAGCGGGTGGTGGTCGTTGACCGCGACGTTGCTGCGCAGGATGTCGCCGATGCTGACGACCTCGCGGTCGGTGTTGGGGATCTCGATGCCGATCGCGGACTTGCCCGGGATGACGTCGATGATGCGGACGTCGGGGCTCTTCACGGCGTACGCGATGTTGCGGGCGAGTGCCTTGATGCGCTCGACCTTCACCGCCGAGCCGAGCTCGATCTCGTAGCGCGTCACCGTCGGTCCCCGGCTGAAGCCGGTGACCTGCGCGTCGACCTGGAAGTCGTCCAGCACCTGCGTCAGCGCGGCGATGATCTCGTCGTTGGCCGCGCTGCGGCTCTTCGGCGCGCTGCCCTTGCCCAGCAGCTCCGAGGGCGGCAGGACGTAGTCGCTCCTGAAGGCGAGCTGTTCGGCTCGGGTCGGCGCCGGGGTGTGCTGAGGAGGTACGGCGGCGTCGGGCGTCGGTGCCGCCGGCTCGACGACCACCGGATCGAGGTCGGGCGGCGGGTCCTGCTGGGTGAGGGCGACCGCCTGCCGGCGACGGGGTCGGTTGCGGTTCAGCGGCTCGAGCGGCTCGGGCTCGGCCTCGGGCTCGACCGGCTTGCGCAGGAGGAGCTTGTCGCGGAGCAGCGTGAGGCGCGTCGGGATCTGGTGCACCGGGGTCGCGGTGACGACCAGGACGCCGAACACGGCGAGCAGCAGGAGCACCGGCACCGCGAGCCAGGACGTGATGAGAGCCGCCAGGGGGTCCCCGGCGAGCAGGCCAAGGACGCCGCCCGCGTCGTGCCGGTCGGCCGGTCGGCCGGCGAGCACGTGCACGACGCCGAGGGCACCGAGGCTGAGGGCGCCCCACCCCACGACGAGCCGGCCGCGCCCGCCCGGGCTCTCGGGGTGCCGCAAGACGCGGAAGGCCCCGAGCGCGAGGACGATCGGCAGCAGCATGGCGCCCTTGCCGGCCAGTCCCCGCAGCAGTCCGTCGACCGCGTCGCCGGCCGCCCCGGCATGCCACCAGACACCACCCGCGCCGATCAGGGCGCCGGCCAGCAGGAGCAGGCCGAGGCCGTCCCGGCGGTGCGCCGGATCGAGGTCCTTCGCGCCGCCGGTCAGCCCGCGGGTGAGGCCCCCGACGGTGCGGGCCAGCAGGTTCCACAGCGCCGTGAGCGTCGCGGTGACGCCGTGCATGACCTGCCCGGTTGCGGACGGGCGGCGCTGGGCGGGCTTGCGCGCGCGCGAGCGCGGCGCCGGCCGCTTCGCCGCGGGCTTGCGCGTGGCAGGCTTGCGCCCGGTGGACGTACGCGTGCCCGGACGAGAGCGCGGCGGCGCAGAGCTGGCCATGGTCTGACGCTACCGGCGAAATACCACCCGTCCCACCCGTCACAGCCCCGACACGCCGGGGCCTGGTCAGACCTCGACGACGACGGGGATGATCATCGGCCGACGGCGGTAGGTGTCGCTCACCCACTTGCCGAGCACCCGTCGTACCGACTGCGCGAGCTGATGGACGTCGGCCACGCCCTCGGACGCAGCGCGGTCGAGCTCTGCCTCGATCAGCTCGAGCGCAGGGTCGAACGCTGCGGGGTCGTCGGTGAAACCCCGCGCCGCGATCTGCGGCCCGCCCGCGATCTTGCCGGTCACGCAGTCGACCGCGACGGTCACCGAGATGAAGCCCTCGTCGCCGAGGATGCGCCGGTCCTTCAGCGTCGACTCCCCCACGTCGCCGATCTCGGCGCCGTCGACGTAGACGTAGCCGCACGGCACCGCGCCGACGATCGACGCCTTGCCGTCGACGAGGTCGACGACGACGCCGTCCTCGGCCAGCACGATGCGGTCGGCAGGTACGCCGGACAACCGGCCCAGCTCGGCGTGAGCGCGCAGGTGCCGCCACTCGCCGTGCACCGGCATGAGGTTGGACGGCTTGGTCGCGTTGAGCAGGTACAGCAGCTCACCGGCCGGCGCGTGTCCCGAGACGTGCACCTTCGCGACACCTTTGTGCACGACGCGCGCGCCCCAACGCGACAGGCCGTTGATGACCCGGTAGACGGCGTTCTCGTTGCCGGGGATGAGGGACGACGCGAGTACGACGGTGTCCTCGGACTCGATCCGGATCTGGTGGTGCGAGCGGTTGGCCATCCGCGACAGCGCCGAGAGCGGCTCACCCTGCGAGCCCGTCGAAACGAGGACGACGCGGTTCTCCGGCAGCTGGTCGACCTGCTTCATGTCGACGACGAGACCGGGCGCGATCCGCAGGAAGCCGAGGTCGGACGCGACCCCCATGTTGCGCACCATCGAGCGGCCGACGAAGGCGACGTGCCGGCCGTGCAGCTCGGCGGCATCGAGAACCTGCTGGACGCGGTGCACGTGCGAGGCGAAACAGGCGACGATGACGCGTCGCGTCGCCGTGCGCATCACCTCTTCCAGGACCGGACCGATCTCGCGCTCGCTCGTGACAAAGCCCGGCACCTCGGCGTTGGTCGAGTCAGACAGCAACAGGTCGATGCCCTCGCTCCCCAGCCGGGCGAAGCCGACGAGGTCGGTGAGCCGGCCGTCGAGCGGCAGCTGGTCCATCTTGAAGTCGCCGGTGTGCAGCACGAGCCCGGCCGCGGTGCGGATGGCAACAGCCATCGCGTCGGGGATCGAGTGGTTGACCGCGAAGAACTCGCACGAGAACGGGCCGAGCTGCTCGGTCTGCCCCTCGACGACCTGGAGTGTGTACGGCGTGATGCGGTGCTCGCGCAGCTTGGCTTCGAGCAGCGCGAGGGTGAAGCGGCTGCCGACGATCGGGATGTCGGCCTTCTCGCGCAGCAGGTAAGGCACGGCGCCGAGGTGGTCCTCGTGTCCGTGTGTGAGCACGATCGCCTGCACATCGTCGAGCCGGTCCCGGATGTAGCTGAAGTCGGGCAGGATCAGGTCGATCCCCGGCTGGTCGGTCTCGGGGAAAAGGACACCGCAGTCGACGATCAGCAGCTTGCCGGCGATCTCGAAGACGGTCATGTTGCGACCGATCTCGGCGAGCCCGCCGAGAGCGACGACTCGCAGGCCGCCGTCAGGCAGCGCCGGGGGCGGCCCGAGCTCGGGATGCGGGTGGCTCACGCGGTTCGACTCACAGCACGCCGCCGGCGACCAGGTCGGCGCGCAGCACGTCTCGCTGCTCGCGGGTCGCGTCGACGAGTGGCAGCCGCACCGGGCCAACCGGGAAGTCGAGCAGGTCCAGGGCCGCCTTCACCATGATCGCGCCCTGCGTGCGGGTCATCACCCCGACCGTCACGGGGACGCTGCCCGCGTTGATCTCCCGTGCCTTGCCGACCTCGCCCGCCTCGAACGCCTCGATCATCGCGAGGTGCCGGTTGGCGATGACGTGTCCCGTGACGCTGACGAAGCCGACGGCACCCACGGCGAGCAGTGGCAGGTTGAGGGCGTCGTCGCCGGAGTAGTAGGCGAGGTCCGAGGCGGCCATCACCCGCTGCGCCGCGAACAGGTCGCCTTTGGCGTCCTTGTTGGCGACGATGCGCGGGTGCTCGGCGAGGCGACGCAGCGTGTCGGTCTCGATGGCCACGCCGGTGCGGACCGGGATGTCGTAGAGCATCACGGGCAGGTCGGTCGCGTCGGCAACTGCCGTGAAGTGGGCGAGCAGCCCGGCCTGGGGCGGCCGGCTGTAGTAGGGCGTGACCACGAGCAGCCCGGCGGCTCCGGCCTTCTCCGCCGCGCGTGCTGACTCGACCGTGTGCGCGGTGTCGTAGGTGCCGACACCTGCGACGACCTTCGCGCGATCGCCGACGGCTTCCACCACCGCGCGCAGCAACGCGTCCTTCTCCGCGTCGGTCGTCGTGGGCGACTCACCCGTCGTACCGCTGATGACGAGCCCGTCGTTACCGAGATCGACGAGCCGCTCCGCCAGCGCAGCAGCGCGTTCGGTGTCGAGCAACCCCTCGCGCGTGAACGGCGTGACCATCGCCGTGAGGAGGCGACCGAAGGGGGCGTTCATGTGCCGCAGGTTACCCGCCCGCGCTCGGCCCACCGTGCTGCAACAACGCGTCGAGCGCGTCCGCCGTGAGCGGTCGGTACAGCAGGTAGCCCTGAGCGCACTCGACGCCGGTCGCTGTCAGCCAGCCGCGCTGCGTCTCGTCTTCCACGCCCTCTGCGACGCAGCCGAGTCCGAGGTCATCGGTCAGGGACCGGATCGCGCGGATGATCGCCTCATCCTGAGCTGACGAGCCGATGCCGGCGACGAACGCGCGGTCGATCTTCAACGCCGAGACAGGGACGTCGCGCAACCCCGTCAGCGGAGAGGATCCGGTCCCGAAGTCGTCCAGCGCCAGCCGGATGCCCGCTCTGACAAACCCGAGCAGCACGCCACGCATTGTGCCCTCGTCGTCGAACAGGACGCTCTCGAGGACCTCGACGGTGAGGTTGCCCGGCGCCAGCTCGGCCGCCTCGAGCAGCCTGAGCGTCTCCTGCAGTCGATCGGCGTGCAGCAGCTCCTGAGCCGAGAAGTTGACCGAGAGGGTGAGGTCGGCCGTGTCACGTCGCCGACGCCAGCGCGCGACCTGCCCGACGGCCAGCTCGAGCACCCGCCGGCCGAGCTCGACGATCAGGCCGCTGTCCTCGGCGACAGGGAGGAACTCGCCGGGTGCGAGCAGCCCGCGCGTCGGGTGCTGCCAGCGGACGAGCGCCTCGACGCCCGAGATCCGCCCCGTCCGGAGCTCCACCTGCGGCTGGTAGTGGACGACGATCTCGTCGCGATCGAGACCTGCACGAAGCTCGCTCTCGAGTCCGAAGCGGTGCACTGCCGCCGTACCG
>JAWWOH010000087.1:0-5356 GCA_033851845.1 Actinomycetota bacterium
GCGGTCAAACCACGCTTCGAGCTCGGCACCGAGCCCGCCGTCCCGGCGAAGAAGATCGAGAGCTCCATCTGACCTGAGCGAGGTTAGTCGAGCGCGACGTGCTCGAACGTGAGCTTCCTCGCGCGCACGCGCGCGAGGCCCACCGTGTGGCTTGGCTCGCGCCGCCGGTCGGTGGGGCTGCCGGGGTTGAAGATCTGAAAGCCGTGCTCGTTGCGCTCGCGGAGCGGCATGTGGGAATGGCCGAAGACCACGGCGTCCGTGTCGGGAAACTGCTTCTGCAGCCGGGCCAGCCGGCCCTGCGCCGGCCCCGCGTCGTGCACCATCCCGATTCGCGCGCCGCCCGCCTCGACCACGCGCCGCTCCGGCAGCACCGCCCGGACCTCCGCCGTATCCACGTTGCCGTGCACGGCGGCCAGCGGCGGCCCCAGCGCCTCGATCTCCCGCAGCACCTCGATTCCGACGAAATCGCCCGCGTGCAGGATCAGGTCGGCCGACGCGAGCCGCGAGATGCACGCGGCGGGCAGCGTGCGGGCCCCCTTCGGCAGGTGCGTGTCCGAGATGATCGCGAGCTCCACGGCCCCGGCGACGCTAGCGACCGCCGGTAAGCTCGTCTCGCTCGCGCCCGTAGCTCAGTGGATAGAGCGCTCGCCTCCGGAGCGAGAGGTCGCAGGTTCGAATCCTGCCGGGCGCGCTTCGAGCATGGCATCGTCCGCTGGCGGAGTCCGCGGACCGGGGGTAGGGTCGGAGGTGGCTCGCGCACCCTTACCTGACACAGAGGAGACCAACAATGGTCGGACGAGCGAAGTACGGACTGTCCCTGATCACCGTCGCGGTACTCGCACCACTAGCCGCAGCGACACTCGGCCAGGCGACGGGCGCCTCGTCCAAACGGCCCAACGCGATCATCGCGGTCCTCAAGGCGCACGGAAAGATCAACGGCACGATCTACGCGGTGCAGCCCACCAGCAACCCCAAAGCAAGGGTCCGCGTCTCGCTGCACCACCTCACACCCGCGACGAGCTACGTAGTCGCGGCCAGCACCACCAGCTGCTCACACACCGCCACAAACAGCTCCCGCCTCTTCCGCCTGGCGATCAAGACGAGCGCAACTGGCGACGACGCCTTCAAGGCAACCGTCACCCCGCTGAGCAAGCAGGTAACCCGCGCGAAGAGCCTGCGCATCTACCAACAGGGCACCGACGGCAAGTACCACCAAACCACCTGCTACGCCCCGGGCAGCGCCGTGGTCATGGTCACCGACGACGACTGAGGAGGGGTCTGCTGGCGAAGTTCGTGGAGCCGGCGTAGGGTCGGGATGGCTCGCGCATCCCTATCTGACATCAGGAGGAGGCCAATCATGGTCGCCAGAGCGAAGTACCGGTTGTCCCTCATCGCCGTCGCAGTACTGGCACCCCTCGCGGCCGCCACGCTCAACGCCACGGGCGCGTCCTCCAAACGACCCAACGCGATCATCGCGGTCCTCAAGGCGTACGGGAAGATCAACGGCACGATCTTCGCGGCACAGCCCACCAGCAACCCCAAGGCAAGGGTCTCGGTCTCCTTGCACCACCTTGCGCCGACAACCAGCTATGTCGTGGCGGCCAGCACCACGGGACGCTCACACACGGCGACCAACGGATCCCGCGTTTTCCGGGTCGCCGTCAAGACGGGTGCGGGTAGCGACGACGCGTTCACACACACCGTCGTGCCCCTCCGCAAGCCGGTCCCCAGCGCCAAGAGCCTGCGCATCTACCAGAAAGGAACCGACGGGAGATACCACCAAGTCTACGTCGGCGGCTTCGACGACCCATATCAATTGGACTGAGCCGGGCTGACTTACGGAGACCGGGTGGGTTGGTTCCAGCCAGGGGCCAGCTTCACACACGCGCCTACGCGCGCCGCGACGGGCTAGTTGCAGCCGGCGTAGACCGCGCGTGACGAGTCGGGCGGGCTGCCGGGACGACGATGGGGATAGTGGATGGAGTAGTGCTGGTACTCCAGGTCGTTGCGCGCCGCGCAGTGTCCACGCCGCGTGAGCTTGAAGCGGACCGCATAGGAGTGGAAGGTGCCCTGCGCGCAGGACGGCGTGCAGTCGTTCGCGCGTGCCGTGCCTGTGGCGTAGGCGTAGTGCCGTCCCCAGTGACGCCAGCGCAGATGAATCAGGTAGTAGCTGCCGTCGCCGCAGGCCACGATGAACCTGTGCGGCTTGTAGTGGGGGTGCACGCAGTCGCTGACGACGCGCGTCCGGGTTGAGGCGCCCGCAGCGGTCAGAAGCAGCACGGCCGAGAGTACGAGCGCGACGCACGACAATGCGGCAATAGCGAGACGAGGCGAGAATCGGGGCATCGGGAACCTCCTGGTGGTCGAGACGGCCGGGCCGACCCGCAGTCGGCCAGGCTGTCCCCCGACAGTGATTAGCCGGCTGCCGCACAGCCTACGCCGATGCCGCGACTATGTGCCGCGTCCTGCGGCCCGAGTCGGGCTGGACACAGTGCGCCTACCTTCACGCTTACCACGCGACTCGCCCCAGCGACTCCCTCCGCCGCCGCTTGGCGTAGCTAACCGCCCATCTGGGCCATCATCTGCACGGTGTCGTAGTAGATCCGGTGCTCCCCGATCAGGCCGTCGCGCGCGACGAAGACGTCGGCGTACTCCACCGCGATCTCGTTGCCCGTGGGCGGCAGCTCGCCCTGCGGGGTGCGCATGGGCCCTGAGTGCGTTCCGCGGAAGACGCCCTCGACGATGCAGGTACCTGACAGTTCGTACATGTGCCTGACGTCCATGTGCGCGTCGGGTACGGCCGTTTTGAACCCTTCCAAGAAGGGCCTGAGCTCGTCGAGGGTCAACGTCCCTGCACCCGGCATGACCGTCACGCAGTCAGGGGTGAAGACCCCTAGCGACTCGTCGATGTCGCCGTCGCGCATTCCGTCGTAGTGCTGCTCGACGAGGTCCCGTAGCTCTGCCATGGCGAACGCTCCTGACTCCTCGGTCGGCGGCCTCCCAACCCTTCGGGCGATCGTCTCAGGGTCGCGCGGCAGGATCAAGTGGCGCTAGCCGGCGCCGCCGACGCCGTTGCCCTGCCCGTTGGTGTCGCCCTGTCCCTTGCCGTTGCCCTTGCCCTTGCCCTGGCCGTCGCCATTGCCGTTGCCGCCGCCCGCGGGAGGAGTCGGGCTGGGCGGGGTCGGGTCACCGGCCGGCGGGGGCGTCGGCGGCGTCGGGTCCACCGGCGGGGGCGTGGGGTCGACCGGAGGCGGCGGAGGATCGACGGGCGGAGGCGTCGGGTCGACCGGAGGCGGTGTGGGGTCAACCGGCGGCGGGGTCGGGTTGCCCGGCGGAGACGCCGGACCGCCGGGAGGGGTCGGCGTCTTGGGCGTCGGGTCGCTGGGCGGTGTGGGCTTCCCGGACCCGCCGGCGGGTGAGCCGGAGCTCCCGACGATGTGGGTCGGAGGCTTTGACGTTGACACGGGCGGGGGTCCGGACTGCCGCGGACCGTGAACGGGCAGCCGCGGGCGCCTGGGGCGCACGGGCGAGACACGTACCGGCGTGGCGTTCCCCGTCGTCCGGTGCCGGGGGAAGCGCAGGGGTCGGATGGTCGCCCGCGGGCGCTGCCGTGTGCGGTGGCCGGCGACGGCGTGCCGATGCCGCGCGAGCCCGGCTCGATGACCGGGCGCCGACGCTCCGCGCCCGCGTGAGACGTGACCTGTCGGAGCCACGGCGTGGACAGGCCGCGCCTGCTCCGCATTGGCCCGATCCGGCACGAGCGACGTCACCGCGGCGGTGCTCAAGGCGGCCGTCGCGGCCGCGGTGAGCATGACGTTCGCGACCGACGCGGCGCTCGCGCCCGAGAGACCGCCGCCGAAGAGAGAGGCCAGGCGCTGGGGCGCGTTGGCGAGGATGGTCCAGATCGCGAGCGGCCGGCGCCCGTCGTAGCAGGCGCAGAAGGCCCGGACGGCGTCGGCGTCGAGCTGCGCGCCCGCCTCGGCCTTGAGGATGTCGATGGCCGCCTTGTGCGCCCGCGCGGCGCGGTAGGAGCGGGTGGAGGTGATCGCGTCGAAGCTGTCAGCGACGGCGATGATGCGCGCGCCGAGCGGGATGTCGTCGCCGGCGAGGCGGTAGGGATAGCCCGTGCCGTCGATGCGCTCGTGGTGATGACGGACGATGTCGGTCAGCTCGTCGTCGCCGAGGGCGCGCACCAGCACCGCGCCGTCGAGAGGGTGCAGCTTGATCGTCGCGAACTCCTCGTCGGTGAGGCGACCCTTCTTGTGGAGCAGGTCGACCGGCGTCTTGACCTTGCCCACGTCGTGCATCGCGGCCGCGGCCCGCACCTTCGCGACCTCGGCCCGCGAGAGTCCCATCCGCTTGGCGATGTTGGCCGAGTGGCGAGCGACACGCCGCGAGTGTCCGTGCGTGTACGGGTCCTGCGACTCGAGGCTCGTCGCGAGCTGGCCCAGGAGCTGAGCCCGCTCGGCATTGCTCAACTCCTTGCTGAACACCGCGTTGTCGGATTGCTCGGTCAGTCCCAGGAGGTCGGTGGCGGTCGACAGCCGTCGCTCGGCGCGCCAGCGCTGCACCCAACCCCACAGCATCAGCTCGCCGAAGAGGATGTCCAGGGCATCGGTCCGTGTCTTCCAGAGCGCTCCGCCCAGACACGAGATGCCGAACGAGAGCGCGGCGCCCACCCCGGCGGCGACCCAGCCCGAGCTCACCAAGCCTGACCCGCGCAGCCACCAGACGAGCAGAACCGGGTAGGCGGCGACGAGGAACGTCGCCCCGAGCACGAGCGGTAGATACGCGACCAGCTGACGATGACTCTGCTTCCCCACGCGGCTCCTCGGATCGTCCGGACCGGCCCCTGTGATCGGCCGGGCAACGCAGCGCTTGAGCCCGTCTGGACGAGATCCCGCCAATCGCGGCGGCGCCGCGCCGATACGCTCGCCACCCGATGGGCGACACACCCGGGGCATGATCAGCGACGCCGACCTGCCGGCCGTAGAGCGCCTGCTCGGCGCCGAAGCCGACGCCGTTCTCGCAGCCGCCGTCGCGCACCGGCGGGGCCGGATCCAGGCGGCCACCCCGACCTTCGTCGATTACGTCCCCGGGAGGAGGCTCGGTGTCCGGTATCTCGCCCGAGTCGAGTGGCCCGACGGCACCAGGGAGGAAACACTCGCAGCCTCACTCGGTAGAGGCGAGGCACCGGCCGGGGCGACCATGGTCGACGCCGCAGGAAGCAGCGTCGCGGTCTGGCACTACCCGGTCGACCCGTGGCTTCCGGGTCTCGAGCAGGCGTGGGACGTGAACTTCGTCCGCAGCCTGCTCTACGAGCTCGGCCTGCCGGCGCACGAGATCACGCTGGCCT
>JAWWOH010000092.1:0-15850 GCA_033851845.1 Actinomycetota bacterium
GCCGCCGTTGCGGACGACGTTGAGGAACGTGTCGAGCGAGGGAGCGATGGTCCGCTCCTCGAGATCTGGATCGAGGATGACCATGAGCTCGTAGTGACGCAACAGACCCACCTCCTCCTGTGGACTATGCGGCCACGGACGATCCGTGGCAGGAGGGTGTTCGCGTCAGCAAACCTGGCCGAGGCTACCTCAGCGGCGCTCCAAGCTCTGCTGCACCGCAAACACCTCTCAGTCGATCGTCACCGTCAGGTTGCCGCGGGGCTGCTTCGCGCCGCGGGCCGCGGGGTGCGCGAGCAGCAGTCTCATCAGCAGCGACACGACGCCGGCGACGGCGACAGCGGCGAGCGCGGCCGGGAGCCCGTACTTGCGCCCCGTCGGCGGCTCGGGCAGGCGCCCGTGGCCGACGGCGACCGCCGGGTCGCCGCTCGGTTCGGCGGTGGGGACCTCCTCGCCGGCCAGCGTCGGCGCGACGTTGGGCGCCGGGCCGGTTCCGGCCGGCGGGGAGGGAGGCGGGATGACACCACCGGCCAGCGGCGGCGGGCCGAGGTCGCCGGTGCCACCTGTCGGCGAGGGTGAGGCGGCGGCGGATCGCTGCGGCGCCGCGGACGTCGAAGGGCGGGGTTTCGCGGTGGGACTCGTGGCCGGCGCGGGAGTCGCGGCCGACGGGACGACGACCTTGCCGCTGAAGCTGTCGAGGTTCTTGCCCTCGTAGAGGTAGGTGCCTGCCTTGGTCAGCTTGCCGGCGTTGTAGGTCGCGCCGGGGGGCATCGGCCCGGAGTCGAAGTTCGGTGTCGGCCAGTTGTTGCTCGCCGCCCCGACGTCGTGCACGAAGGTCGCGTCGTCGTTGCGGAAGTGGATCGTGTCGCCGATCGCCGCGGTGACGCTCGCCGGCTTCGGGCCGTCGGCGGTGAGGCTGATCGTGATGGTCCTCGCCGCGTACGCCGGCGACACTCCGAGCAGCGGCGTGAGGGCGAGCGCCAGCAGCACCCCCAGGAGGGCGTACGGCGAGGCGCGGCGGATCACGACGGACACCTACCCATGGTCGCACCGGTCGGCACGGGCCGTACGGTCGAACCATGGTGAGCATCGGCGCACACGTCGGACAGGCCGACCCCGTCTCGGAGGCCAAGGCCCGCCAGGCGGACCTCGTCCAGTTCTTCCTCGGCAACCCGCAGGACTGGAAGGCCCCCGTCGTACCCGATCTCGGTGACACGAGCGGACTGGACCTCTACGTGCACGCGCCGTACATCGTGAACGTCGCGTCCGGCAACAACAAGATCCGCATCCCGAGCCGCAAGATCCTGGCGCAGCACGCGGAGGCGGCGGCCGGCATCGGCGCGAAGGCGCTGATCGTGCACGGCGGTCATGTCAGCAAGGGCGACGACCTCGCGATGGGGATCGACAACTGGGTCAAGACCTTCGAGCGGATGACCAACCCGCTACCGATCCTCATCGAGAACACCGCCGGCGGCGACAACGCACTGGCCCGTCGCTTCGACGCGCTCGCCCGGCTGTGGGACGCGGTCGGTGAGTACGACGGCGTCGGCTTCTGCCTGGACACCTGCCACGCGCACGCAGGCGGAGAGGAGCTGCTCGACATCGTCGACCGGGTGAAAGCGATCACCGGTCGCATCGACCTGGTGCACTGCAACGACTCGCGCGACGCCTTCGACTCCGGCGCCGACCGGCATGCCAACTTCGGCAGCGGTCAGATCGACCCCGACCTGCTGGTCGCCGTGGTCGCGTCGGCCGGCGCACCCGTCGTCTGCGAGACCCCCGGCGGCGCCGAGGGCCAGGCCGCCGACATCGCCTTCCTCAGGGAGCACCTCCCCAAGTAACCCCGCTTGCGTCCGACTGACTGGTCGCGCAGGCGACCAGTCAGTCGGACGTAACGGAGGGGGTGGGGGTGAGGAGCTCGCCGAGGGCGGCGTCGACGGCCTCGGCCATCACGATGCGGAACGACGCCAGCAGGGCCTGCGACGCCACCGGCTGCACCCGCTCGACTGCGCGCTGCACCCGCGGCCACTGGTCAGCCGGCTGACCGGCCTCGTCGAACGCGCGCCACACCGTGTCTCGAAACAGCTCGACGTAGATGCGGGCCACCTCAGCTGCGTGCCGCCCCACCGCGAGCTGGGCGGCGACGGCCTTCTCCGGTGGGATCCCGAGCGCGATCACCTGCAGACCCGCGCGCAGCAGGGTCGGGCTGAGCACCTGCAGCCGACCGTCTGGCTGCACGACGACGAGGCCGAGCTCGACGAGGCGATCGAGCAGCTCCTCGTCGACCGGCAACCCGCCGGCTCGCGACTCGAGCGCCGACCGCTCCAGCACCTCGGGCTCCTCTGGCAGCCAGGGCGTCAGCAGCGCCCGATGCAGCTCGAGGCCGGCCGCGGTCACACCGGCCGGCACGTGCGCCAGCACCCGCTCGATGGCCGCGAGCGTGTAGCCCTCGGCCTGCATCGACTGGATGAGGGTCAGCCGGGCCAGGTGCTCCTCGTCGTACAGCCCGGTCCGGCCGCGCAGCCGGGGCGGCGGCAGGAGCCCGCGGCCGGCGTACGCCCGCACGTTGCGCACCGTCATGCCCACCCGCGCGGCGAGGGCGTCGATCGTCATCCCGGGTTGCGTGGCGCTCGTCACGGGGTACTCCTCTTGCCAAGTCTCTTGACATCCGCCATGTTACATCGAGACTGTCACATTCCCTTCGAAGGGACGTCGCATGCAGCCGCTCACGCTCCTGGCCATCGACTCCGCCCCTGCCGGCGGCGCCGAGCTGACCCAGATCATCGAGGCGACGGTCGTCTTCGGCGTCGTCCTCGGCGGCGTCGCCTGGTACGTACGCCGTCAGCGCGCCGGTAAGGAACGCGGCTTCACCGCGATGGCGCAGCGGATGGCCGACGCCGTGCGGTTCCCCATCTGGGCGTCGCTGCCGCTGCAAGCGCTGCGCCTCGCGCTGCTGGTGGCCCTGTTCGGCATGTACTGGGACATCAGCATCCACATCGACAAGGGCCGCGACCCCGGACCGCTGGCCAACCCGGCGCACTGGTTCATCCTGTTCGGCCTCGCCGGCGTCTGGTCGTGCGGCGCGATCGCGATGGCCCTCGCCCGCGACCCGCTGGCCGGCGGCACGATCAAGCTGACCCGCTACTGGCGCATCCCGATCGGCTCGGCGCTGCTCCTGGGCTGCGGCACGTTCTCGCTGATGGGCTTCCCGCTCGACGACGTCTGGCACCGCCTGTTCGGTCAGGACGTCACGCTGTTCGGTCCGACGCACCTGATGCTCATCGGCGGCGCCTCGCTGTCGACCCTCGGCGGCTGGCTGATGCTGATGGAGGGCATTCAGGTCACGGGCACCCGCTCGACGTGGGTGAAGCTCGGTGAGTACGCGGTCGCCGGCGGGTTCCTCGTGGGCCTGTCGACGTTCCAGGCGGAGTTCGACTTCGGCGTTCCTCAGTTCCGCTTCGTCCTCGAGCCCGTGATGGTGATGGCGGCCGCCTCGATCGCCCTCGTCACCGCCCGCGTGCGGCTCGGAAAGGGCGGCGCGCTCTTCGCCTGGCTGTCCTTCCTCGTCATCCGCGGGACGATCACGCTGCTGGTTGCGGTGCCGCTCGGCCGCACCGTTCCGCACTTCCCCCTGTACGCCGCCGAGGCCGTCCTCGTCGAGCTGGTCGCGCTCCTGATCGGGACCCGGAAGTCGTGGCGCTTCGGCGCACTCGCCGGCATCGCCGTCGGCACGGCAGGGCTCGCCGCCGAGTGGGGCTGGTCGCACGTGTGGGCGGTGCTGCCCTGGCCGTCGACGCTGTGGCCGGAGGCGGCGATCCTCGGCCTTGTCACTGCGATCGGCGGCGGCATCGTCGGCGCCTGGTTCGGCACCAGCCTCAACCGCACCGCGGGCGAGCCGCAGGAGACGGTAGGGACGGCGACGCGGTGGCTGCCGCTGGCGGGCTTCGCCGCGGTCATCACCTGCCTGGCCATCAGCCTGCCGATCACGACCGGGACTCCCGGCCGGGCCGACGTGACCCTGAGGGACGTCGCTGCCGCACCGAACCGCACCGTGCAGGCAACGATCACGCTGACCCCGGCGGACGCGGCCGACCAGGCAACGTGGTTCACCGCGACGTCCTGGCAGGGCGGCGGCCTCGTCGTGGACCGGCTCCGCAAGACCGGCCCGGGCACGTGGACGACGACCAAGCCCCTCCCGGTGCACGACTCGTGGAAGACAACGCTGCGGCTACAGCGCGGCTCGGACGTCATCGCCGTGCCGATCTACCTCCCGGAGGACAACGCCATCCCGGCCAGGGAGATCCCTGCAACGGCGTCCTTCTCGCGCGACTTCATGCTGGACAAGAAGCTGCTCCAGCGCGAGCAGAAGCGCGGCGTGCCGTCGTACCTCTGGACCATCGCGTACGCCGTCGTGGGCCTGCTCGCCGTCATCGCTCTGCTCTGCATCGGCGCCGGCACGAGCTGGGCGGCCCGCAATGCCAAGGCGCCCGAGCAGCCGGCCGTCGAGGAGACGCGACCGAAGGTCGGCGTCTAACCGGAAGGACGGCGGGCCACCAGCAGGATCGACAGCCCGAAGGGCAGCACGACGCGGCGGTCGATCGCGGACAGCAAGTGGCCGAGGGTGTTCTGCAGCGGCCCGCCCATGCTCACGGTCTCGACCTGCTTGTCGGCGATGAGCGCGCGCAGCGGCGTCTTGCGCAGGAGCAGTGCGATCGGCACCAGCCACGAGTCGAAGTAGCGACTCGACACGACGTCGAAGCCTGCCGCCGCGGCGACTCCCTCGAGCTGCGGTCGGGTGTAGCGACGCCGGTGACCGAGCTCGACGTCGTGTGAGCTCCACGCCCAGCGGTAGGCAGGAACAGTCAAGACGAGCTGGCCGGCCGGCCGCAGCACCCGCAGGTACTCGCGCAGGGCCCGCACGTCGTCGTCGAGGTGCTCGACGACATCGAGGCTGCACAGCACGTCGACCGACTCCGAGCGCAGCGGCAACGCCTCGGCGACGGCCCGCGCCAGCCCGACGCCCTCGTCGATGTCGGTCGCCACCAGCCTGAGTGCATGCGCATCGAGGTCGGTGCCCAGCACCGGCGAGAAACCCAGCCCCGCCATGTCCTGCAGCACCGCGCCGGTCCCGCAGCCGACGTCGACGGCGACGCCGGACGACGCGCCGATCGACTCTCGCACCAGCTCGCGCTTGGCGGTGAACCACCAGTGCTCGCGCTCGACGCGATGCATCACGTCGAACGTCGCCGAGGACATGCTGCTCGGGGCTGTCGTCACCGGGGAGAGCGGACGACGCGACGCCGCCGCCAGCCGCAGCGCGTCCCAGAACATCCGCGCGCCATCACTGAGCGGAGCGACCCGGCTCTCGTCCCGGTGCGCCCACTCGGTCGGGATCGCCTCGATCGTCGCGCCCCGGCGCGCCGCCCGCATCAGCACCTCGACGTCGAAGGCGAACCGGCGGACCGACAGCTCGGCGAAGACGGCGCGGGCCGTGTCCCGGTCGAACGCCTTCAACCCGCACTGCGTGTCCGGCAGCGTCGTCAGGCCCATCAGCCGCAGCAGCCGGTTGAACAGCTTGCCCGCCGCCTCTCGTGACCCCGGCTGGCGCACGACCAGGTTGCTGCCGGCATGACCGCGGGAAGCCACCACCACGTTGATCCCGGACTCCACCGCGCGGCAGCACTGCTCGATCGCCGCCGGCGGGGACGACAGGTCGGCATCCACGTAGGCGATGACCTCGCCGCGAGCGGCCAGCATGCCGGCCTGCACGGCAGCACCCTTCCCGAGGTTGCGCGGCAGTCGGATGACGCTGGCCCCGAGCGGCGTCTCCGCGAGCGCCTTCTCGAGCACCTCCACCGTGCGGTCAGTGCTGCCGTCGTCGACGAAGACGAACTCGTTGTCGGCGGTGTTCAGGGAGCTGGCCGCGAGCTGTCCGATCGTGCCGACGATGCGGCTCTCCTCCTGGTACATCGGCACGACGATCGACCACACGGGAAACGGGCCTCAGGCAGGTAGGGGGGAGGCGCCAAGCCTAGAACAGCGGGTAGCGACCGACGAAGGCAGCGGCGAGCAGCGCCATGAAGCCGGCCGACACACCGACCACTGCGTTGTGCAACCGCCATCGCTCCGCCAGCCGCGACAGCGCCCAGTACACCGGGAACACGACGAGGTAGATCCGCGGCACCGACAGCAGCGGCCGGTCCGGCCAGGTGAAGAGAAGCGGGAACAGCACACTGGCCCACAGGTACACGCCGTACGTCGGGCGCATGCGCATCGCCACCCACACACCGGCGGCCAGGACGACCGCAACGACCAGCACGTCGACGACGAAGTACGACCCCGGATAGCCGCCGACGGCTTGCAGGCCGCGCCGCACCCCACCCCATACCGCGCCCCACGGCGTGGACAGCTGCTTGTCCCAGCCGGACTTCTGCACGTCGAGCGGGACGCGCCAGGAGCCGCCGTACCGCTGCCAGTAGCCCAGGTAGGCGATCAGACCGAGCGCGCCCGAGGCAGCCGCCAACAGCCGCCAGGGGAGCTGCCGCCACTCCGGTGGATCGGCCCTGGCCTGAAGGACTGCCTCGACGGCCAGCGCCGGCACCAGCAGGATCCCCGGGCTTCGAGTAGCGGCGGCGAGGGCGGCGAGCACCGCCGCTGCTGCCCAGCGGTGCCGACGCGCGGCATAGAGCGCGCCGATCGACAAGGCGAGGAACAGCGACTCGGTGTACGGCGCGAACAGGAAGAAGCCGGTCGGGAAGACACACACGTAGACCACGACGCGACGGGCGTGGGCCTCGGACAGCTCGAGCGATGTGAGGCGGTGCAGCAGGACGAGCGCCACCAGGGCCGCGGCGTTCGACACCAGATAAGCCGCGAGCAACCAGTGCCGGCCTGTCGCCAGGCCGACGACCCTGGTCAGCAGCGGGTAGAGCGGGAAGAAGGCGGCGCTGAGGTCGTCGGCGCGGTACCCGGACGCTGCGATGCGCAGGTACCACAACGCGTCGGCCCGCTGCCACGCCGTGATCGCCTGGTTCCAGCCGCCGTCAAGCGGCGCCTCGGCCATCCCGGGGATGCCGCCGGGCGTCCCGCCGGGTGTGAACAGCCCGACCGCCAACAGGCCGAGCGCGAACAGCGAGAGGCGTACGACGACGAACACGCGGATGCAGTAGCCGATCGGCCCTCGCCACAGCGACGTGATCCGGCGACCCGGCGCGACGTCCCGGCCGGGCACCACGGCCGTCAGCGCCATGCCGGCGAGCCTAGGCGGGTACGGTCGCCGGGTGCCAGCGGCGAAGCCTGGGGCGGCGTTCCGGGCCCGCCGATGGATGTCGAGGATGACATCGCACCGCGAGCTGCTTGCCTTCCTGGCCTTCACGATCGTCGTCGTGCTCGTGTGCATGCGGCCGGTGCTGCATGCCGCGGGTTGGCCGGCGAACCACGACGGCGCGAAGATGTTCTTTCGGACCCAGGTGTTCGCGGCGCACTTCTCGCAGGGCGACCTGTTCCCGGTGTGGTCCGGCAGCGACGCCTTCAATCTCGGTACGCCGATGCCGGCGTACTACCAGCGGTTGTACTACTCCCTCGCGGGCGCGTTGTTCCTGCTGACCGACGATCTGAAGAGCGCCACCGTGCTCAGCCTCGCGGCGTTCATGGTGGTCGGCGCGCTGGGGATGCGCGCGGCGGTTGCCGTCGTCAGCGACAGCCGCGCACTGCGGTTCGTCATCCCAGCCGCACTGCTGCTGTCCAACTACGCCTACACCGACTGGCTCGTGCGCGGCGCAGGCGCGGAGTTCTCCGCGATGATGCTGGTGCCGTGGCTGATCTGGTGGTCGCTGAAGCTGGTCGTGCAACGCGAGTTCTCGTGGTCGATCGTCGCCATCTTCACGCTGCTGTTCTACGCGCACAACGCCATCGCGCTGGTTGCGGTGCCCGTGCCGCTGCTCGCCTTCGTTCTGTACCTCGTCGCCTGTGCACGCGCCGACGGACTCCGGCTCGCACTGCTGGCGCGACCGGCCCTGAGCGCGCTCGCGACGGCCGCACTGATCGCGCCCGCGCTGCTGATGCAGCTGCGGATGAACAGAGACTTCGACCCCACGACGAAGATCACCCAGGACTTCACCATCGCGGGCGGGTTCCGGGACGCGCACGACTACCTGCTGGACCGCGACTACAAGTGGCTGACCAGCGGTGGCGGCTACACCGTGCAGCTCAACGTGGTCAGCTGGGTGGCCCTCGGCGTACTTGTCGCGACAACCGCCGCGCGTCACGCCTGGCGGCGACAGGCGCGTCGGCCACGCGACGCGACGACGCTCGTCCTCGTCCTGCTGGCCGGGTACGCGTTCCTGCAGCTGCGCGTCTCCCAGGGCACGTACGACGCACTGCCGCTGCTGCCGCAGATCCAGTTCCCCTGGCGGATGCTGACGCTGATCACCCCGCTGCTGCTGCTCGCGATCACGCTGCTGTACGGCGCACGAGACGGTGCCTCCGAACCGGCCCGATCGTCACGGTGGTGGGCGGTCGGCGCCTGCGTGTGGTTGGCGGCGTACCTGCTGGTGTCACCGGCCGCCGACAAGGACCGGCTGCCGCGGCTGGCGACGCTGACCAGCACCAGCGATGAGTTCTACGAGTCGGGCGAGTACACCCCGCGCACCCGGGCGCCCGGCGACGACCGCGACCTGACCGGCGGTGAGCTGATGGCCCTCTACAGCCAACTCCGGTCAGCCGGATACGCGTGCGGGCTGCACCCCGTCGACGCGAGGTTCGAGGGCCTGGAACGTCGGTTCCAGGCATCCTGCTCGCAGAGCGGCATCGAGCCGCTGCCGGTGACCTACAGCAGCTACACGCGGGTCTGGATCAACGGCCGGCCCGAGCGTCCGATCCGCAACGACCGCGACCCCCGCCTGTTCGTTCAGCTTCCCGCCGGCACCGTCGAGGTGCGCGTCGTCGAGCCGACGTTCTGGCGGGTTCTGCGCGGGGCCCACCCCTAGGCTCCGCACGTGCCCAGCGACGAAACCGGGGAAGACCTGGAGGCGCATCCGCGCCTGCCCCTCGGCACACCGCCTGCTCCTCGCGGCCGGCTCGAGTGGGCCGGCTGGCTGCTTGCCGGGGCGGTCGTCGCCGGCGTGATGACGTGGCCGCTCGTCCTGCACCTGCGCACGCACATCCCGCAGGATCTCGGCGATCCGCTCGGGCAGGCCTGGTTCCTGGCGTGGGGAGGTCATGCGCTGCTGCACGCACCGCTGCACCTGTTCCAGGGCAACATCTTCTGGCCCGGCACGTCCAGCTACGCCTACTCCGACAGCCTGCTCGGCTGGTTCCCGGCCGGCTGGATCGGGGCCGGACCCGTCGCCGCCGTGGCCCGCTACGACCTGGTCTTCCTGCTGTCCTACGCCCTCGCATTCATGTCGGCCGGGCTGCTCGCCCGCGAGCTCGGCTGCCGTCCTGCCGCTGCCGCGGTCTGTGCGTTCGGGTATGCCTGGGCGCCGTGGAAGATGACCCACAACGGCCACCTCAACGTGCTGTCGACCGCGGGCGTGGCGCTGACGCTGTTCCTGCTGCTGAGCGGATACCGCCGGTGCCGCCCACGCCAGGTCGTCGCCGGCTGGGCTGCAGCCGCATGGCAGATGACGATCGGCTTCGCACTCGGCATCTGGTTCGCGTACCTGCTCGCTGTGCTCGCCGCGCTGTGCGCGGTTGCCTGGCTCCGGCACGGTCGGCCCCGGCTGCCGCGCTGGCTGGTCGTCTCCACGGCGATCGGCGGAGTGCTGTACCTCGCGGTCACCGCGTTCATGGTCCGCCCGTACGCCGACATCGTCGCCCGTGACCCGACTGCGCTGCGCGACCGGGCGCAGGTGCAGTTCTTCTCCGCGCCGCCGAGCAGCGTGCTCGCGGCCGCTGACGACAACCGGCTGTGGAGGCAGGCCACGAAGTCCGTTCGGGACAAGCTCCCGTGGGCTCCCGAGCAGGCCCTCTTCCCCGGCCTGACGGTCGTGCTGCTCGCGGTGGGGGGCCTCACCTGGCGCGGTGCGACGCGGGGCCTGCGGGTCGGACTCGCCATCGGCACCACCGCGACGGTGCTGCTGTCGTTCGGACTGCGGCTGTGGGGCGGGCGGCTGTACGCACCGCTGCTCGATCACGCACCGGGCTGGCAGGGCATCCGCACCACCGGCCGGTTGGCGTTCCTGTGGTCACTCGGCCTCGCGGTGCTCGCCGGCATGGGGGCCGAGCGACTGTTCGACGCACTCGCGCGTCGCCCCACCGCCGACGCCCGTGCGCTGGTGCCGGCGCAGGTGGCGGTCGCCGGCGTGGCGGTGCTCGCCCTGCTCGTCGGGTTCGAGGGCGCACCGCGCCTGGCGGTGCTGCCCGTCCCGGTCGAACCCGTGGCGCTGCACGATCTGCCCGGCCCGCAGCTCCACCTGCCGAGCGACAGCCTCAACGACACGCCGTACATGCTCTGGTCCACCGACGGCTTCCCGAAGGTTGCGAACGGCAGCGCGTCCTACACGCCGAAGGCGCTGGAGCTGCTTCGCCAGCAGACCGCCGCGTTCCCGGACGCCGGGTCGATCGCCTTGCTGCGCGGCGAGGGGTTCCGCACGGTCGTCGTGCATCGCGACCGCATCCCGGGGACACCGTGGGCAGCCGCGGCCGACAAGCCGGTCGACGGGCTCGGCATCAGCCGGCGCGACGACGGTGCCGTGGTCGTGTTCGACCTGGGCGGCTAAGCCGGCACGAGCACCGCTCGCTGCCGGTCGGGTGCCCCGGCCAGGACGCCGCCGGCCGGGTCGTCGTCCGCACTTCGTCGTACGACGTCGTGCTCAGGTCGCAGGATGTCGCGGACGACGAGTCCGGCATAGCCGAGCAGCACGGCGTCGCGCAGCATCACTGCGGTCAGGAACCACCCGATCCGAACGCCGTGCCCGGACCCGTCCAAGGACAGGAAGTAGTAGAACCGCGTGAAGAGCACGAGGATCTCCGCCGCCTGCCACAACAGGAACGGCTTCCACCTCGGCCGGGCGAGCACCGCCAGCGGCAGCAGCCAGACCGCGTACTGCGGGCTGAACACCTTGTTCGTGACCAGGAACGCCACCATCGTGAGGAAAAGCAGCTGCGGAAGCCGGGGTCTGCGCTTCGCCTTCACGGCCAGCAAGCCGATGCCACCGAGCAGCACCAGGAACGAGACAGCGACGCCGGTGTTCAGGTTGTGTGGCGCCGCACCGGGCTTCAGGTCGGGGTCGAGCGCGACGCCGCGCTCGGTCTGCAGCGCGAACCACAGCGAGTCCCAGTCGGCGCCCCGGGTCTGGTTGAGGTCGAAGAACCGGTAGACGGCGTTGTCGCCCTTCACGGGCGTGCCGTCGAGCCTCGTGCTGATGACCTGCGGCTTGAGCGCGGACAGGCCGTCCTCGCCGAAGCGGTGCCAGGGGCTCTCGGCGACCTTCTCGCCCGTGCCGCCGGAGTCGAAGTACGGGCTGGCGACGTAGACCGGCACCGTCACCGCCACCGCGGCGAGCACCGTCGCACCCGCGGTGACGAAGAACGCCCGCATTCGACGGCCGCGGAAGCACAGCAGGGCGAGCGGAACCAGGAACAGGATCGGGTAGAGCTTCGCCGCGGTGGCGAGGCCGAGCAGCAAGCCGGCCAGCGCCGGCCGGCGTCTGGCCCAGGCGAGCATGCCGCCACCGGCCAGGGCGACGGCGATGAGGTCCCAGTTGGTCGTGCCGTGCAGCGCCAGTCCGGGCGCAAGCGCGAGCATGGCGGCATCCCACGGCCGCCGACCGGCGAGCCGTGCGGTCGTCACGGCCGCCACGGCCGCGCAGGCCGTCAGCAGGACCCAGGTGAGGTCGTAGAAGCGCTTGTTGCGCTGCGGCTCGTCGAACACCTTCACGACCTTGGCGACGACCTCCATGGCCGCGCCCATCACCACGGGGTACTCGACCGGGTGGTCGAGGTAGGGCCGCTGTCCCTGGGACAGGCCTTCGGCGCCGTACAGGGCGAAGACGTCCGTGTAGCAGAGCCGGGTGTACTGGTACTCGTTCGCCCAGGGGTGGGTGCGGCACGGCGCCTTCTGCAGGAAGCCGAGCGTGCAGGTGACGAGCGTCAGCGCGACGATCACGCGCACCGGCGTCCAGAAGCGGCGAGCCCCGACCCGCGCGTGCACCCCCGGCGGCCCGCCGACGACGGTGACGGCACCGGCGACGACGGGGTCGTCCGACGACGGAAGAACGTGGTCGGACGAGGCGGCCGAGGGAGGGGTCGAGACGACGGTCACGCGCCGATCGTCCCCCATGCCCGACCTGGGTGGTGACCCACTACGGACCCGGTGACGCCGCGGCCGGGCTGGCTGCCGGCGACGGTGGGGGTGCCTGCGACGCCGGTGGTGAGTCGGACGGCGGCGGCTGGTCCGACGGCGGCGGCGCCGGAGACGGCGGCGGCTGGTCCGACGGCGGCGGGGCCTCGGTCGGCAGCGGGCTGAACAGGTCGGTCGGCGAGGGCGCCGGCGACGTCGACTCCGGCGACCGCGGCCGGGACGATCCGCCGTTGATCGACGCGTTGCGACCGACGTTCGCCCGCGGCGGGAACTGCAGCACGTCCTGGCCCTGCAGGGCGCCCTCCATGAACGACTTCCAGATGCCGGCCGGCACGGTGCCTCCGTAGACGCCGCGGGTGCTGCCGAGGACGCCCTTGAGCGGGCTGCCGTCAGCCCGTCCGATCCAGGTGACTGCAGCCAGCTGCGGGGTGAAGCCGCAGAACCACGCGTTCGTGTTGTTCGACGTCGTCCCGGTCTTGCCGGCAGCCGGCCGACCGGCGAGCTGCGCCCGCGTTCCGGTGCCGCTCTTCACGACCTGTTGCATCGCGTACGTCGCATCGGCGGCGACGTCCTCGCCGAACGCCCGGCTATTGACCTGCTTGACGCCGTACACGACGTTGCGGTCACGGTCGCGGACCGACTTCACGAAGAACGGCTTGGCGGCAACGCCCTTGTTGGCGAACGTGGCGTAGCCGTTGGCCTGGTCGATGACATGCACCGGGTAGATGCCGAGCGTGATGCCGAGCCCGCGGCCGCCACCCTTCTCGTCGCGAAGCGAGTCGCCATCGGGGATGCCCGCGCGATGGGCGAGGTCGGCGATGTTGTCGACGCCCACCTTCTTGGCCAGGTTGTAGTACGCCGTGTTGACCGACAGCTCAGTCGCCTTGACGAGGTCGATACGGCCCATCGGCGGATCGCCCTCGTCGTTGTGGACCAGCTGGTCGCCGAACTTCTGCGGACTCGACCCGTCGACCATCGTGCCGAGACCGATGCCCTGGTCGAGGGCAGCGGCCAGCGTGTACGGCTTGAACGACGAGCCGGGCTGCACGCCCTTGCCGCTCGAGGCGTAGTCGAAGCCCTTGTTGCCGTCCCGGCCGCCGTAGTACGCGTAGACCTCGCCGGTGCCGGGATGGATCGCGACGAGCGCCCCGACGACGGCGGCCTTGTCCCCCGGCGCCGCATCCGGGATGACCTTCATCGCCTCGACGGCGGCGTCCTGCGCCTGCTTGCGGATCGTGGTCTGCACGACGTAGCCGCCCTGCGCCAGCCGGTCCTCGGTGAAGCCGTGCTGCGCGAGCTCCTCCTCGACCTGGTCGAGGATGAACCCCTTGGGCCCGCTGCGATCGTTCGTCTTCGCCCCGCCGCCCTTGCCCGGCTCCAGCACGTTCGGGTAGGTCAACCCGTCGCGCTCCTGCTTGGTCAGCCAGCCCTTCTTGACCATCCCGTCGAGGACGTAGTCCCAGCGGTCCTTCGCCCGGGTCGAGTGCCGGGTCGGGTCGTACGCCGCCGGCGACCGGATGCTGGCAGCGAGAACCGCTCCCTCGGCGACGGTGAGGTCCTTGGCGTGCTTGTTGAAGTACGTGTTCGAGGCCACTTCGATGCCGGCGGCGCCACGACCGAAGTAGATGGTGTTGAGGTAGTTCTCGAGGATCTGGTCCTTCGAGAGCTTGTGCGCGAGCTTCAGCGAGATGAAGAACTCCTTCACCTTGCGGGAGAACGTCCGCTGGTGCGACAGGTAGGCGTTCTTCGCGTACTGCTGCGTGATGGTCGAGCCGCCCTGCTGCACCCCGCCGCCGCGCAGGTTGGCGACGAGGGCGCGGAAGATCCCGCGGGGGCTGATGCCGGGCTCGCTGTAGAAGCCGCGGTCCTCGGCGGCCAGGACGGCCTTCTGCGCCGGGTCGGAGACCTCGTTGAGCGAGACCAGCTTGCGGTTCTCGGCGCCGACGCGGCCGATCTCGGTGCCGTCGGAGTAGCGGATGGAGCTGGCCTGGTTGGTCCCGCCCGGCTTCGGCAGGTCGGTCAGCAGGTAGCCGATCATCCCGAACAGGAACAGCAACACGAAGAAGACCCCCACTCCGCTGAGGGTCTTCTGCCACCAGGTCATGCGACGCCATCGGTTCACGGGCCCATCGTCCCCCGTGGTCCGGTCACGCATGCGGTCGGATCGGTCACGTTCCGGGTGCGCGCCCTGCGGTTCAGGTCACGTTCGCCGGTTGTTGCATCGGGCGCCGTCCCGACGTACTGTTTCGCCTGACACCGCGATGTATCGCCGCGATACATCGAGCTGAGGCACCGAAACCGCTGCGAAAGGGGACGAACAGCATGCTAGAGCTCGCCGTCCTCGGTCTGCTGCACGAGTCACCCCTGCACGGCTACGAGCTCCGGCAGCGCCTCAAGGCCACGCTGGGCACCTTCCGGGCGTTCTCCTACGGCTCGCTCTACCCGACGCTGCGGCGGATGCGCGACGCGGGCTGGATCGCCGAGGACGAGGGCAATGCCGAGGTGGTCGCCGACGCCCCGGCGCTGACCGGCCGCCGCGGCAAGGTCGTCTACAAGCTCACCGCCGAAGGCAAGGAGAAGCTCACCGAGCTGCTCGCCGAAGCCGGCCCCTCCGCGTGGGAGGACGAGACGTTCGGCGTCCACTTCGCTTTCTTCGCCCAGACCGACCCCGAGGTGCGCGTGCGCATCCTCGAGGGCCGGCGCTCACGCCTCGAGGAGCGGCGGGAGGGCGTGCGGGCAACGCTCGCCCGCACCCGAGCGCGCCTCGACAGCTACACCCTCCAGCTGCAGGAGCACGGGCTGGAGAGCGTCGACCGTGAGGTCCGATGGCTCACCGAGCTGATCGAGACCGAGCGCTCCAAGGCACCCGCCCGTCGTACGCCGTCCCGCCCGAAAACCGCACGTTCGTGAACCGACCCGCACCAGACTCGAGGAGCACCCGCATGGGTTCCACCGTTACGCCGATCCGCCGGCCGATCCGCGTTGCCATCGTCGGCGTCGGTAACTGCGCCGCGTCACTCGTCCAGGGCGTCGAGTACTACCGCGACGCCGACCCGAACGGTCGCGTTCCGGGGCTGATGCACGTCGAGCTGGGCGGCTACCACGTCCGCGACGTCCAGTTCGTCGCCGCGTTCGACGTCGACGCCAAGAAGGTCGGTCGCGACCTCTCCGAGGCGATCTTCGCGAGCGAGAACAACACCATCAAGATCGCCGACGTCCCGCCGACCGATGTCGTCGTGCAGCGCGGTCACACGCTCGACGGCCTCGGCAAGTACTACCGCGAGACCATCGACGAATCCGACGAGACGCCGGTCGACGTCGTGCAGGCCCTGAAGGACGCCAAGGTCGACGTCCTCGTCTGCTACCTGCCGGTCGGATCGGAGGATGCCGCGAAGTTCTACGCGCAGTGCGCCATCGACGCCAAGGTCGGCTTCGTCAACGCGCTGCCGGTCTTCATCGCGGGCACGCCGGAGTGGGCCGAGAAGTTCCGCGCCGCGGGCGTTCCGATCGTCGGCGACGACATCAAGAGCCAGGTCGGCGCGACCATCA
>JAWWOH010000019.1:0-32653 GCA_033851845.1 Actinomycetota bacterium
CCGCCCTCGTCCTGGCCACCGGGATCGCCGTCGCAGCGCCGCCCGTACCCGTCTCCCCGGTCGTGCCCACCGCCGGCACCGCGATCCAGTCGGCCAACGTCACCCACGTCGGCACCATCCCGCTCGAGGGCGTCGGGGTGTCCATGCGCGTGCAGGTCGTCGACGGCAAGCGCCTCGCCTACGTCAGCGGTGCCGCCGGGCTGTCGATCTACAACGCCGACGACCCCGCGCAGCCGCTCCTGCTCGGGCACCTCCCCATGTACAACTGGGAGAACGAGGACATCGCCGTCTCCCGCGACGGCCGCACCGCGGTCATGACGGAGTTCGACGGGATCTTCTACCTGCACGTGCTCGACGTCAGCGACCCGGCCCTGCCGCACATCGTCGGCAGCATGGTGCTCAGCGCCGCGCACACCGTCGCCTGCGCCGACTACCACTGCACCTACCTGTTCGGTGCCGAGGGCGAGACCTACGACATCCGCGACCGTGAGAACCCCGTGGAGCTTCCGCGCGCCCAGGAGTGGGGCGAGCAGATGGGCGGTGTCGGCGGGCACGCGATCCACGGCGACGACGCCGGCATCTTCATCGCGGACACCAAGCCGCTCACCGTCTTCAAGCTCAACCCGGACCCGCTTCACCTCAAGAAGCTGACGACAGGCCCCATCACCAAGAACACGGCGTACCAGCACAACAACATCCGCACGCATGCCGCGCAGTACCGGCCGCGTGCTGCCGGTGAGTCGCTTGGCGGCCCGCTGCGACCGGGCGAGCTGCTGCTCGGCGAGGGCGAGACCAACTTCGAGCCGTCGTGCGGCAGTGGCAACGGCGCCTTCTCCACCTGGAGCATGGCCGGCTTCGAGCGCGGCGTGCAGATGCAGCAGCTCGACGTACTTCGCCCTGTCACCGGCGACTACAGCAACGGCGACCCGGCGGTCAACGAGCTCGGCTGCTCCGGCCACTGGTTCACGCAGAAGGACGCCGCGGACGGCTCCATCCTCGTCGCCGCCGCGTGGTACGAGCACGGCACGCGGTTCCTGAAGGTCAACCCGAGAACGGGCAAGATCCGTCAGGTCGGCTACTTCCAGCCGGTGCGTGGCTCGACGTCGCAGGCCTACTGGATCCCCGGCACCGACTACGTGTGGAGCATCGACTACCACTCGGGCATCGACATCCTGAAGTTCGACCAGTCAGCGAAGGCGCCGACGACCCAGCAGATCAACGCCTCCTGGCTCGTCAAGGCGCACGTGGTCGACAGCTGGTCGGACATCATGCGTGCCGTGTGCCGGCAGAACGGCAAGGCGACCCCCGCCCAGCTGGCCCGGCTCGGCGTCGTCCACCACCACGGGTGAGACGGCCCGCTACCCGTCGGTAGCATTCGGGAGTTCCCCAGACCTCTCCCGGAAGGCCCCGATGAAGGAGATCCTCGACGCCATCCTGACCGGCGACACCGCTGCGGTGGCCGGGATCCCGGTGCCGGAGTCGTACCGCGGCGTGGTGGTCCGCAAGGACGAGCAGGGCATGTTCGAAGGGCTGGCCAGCCGGGACAAGGACCCGCGCAAGAGCCTGCACGTCGATGAAGTCGCGACGCCCGAGCTCGGACCCGGCGAGGCGATCGTCGCGGTCATGGCGTCGTCGGTGAACTTCAACACCGTCTGGACGTCGATCTTCGAGCCGGTGTCCACCTTCGGCTTCCTCGAGCGCTACGGCCGGCTGTCCGACCTGACCAAGCGGCACGACCTGCCGTACCACGTGGTCGGCTCTGACCTGTCCGGCGTCGTGCTGGCCGTCGGGCCAGGCGTCACCAAGTGGAAGGCCGGCGACGTCGTCGTCGCGCACTGCCTGTCGGTCGAGCTGGAGGACCACCAGGGCCACGACGACTCGATGATGGACCCGCAGCAGCGCATCTGGGGCTTCGAGACCAACTTCGGCGGCCTCGCCGAGCTCGCGCTGGTCAAGGCCAACCAGCTCATGCCGAAGCCCGCGCACCTGACGTGGGAGGAGGCCGCCGTCCCCGGCCTGGTCAACTCCACGGCGTATCGCCAGCTCGTCAGCAAGAACGCCGGCCAGATGAAGCAGGGCGACAACGTCCTCGTGTGGGGCGCGTCGGGCGGGCTCGGTTCCTACGCGACGCAGTACGTCCTCAACGGCGGCGGTACGCCGGTCTGTGTCGTCAGCTCCCCGGAGAAGGCCGAGATCGTACGGCGGATGGGCGCCGAGCTGATCATCGACCGCAGCGCCGAGGGCTACAAGTTCTGGAAGGACGAGAACAACCAGGACCCGAAGGAGTGGCAGCGGTTCGGCAAGCGCATCCGCGAGCTCACCGGCGGCGAGGACATCGACATCGTCTTCGAGCACCCCGGCCGGGAGACGTTCGGCGCGTCGGTCTACGTCACCCGCAAGGGCGGCGTCATCACGACGTGCGCGTCGACGTCGGGCTACATGCACCAGTACGACAACCGCTACCTCTGGATGAACCTCAAGCGGATCGTGTCGTCGCACTTCGCCAACTACCGCGAGTCGTGGGAGGCCAACCGCCTGATCGCCAAGGGAAAGATCCACCCGACGCTGTCCAAGACTTACAGGCTCGACCAGACCGGTGACGCGGCGTACGACGTCCACAAGAACCTGCATCAGGGCAAGGTCGGTGTGCTGTGCCTGGCGCCCGAGGAGGGGCTCGGCGTGCAGGCCGAGGCCGAGGAGTTCCGCGCCAAGCACCTCGACGCCATCAACCGGTTCCGGAACGTCTGAGTGCACCTGCGGGTGTCCGGGGCCTCGCGGTGGTAGGACAGCCCCATGGATGACGAGCAGCTGGTGCCCCTCTCCGACGACGAGCAGCCCAGCGGGTTCGACGTCGTGCTGCGCGGCTACGACCGGCGGCAGGTTGACGACTACCTGGACCGCGTGGAGGCGGCGCTCAACGACGCCGACGCCCGGCACGCCGAGGACGCCCAACGGCTGACGGCGCTGGAGAGCCAGGTCGTCGACATGCACGAGCGGCTGGCCGACGCCGAGCGGCGCGCGGAGGGGCGGCCCGAGCCCGTGCCGGTCGTCGGCGACCGGATCGCCGCGATGCTCCGCCTGGCCGACGAGGAAGCCGCCGCGATGCGCGATGCCGCCAGGCAGGAGGCCGAGCGCATCATCGCCGAGGCGCAGGTGCTGGCCGGTCAGGAGACGGCGAAGCGCACGGCCGAGCTCGACCGGCGGGAGCGCGACATCGCCACCGCCGCGGAGGACGCCGACGCGAAGCGGCAGCAGGCCCAGCAGGAGGCAGACGCGATCCGCGCGCAGGCGGAGGAGGAAGCCGTCGCGACCCGGCAGGCGGCGCAGGAGGAGCTTCGCCGGATGCACGAGGCCGGCCAGCTCGAGGCCGCGTCGATGACGTCCGAGGCCAGGCGCCAGGTCGAGGACCTGTCGCGCCAACGGGATGCGATCGCGGCCCAGCTGCAGAGCCTGCGCGACACGCTCGCGGGTGCCGTCGGCCCGCTCTCCGCGCCGGCCCGCGCCGACCAGGAGATCCAGCTCCCGGCCGAGGCGCGGACCGAGAACGGTGCCTAGGAAGCGGCCGCGCGACGACGAGCTCGAAGAGCGCATCGACGAAGAGGTCCGCGAGGAGCTGGATGAGCGCTCCGGCGAGCTCGAGGGGCTGGCCGAACGAGCGGAGGGCGCCGCCCGCAAGGCCGAGACGTCACGCCAGGGTGCCGTCGAGGCCGGCGAGGCAGCCGTGGAGGCGGCGAGCGTCGTCGACCCGGACGACCCCCTGCTCGACACGGCGGTCCGCAAGATCGAGGCACAGGCCGACGAGGAGAACCCCTTCGGCAAGCCCGGGCGGCCACTGAGCCGGCGCTCACCGTTCCGGGTCGCGTTCACCGCCGCTCTCGGGGTGGGACTGGCCTACGCGCTGATGCAGGCCGTCATCGCGGTGCGCTCGGTGCTCATCCTGCTGCTGATCTCGGCGTTCCTCGCGATCGGCCTGAACCCCGCGGTCGAGGCGCTGGAGAGTCGCGGCCTGACGCGCGGACGGGCCGTCGGCGCGGTGCTCGTCGGCGTGCTGCTCGTGTTCGTCGGCTTCGGCTTCGCCGTCGTGCCGCCGATCGTCGACCAGGTCGGCCAGCTCATAAACAAGGCGCCCGAGTACGTGCACGACCTGCAGAACAACCACCGGGTCGCGAGCCTGGATGCCCGCTTCCACTTCCTGAACCAGGCCCGCCAGTACGTCAGCCACCCGGAGAACCTCGGCACAAAGCTGTTCGGCGGCGTGCTCGGCGTCGGAAAGGTCGTGTTCAGCGCCTTCTTCAGCACGTTGACCGTGCTCATCCTGACGCTGTACTTCCTGTCGAACCTGCCCAACATCAAGGCCGCGGCGTACCGCGCGGTGCCTCGCAGTCGACGGGCGCGCGTGGGGCTGCTCGCCGACGAGATCCTGGAACGCGTCGGCAGTTACGTCGCGGGCGCGCTCGTCATCGCGGCCTGCGCCGGTGTCACGACGTTCATCGTGCTGCTCATCTTCCACGTGCCGTACCCGGTCGCGCTCGCGATACTGGTCGCGATCACCGACCTCATCCCGCTGATCGGAGCGACCATCGGTGCGGTCGTCGTGACCTTGGTGTCGTTCTTCGTCTCGACGAAGACCGGCATCATCGTCGGCGTCTACTACGCGGCGTACCAGCAGTTCGAGAACTACCTGCTCTACCCCCGCGTGATGAAGAAGTCCGTCGACGTCAGTCCGGCCGCCACCGTCGTGGCCGTGCTGATCGGCGGATCGCTCCTTGGGGTCCTCGGGGCGCTGCTGGCGATCCCGATCGCCGCCGCCGTGCAGCTGGTGCTGCAAGAGGTCGTCATCCCGCGTCAGGACGATGCCTGACCTTCACACCGAGAAGGCGATCTGTAGTCGCTGCACCGTGACAAAGTCCTTACTCAAGGATGGTTACACCCGGTATGTCGGGTTTCACCGTCTGTAAATGTGGCGACATCCCCTCCGCACCGGCACCCCGGCCGGCCCCCTCACGGAGGTTCTCGTGTCTCGTCGACTCTCCCGGCTGGCGTTCAGCAGCAGTGCCGCCGCTCTCGCGCTGGTCCTCGTCGTCCCGTCGGCGGCGCTGGCCGACGACGACCACGGGAACGGCGGCGACCACGGCAAGCGGGACGAGCACGGGTCGGCCGGGCAGACCGACGGCCACAACCCGCCCGGCAACAACGGCACGATCAAGATCGACTACCCGGCACCGGCCGACAGTGGCAACGCCAACCGGCCGCACCCGGGCTGCGCGTTCCAGCTGCGGATGTTCGGCTTCGACGACGACCAGTACGGGACCGTCACGTTCGTCGGTCAGGCCCCGACGAAGCTCGGGACGCTGCTCACGCAGACCCACGTGCTGCTCAGCGACGACTCGGCGGGCGGCGGCAAGGACGTCGACGCGGTCTACTCCTACACCGCGTCCCAGCTCGGTCTGGTCGGCCAGCCGCAGGCCAAGCAGGGCTGGCACGTCAAGGTGTCTGTCGACGCCGACAACGCACCTGGTGGCGCGAAGCACAAGGTGTTCTGGCTGAGCTGCCCGGCCACGACGGCCGGCACGACAGGTACGACGGGTGGCGCCGCGACGGCGACGCAGAGCAGCATCGCGACCAAGAGCATCAGCATGAGCGGGGCGGCCACGAGCGCCAGCAACGCGGCGACCACGCGCTCGCGGGTGGCAGCACTGGGTGCGGCCGGTGCGGCCGCAGCACCCGCCACGACGGCCGGTGCGGCTGCGGCGACCACGTCGGCGCCGGCGCGCGGTTCGGCGCTGCCGTTCACCGGATTCGGGCTCGGTCTGGTGCTGCTGCTCGCCCTCGCGGTGCTCACCGCCGGTGGCTTGGCGGTCGTGGCCGGCCGCCGGCGTACCTCTGCCCTCTAGTCAGGCCCTCAGTCCAGGGCAGCCAGGAAGCCGGCTACCTGCGCGTTGAACGCCTCGGGCGTCTCGACGGCTGTCAGGTGGCCGGCTTCCGGTATGACCACGAGCCGGCCATGGGGCAGCGTGGCGGCCATCGCCTCCGCGTCAGGCGGCGGTGACAGGACGTCCTCCTCCCCCACGATCACCAGCGCGGGCCGGTCGAACGCCCGCAGCGTGTCGAACGAGTCCGGCCGACCGGCCATCGCGCGCTGCGCCCACGCCACGGCGCTGGCCGGGGCGGCCTGCACGAGCCCGCGGACCCGGCCCGAGATGAGCGGCCGGCTGGCAGTCGTCGTGCTGCCGAGCAGGGCGGGCAGCACCTCGTCGACGAGCACGGTCGAGGTCTCGTCGCTCTCGACGGCTGCCGCGATGCGCTCGCGATTGGCCTTGCCGGCCTCGGGATCGGCGGTTGCCTTCGTGTCGGCCAGGATGAGAGCAAAGATGCGGTCGGGGTGCCGGCGCAGCAGCGCCATCGCGACGTAGCCACCCATCGACAGGCCGCCGAGCACGACCTGATCGAGGTCGAGCCGGTCGAGCAGCTCGGCGATGTCATCGGCCGCCGTGTCGAGGGACGGCGGGTCCTCGCCGAGCGCGGACCCGCCGAAACCGCGCTGGTCTGGCGTGATGACCCTGCACTCCGACGCGAGGCCGTCGCGCTGCTCGAGCCACATCGTCGCCGACAGCGGAAATGCGTGCAGCAGCACGAGCGGCCGACCGGATCCCGCCTCGCGGTATGCCAGCTCCATGTCAGCCCTCCTGGTAGACGCGTGGCAGCGGATACGCCGCCGGTGCGGTGTGACGCACGACCTCGTCGAGCACGGACTCGGTGAAGCCGACGAACAGGTGCTTGGCACGCGGCACGTCGACGACCTCGGCCTGTGGGACGACGGCGAAGCGCCTGCGCGCCTCCGGCGGCTGCAGGTAGTCGTCCAGCTCCGGCACGATCGCGACGAGCGGCTTCCCCGACTCGGCCCACCGCTGCAGGTCGTCCGGGCCGCTGAACCGCAGGGGTGGCGAGATGAGGATCGCGCCGACCACTGACGGGTCGCAGCCGTAGCGCAGCGCGAGGTCGGTGCCGAACGACCAGCCCAGCAGCCAGATCTGCGGCAGATCCTCGGCCTCCGCGAGATCCAGGGCAGCGGCGACGTCGTACCGCTCGGCTTCCCCGCTGTCGAAGCTGCCTTGACTGGTGCCGTGCGGACTGCTGGTCCCCCGGGTGTTGAAGCGCAGTACGGCGAGACCGGCGAGAGCCGGCAATCGCCAGGCCGCCTTCTTGAGCAGGTGGCTGTCCATGAAGCCGCCTTGCGTGGGCAGCGGGTGCAGGCAGACCAGCGTCGCAACCGGCGGTCGGCCCAGTGGCAGGGACAGCTCACCCACCAGCTCGAGACCGTCGGCGGTGTGCAGCGTGACCGGCCGGCGCTCCGCCGGCAACACGGTGTTGGCACGGATCTCCTGCATCAGCCGTACCTGGGGGCGTTCTTCGAGCGCTGCACCTTCACGCCGCGGCGCTCGCGCGCAGACCAGCAGGCGGTGTGCCAGTGCCGCCGGTCGTCGGCCCGTCCCTCCGGCCAGGCGACGACGTGCGGGGTCGCCGGGCGCACCTCCTGGTCGCAGCCGGGGCATCGGTAGGCCTTGCCGCTGGCACCGCTCACTTGCCGTACGACGAAGCCGTCCTCCACGTGCTCGCCGATCGGAGGCCGGAGCGCGTCGTCGTCGCCGGACTTCAGTGCCTCGAGCGCCGCGGCTCGTTTCGCTGACCGTCCCGACCCTCGTGGCACTAGCTCTTGGCGTAGTCGCGGAAGCCGCGGCCCGTCTTGCGTCCGAGGTAGCCCGCCTTGACGAGGTGCTCGAGCATCGGAGCCGGCACATCCCCCGGCTCACGGAACTCGTAGAACAGCGTGCGCTGGATCGCGAGCGTGACATCGAGGCCGACGACGTCCATCAGCGCGAACGGGCCCATCGGGTGCCCGCAGCCCTTCGTCATCGCGAAGTCGATGTCGTCGATCGACGCGTAGTGCGCCTCCAGCATCTTCACCGCGTCGTTGAGGTAGGGGAACAGCAGCGCGTTGACGATGAACCCGGCCCGGTCGCCGCAGAGGACCGGGTGCTTCTTGGTCTTGCCGCACACCTCGAGGACCGTCGCCACGACGTCGGGCGCGGTGGTCACGGTCGGCACGACCTCGACCAGCTTCATCACCGTGGCCGGGTTGAACCAGTGCATGCCGACGACGTCCTGCGGACGGCTCGTCGCGGTCGCGCACTCGATGACCGGCAGGCTCGACGTGGTCGTGGCCAGCACGGCGCCCGGCTTCAACACGTCGTCCAGCGCACCGAAGAGCGCCTTCTTGACGGCAAGGTCCTCGACCACCGCCTCGATGACCAGGTCGCAGTCGCGCAGGTCGTCGAGCTCGGTCGTCCCGGTGATCCGCGAGAGCGTCTCGCCGCGCAGCTCCTCGGTGAGCTTGCCGCGCTGCACCGCCTTGTCGAGCGACCCCTCCACCTTCTTGCGCACCCCGGCGACCTTGTCCTCGCCGCGGGCGCGGAACACGACGTCGTACCCGCTCTTGGCACAGACCTCGATGATGCCGGTCGCCATGGTGCCGGTGCCGATGACACCGATCTTGCCGACCGCGCGAGGTGCGGCGTCGACCGCGGCGCCGCTCGGCGTCAGCGCGTCGGGCACGACCTCCGAGCTCGCCTCGCCGGCGTACGTGTAGATGCCGCGTCCGCTCTTGCGACCGAGCAGCCCGGCTGTGACGTACTGCTTGAGCAACGGCGCGGGTGCGTGCCGATGGTCGCGCGACTGCGCGTACATGGTCTCGAGGATCTCGTACGCCGAGTCGAGGCCGATCAGGTCGAGCAGCGCGAGTGGCCCCATCGGGTGGCCGCAGCCGAAGCGCATCGCGGCGTCGATGTCCTCACGGCTCGCGTAGCGCGACTCGTACATCCGGACGGCGTTGTTGAGGTAGCCGAACAGCAGGGCGTTGGCGATGAACCCGGCCCGGTCGCCGGCGGTGACGTCGGTCTTCCCGACCTTGCTGACGAGCGCCTCGACGTCCTCGACGACGGAGGGGTCGGTCACGACGGTCTGCACCACCTCGACGAGGTCCATGACCGGTGCGGGGTTGAACCAGTGCAGACCGACCACGCGCGACGGCCGCGAGGTCGTGGTCGCGAGCTCAGTCACCGAGAGCGCAGACGTGTTCGTCGCCAGCACGGCGTCCTCGGGGAGCAGCTTGTCGAGCTCGGCGAACAGCGCGCACTTGAGCTCCATCCGCTCCGGGATGGCCTCGATGACGAGCTCGCAGTCCGCGACGGCCGCCAGGTCGCTGCCCATCGTGATGCGGCCCAGAAGGGCGACCACCTCGTCCTCGGTGAGCTTGCCGCGCTTGACGGCGCGGCTGGTGGACGTCGCCAGGTGGCTCTGCGCACGCTCGACGCCGGCGGCGTCGTTCTCGACCCCGATCACGTCCAGGCCCGATCGGGCCAGCACCTCGGCGATCCCGGCACCCATCGTGCCGAGACCGATCACTCCCACCTTGCGGAACTCCCGGGCCACCGTCGTCCTCTCGCGCCACGCTGCTGGTGGGCCGAGTCTCCCAGACGAACGGGCGCGGCAGACCAGCCGGGTCTAGCGTGCGTCGGGTGGCCGCCCCCGACACACCTCCGCTGCGCATCACGGTGGACTCCGACGGCGGTACGACGGTCCTGCGGCTGGCCGGCGAGCTCGACCTGGCCACGGCCGACCTGCTCCGCGAGCGGGTGCGCACGCTGCTGGGCCACGGCACGGTCCTCCAGAAGCTGGTCCTCGACCTCGCCGGTCTGGAGTTCCTCGACGTCACCGGCCTGGGCGCGCTGCTCGAGACGCGGCGCAAGCTCTCGGCGACCGGCGTGACGCTGGCGCTCCGCCGGCCGCGACCCATGGTCGTGCGGATGCTGACGCTGCTCAACCTCGAAGAGGCACTGCAGATTGACGGTTAGAACAGCGTCGGGGTGTTGGCGGCCATGCCGCGCAACTCGTCGTAGTCGAGCTGGATGCAGACGATGCCGCGATCGGCGGCGAGCACCTTGGCCTGCGGTTTGAACGACTGCGCGGCCAACACGCCCTTGACGTCGCCGAGCACTGTCGACACCCGCTGCAGGTATCGCGTCAGCTGCTCGACGCCGTCGATCTCGGCGTGCCGCTTCACCTCGACGAGCACATGCGCACCCGCCTCGTCGCGGCAGAGCAGGTCGACGGGTCCGATGTCGGTGAAGTACTCGCGCTGGACGAGCGTCCAGCCCGCGCCGAGCACCTCGCACCTGTCCGCAAGCAGCTCCTGCAGGTGCTTCTCGACCCCGTCCTTCACCAGCCCCGGGTCGGTGCCCAGCTCGTGCGCGACGTCCGAGAGCACCTCGTGCACGGTGATGAGCAGCTGCTCGCCGGCCTTGTTGGTGACGGTCCACAGCTCGCCCTGCACGAGCAGCGAGCATGGCGGCGTCATCCACATCAGCGGCTTGTAGCCGCCGGTGTCGGAGTGCACGAGGACCGAGCCGTCGGCCTTCACCATCAGCAGCCGGATCGCTTCCGGCAGGTGAGCGGTCAGCCGGCCGGCGTAGTCGACCGAGCACCGCGCGATGACAAGGCGCACGCGTCGAAAACTACCCGTCCGGACAGAGCGCTGGATCGATGACGCGAGCGCGGGCGCGCGCCGCCGCCGCGACGAACATCAGGCACGCGACGCTCACGAAGGCGGCGCTCGCCCCGAAGGACTCGGCCGGGGCGCTCATGGCCAGCACGTCGTCCGGCCGGGGCGCTTCTCCGTCGCCGGCGAGCGCGAGCTGACCGCTCTGCTCGGTCTGGTCGGCGAGCCCGGCGTTCGGGTTCGGGTTGGGATTCGGGTTCGGATTCGGGTTGGGATTCGGGTTCGGGTTGGGGACCGGCTGCGGCGCCGGCGGCGGCGGCGCGGCCTCCGCGACAGCCCGCACAGGCGGTACGGCGGCCGCGGCCGCGGCATCGACGCCGCCACAGGCGAGCTCCACGTCGCCCGAGGCCAGCGGCCTGGTCGGCAGAGATGCCTGCAGCGTGATCGTCCGCCGGGACGGCGGACCGAGCGGGCACGCCAGCTGCAGCTCGTAGCCGAGCTCGTTGTCGGTGCGCAGGTTGATGCGGCGCACCGGTGCGGACGTCAGCCGGGCCCGGCCGGCACCGTTGACCACCTCGAGCCGAACCGCCTTGACGTCGGGGATGCTCGTCGCGAGGGCCACGACCGCACCACTCACCCCAGGTCCGGAGCTGTCCTGTGGGGCGCCGACGCCCACACCTCCGCCGCCGGTACCGGCAGACACGGTGACGCTGCCTCCAGAGGGGACCAGGCATGCCATGGGCTTGCCGCCTCCGACGTCGATGGTGCCGTTGCCGTCGCAGTCGACGCCACCGTCGGGGGCGTAGGTGTCGCTCCCCGCGGCCAGCCGGCGCAACGCGGGCATGGCCGCTTCCGCCATCCCCAGGCCGACCTGGTGAACGTGGTGGCTCAGCAGAGCGGAGATGACCTGGGCATAGCCGGGCCCGGGGTTGTGGATCGTCCGGTTGCCCGATGAGATCGACTCACCGCCGTAGTGCGGCACCGTGTCCGCCGCCAGCACTGCCAGGCGAAGGGCCGACTCGCGGTAGCGCGCCTGCTGGCCGGGCGGCACGAAGACGACGTCGTCATTGCGGTCGCCCGCCCCCGTTGTCGACTGCAGCAGTGCGGTCAGCGGCGACGCTCCACCGTCGCTGGTGCCGCCGGTGGCCTGCAGCGAGCCGAGAGCGCGCCGGAACTCGTCGTCGACGGGACCAACCCGGCGGTCGAGCCGGTACGGCCAGTCGCCCGTTCCGGCAGTCCCCTGCGGGGCGGGGTAGTCGCGATAGTCGCCGAGACCGAACCGCGGGTTCAGGCCGGCGGTTCCCAGGACGTTGACCATGGCCGCGATGTTCTGCCGCAGGTTGTCGATGACGGGCTGCATGCTCGAGGTCGTGTCGATCAGGAACATGACGTCGACCGGTGAGGGCGTCCGCGGCACCAGCAGCTTGTAGGGCACCCGACGGGAGGCGCCGGCCGGCAGGGAGACGACGGTGTGGCCCGGCAGCAGGGTCGACGGGAACTGCCGGACAGGACCCTGGGGCAGCAGCGAGATCGGACGCAGTGCGCCGTTGACCGCGCGAATCGGCCGGACGACGCGCCACATCAGGTCGTACGTCACGCGTAGGACGGCACCCGAGCGCACGCCCGTGATGCTGAAGCCCACCGACGTGGGCGCGGACACGGTCAGCTGCTGGGGCGCACCATCGAGGCTTGGACCCGCCTCCTGTGACCCTCGGCTGGGATCGACGAGGAAGAGCCGGTTGCCGTCCGACACCGCGACGAGCTCCTGCAGCGGCGCGGCAGCCACGGAGAACGGTGAGATCGGAGCGGCCAGACTCCGCCAGCTCGCACCGCCGTCATCGCTGCGCTCGACCGTGCTCGCGTCGCTGCGGCCCGCGGCCAGGCGCGCGCCACCACCACCAGGTGCCAACGAGAGCTGCCCCAGCGGCCCACTCGGCTTGCCCGTTGAGGGCGTGAACGTGGCGCCGCCGTCCCGGCTGACGGTCAGGCCGGCGGAATCGAGGGCGAACAACGTCGTCTGCTTGGTCGGGTCCGGCGTCAGCGACGACCCGGCAAAGTCGTCGCTCTGCCCGGTCCGCCGGACCCACGTCGCGCCCCCATCGCCGGTGGCGTAGACGGCACCCCGCGAGAGCTCTGATCGCACGTCGAGACCGATGACGGCGTAGCCGACCTGTGGCGTCGCCGCGCTTGCGCTGACCTGCCGCACCACGCCGACCGGCGGCAGACCATTCCCCGTGCCTGTCCACGTCTTGCCGCGGTCCGCGCTCACCCGGACTGTTGGTACGTCGATGCCGGCCACCGAGGCCGTGATCCCGACGTACACGAAGCTCGAGCTGTTCGCGGAGCTCGGGACGAACAGCGACGTCACGCGCGCGGTGGCGGTGGCAACCGGGCTCGCGGTCGCCGCATCGAAGACCTGCGTCCAGCTGCAGCCGGCGTCGAGCGAGCGCATCACAACCGCCTCGTTCGAGGCGAAGATGACGTTGGGGTCGAACGCCGGCGACGCGAGGTGCACCACCTTCGCCGAACCGGTCCGGAACGTCGGCTGAGAAGCCAGCCAGCCGTCGCCGACGTCGGTCACGGTGCCGCCCGGGCCGCAGGCCGTCGCCGCCCGCGCGGGCGTCACCGCCAGCGCTCCGGCGGCGAGCAGCACACCGAGGGCCAGGCCGGCACGCCACCGGACTCCTCGGCGGAAGGGCCAAGACACGACTCAGATGCCTGCCGGTTCGACCGGCCGCGGCGTCACCGTACGGCGGGCCCGAGCGGGCCGCGTGCCGTCACCGAGCTGCGCGCGTGCCGACGTGACGACCGAAGCCAGGAGCTCTCCCTCCAGCGTCTCGTGCTCGCGCAACTCGCGGGCGACGTACTCGAACGCGCCGCGGTTGCGCTGCAGGACCTTCGCTGCCGAGTCAGTGGCCTCGGTGAGGAGCTGGCGGATGGCGGCGTCGGCAGCGGCCTTGGTCTCTTCCGCGATGTCACCCCAGGGCGTCTGGTCGCCGAGGAACGAAGAGCCGTCGTGACCGAGCAGTCTGGACGGGCCGAGGTCGTTCGACATCCCGTAGCGGGCGACGATGTCGCGCGCCATCGTCGTTGCCTCCTGCAGGTCCCGCTCGATGCCGGTCGAGATGCTGCCGTAGGCCAGCCGCTCGGCGGCGACGCCGGCCATCCGCACCGCGAGGCGGGCGCGCAGCTGCGGCTCTGTCAGCACCTGCTGACCGTCGTCGTCCCTGAGCTCGGTGGTGGCGATCGTCGGGCCCTGACCGAGGATCGAGACGCGACGGACGTCGGGCGTGCCCGGCTGGGCGAGCCCGACGAGGACGTGGCCGGCCTCGTGGTGCGCGGCCCGGTCCTTCTCCTCCTCGGACAGCAGGTGGCCGCGGCGCTTCGGGCCTTCCAGCACCCGCCGGATCGCCTCCTCGAGGTCGGCGGGCGTGACCGTGTTCCGCGTCTCGCGGATGGCGAGCAGCGCGGCTTCGTTCATGACGTTCGCGAGGTCCGCGCCGGTGAACCCCGGAGTGCGCTCGGCAATGCGCTCGAGATCGACGTCGGCGTCCAGCGGCTTGCCCGCGGAGTGGATGCGCAGGATGCGCAGCCGGCCTTCGCGGTCCGGGCGGTCGATGGTGACGTGCCGGTCGAACCGGCCGGGCCGCCGCAGCGCGGGGTCGAGGATGTCCGGGCGGTTGGTGGCCGCGATGACGATGATGCCCTTCGAGGCCTCGAACCCGTCCATCTCGACGAGCAGCTGGTTCAGGGTCTGCTCGCGCTCGTCCGTGCCTCCGCTCCCGCCGCCCGCGCCGCGCTTGCGGCCGGCAGCGTCGAGCTCGTCGATGAACACGATGGCCGGGGCGGCTGCGCGCACCCGGGCGAACAGGTCGCGCACGCGCGCCGCGCCGACCCCGACGAGCGCTTCGACGAACTCCGCACCCGCGACCGAGAAGAACGGCACGCCGGCCTCGCCGGCGACGGCCTTGGCGAGCAGCGTCTTGCCACAGCCGGGCGGGCCGAACAGCAGCACGCCCTTCGGCGGGGCCGCGCCGAGCGCGGCGTACTTCGCGGGGTTCTTGAGGTAGTCGACGAGCTCGCGCAGCTCGGTGACCGCATCGTCCACACCGCCGGCGTCCTCGAAGGTGACCGGTGTCGGCCCGTTCTTGACCCGGCCGTTCTTGACCGTCGAGAAGTCGACGACGCCACCGATGGCGGACTTGCCGCCGCGGCCGGCCGGCGAGAGCAGCAGCGCGAAGACGGTGGCGAGGATCAGCAGTGGCAGCACGAACGTCGTGACCAGCCGCAGCTGCTGCTTGGCGGTCTGCCGGTCGACCTCGACCCGGGCCTGCCCGGCGACCAGGGTCCGGTACAGGTCAGCGGTCAGCGGCCCGCTCGCGGGGTAGTCGGCGTAGAACCGCCCCCGCGCGCTCAGCTGCGTCGCCGGGCCGCCCCCCGGCTTGCCGGCGGGCGTCCCCCGGGCCGCCTCGAAGCGACCCACCACCCGATCGTCTGCGTCGCGCAGCGTCGCGCTCACCACCCGCCCCTGCTTCGCCAGCGCCGACACCTCGTCGAGGCTGAGCGCACGGCCGGGGGTAGGCGCAGAGAACGCCACCGAAAGCGCCCACAGGAACACGGCAGCCTCAGCCAGCAGCAGGCCCAGGAGCAGCAGGCTCACCCCTCGCTTGCGGCCCTGCGCCGCACGGCGCTTGCGGGTGTGCCGCACCGACGCAAGGACGCGTGCCCAGGCTTGCGCCGCCTGGCCTGCCTGCCGCGTGCCGTGCCCTGACTCCTGGCCCATGTCGCTCGCCTTCTCCGCCTCGTGGTCCCAGTGAGGAGTCCGGGCGCGCCCAAATGGTTCGGTTTCAGGTCGCGGCGGGCGCCCAGGAGTCCAGGACGGCCGCGGCCTGCTGCACGTCCGGCGGGGGGCTGGCGCCGTAGCACTCCGCCTCGACGACGGCGAAGGCGTCGGTCGGCGCCTCCTCGAGGCGCCGGGCGAGCTCGGCCAGGGACTCATGCGGCCGGCGGCGGCTGTCGCCGAGGCGCGCGTCGTACCGGAGGAAGGCGGCCAGGGCGGGACCCGCCGCGCGGCCTGTCGGGACGGCGGACGGTGCCGAGCCACGGCTCGCGCGGGGGCGGTACAGCGGCACCAGCAGCGCGATGGCGACGGCAACGGCCATCAACAGGCCGGCCAATCCGAGCCGGCCGCCTGGCACGGACTCCGCCGTCCGGATGACGCGATCGACCGCAGCGTTGAGCCGGGCTCGCACGGAGGCTCCCCCACCACCCGCTGCGAGCGCGACGCCGGCGGTCGGGTCGGACGGCGACCAGCCGATCCCCGGGTACAGCACCTCGACCCAGGCGTGCAGGTCCTTCTCGCGGAACAGCCGCCGGCCGTTCTTCGCGGGGACACCGACGGCCAGTCCGGTCGCGAGCCGGGCCGGAATGCCGGCGGCCCGCAGCAGCACGGTCTCGGCTGCCGCGAACTGCTCGCAGAAGCCCACCCGGTCGACGAACAGGAAGCGGTCGACCGCATCCTCACCTCCTCCCGGCACCGGAGAGTCGAGCGTGTAGCGGGCGTTCGCCCGCAGCCACGTCTCGACGGCTGCCACCGCGTCGAACCGCGTCGGCGCCGCTGAGGTGAGCTGGTCGGCCAGCGAGCGCACACGCTCGGGCAGCGTTGCCGGCAGCTGCAACCACAGCGTGCTCTCCTGCCGAGACCAGGCGGCCTTGCGCAGCACCGCGGCGGCCGTCTGCTGCGGCACGCTGCTGACCGTGTAGCTGTCCAGCCCGGAGCTGCGCACCGTGCCCGCGCCGTCGGTGATCAGCGTCCCGGCCCGGCTGTCGATGCGCACCGGCTCCGCGGGTGTCCAGGTGGCGCTGTTGTCGGCTACTCGTCGTACGGCGAAGTCAGACCGCGTGGGGCCGGTGACCGAACCCACCGTCCATGGCGGACCCGGCACCGGGTGCAGCGGCCCCTCGGTCGACGACCAGGACAGGCCGCCGTAGAACCCGAACACCTGTGAGCGCCAGAGCTCGGCGGAGTCTGCCGGCACCTCGAGCAACGGCTGCTCGGAGAGCGTGCCGCGGGTGCGCAGGTCCAGCCGGCTCGCGGTGTAGGTCAACGCTCCCCTCGTGCCGATCGTGCCGTCGACCGACGTGAACCCCGCCAGCGGATTGCGGCGGGCGGGTGTGCCGGACGCCGGGACGAGCAGCGAGCCGGCCAGGCCGAGTGCCAGGGCCGCAGCCGTTGCGGCGACGACGGGCGATCGCCGGCCGCCTGCGACAGCGACATCCGTCCCTTCGCGCAGGCGCACGTCGACGCAGGCCACCAGCGCCGCGACGACCGCCGCCCAACCGGCCAGCAGCGGCAGGCCGACCAGGAGATCGGGTGCGAACGACGCCCCGAGGACCAGCAGCGCAACCGCGATGGACAGCCCGATCTGGATGTCACGACGGGCCCGCCAGGTCAGCGCATGGGCGACCTGGATGAGGACGAGGAGGAGCCCGAGGTTGGTGCGCAGCGCGTCCCGGTCGGCAGTCAGCCGCGGCACCGTCGCCACGGCCAGCAGCAGGGCGACCCCGGTGGCGAGACCACCGAGCTGCCGGGCCCGGTGCTCGCCGGCCCGCTCCGCGGCAATCGCCGCACCGGCGTAGAGGACAGCGACCGCGGGCAGCAGCGCCCATGGAACGACACCGGCCACGGCGGCGTCGAGCTGCCCCAGCACGCCCGCGAGCAACGCAATCCGCCGCAGCTCACGCATCGAGGATCACCAGCTGGGTGCGACTGGCGGCGCACGCGCGACGCAGCTCGAACCGGTCACCGATCAGCGCGGGGGGCACGAGCACGACCAGAGTGCCGCCGCTCGCGGCCCGGACAGCGCCGGACATGACGTCGGGCGGCAGGCCGCGCACGTCGTCGACGCCGGCGAACCAGTCGAGCACGCCGGTCCGGTCCTGCCGACCTGGCGGCGGCCGGCCCAGCAGGACGGGCACGGTCCCGTCTGCGAGGGCCTGCAGGCAGAGCGACGCCGCGTGCGACACCGCCGCTTCCCACGCCGCCCCGGTGCCGGGGCCGCCGACGAGCAGGACCAGTCCCGACCCGGCGTCCCGCTCGCGTTCGAGGACCAGCGGCCGGCCGTGCCGAGCCGTCGCCCGCGCCGACACCGACCGCGCGCTGTCACCGGAGCGCCAGTCGCGCAGCCCGAGCACCTCCGTGCCGGCTCCGGGCATGGCGAGGGGCACCTCGCCGGCCAGATGCGCCATCGCGCCGAGCACCCGCCGTACCGCCCTGACCTCGGGATGCACCACGACGCGACCCTCCACCGCGATGTCGCGGGTCGCCCGCAGCAGGCCGAGGGGCGCCGTGGACGACACCGTCGCCCGGCCACGGTCGAACACCCCGCGCCGCAGCGCCGTCCGGCTCACCGTCACCGACACCTCGTCGCCGGGGCGAATCGCGGGAATCGCCAGCACGACGTCCGTCAGCTCATTGCTGCCGTCGCGCAGCAGACACGCGGACGTGGTCCGTCGGCCGTCGTTGCGGATCGTCAGGGCGACGTCGATCGGTCGGCCCGGGACGCCGCGCGCCCGGGCCTCACGGCTGACGCGGATCCCCTCCAGTCGCGGCGGCAGCAGCAATGCGACGAGGGGCAGGACGAGTGCCGCGGACGACGCGAGGCCCAGCCACGATCCGCCGGCCAGCCTGGCCAGCAGGTAGAGGACGGCTGCGGCCAGCAGCGGCCGCGTCATCGCGCGCGTCGGCCGCAGTCCGCGGGTCACGACAGCGGGACCGCGAGTCCGGTGAGCAGCTCCTGCACGAGGGCCTGTCCACGACGGGCGCCGCCGGCGTCGCGGAGCACGAGGCGGTGTCCGAGCACCGGCGGCGCCAGTGCCTTCACGTCGTCAGGGACGACGTGCTCGCGGCCGGCGAGCAGCGCGCGCGCCTGCGCGCACCGGACCAGGGTGAGCCCCGCGCGGGTGCTGCCGCCGAGAACCACGGCCGGGGACTCCCGCGTCGCGGCCACGACGCGCAGCGCGTAGTCGAGCACGGGCTCGCTCACGTGGGTGTGCCGGGCTTCCTGACGTACGCCGACCAGCTCCTCCGGCGAGGTCACCGCCGAGAGCTCGTCGACCGTTGCGTGGTCGAGCTGCTCGCGCACGACGAGCCGCTCGGTTGCCGGGTCGTTGGCGCCGAGTCCCAGCGTCACGGTGAACCGGTCGAGCTGGCCCTCGGGCAGCGGATACGTGCCGAACTGTTCGAGCGGGTTCTGGGTGGCGAGGACGACGAAGGGATGCGGCAGGGCGTGCCGGGCGCCATCGACGGTGACCGCTCCCTCGTCCATCGCTTCGAGGAAGGCCGACTGCGTGCGTGGCGGCGTGCGGTTGAGCTCGTCGACCAGGACGACGTTGGCGAACAGCGGCCCCGGTACGAAGGTGAACGCCCGGCGCTCGGCCTCCCAGACGCCGCTGCCGGTGATGTCCGCCGGCAGCAGGTCGGCCGTCCCCTGCACCCGCCGGAAGCTGCCGCCGAGGCTGCGGGCGACGGCCCGCGCAAGGGTCGTCTTGCCCGTGCCGGGCACGTCCTCGACCAGGACGTGCCCGCCGGCGAGCACGGCGCAGACCACCAGCTCGACCTGCGCCCGCCGGCCGTGCACGACCTGCTCGATGTTGCTGACGACGCGCGTCGCGACGGCGTACGCGTCCTGCCGGAGGAGTGCGGGCACTCCCCCATCCTGTCAGCGCTACGCGCGGCGGCGCCGCCGGATGACGAGGGCGAGAGTCAGCAGCGGCAGAGCCAGCCAGGGCAGCGGTGCGAGCGGGCCGGTCGCGGCCAGGTGGCCGCCGGATCCGCCGCCGGTTGCCGGGGGCTTGAGACCGCCGAGCCCACCGCCGGACGAGCTGGTCTTGGCCTTGGCGCCGAAGTCGAGATCCCAGACGCCCCGGCCGTACGCCGCGATCGTGAGGTGCTGACCCGTCTTGTCGAGCGACAGGTCGTAGATGCGTACGGCGGGCAACCCGGTGCCGAGCCGCGACCAGCTGCCGCCGGTCTTGGCGGCCGTGAACACACCGTTGTCGGTCGCGACGATGAGCTTGCCGTTGCGGACCACGATGTCGCGGGCATTGCTGCCCGGCAGGTTGCCGGTGAGATCGGTGAAGCTCTCCCCGCTGTCGTGGCTGACCATGACGCGCTGCGCACCGACGACCTTCTTGTCGAGGCCGACCAGGCTGTTCTCGTTCATCGCGGCATAGACGGTCTTGACGTCGGTCGGGTCGATCGCGACGGCCTGGATGGCGACATGCGGCAGGCCCTTGCCTGCCGCGATGTGCCAGCAGTCTGCGGCAGCCTTCTTCGGGGTGCAGCCGGCCTTGCCGACGTTGGTCGCCACGGTGGTGTGGATGAGGGTCGGGTCACCGAGGGAGTTGCGGCACAGCCCGCAGATGGCGTCGTAGACCGCGGCACCCCGAACGTCCAGCGCCTGCGACGTCCACTTGACGGCTGCTCCCGCGGCGTTCTTGTAGGGGCTCGTGCCGGCATCGAACGACGATGTCCAGTCGGTCGTGACCACGGTGTAGAGCACCGGATCCAGCGTCGTGGTCGTCTTCGGTCCGAGCGTCGTCTCCTGGACGTCCTGCGCCGCCGCGACGAGGTGGTTCTCATCCGTCGGGTCGATGACGATCGGGCTGGTGAAGACCGGCGCGGTCAGGTTGGGCTGCAGGTCGCGGATGGTCTTGCCGTGGTCTTCGGTGATCCACAGGATCGCGCCCTGCGCGGACAGGTACCAGACGTCCGGGTCGCTCGTCGTCAGCGCGTGCACGCCGTCGCCGCTCGTCACGAGGATGTTGGTGCCGCCCGGCTTGAAGAAGCCGCCGCCGTTGTCCTGGAAGGCGGTGATGTACTCGCCGTCGGGCTTGCGCCCGACCTGGTACGGCTGCAGGGACGACAGCTTGTTCATGTCGGTCCAGTGGTCCTGGTCGAAGCCGTCGTGCCCGCTCTGCACGGCGTGGCTGTCCTGCTTGAAGAAGCCGCCGTCATTGCCGGTGTAGAGCCGGATCCCGTTCGGGGTACGCGCGATCACCCCGACGTGCTGATCGGGGTGCGTTGCAGGACCGCCGTAGTAGGGCGTGTTGTCGGGACACGGCGCTCCGGCGTACACGTTCTCGAGGTACGTCGACGCACCACAGACGTCCCAGTACTTCTGCACGATCTCGAACTGGCCCAGGCCTGGCGTGTTCCCGGTGTTCGCCATCGCCTGGAAGACCTCTTCGAGGCCGAAGAACACGTTGCTGTCGTCGCGCGGGTCCACCGCGATCCAGTTGTTGTAGTAGGCCTGTACGCCGATGCCGTAGCCCAGTGCCGGGTAGAAGCCGAGCCCCTCGTTCGGCGTCGGCGTCAGGGACGCGGGGTTGGCCTTGAGCGTCCAGGTCGCGCCGTCGTCGTCGGAGCGGTAGAGCCCGTTGAGCAGCGTGCCCGTCGCGTTGAGGCTCTTGCCGGTCGTGGTGCCGACGAGGTCCGCGCCGGCCGGCTGCTGCTTGTTGAGCAGGCCGGCGTCCTGCACCAGGGCCCACATCACCGGGTGGTCGCTGCTGCTGCCGTAGGCGAGCGAGGTGCGCCCGATCGGATCGTTCGACGCCTCGGGGTTTGTCAGCCCGGCGCTGCCAGGCAGGTAGGTGAACGCACCGGCCGCACCGTCCTTGCTGCGGTAGAGGCCGTTGCCCGGCGACATCTGCTTGCCCTTGGGGTCGAGCCGCTTGCCGTAGGGCATGCCGACCGCGACGGTCACCTCGCGCCGGCGTACCGGCTCGACGACGACCGAGCTGATCCAGTTGCCGTACGCGCCGGTCGCCGGGCCCGTGTGCCCGGCGTTGTTCGGCAGGCTGACGCGACGGAACGACGCGCCGCGGTCGGTCGAGACGTAGAGACCGTTGCTCGTGCCGACGAACACGCCGGTGGTCGTCGCGGTGATGGCGTTGACGCCGTACCCACGGATGTTCTGCGCCGGGCGCGACCAGGTCTTGCCGTTGTCGTGGCTGACGTAGACGCCGGTGCCCGGCGAGTCTCCCGACAGCGTGAGGAAGCTGATGCCGGTGCCGGCGTAGACGTCGTCGGGATGAGCCGGATCGATCGCAACCGCTCCCACCGCCGAGCGGCCGAAGCTGCCGTCGCCGAGGACCTTCCAGGTCTTGCCCGCGTCGGTGCTGTGCCAGAGCCCGCCCATGGTGCCGATGAACAACGTGTTGCCGCTCGCGTCACGCGGGTCGACGGCTGCGGCGACACCCATGCCCGCGCCGCGCGCGAAGCGCAGGGCACCGGTCGGGTAGGTCAGCGGGTCGTCCTGCCCGTATGGCCCGACGTTCTGCCAGGCGTGGCCGGCCTCCGCGACAGGGAGAGCCGCCGCCTGCTTGGCGTAGGCGAGCTGGTCGCCCACGGAGTCACGATCGGCGATGTCCGCAGGTGGGACGGCGTTCGGCGCCTCGTGCTCGCCGTGCAACGCGGCTCCCGCGGGCACCGGGCCGGTGACGTCGGCGGCGGTCACTCGGGTAGGCGCTGCCGACGGCCCGAGCGCGGTCAGCACGAGCGCGGTGGCCCCCGCGATGCTCGCAAGCGCGGCGGTACGGCGAACCGTTCGGACAGACATGTCAGCTCCTCGAGACCCGACGCAGGTGGTCATGTGTCGGTTTCGCCGCAATTCTGCCCCTTCCTGCCCGCGACATCGACCGCGTCAGGCCTGCCGGCCGTCCCAGGACCAGCGCGGGACGGTCAACCCCGCCGGCACCTCGTCGGCTGACCGGTGGTACCGGGCCAGCGTCGTGGTCGTCGCCCAGGCGAAGTAGTCGTGCAGCACCTGGCGGAGCGGATCCGTCGTCAGGCCGACGTCGGTCATGGCGTCGTCGAAGCAGGCGACCGCCCGGCGGTCCATCTCGTCGTGCTCCCCGTGCCCGCTGTGCATCCGCACCACGGCCGTCTCGTCGCCGTACGCGCTCGAGTACTCAGCCGGCCCGCCGAGCGCCTCGGCCCAGTAAGCCGCCAGCCTCGGCGTGTGGTCCGGCGCGAAGCCGTGGCTCAACGCGTGGCTGACAACCTCGTCCGCCATCACGCGGTCATGCCACGCCTCGGCCAGGCGCAGCAGCCCCGGACCTCCGCCGGCTGCGGCGTACACGGTCTGCACCCGGCCAGCATGCCGCAGCGGGCCGGATCGCGTCAGCCGAGCGCAGCCAGCCCATTGGCAGTACGCACGACACCGACGATCTCCCGCATGATCTCGGTGAGCTCGTAGTCCTTGGGCGTGAACACCTTGGCCACCCCCTGCTCGAACAGCTTCGCGGCGTCGGCGTCCGGGATGATCCCGCCGACGACGACCGGCACGTCTCCGGCGCCCGCCTCCCGCAGGCCGGCCAGGACCGCGGGCACGGCCTCCATGTGCGACCCCGACAGGATCGACAGGCCGATGACGTGCACGTCCTCCTCGACCGCGGCCGCGACGATCTGCGCGGGCGTCAGCCGGATGCCCTGGTAGACCACCTCGAAGCCCGCATCTCGAGCGCGTACGGCGATCTGCTCGGCGCCGTTCGAGTGCCCGTCGAGCCCGGGCTTGCCGACCAGGAGCCGAAGACGTACGCCGAGCTCCTGGCCGGTGCGCTTGACCTCCTCGCGAACGGCGGCGAGCGCCGCGCCGGCCTCACCGGAGGCCATGGCGCCGGAGACACCCGAGGGGGCGCGGTACTCGCCGAACACCTCGCGCAGCGCGCCGGCCCATTCTCCGGTGGTGACGCCCACCCGGGCGCACGCCAGCGTCGCCGCCATCAGGTTCTCGTCGGTCTTCGCCGCGTCGCGCAGGGCGCGCAACGCATCGTCGACGGCGCTCGCGTCGCGATCGGCGCGCCAGGCGCGGATGGCGTCGACGGCGTGCTGCTCGACTGCGTGGTCGACGACGAGGATGGAGCCTTCGACGTCACTCGTGAGCGGGTTGGGCTCAGTCGTCGTGAATTTGTTGACGCCCACGACGACGTCTTCGCCTGCCTCGATCCGCCGACGGCGTTCGGCGTGCGACGCGACCAGCTCGCTCTTCATGTAGCCCGACTCGACGGCGGAAACTGCGCCCCCGAGCGCCTGGACCCGGTCGACCTCCTCCTGCACCTCCGCCATGAGGTCGGTGACCTTGCGCTCGACGACGACGGATCCTTCGAACAGGTCGTCGTACTCGAGCAGGTCCGTCTCGTATGCCAGCACCTGCTGCAGTCGCAGCGACCACTGCTGGTCCCATGGACGAGGCAGGCCGAGCGCCTCGTTCCACGCCGGCAGCTGGATGGCGCGGGCGCGGGCGTCCTTGGAGAGCGTCACGCCGAGCATCTCGAGGACGATCCGCTGCACGTTGTTCTCCGGCTGCGCCTCGGTGAGCCCGAGAGAGTTTACCTGCACGCCGTACCGGAAGCGCCGGTGCTTCGGGTCCTGCACGCCGTACCGCTCCAGCAGCAGCACGTCCCACAGCCGCCCGAAGGCGCGCATCTTGCACATCTCCTCGACGAACCGCACTCCCGCGTTGACGAAGAACGAGATGCGCGCGCAGACCTCACCGAAGCGCTCGTCCGGCACCTGTCCGGAAGCCTTCACGGCATCCAGCACGGAGATCGCGGTGCACAGCGAGTAGGCGATCTCCTGGACCGGCGTCGCGCCAGCCTCCTGCAGGTGGTAGCTGCAGACGTTGATCGGGTTCCACTTCGGGATCTCGTTGACGGTGTAGACGACCATGTCGGTGATCAGCCGCAACGACGGTCCCGGCGGGAAGACGTAGGTGCCGCGGGAGAGGTACTCCTTGATGATGTCGTTCTGCGTCGTGCCGCCCAGCTTGGCGATGTCATCGCCCTGCTCCTCGGCGACGACCTGGTAGAGGGCGAGCAGCCACATCGCCGTCGCGTTGATCGTCATCGAGGTGTTCATCGTCTCGAGCGGGATGCCGTCGAACAGCGCCCGCATGTCGCCGATGTGGCTGACCGGGACGCCGACCTTGCCGACCTCGCCGCGGGCGAGCTCGCTGTCCGGGTCGTAGCCGGTCTGCGTCGGGAGGTCGAACGCGACCGACAGCCCGGTCTGGCCCTTGGCGAGGTTGGTGCGATACAGCTCGTTGCTCTTCGTCGCCGACGAGTGACCGGCGTACGTGCGCATCACCCAGGGCTTGTCCCGCTCGGTCATGACCTCGAGTCTAGGGCGGGGCCTGTGGACAAGCCACGTGACGTACGCCGCACCGCGGGTCAGCCGGGCAGGTAGAGCAGGCGTGCGCTGTCGTTGCGCGCGTCCACGACTGCACCGGCCGTTGCCGCGTGCATCAGGTAGCTGCGCACCGCGGCCGGGGTGGCGCTGCGGTGCGCCCCGAGGTAGCGGGCCGCGGCGCCGGCTACGTGCGGTGCAGCCATGGACGTGCCGGACAGTGTCGCGGTTGCGGCGTCGCCGGTGTCCCAGTCGGACTCGATGTCGACCCCGGGTGCGAACACGTCGACGCACCGGCCGTAGTTGGCCCACGGCGGACGTGTGTCCGAGCGATCGGTCGCACTCACCGTGATGGCGATTCCGGTCCGAGCCGGGCTGGTGCCGCAGGCATCGATCCCTTGCCCGTTCGCGTCGCCGTTGCCGCCCGCCGTCGTCACGACTACGCCGTCTCGGACGAGCGCTCGCACCGCGCTGTCGACGGCATCCGACGGCGCACCACCAAGGCTGAGGTTGGCCACGGCGGGCACCCCAGCGGCGTGTGCGCGCACCACCCAGTCGATGCCCTTCAGCACGCGGGACACCGGACCGGAGCCGGCGCAGTCGAGGACGCGCACGGCGATGAGATGGGCGCGCTTCGCGACGCCGTACCTGGTGCCGCCGATCACGCCCGCGACATGCGTGCCGTGGCCGTTGCAGTCGTCAGCCGGGCCGCCGTCCACGAGGTCGATGCCGCTGCGCACCCGACCGCGCAGGTCGCTTGACGTGAGCCGGATGCCGGTGTCGACGACGTAGACGTCGACCCCAGCCCCGTCCGTCGCCCAGCGGTAGCCGCCGTCGAGCGGCAAGCGGCGCTGGTCGGTCCGGTCGAGACCCCACGGCGCATGGGACTGCGATCCGCCGGCCGCCAGGGCCGGCCCGGCGAGCGCAAGGGCGAGAGGTACGACGAGCAGCGAGGTCAGACGTGCACGCATGGGCGCCTCCGAGGCAGTGGCGCCTGGTTGCGCCGGGCCCGACGCTGGCGCAGCGGAGGGGGCGAGCGAAGGCTCGCGCAACGAGTTGTGGACAGCGAGGCGGCTGTCCCCAGGTCAGGAGGCGGGCTCGACCACCGTGTTCAAGACGTGCGGCGGCGGCGCCGGGTGACAGCCGGCCGGACGTCCGAGAGCGGCCAGTCCCGCCCGGTCGCCTGCGCCGTACTGAGACTCGCTGTTGGTCGTCTCCGGGTACATCACCTGGGTCGGGTCGAGGACATGGCCGAGGCCCACCGCGTGCGCGAGCTCGTGCAGGAACACCTCGCCCTCGGTCGCTCCGGGACCGAAGCCGGGTGGCAGCTGGTGTCCCGCATCGACGGCCAGCTGGCCACTGACGATCGAGCCGCCACTCGGGCCGGGTATCGCGACCGCGACGGCGACGCCCGCGATGCCGTTGCCGATCCCGAGGTCGGTCCGGTCCGGCGGCACCCAGGCGATGAGCAGCGGTGCCCACCGCTTGCCGTACCGACGGGGCTGGTACGCCGACCGTCTCGACGACGGCAGCTCATCGGTGTCGCCGTCGTCGACGAACCGGAGCCCGCTCGCCTTCGACAGCCGGGCGAGGGCAGCGGCCACGTCGGCCCGACCACCGCTGGGCATCCATCTCGTCTGGACGACGTAGTGGATCGGCACGCACGGGTCCCAGCGCGCCGGCCGGCCGGCCTTGTCGAGGTACGACGGCGACCAGCCCGCGGAGGCGACAGCAGCAGTCGTGACCGCTCGCAGCGGGTCGTAGGTCTGGGCGTGGAAGCGCTCGACCCGGACGACCGCCGCCGCGCCGACGAGCAGCAGGACGGCCAGCAGCATCGGGAGCGCTGCACCCGGGAGCGGAAGTCGACGGCCCGACGGGCGGCCAGGAGGCGTCGCCGGCGGACGTGGGCTCGGGGCTGCGGCGAAGTAGTCGTCGCTGCCCATGTCCACTGAAATCGGCGAGACGAGGCGTGATCTGAAGCCGGTCAGGCCGCGCTGCTGGTGGTGCGCAGCACGCGGTCGAGCCGGGTGAGGAACAGCAGCCGGCCGACGGGAGGCGGTACGTCGCGCAGCACGAGCGTGCGACCGGCCCGGCCGGCCTTGCGGTGCGCCCCGACCAGCACGCCGAGCCCGGTCGCGTCGACCGCGTCGAGGGCGGCCAGGTCGATCACGAGGTCGCCGGAGCCGGCGTCGACGGCATCCGCGAGAGCGAGGCGGACGTCTGCGGCGGCGTGCACGTCGAGGCGACCGGTCAGGTTGATGACCTGCCCGGGCTCGACCGGCTCCAGTGCGAACTCACTCATGGGCACTCCTCCCGGACCGGCCCGTACGCAGGGAAGACGCACGGCAGGCCCGTCCGGTTCATCTGCTTCGTGTCACAGTTCGACCTCGATGTGACGGAGGCGCGCCGTGGGGAGCACACTGAGCCGGTGCTGACGACCGACCCGCCCTACCTGGGTCCGCTGGTCCTGGTCGTCGCCCTGGTCGCCATCGTTCTGATCTGCAGATGGGTCTTCGCACCCAGCCACGCCGTACCGCGAACGCCGCCGGAGGGCGCCGACTTCGGCCTGCTCGTGCCCATCACGGTCGTCCGCACCGTCGACGACGCGGACATGCTGCGCGACCTGCTGCGCGAGGCAGGCATCCGCGGCACCATCACCGACGCGCCAGGCGGCTTCGCCGTCCTGGTCTTCAGGGACGACGCCGGGCGCGCGCGCGAGCTGGTGCGTTCCTAGCAGGACAGCTCCTAGAAGGGCAGCTCGTCGGCTGCCGGCTCCCGGCGTACATCTGCCCCGAGCGCAACGAGCGACTCGACGAAGCCCTCGTAGCCACGGTCGATGTGGTGCACCTCGGAGACCTCGGTGACGCCGGCGGCGACGAGCCCGGCGAGGACGAGGGCCGCGCCGGCCCTGATGTCGTGGGCGCGGACCGGGGCGCCCGACAGCTTGTCGCGACCGCGCACCACCGCGTGGTGCCCGTCGGTGCGGACGTCGGCGCCGAGCCGGGCGAGCTCGTTGACGAACATCCACCGAGCCTCGAACACGTTCTCCGTGACCATCGCCGTGCCGTCTGCGACGGCATTGAGGGCGAGCACCATCGGCTGCAGGTCGGTCGGGAAGCCGGGGTAGGGCAGCGTCACGACGTCGACGGACTTCGGGCGTCCGTCCAGCGTCACGCGAAAGCCGTCGAGGTCGCTGGTCACCCGCGCGCCCGCCATGGACAGCTTGTCGAGCGGCATCTCGAGGTGCTCGGGCCGGCCGCCCCGGATGTAGACGTCGCCGCGGGTGAGCGCGGCCGCATAGGCCCACGTGCCGGCGACGATGCGGTCCGGCAGCGTCGCGTGCTCGACGGGCTGCAGCTTCTCGACGCCCTCGATGACGAGCGTGCTCGTCCCGATCCCCTCGATGGCGGCGCCCATCGCGACGAGGAACTCGCACAGGTCGACGATCTCGGGCTCGCGGGCGGCGTTGTCGATCGTCGTCGCGCCCTTCGCGAGGACGCTCGCCATCAGCAGGTTCTCGGTCGCGCCGACGCTGGGGAAGTCGAGCCAGATCTGCGCGCCGGTGAGCCGGGGCGCCGTCGCGATCAGGTAGCCGTGCTCGCTCTCGACGCTCGCACCGAGCTTGATGAGGCCGGCCATGTGGAAGTCGAGCCCGCGCGAGCCGATGGCGTCGCCGCCGGGCAGGGCGACCTTGGCCTCGCCGCACCGGGCGACGAGCGGACCGAGGACCGCGATGGACGCCCGCATCCGGCGTACGAGGTCGTAGTCGGCCTCGTGACCGAGCTGGGCCGGGACATCGATGGTGAGGGTGCCAGGTCCGCGGGTGACGGTGCAGCCGAGCCGGCGCAGCACCTCGCTCATGATCGAGACGTCCATGATGTCCGGAACGGCCGTGAGGTGCGTGCGGCCCTCGGCCAGCAGTGACGCAGCCATCAGCTTCAGGACGCTGTTCTTCGCGCCCGTCACCGTGACCTCACCGGCGAGCCGGGCGCCGCCTGCGACGAGGAACCGCTCCATCCCGGCAGTCTAGGGAAGCAACCTTTCCTCTTACGGCGGCGTCTTGCCCTTCGTACCGCCACACTTTCCTAGGGGGCAGCACGGTGGACGAGCAGGGCCGGGAGGCGTTCCGCGCGTATGTCGCGGCGCGGTCGCCGGCACTCCTGCGTACGGCGTACCTGCTGACCGGCCACCGCGGCGACGCGGAGGACCTGCTGCAAACGGCGCTGGCCAAGACGTACCTCGCGTGGGACCGGATCCGCGACCGTGAAGCGATCGACGGCTACGTACGCCGCGTCATGGTCAACACCCAGACGTCCTTGTGGCGGCGCAAGAAGGTGGATGAGTACGCCACCGACGCGGTCCCCGAGCGCCGGATTGACGCCGACGCAACGGATGTCCTGGCGTTGCACGACGCGCTCTGGACCGCCCTTGCCGGGCTGCCGAAGCGGCAGCGCGCAATGGTCGTCCTGCGCTACTACGAGGACCTCACCGAAGCTGAGACCGCCGACGTGCTCGGCGTCTCTGTCGGCACCGTCAAGTCCACGACGTCCCGCGCGCTGATGAAGCTGCGCGACTCCGCCGGCCTGCGCGACGACCCGCGCACGGTCCTTCCTACGGGAGCACTCTCATGACACCCCTCGACGACGAGCTGCGCGCTCTCCTGCAGTCGCGCGCCGAGCAGGTCGCACCTGCACCGGACCCGCTCGGTGGCATCGAGCGGCGCGCGAAGCGCATGCGCCGTAACCGGGTGGGGGCATCCGTCGTCGGAGGCGCGCTCGCTGTGGCCGCAATCGCGGTGGCCGTTCCCGCACTGATCCCGGACCGAGACGGCGCGAGTCAGGTCGCCGTCACGCCGGTGCCATCGCCCACGGCGACGCTCTCCGCGGGTCGCAGCTACGGACCGAACGAGCTCGACCCCGAGCACCCGTGGGCGTTCCGCGGTGACCGCGCGGTGCTCAGCAGCGGCAACGTCACGACCCTGCTACGTGACTGGGAGCTTCGCCACCCGCAGAGCGTGATCAACCCGATCTTCGGCCAGGTCTACGAGCCGTCGCAGCAAGCCGAGATCGTGTTCGTCTCCCACGCCGTGGGCGATGAGCGCTGGGGGGTCGCGACGACAGGCCAGAGCGGGATCGACTTGCTCGTCGACGATCCCCTGCCCGTTCCGTCCACCGCGCTGATGGCAGTACTTCCCGGCGACGAGTTGCCGCGGTTGCTGGTGGTGGCCGGGCCGGCGACGGGTGACCTGTCCTACGCGAAGGACGGCGCGTCCTTCCAGACCGTCCCGGGTCCGACGGCCGGAATCGCCTTCATCCCGCTCGAGGGCGACACGACGCAGGACCTGGTGCGGGTGCTCGACGGCAACGGCGACATGAACAACCCGGTGTTCCGTGGGCCTGCACCCGACGCCTCACCGACGCACACCGCAACCCCGTCGGGGGCGACGCCGGCCAACTACCTGGACTGGGTCGGTCGCGCCAACACCCCCTACCCGATGGACGACAGCAAGGTGCGCTTCCTGTTCGCGCAGTCGATGGGTCGGCCCGCCGACTCCGCGTCCGCCGTCTACCACGCGCTCTTTACCGGGAAGGACGGGCAGATCGCCTACACCGTTGGACAGGCGTGGTTCCGCGGTGACACCGAGGCGCACACCTTCGGGTGGGCTTCCGGGACGGACAGCGGCAACGAGGTCTTCCTCGGACCCCTGACGCCGAAGGGCTCGCAGCTGATCGCCTACGTCGTCAGCCGACCGAGCAAGGGAACGGACCTGTTGGTGATCGTGCCGCGCATCGGTGCCGGTCCGGTCTCCTACTCGCCCGACCGCACATCGGCCTTCGTCCAGAAGGCGAACGGCCGAAGCGACCAGAACCCGGTCGCACTCATCGACCGCGACCCGAAGGCGACGAACGACCGGGTCGAGGTCCGCGACGGTGACGGCATGCACGTCCTTTACAGCGGGGCGGTGTCGCCGCTGCTCTGCGGCGCCTCGGGATGCGGCTGACCTAAGGTGCCAGCATGGCCGTGCACCTCACTCGCATCTACACCAGGACCGGCGACGACGGGACCACCGCGCTCGGCGACATGAGCCGGGTCCGCAAGACCGACGCGCGACTCACGGCGTACGCCGATGTGGACGAGGCCAACAGCGCGATCGGCGTCGCTGTCGCCCTGGGCGCTCTGGTCGACGACGTTGCGGTCCTGCTGCGGCGCGTGCAGAACGACCTGTTCGACGTCGGCGCGGACCTGTGCACGCCGATCGACCCGGACCCGAAGTACCCGCCGCTGCGGGTGCTGCCGGAGTACACCGCAAGGCTCGAAGAGGCGTGTGACACCTACAACGAGCGGCTCGAGAAGCTGAACAGCTTCATCCTCCCCGGCGGGACTCCGGGAGCGGCCCTGCTGCACGTGGCGCGGACCGTTGTCCGGCGTGCAGAGCGTGCGGTGTGGGCGCTGCTCGAAGACCAGCCGGCCACGACGTCGCGCGAGCCGGCGCTGTACCTCAACCGGCTGAGCGATCTGCTCTTCATCCTGGCCCGCGTCGCGAACCCTGACGGCGACGTCCTCTGGCAGCCCGGCGGCGAGCGTTAGGCGCACAGGTAGCTCGACCGCTTGCTGGACCGCGACGGGCGCCGTGGTGCTCGTGAGTGCGACCGCATGCGGCGGATCCTCGTCGGCACCGACAGCCTCCGCCGCCCCGGCTCTGCAGCCGAGCGGAGGGTCGGCGCGCTCCATCGACTACCGCTGCGTCCACGGTCGCCTCGGCGCGATCGCTCTCAGTGTCCCCGATCTGCGCAAGCTGGCGGAGTCGCTCAACCCGGTCAACGTCTGCGAGTACGACGGCGGCCTCGCCGAGGTGACCCTGACTGTCAACTGCGATAACGGGTCGCCTGCACGCGTTTCGCTACGAGCCGTCGGCGGAAAGCTGCCCGCTACCGCGTCGGCTTCCTGCTAGCGCGACGTGGACCAACGGTGACGAGCTGGCCGGCGACGTCGGTCGCGGACCTACGCCGTTGGCTTGGCGCGAGGGGCGAGGTGTTCGCGGAGTTCCTGCGGCAGGACTCCGGCTGTCGGTCGTACGGCGTGGAGCTCGAGGGCGAGCGGTGGTTCGTGAAGCACGCCGTCGAGCCGAGAGCCGTGTCATCACTGCGCCGCGCGATCGCTCTGCACGAACGCGTTCAGCACCCCACCATCATCGGTTTGCAGGCCTGGTTCCCCACGACCCTGGGACCGGCGTTGGTCTACCCATGGCGGAACGGGCACTCGCTCTACCCGGCCGACGAGGGCCCTGAGGCAGCCTACAGCCGTTTCGGCCGACTCCCTCTTGCGGACGTCATGCGAGCGATCGACGACCTGGTGGATGCGCACGTCGTGATCTGCGCAGCCGGTTTCGTCGCCGTGGATCTGTACGACGGATGCTTCGTCTACGACTTCGACGCGCGCCGGCTGCAGCTGTGCGACCTCGATGAGTACCGGCCGGGACCCTTCGTGGTCGAGGGGGATCGGCTGCCCGGCTCGCATCGGTTCATGGCGCCGGAGGAGCTGACGCGCGGAGCTGTGATCGACGAGCGCACCACTGTCTTCAACCTCGGACGGGCGATCGGCGTGCTCCTCGGGAGTGGTCGCGCGTGGCGCGGCTCGCCGGCACAGCGCGCCCTGATGGAACAAGCGACACACGCCGAGCCCGGCCGGCGCCAGCCGACCGTCGCGGAGCTTGCAGCGCAGTGGAGTGCCGCGGGAGCCTGAGCCGGTCAATGGCCCGCCACATGACCGCGAGCCGCCCCTCCCGGACGTATTTGCCGGCACCGGACCAGACAGAAATGCACACTTCTCGGTACGTCGGGGCGCGCGTACGCGTGCCCCGCCGCTCGGCCGCTCAGGATTGTGCATTTCCGTCGGGCTGAGGCGGTGGC
>JAWWOH010000134.1:0-35838 GCA_033851845.1 Actinomycetota bacterium
GACCAGTGCCCGGGCCAGACCGAACGAGGGGTCGGCCTGCACACGGGAGACGGCCTCGGCGAGCGCCTGGTCGTCGACCACACCGGCACCGACGATGCGGCGCCCCAGGGCCTGCCGGCGCACGTCGGCACGGGCACCCGTGACCGCGCCGTCGCGCAGGTGGACGACACCGTGGGCGTCCTCAGCACGACGCAGGTGCAGCGTCCCCGTCTTCTTCGTGTAGCTGAGGAGCTGGAAGATGTCGGGGAGGCTGAACGCGTCGAGCGTTCCTTCGAGCCTCATGGAGATCCGTTCGGGCCGGCGGCGGTCGGGGGGACGGGTGAGCTAGGACCAGGTGGGGTTGTCGCCGGGGAGGACGGATCCGGTCGGCGCGTACGACGACGACCAGCCGCCGTCCGGTGCTACGGACGGCGTGTAAGCGGGCATGACGGACTGCTCGGCAACGGCCTGCAGCACCGGCTCGGGCTGCGACGGAACGGCCTGAAGAACCGGCTCGGCGGGCTTGTCGGCGTCGTCGGCGCGCAGCGCCTCGGCGACGGCAGCGGCCGCGCGGCGTACCTCGTAGAGCATCATCCCGACCTTGGCGCCCTGGGCAGCCACGGCCACGAGGACGGCCTCGTTGTCGGCAGAGATCAGGAAGACCGTGCCGGTCTCACCCTCGATGTAGACCTGGGACAGCTCGCCCCGGCCGAGGCCCTGGGCGGCACGCTCACCGAGGGAGAGCAGCGCGGCGCTCATGGCGGCAACGCGGTCCTCATCCATCGACGGCGGGAGGGCAGAGGCCATCGGCAGGCCGTCGAACGAGACGACCGCAGCCGCTTCGATCTCCGGGGTCTGGGCCAGCAGGGCGTGGATGGCCCGGTCCAGCCGGTCCGAACGGCTTCCGGCGTGCAGGTCCGACATGCGAGGGCTCCTTCCGGGACCAACGTGCGCACGCCGGTCCGATACACAACGCATCGGCCCACTAGCCCGTTTGCTTGAGCGCCGCTCTCATCGGCTCAAGCGGCACCTCGCGGCCGGTCATGAGCGCCACCTGGGCGGCCGCCTGGTGCAGCAGCATGGCCGCTCCACCGACGACGATCCCGCCGCAGGAGGCCGCCAGCAAGGTCGGCCACGGGTCGTAGACGACGTCGAGCAGCACGGGGACATCTGCGACGTACGGCGCGAACGGGTCGGCCGCTCCCGCCGGCACGGTCGACAGGAGCAGGTCGCATCCGACCAGCGCAGCCGGCTCCCACGCGGACACGATCGGCGCCACGCCGAGGCGGGCCGCCGCCGCCAGCGTCTCGTCGGGAGGCGAGCGCACGACCAGCGTCGGCGTACGACAGCCCAGCGCAGCGAGCGCAGCGAGTGCGGACCGGGCGGTCGCCCCTCCCCCGAGCACGACCGCTCGCGACACGCGCCGGATGCCGGCCTCCGCGAGCGCGTTCACGATCCCGACCACGTCGGTGTTCTCACCGCGCCGGGCCGGCAGCAGCACGGTGTTCGCCGCGGCGACCTGCCGCACCAGCTCCGAGGACGACGACAGGAGCGGCAGCACCGCCTGCTTGAGAGGCATCGTGAGCGACAGGCCGCCCCAGCTGTTGTCGAGGCCGTCGAGGAAGGCCGGTAGCTCGGCCGCGGTCAGCTCGATCGCGTCGTACCGCCAGTCGAGCTGCAACGCGGCGTACGCCGCCCGATGCAGCACCGGCGACAGCGAGTGCGCGATGGGCGAGCCGAGGACCGCCGCTCTCAGAAGATGCCCTCGGCCTTGGACTTGGCCACCTGCTGCAGGAACTCCTGGTAGCTCGCGGTGTACAGCTGGTGGCCGTCCTTGCCCGCCAGCACGTAGTAGAGCCAGTCACCAGGAGCCGGGTTGAGCGCGCCCTCGAGGGCAGCGTCGCCGGGCGAGGCGATCGGCGTCGGCGGGAGCCCGGCGTGCAACCGCGTGTTGTACGGCGTGTCCTTCGCCAGCTCCGACGCGTGCAGGACGCCGGCCGTGCGGCCCAGGCCGTACAGGATCGACGCGTCGATGCCGAGCGTCATCTTCTTCGCCAGCCTGTTGTAGACGACCCGCGCGACCTTGGGGTACTCCTCCTTGAGCCGGGCCTCGCGCTCGATGAGGCTAGCGACGGTCACGACCTGGTACGGCGTCACCCCGAGCGCCTGCGACCGCTGCACGAGCCCGCTTGCTGCAGCGGACTCCTCGAAGCGGTCGACCATCATCGTGAGCACCTCGACGGCGCTCGTGCCCGGCTCGATGTCATAGGTCGCCGGGAACAGGAAGCCTTCGAGGTGGCCGCCGGCGTAGGCCGGCAGCCCGAGCGCCGCCGGGTTCCCTGCGGCCTGCTTGAGGTCCTCGAGTGGCACCTCGGTGTTCTTCGCGATGAGCGCCAGCGTCTGGTTCTCGGTCGACCCCTCCGGGATCGTCACGTGCCCGAGCAACCGCGCCGTCGGGTCGAGCAGCAGCGCGAGCGCGCTCGCTGCGCTCATGTGCAGCCGCAGCTGGTAGAAGCCCGGCTGCAGCCCGGCTGCCTTGTGGTTCTGGTTGGCCGCCTTGCGGAACGCCGCGGCGCTCTTGACGACGCTTTGCTGCACCAGCCGTGGAGCGAGGCCGTACGCCGACTCCCCGGACTTGACCTGCACGACGACCCGGCCGCTTCCCGAGCCGCTGTAGTCGGGTGCTGACCGGAAGTGGTTGCGGACCTTCGCCACGCCGTACGCCGCGGTGACCATCAGCAGCACGATCACGACGAGGACGACGACGAGCCCGACGACCTTCGGGAACCGCTGCTTGTGCCGTCGCTGCGCCCTCGGGACGGGTGTCTCGTCGAGCAGCTCAGTCACGGGTCGACCCTACCTACGAGCATCGAGGTAGCCCTGCAGCAGCGCCACTGCTGCCGCCTGGTCGATGACAGCGCGGGACTGCTTCGCCGATCTGCCGGATGCCCGCATCGCAGCGGTCGCCTCGACCGTCGTCAGCCGCTCGTCGACGAGCTCGATCGGTACGTCGACCAGCGGCTCGAGACCACTGACCCAGTCGCGGGCCAGCTGCGCAGATGTGGAGTCCGCGCGGCCGGACAGCGAGGTGGGCAGCCCGACGACGACAAGGACCGCCTCGCGCTCGGCCACCAGATCGGCCACTCGCGGCTGGCCCGGTGCCGCGACGGTCTCCACCGGCGAGGCCAGGATGCGGTGCGGGTCCGACGCAGCGACGCCGACCCGGACGGTGCCGACGTCGACCGCCACCACGACACCCCGCGCGGCTGTCAGGAGGTCGCCACCCGGCCGACGAGGTGCTCGGCCCGGGCCAGCGCGTCGGCGATCCCGGCCGGCTTCGTGCCGCCGCCCTGGGCGACGTCGTCCTTGCCGCCGCCCTTGCCGTCGACGGCGACCGCCGCTTCGCGCAGCAGGTCGTTGGCGGACAGCCCGCGGGCCCGACCGGCGTCGTTGACGGCTGCCACCAGGGTGGCGCGTTCCCCACCGGCCGCGACGAGAACCGCCCCCGGTCGCTCAACTGCCAGCCGGCCCCGGATGTCGAGGGCGAGACCGCGCACGAGGTCACCCGGCGTACCGGCAGGTGCCTCGACCCCCACGAAGGCGACGCCGAAGACGTCCTTGGCCTGCGCGGCGTACTCGGCCGCCTTCTGCAGCACCGCGCCGGCCCGCAGCGCGTCGAGCTCCTTCTCGACCTCGCGCAGCCGTGCGACGGTCGCCGCGACACGATCGGGGACCTCGTCAGCCGGGACCTTGAAGCTCGACGCGAGCTGAGCCAGCAGCACGTGCTCGCGGGCGAGATAGGTGTAAGCGTCGAGGCCCACGAGTCCCTCGACCCGTCGTACGCCGGCGCCGATCGACGCCTCGCTGAGCAGCTTCACCATGCCCAGCTGACCGGAGCGCGCTGCGTGCGTGCCGCCGCACAGCTCGCGCGCGTAGTCGCCCACCTCGACCACGCGCACCGCATCGCCGTACTTCTCCCCGAACAGCGCCATCGCGCCGATGCGCCGCGCCTCCTCCTGCGAGGTGACGAACGCCCGCACCTCGAGGTCGGCCAGGGCGATCTCGTTGATCTCCTGCTCGACGTCGGCGAGCGCCGACGCGGGCACGGCGCCGGGCGAGTGGAAGTCGAAGCGGAATCGGCCGGGCGCGTTGTAGGAGCCCGCCTGCGTGGCCTGCTCCCCCAACGCAGCCCGAAAGGCCTTGTGCACCAGGTGCGTCGCGGTGTGCGCACGCGACACCGACCGGCGCCGCTCGATGTCCACCGCGGCGAGCCCGGCGACCCCGACCCGAGCCTCGCCGCTGACAACGCGAGCCCGGTGCACGACCAGGTCGGGCAGCGTGCGCTGCACGTCGTAGACCTCGAGCTCGGCACCGTCCGCCAGCACGAGGCGGCCCCAGTCGGCCTCCTGGCCGCCGGCCTCGGCGTAGAACGGCGTGCGGTCCAGCGCCAGCTCGACGGTGTCGCCTTCAGCCGCCGCGTCCGCGACGGCACCGTCCACCAGCAACCCGCGCAGCACGACCTCGGACCGAACCTCGGAGTAACCGGTGAAGGTGCTGGCACCGGCCCGGTCGAGGAGGCCGCGGTAGACGGAGACGTCGACCGCTCCGGTCTTCTTCTCCCGGGCGTCCTGCTTGGCCCGGTTGCGCTGCTCCTGCATCAGCGTGCGGAAGCCGGTCTCGTCGACGGTCAGGCCCTGCTCGGCCGCCATCTCCAGCGTGAGGTCGATCGGGAAGCCGTAGGTGTCGTGCAGCTGGAAGGCCGCCGTCCCGGGCAGGACGTTGCCTGCGGCGCGCGCCGCCGGGACCGCCTGGTCGAAGATCGCGGCGCCCTTGGTCAGTGTCTCGAGGAAGGAGCCCTCCTCCGCGACCGCGACGGCACGGATGCGGTCGGCGTCGGCAACGAGGTTGGGGTACTGCGGCCCCATCGCGCCAATGGCCGCATCGACGAGCTGCTGCATCGACGGGTCGTGCGCGCCCAGCAGCCGCATCGCTCTCGTCGTACGCCTGAGAATGCGGCGCAGCACGTAGTCGCGCTGCTCGTTGCCGGGCCGCACCCCGTCCCCGATCAGCATCACCGCCGTGCGGGCGTGGTCGGCGACAACCCGCAACCGGACGTCGTTCGCGGGGTCGGCGCCGTACGTCACACCGGCCAGCGCCGCACCCGTGTCAAGGATGTGACGTGAGGTGTCGATCTCGTAGAGGTTGTCGACGCCCTGCAGGATCGTCGCCATCCGCTCGAGGCCCATGCCTGTGTCGATGTTCTTGCTCGGCAGCTCGCCACTGACGTCGAAGTCGACCTTGCTGCGCACCGCGGTGAGGTTGAACTGCATGAAGACGAGGTTCCAGAACTCCAGGTAGCGGTCCTCGTCGGCGACCGGCCCGCCTTCCTTCCCGTATGACGGACCGCGGTCGAAGTAGATCTCGCTGCACGGGCCGCCGGGCCCGGGAACGCCCATGTGCCAGTAGTTGTCCGCCTTGCCACGGCGCTGGATGCGGCCCGGGTCGACGCCGACGACCGTCTTCCAGAGGTGCTCGGCCTCGTCGTCGTCCTCGTAGACGGTGACCCAGAGCTTGCTCTCGTCGAACGCGTAGCCGCCCCGGTCGAGGCTGCCGGTGATCAGCTCCCACGCGAACGGGATGGCGCCTTCCTTGAAGTAGTCACCGAACGAGAAGTTGCCGGCCATCTGGAAGAACGAGCCGTGCCGGGTCGTCTTGCCGACCTCGTCGATGTCGAGGGTGCGCACGCACTTCTGCACGCTGGTCGCCCGCTGCCAGGGCGGCGGGTTCTCGCCGAGGAAGTACGGCTTGAACGGCACCATGCCGGCGTTGACGAGAAGGAGCGTGGGGTCGTCCGCGATGAGCGAGGCGGACGGCACGACCGTGTGACCGTTCCGCGCGAAGTAGTCGAGGAACCGCGAGTGGATTTCGGCTGATCTCATGGACGGTGCATTCCTAGCTGTCCACGACGTCGTGCCGGCCGTCCAGACCGAGCTCGCTGCGCAGCATGTCCTCCCGCTCGGCCATGCCTTCCCGCAGCTCAGCGGTGAACTCGCGGATGGCCTCGCCGAGCCCACCAAGAGCGCCGGTCATCGACGACTGGACGCCGGCGGGCGTGAAGCGCTGCGCGGTCTGGGTGACCTTCCGCACCACGAAAACGCCGACCGTGGCGCCTAGCGCGATGTAGAACAGGCGCCGCGTCATCGCCGCTTGCTCGCCTTCATCTCCGCCTTGATGCGCTTCTCCACCTCAGCGTGCTGCTTCTTGCCGGCAGCCCGGCGTACGCCGTACGAGAACGCCGCGACCTTCACGATCGGGCTGCCGAGCGTCGCGGCGAACAGCGAGGTCAGGGCAGAGACGTTGCCCGTCATGGACTGCACGTTGGCCGTGATCGCGTCGACGCGGACGAGCTCCTCGTTGACGTGGGTGACCGTGCCCGTGACCTCGCCGAGCAGCGGAACGGTCTTGTCCGTGATGCCGGCGACGAGCTTCTGCGTCTCGGTCAGCACCTTGCCCAGCTTGATCAGGACGAGACCGAGGAACAGCACCAGCACGACGAACGCAATGGCGAAGATCAGCCCTACGACGTCACCGAAGTCGATCAATGCTGCTCCTTGTCGAGGGCACCGAGCTCCTCGGCGGTTGGCGGAACGGGTCGGCACCTGGGCCGGAAGCCGGAGGCGGCGTCTTCGGGGACCACCTTGCGGTCGCCGCGCAGCACCTCGCGCAGCCCCGCGAGGCGCTCACCGACGACCCGCTCGACTCCCAGGTCACTGGGCGAGTAGTACTCCCGCCCCGCAACCGGGTCGGGCGCGTACTGCTGCGCCACGACCCGTCCCGGGAAGTCGTGAGGGTATCGGTAGCCGCTGTGGCCGAGCTTCTTCGCCCCCGGGTAGTGGGCATCACGGAGGTACGCCGGGACGGTGCCGGTGTGCCCGGCGCGGATGTCGGCGAGGGCGGTGTCGACCGCGGCGAGCACGGCGTTGCTCTTCGGCGCCAGCGACAGGTGGATGACCGCCTGAGCCAGGTTGATGCGCGCTTCAGGCATCCCGATGAGCTCGAGGGCCTGCGCGGCAGCGACGGCCGCCTGCAGGCTGCTCGGGTCGGCCAGCCCGATGTCCTCGCTGGCGCTGATGACCAGGCGCCTGGCGATGAAGCGGGGGTCCTCCCCGGCCTCGACCATCCGGGCGAAGTAGTGCATCGCTGCATCGACGTCCGAGCCCCGGATGCTCTTGATGAACGCGCTGATGACGTCGTAGTGCTGGTCGCCGTCCCGGTCGTAGCGCACGGCCGCCTTGTCTACGGCCTGCTCGAGCAGTTCGAGCGTGACGTGGTCGGAGGCGCCGGCGGCGGCCTCGAGCGCCGTCAGGCTCCGCCGGGCGTCACCTCCGGCCAGCCGGACGAGGTGGTCCTCGGCGTCGGGGTCGACGGTGACCTTCCCGCCGTACCCGCGCTCTGGCTCGTCGAGAGCCCGCCGTACGACGACGCGGATGTCGTCGTCCGTCAACGGTTCCAGCGTCAGCAGCAGGGAGCGGCTCAGCAGCGGGCTGATGATGCTGAAGAACGGGTTCTCCGTCGTCGCCGCGACCAGCGTCACCCACCGGTTCTCGACGGCCGGCAGGAGCGCGTCCTGCTGCGTCTTGGAGAACCGGTGCACCTCGTCGACGAACAGCACCGTCTGCGCGCCGGTCTCCCCCAGCGCGCGCTTGGCCTCGTCGACGACCTGCCGGACGTCCTTGACCCCGGCGGTCACCGCGGACAGCTCGCGGAACCGACGGGAGCTGGTCTTCGCGATGAGCATGGCGACGGTGGTCTTGCCGGTCCCCGGCGGTCCCCACAGGATCACGCTGAGGGGTGCATCGCCCTCGACGAGTCGGCGGAGCGGCGCGGACGGTCCGAGCAGGTGCTGCTGGCCCACCACCTCGTCGAGCGACCGCGGCCGCATCCGGACCGCAAGCGGTGCGATCCGCTCCGCAGCGGCCTGCTCGCCGGCGTCGAAGAGCGTCTCGCCGGTCATGGGTCCGACCCTAGTGCCGCCCTGTGGACAACATCGACCGTGTTTCCCGGCCAGCCCCGAGCATGGGCCCGTGCCCGCGACCGACGACCCTGCCAGTGCTGTCGTTCCGGGTCCCGCGGCGCTGCCGGCAGCCGAGGCGCTCCGTCGCGCCGGCCGCGGCGCTCGACTCAGCCATGAGTCTGCGGCCACGGAGCTCGGGATCGAGCTCCTCCACCCGGACGTCAACCGACTCACCGTCCCGCGCAACCGGAGCCGGCTCACCCTGCCCGGATGGCACGTGGTCCGCTCCGACGTGCCGCCGCTCGACCGGCTGGTCATCGACGGTGTTCCGTGTACGGCCGCCACACGCAGCGTGCTTGACCTTGCCCGCGAGCTGCCGCTCGAGGAGGCGGTCGTCGCGGCTGACAGTGCGCTACGACAGCGGCTCGTTCCCGCCTCCGACCTCCGAGCCCGGCTCAACGCTGCGCATGGCCGCCGCGCTGCCGCGGTTCGGGCTGTTGCCGGCGCCATGGATCCGCTCGCCGGATCGGTGCTCGAGACGCTGCTCCGGCTGACGCTCCGCGACGCCGGGCTCAGGCCGGTCACTCAGCACGAGATCCGCGACCCGGATGGGCGGTTCGTCGCCCGCGTCGACTTCTGCTGGCCGGCGGAGGGGCTGATCGTCGAGGCGGACGGTTTCGCGTTCCACTTCGACCGAGCCGCCTACCGCGCTGACCGCGAACGGCTGAACGCGCTCGAGCGACTGGGCTGGCGGGTGTTGCGCTTCACCTGGGAGGACGTCGTCGGCCGGCCGGAGCATGTGCTCGCGCTGGTCCGGGACTGCCTCGACGGCCTCGCCGCCTGACCTCCAACACACAAAGTCGGCCCCAGAGCATGATCACCACGCTCAGCGGGCGCCCGAGACGGCGACTTTGTGTGTTGGAGGAGGCTGGCGCCAGCCAGCGGCCGCGGGCAGGACTTCGCCCGGCGGTCGCGAAGTAGGAGAAACTGCCCCAAATCGGAAGGCACCACCGTGCGTCGTACCCCACTCCTCGCCCTCCCCGTCGCCGCGCTCGCCCTCGGCGCCGCCGCGCTCGCGCCGTCCGCGTCCGGAGCCACCGCGTCCGGACCGACGTTCGCGGTCCCGCGCGTCGTCGACCCGATCCACGTCTACGGCGAGCCCAACCTCGAGGTCAACCCGAAGACGCACGCGGTGCACGCGACCGGGCCACAGGGCACCGGCACGCAGCGGTCCATCTGGAACGTGTCGGTCGACAACGGCGACTCCTACCGGATCGTGCAGAACCTGCCGGGCAACGTCGACCAGGCGGCCTCCAGCGCGTACGTCCCGACCAAGAGCGCGCTCGGGCCGGGCGGCGGCGACACCGAGATCAAGATCGCGCACAACGGGCAGGCGTTCTTCAACGACCTGGCCGCGCTGGCCAGCTTCACGGCCGTGACCACGACTGACGACGGCAAGACGACGAGCACCGCCAACCCGCTCGCCATCGGCACGCCTGGTGGCGACCGGCAGTGGATGGCGCTGTTCGACCCGCAGCCCAGCGACAGCACGATCTCGCCGTACAAGGGCAAGGTGCCGCTCAACTACATGGAGTACGCCGACCAGGTCAACGGCGACGCCGTCGACATGAGCACCGACGGCGTCAACTACACCGTGGCGGGTGAGTACGCCAACGACAACGTGCACGGCGCGAACCACGGCGTACCGCTCGTCGACCAGCACACCGGCAAGTTCCTCGGTATGACGACGGGCAAGAGCGGCAACAGCCTCGCGCTGGTCGTCGGCGTGCCCAACGCCGCCGGGCTGCTGACCTTCCACTACAACGAGATGGTCAGTGAGCTCGTCGGCGACCCCCAGACGCTCTTCCCGGTGCTCGCACAGGACGGCGCCCGCAATCTGTATGCGGTGTGGGTCGACGGCAAGACCTACCAGACCTGGTACTCGTGGGCGCCGCCCGGCGCCGACAACGAGTGGAAGAACTGGGCCGCGCCCGTGCAGCTGTCCTCGGCTCCCGCGAACGTCAACCTGATGCCGTGGATCGCGGCCGGCAAGGCGCCCGGCATCATCGACGTCGCGTGGTACGGCACGGACCAGACGCTCAAGCAGCTCGGGCCCAACGGCCCGAGTGAGAAGAAGAACCAGAAGTGGGACCTGTTCTTCGCGCAGGTCGACAACGCTGCGAGCAGCTCGCCGCACATCGCGCAGGTGAAGGCCGCGCCGCACCCGATGCATTACAACGACATCTGCATGCTCGGCACGCTCTGCATCAGCGCGCAGGGCAACCGCAACCAGGCCGACTTCTTCAAGCTGGTCGTCGACCCGTTCGACGGCCGGGCGCGGATCATCTACACCGACTCGTCCAACCGCCTGTCGCAAACCATGGGCACCGACTCGGCCGCCGACCACCAGGGCGCCGCACTCGACACCGTGGTCACGCAGAACACCGGACTGAGCGCCCTGACCGGCCAGCCCCTCACGCCGTACGAGTCGACCGCGCCGGTGAGCTCGTGGACCGACCCGGCCGGGGACGCGCTGATGAAGCCGCTCGGTGGCGCGAAGGTGCCAGGCGCCGACATCCTGTCGGTGAAGATGAAGCTCGACGGCGGCAACGTCGTCGCCGACCTCAAGCTCGCGGACGCGCTCGGGACCGCAGCGATCGCCGGTGGTACGCCGACGGCGCAGGCTGTCGTCCGCTGGCAGATGGGCGACACGCTGTACTTCGTGGCGGCCGAGGCCACGCCGGCCGGACCGCTCGAGTACTACGGCGGCAAGACCGACAGCGTCGACCTGTGCTCGGTGTCCGGCTGCAAGCCGAACTACCTCACCTACAACGCCTTCCCGAACAACGGGATCGCGCAGGGCAGCGGGTCGGCCGATGCAGGCACGATCGAGATCAAGGTGCCGGCCTCCGCCCTCGGTAACCCGACCGCCTCGAGCCTGCTGGAGGAGGCGATGGCGTTCGTGACCGCATCACCGCAGTCCGGCGTCGTGCCGCAGAACAACGGCACCGACTTCACCGACCAGGCGCCCCTGCAGCTGGAGGGGACCAAGACGGTCAACGTCAAACTGGGTGCCAATGCGGTCGCGCCACCGGTCGTCGTTCCCCCGGCGCCCGGTCCGGGTGGCAACGGTGGGGGCAACCCGTCGAGCAACCCGCCGAGCAACGGCGGCAACCTGGCCGCGACCGGACTGAGCGCCGGCATCCCGGCAGCGGCGCTGCTGCTGGTGGGGGGCGCGCTGTTCCTCGCCCGCCGCCGTCGCACGACGCCCTAGGTCAGCGCCTGCCTGGCGCTAGCTTCGAGGCAATGGCTCTGACCACGCTGGGCTCGGCCGCCGAGGTGCTGGTGGCGACCGGGCACGACCCGTTCGCCCGCGGCTCGCTCCGCCGACCGGTCGCGCGCGGCTGGCTGGCCGGTCGGGCTGTCGCCTGGATGGGCATCGACGGCGAGGAGCATGTCAGCTACCTCAACTCCCTGGGCCCACCCGCGGAGGTCGGCGCCCTGCTGGCCGACCTGCTGCCCGAGCTGCCGCCCAAGCAGCGGCTCACCGTGCCACGCGGCACGCCGGCACACCTGCCCGCCTGGGTGTCGATGGACGGCACCGACTGGGACCTGCGCTGGCTGGCCGCTCCTCCGCCGTACCAGCCCGGCGAGGACGCCGTCGAGCCGGTTCACGACGACGCCGAGGTCGAGGCGCTCCTGCGCTTGAGCAGCCCGACCGCGTCCGCGATGCCCGGTGATCCCGCCGTCCGGCGCTGGGTCGGCATCCGCGAGGAGGGTGTGCTCATCGCGTGCGCCGCCGACACGAGCACCGCCACCGGCGTCGGTCACCTGTCGTCGATCGCCGTCCACCCGACGGCCCGTGGCCGCAACCTCGGCGCGGTCATCACCGCCGCGCTGAGCCGACAGCTCTTCGACGACGGCAACGACATCGTCACCCTCGGCATGTACGCCGACAACAGCTACGGGCGGACGATGTACGACCGGCTCGGCTTCGCCGACGACCACCGCTTCACGAGCGGCCCGCTACTTGTCCGTGGCCGGTGGTGACGCGTCGATGCCGGCTTCCTTGCGCTGCTCGGGGGTGATCGGCGTGGGAGCGCCGGTCAACGGGTCGAAACCGGCTCCCGTCTTCGGAAAGGCGATGACGTCGCGAAGCGAGTCGGCACCGGCGAGCAGCATGCACACCCGGTCCCAGCCAAGGGCGATGCCGCCGTGCGGCGGCGGGCCGTAGGAGAACGCGTCGAGCAGGAACCCGAACTTCTCCTGGGCCTCCTCCGCTCCGATGCCCATCATCTCGAACACTCGCTGCTGCACGTCGCGCCGGTGGATACGGATCGACCCGCCGCCGAGCTCGTTGCCGTTGCAGACGATGTCGTAGGCGTAGGCGAGCGCGGCCGCTGGGTCCTCCTCGAAGCGGTCGATCCACTCCGGCTTCGGCGACGTGAATGCGTGATGCACCGCTGTCCACTTGCCCTTGCCGACAGCGACATCGCCGCTGGCGGTTGCCTCGTCGGCAGGCTCGAAAAGCGGCGCATCGACGACCCACACGAACTCCCAGCGCGACTCGTCGATGAGCCCGCAGCGACGACCGACCTCGAGCCGTACGGCGGCCAGCAACCCGCGCGACGCGGACGGCTCGCCGGCGGCGAAGAACACCGCGTCGCCGCGCTTGGCCCCGACGTGTGCCATCAACCCGGCCTGCTCCATCTCGGACAGGTTCTTCGCGACCGGACCGCCGAGCGTGCCGTCATCGTTGAACAGCACATAAGCGAGTCCGCGGGCGCCGCGCTGCTTGGCGAACTCCTGCCACGCGTCGAGCTGCTTGCGCGGTTGCGATGCACCACCCGGCATGACCACGGCACCGACGTACGGCGCCTGGAAGACACGGAACTCCGTGTTCTTGAAGTAGTCGGCGCACTCGACCAGCTCGAGGTCGAAGCGCAGGTCGGGCTTGTCGTTGCCGTAGCGGCGCATCGACTCGGCGTACGTGATCCGTGGGATCGGCAACGGGACGTCGACGCCGATGAGCGACCACAGAGCGGCGACGACCTTCTCGCCGATCGCGATGACGTCGTCCTGGTCGACGAAGCTCATCTCGATGTCGAGCTGGGTGAACTCCGGCTGCCGGTCCGCGCGGAAGTCCTCGTCGCGGTAGCAGCGGGCGATCTGGTAGTAGCGCTCGAGCCCGCCGACCATGAGCAGCTGCTTGAACAGCTGCGGCGACTGCGGCAGGGCGTACCAGCTGCCGGGCTGCAGCCGGACCGGCACGAGGAAGTCGCGGGCGCCCTCGGGCGTCGACCGAGTCAGCGTCGGGGTCTCCACCTCGAGGAAGCCCTCGGCGTGCAGCACCTCGCGGGCCGCCCGGTTGACCTCCGAGCGCTGCCGCATCGCGGCGGCCGGCGCGGTGCGGCGCAGGTCGAGGTAGCGGTGCCGCAGCCGAGCCTCCTCCCCCACCTCGACGTGGTCGTCGATCGGGAACGGCAACGGCGCAGACTCGGACAGCACCTCGACAGAGGTCGCCACGACCTCCACGGCCCCGCTGGGCAGCGCGTCGTTGCGGTGGCCATCCGGACGCAGCGACACCTCTCCGGTGATCGCGACGCAGTACTCGCTGCGCAGACCGGCCGCCACGGCCTCATCACGCACGACCACCTGCGCGATGCCCGATCGGTCCCGTAGGTCGAGGAAGGCGACGCCGCCGTGGTCCCGGCGGCGAGCGACCCAGCCGGCGAGCACGACCGTGGACCCGGCGTGCTCCTCTCGCAGGGTGCCGGCCTCGGCGGTGCGGATCACGACGTGCTCTCCTCGGACTGGCGCGACTCCCGGATCTCGGGACGCAGGTCGTTCGTCGGCGGTGTCCAGGTCGCCGGGTCGGCCGGCACCTGCTCCCCTGTGCGCAGGTCCTTGACGGTGCTGTCGCCCGGGAACCAGACCCAGGGGATCCCGCGCCGGTCGGCATGCCGGATCTGCTTGCCGAACTTCGCCGCGCTCGGCGCGACCTCCGTGGGGATGCCTCGCGCGCGCAGTGCGTCGGCAACGACGTCACTGGTAGGACGGGTGGTCTCGTCATCGACCGCGACCAGGACGGCGGTCGGGACGCTGCGAGAGGAGGTGATCGCAGCTGTCTTGAACAGTCGGCCGAGGATGCGCGAGATGCCGATGGACATCCCGACACCGGGGTAGCTCGTCTTCTCATCCGACGCGAGCGAGTCGTAGCGACCCCCGGAGCAGACCGAGCCCAGGTCCTCGTGCCCGGTCATGACGGTCTCGTAGACGGTGCCCGTGTAGTAGTCGAGGCCCCGCGCGATCTTCAGATCAGCGACCAGCCGACCGTCGGCGCGGTCCGCGCCGGCATCGAGGACCCGGACCAGCTCCTCGAGCCCCTGGTCCAGCAGCGGGTCCGTCACCCCGAGCCTGCCGACCGCCTCCGCGAACGAGGCGTCCGGCGTACAGATCGAGGCCATCGCCAGGCATGCCTCTGCGGCGGCGTCGGAGAGGCCGAGCTCGGTCAGCAAGCCGCGCACCTTGTCCGGCCCGATCTTGTCGAGCTTGTCGATGGCGCGCAGGACGAGCCCCGGGTCGTCGGCGCCGACGCCCCGGTAGAAGCCCTCCGCGAGCTTGCGGTTGTTGACGTGCATGACCACCGGCGGGAACGGCGCGGCAGCCAAGGCTTCCAGCACGACCAACGGCAGCTCGATCTCGTGGTGAAAGGCCAGCGAGTCGCGGTCGATGACGTCGATGTCGGCCTGGGTGAACTCCCGGTACCGGCCGTCCTGCGGCCGCTCCCCGCGCCACACGCGCTGGATCTGATACCGCCGGAACGGGAACTCCAGCTGCCCGGCACGCTCGAGCACGTAGCGCGCGAACGGCACCGTCAGGTCGAAGTGCAGGCCCAACCCCGCGTCACCGTCCTCGGCGTGCAGCCGGCGCAGGACGTAGACCTCCTTGTCGATCTCGCCCTTGCGCAGCAGCTGTTCCATCGGCTCCACGGCGCGCGTCTCGAGCGACCCGTAGCCGTGCAGCTCGAAGACCCGGCGGATCGTGTCCAGCACGTCGAGCTCGACGACGCGCTCGGCGGGCGACCACTCGGGGAACCCGGACAGCGGTGTCGGCCTGGCCATCACAGGCCGCGCGTAGGTGGCGCGGCGTCGCCGACGCCGGCCAGGTCCTGCAGGAACGGGTTCGCGAGCCGCTCCCGGCCGATCGTGGTGCTCGCGCCGTGGCCGCAGTAGACGACGGTCTCGTCGGGAGCGGTGAGTACGACGCGGGCGAGCGACTGCTGCATCTGCTCCCACGAGCCGCCGGGCAGGTCGGTCCGGCCGATCGACCCCTGGAACAGCACGTCACCCGAGAACATCACCGGCGGCGCCGCCTCACCACCGGCATCCACACCCGGCGTACGAAAGACCACCGACCCGGGCGTGTGACCCGGTGCGAAGTCGACGGCGAAGCGAAGCCCCGCCAGCTCGAGCGGCTTGTCCGGGTCCAACAGGGCGACGTCGTCCGGCTCCGTCCACTGCAGCCGGCCGCCGAACATCGTCCGGCTCTCCGGCGAGAGCCCCTTCATGGGGTCGACCAGCAGCTCCCGGTCGCCGGGGTGGATCCAGGCCGCGACCCCCTTCGCGCCACAGACGGGGGTGACGGAGAACGTGTGGTCGAGGTGACCGTGCGTGAGCAGTACAGCAACCGGACGCAGGTTGTCCTCCCGCAGCACCTCGTCCAGCCGCGGCTCGACCCCGATGCCCGGGTCGATGACGACGCACTCCTCGCCGGCCGCCGGCGCCACGACCCAGCAGTTGGTGTCGAAGGCCGCCGCCGGGAACCCGCGGACCAGCACGGTCGTCCCTTCTTGCTCGAGGACTGCAGGCAGCTTCGGGGCAGTCGCTTTCGACCCTACCGGCGCGTGCGCGCACGGCGCGATCGGGATTCTCTAGACTCCCGGCAACCGCGTCGGGCAGGGACACCCCGTCAGACGCCCGGACGACCAGGAGGAGTACGCAGTGGCGAGCAGCAAGCGGGAGAAGGAGCTCGCCCGGATGCGGGCCGAGCGGCAGGCAGCGCGGCGGGCAGCCGCAGCCGCCCGCCGCCGCCAGCGCAACCTGATCATCACCAGCGTCGTCGGGGTCGCGCTCGTCGCACTCGGCGCGATCATCCTGGCCACCAAGATCGGCGGCGGCACCACCGACCGGGCCAACCCCAACAAGTCACCGAGCGCCACTCCCACTAAGTCGCTGCCGCCCGGCACCTGCGCGTACAAGAAGGCAACGACCGCGGCAGCGCGCAAGGTGGAGCTGCCGCCCACGACCGGCGTCGAGACGAAGCAGGCCTTCACGGCTCACCTGCGCACCAACCTGGGCGTCATCGACATCAACCTCAACAGCGCGGCTGCGCCGTGCACGGCCAACAACTTCCGGTCACTGGCGCACTTCAAGTACTTCGACAACACGCCCTGCCATCGGCTCACGACCCAGGGCATCTTCGTGCTCCAGTGCGGTGACCCCACCGGCAAGGGCACCGGCGGTCCCGGCTACACCTTCGCGGACGAGGACCTCAAGGGCGCGACCTACCCGAAGGGCACGGTCGCGATGGCCAACTCCGGACCGGGCACCAACGGCAGCCAGTTCTTCCTGGTCTACAAAGACACACAGCTCGATCCGAACTACACGCCGTTCGGCACGATCACCAAGGGGCTCGACATCATCGACAAGGTGGCGGCGGCCGGGTCGGTGCCGGTGGGCGACGGCAAGCCGAAGCTCGACATCAAGATCCTCGGCATCCGTATCGAGCCGACGAAGGCCTAGTACGCCGCCTTCCTCGCCGATGTTCGGAGATCTGCCCAGGTGATTCAGGGGTAGATCCCCGATCATCCGGCGCCGGCGCTCCTCGACAACGAGTAGTCGCGCGGTCACGTTGCGGTGAATAGCCCGGAACCGGTCACATCGGGCTATAGCCGAAACCGCGGTCGAAACAGGATGGTTGGTGCATCGCGGACCGGCCGCCTGGCCGGACCACTCACCCCCCGTCTGGAGCTCATCACCATGCGCCACCCCCGTCTTGCCGCCGCGGCCGTGACCGTCGTCGCCCTCGTCACCCTCGGAGGGTCTGCCCCCGCCTTCGCCAGCAACTCGGGCGACGGCAGCGACTACAACGCCAACCCGAACGCCAGCGACTGCGGCCAGTACCACGGCGCCTTCAACGCGTTCGGCAAGGACTACAACTTCGCCGGCGGTGCGGACGGCCAGAAGACTGGGGCTGCCAACAGCGCCAAGGGCTGCCAGAACAACCTGTAACGACCTCCGACGGAGCCCCCGCGCCGCACCGGCCGGGGGCTTCGTCGCGTCTCAGCTGGTGACGCGGTAGGCGTCGTAGACGCCTTCGACCGTGCGCACCTGGGCGAGCAGGTGGCCCAGGTGCTTCGGGTCGGCCATCTCGAACGAGAAGCGTGACACCGCGACGCGGTCGCGCGTCGTCGTGACGGTCGCCGACAGGATGCTCACGTGCGCGTCGGACAGCACGCGCGTCACGTCGGAGAGCAGCCGGGTGCGGTCGAGCGCCTCGACCTGGATGTTGACCAGGAACAGCGAACCGGCGGTCGGCGCCCACTCGACCTCGACGACGCGGTCCTGCTCCGCGAGCAGCGGCCCGGCGTTGACGCAGTCCGCGCGGTGCACGGACACGCCCCGGCCGCGGGTCACGAAGCCGACGACGTCATCGCCGGGGACCGGCGTGCAGCAGCGGGCCAGCTTGACCCAGACGTCGGAGACGCCCTTCACGACGATGCCGGGATCGGTGGCGGGGCGCGGCCGGCGTACCGGCCTTGTCGGCACTGCCGTCTCTGCCAGGTCCTCGACCGCACCTTCGGCGCCGCCCATCGCCTGCATGACGCGCTGCACGATGGTCTGCGCCGATACACGGCCCTCACCGACCTCGGCGTACAGCGCCGTGATGTCGGCGAGCCGCATCTCCTTCGCCAGGGTGAGCAGCGCGTCGCCACCGAGCAGCCGCTGCAACGGCAGTCCCTGCTTGCGCATCGCCCGGCCGATGGCGTCCTTGCCGAGCTCGACGGCGTCCTCGCGGCGCTCCTTGGCGAACCACTGCTTGATCTTGTTGCGCGCCCGCGGGCTCTTGACGAACTGCAGCCAGTCCTGCGACGGATGCGCCGACTCCGTCTTCGACGTGAATACCTCGACGACGTCGCCGTTGTCGAGCGTCGACTCCAGCGGGACCAGCCGGCCGTTGACGCGCGCGCCGATGCAGCGATGGCCGACCTCGGTGTGCACCGCGTAGGCGAAGTCGACCGGCGTGGACCCCGCGGGCAGCGACATCACGTCGCCCTTCGGCGTGAAGACGAACACCTGGTTCTGGTGCAGGTCGAACCGCAGCGAGTCGAGGAACTCCCCCGGGTCGGCCGCTTCCTTCTGCCAGTCGAGCAGCTGCCGCAGCCAGCTCATGTCGTCGCCCTTGACCGGACCCTGCGAGGTCGGCGACTCCTTGTACTTCCAGTGCGCGGCGATGCCGTACTCCGCGCGCTTGTGCATCTCCGCCGTGCGGATCTGCATCTCGACCGGCTTGCCCTCAGGCCCGATCACCGTCGTGTGGAGCGACTGGTACATGTTGAACTTTGGCATCGCGATGTAGTCCTTGAACCGACCGGGGACCGGCGACCACAGCGCGTGGATCGTGCCGAGAGCGGCGTAGCAGTCGCGCACGGAGTCGACGGTGACGCGGATGCCGACGAGGTCGTAGATGTCGGCGAAGTCGCGGCCGCGCACGATCATCTTCTGGTAGATGGAGTAGTAGTGCTTGGGCCGTCCGGTGACCGTCGCCTTGATCTTCGCAGCGGACAGGTCGGCCTGCACCTTCTCGACCACCTGCGCGAGCTGCGTGTCGCGGGACGGCGCGCGATCCGCGACCAGCCGGACGATCTCGTCGTACCTCTTGGGGTAGAGCGTCGCGAAGGCGAGGTCCTCGAGCTCCCACTTGATCGTGTTCATGCCGAGCCGGTGCGCGAGCGGCGCAAAGATCTCCAGCGTCGTAGTCGCGGTGCGCTCCTGCTTCTCTGTCGGCATGTAGCCCAGGGTCCGCATGTTGTGCAGCCGGTCGGCGAGCTTGATGACCAGCACGCGCGGATCGCGCGCCATCGCGACGACCATCTTGCGGATGGTCTCGGCCTCAGCGGCTTCGCCGTACTTGATCTTGTCGAGCTTGGTCACGCCGTCGACGAGGTGCTCGACGTCCTCACCGAAGTCGCGGCGTACGTCGGGGAGGGTGTACGGCGTGTCCTCGACCGTGTCGTGGAGCAGCGCCGCGACGAGCGTCGTCGTGTCCATCCCGAGCTCGGCCAGGATCGTCGCGACCGCGAGCGGGTGGGTGATGTAGGGCTCGCCACTGCGCCGCTTCTGGTCGCCGTGGGCCTGCTCGGCCGCCTCGTACGCCTTCTGGACGATGCGGAGGTCGGCCTTCGGGTGGGCTGTCCGGATCGTCTTGGCGAGCGGCTCCAGCACCGCGGGCATCGCACCGGGCTTGGTCGCGGTCAGGCGGGCCAGCCGGGCCCGAACGCGGCGACCAGAAGGCGGGGTCGCGCCCTCCGTCAGAGGCGGCGTACGGCTGGTCGGCTCGTCGGGCACCCCGGTCGTGCGCGGCGCGGCGTGCGCGTCGAGATGGTCGAATTCGGGCGAAACCGAGGCGTCGTCGACGTCGCCGGGACGTGTCCCAGCCTCGGCGGGTGCTGGTCCGCTGGAACCGTGCACGCCGCCGGCAGCTGCCACGACCGGTGTGACGTCTGACGTCACGGGCGGCTCCTCGGGGACGGCGAGGTCTCAAGTGTAGGAGGCCGGCCCGAAAACGAGGGGACCGCCGTCAGTACGTGAGAAGGGCGTGTACGTCGACGTCCGGCAGCTCCGCACGGAACGCGTCACGACCGCCGAGGAAGGCGAGCTCGAGAAGCACCGACAGCCCGACGACGTCGGCGCCCGCGGCTGCCACGAGCCGGGCCCCGGCCGTCGCCGTTCCACCGGTCGCGAGCACGTCGTCCACGATCAGCACCCGGTCCCCCGGCTCGAACGCGTCTTGATGGACCTGCAGCACGTTCGTGCCGTACTCCAGCTCGTAGGCCTCCTCGTGCGTCGCCAGCGGCAGCTTGCCGGGCTTGCGCACCGGGACGAACCCGGCACCGAAGTGGTAGGCGACCGGCGCGGCGATGATGAACCCGCGGGCCTCGATGCCGACCACCTTGTCGACGGTCCCCCGCCCGTGATGAGCCACGATGGCGTCGACGGCGCCGGCGAACGCGACATGATCGGCGAGCAGCGGCGAGATGTCCTTGAAGACGACGCCGGGCTGCGGGAAGTCGGGGACGTCGACGATCCGCGAGCGCAGCAGTGCGTCGAGGTCGACCGGCCCGCGCACGCGGGTCGGCACTAGCGGCGCTTCTTGCCCGACGGCCGGCCGCCCTTGCTCTTCTTCTTGTTCTTCGACGACGAACCACCGGGCCGCCGGCCGGCCGCGCCCGCCGGTGCCTTGGACGGAGTCACGACAGCGGCGGGACCGGCGGCATCCTCGATGACGACCGGCTCGGCCGCCACGGGGGTCGGCGTGGATGTTCCTGTCGCCCGCGCCGCGGCGCGCTGCTGGAACTTCGAGCCCTTGACCGCCGTGCCGGACCGGCGGGCCAGGACCCGCTGCTGGAGCGCTTGGTACTGCGGCTCGCGCTCCTTGAGGTCCGCCAGCAGCGGCGTCGCCAGGAACAGCGACGAGTAGGCACCGGACGCCAGACCGACGAAGAGGGCGAGCGCCAGGTCCTTCAGCGTGCCGGCGCCGAGCAGGAACGCGCCCACGAAGAGCAGCCCCGACACCGGCAGCAACGCGATGAGCGAGGTGTTGATCGAGCGCATGAACGTCTGGTTGACCGCCAGCTCGGCGGCCTCGCTGTAGGTCTGCGTCGAGCGCCCGGCGAGCCCGCGGGTGTTCTCCTCGACCTTGTCGAACACGACGATCGTGTCGTAGAGCGAGTAACCGAGGACGGTCAGCAGCGCGATGACCGTCGCAGGGGTCACGACGAAGTGGGTGATCGAGTAGATGCCCGCGGTAAGGATCAGGTCGTGGATGAGCGCGACGATCGCTGCCGCTGCCATCTTGGGCTCGAACCGGATCGAGATGTAGATGATGACCGCGATCAGGAACAGCACCAGGCCCTGCAGCGCCTTCTTGGTGACCTGCTTGCCCCACGAGGCGCCGACGTTCGCGTTGTTGATGTTGTTCTTGTCGACGTGGAACTTGGTGCTGATCCCGTCGATGACCTCATCGATCTTGTTGTCGGTGAGCGGGCCCGTCGTGACACGCAGATCGGTGGCCCCGTTGCTGCTGCCCACGGTCTGCACGGTCGGGTCCGACACACCGAGGCCCTCGATCGCTGACCGCGCCTGGACCACCGACGTGCTGCCGGCCGGCCAGGAGAAGCTGGCGCCGCCCTTGAACTCCTCGCCCACGTTGAAGCCGCGGAACAGCATGCTGCCCAGGCAGATCAGCACGAGCACGACCGAGACGATGTAGAAGGTCTTGCGCCGCTGGATGAGCGGGAATTCGGTCTCCCCGCGGTAGAGGCGGGATGCGAGCCCCATGTCAGGCCTCCGAAGTGGGCATTGCGGTGGTCGTGGGAGCAGGCCGACGAGGCCCGGCGTTGGTTACCGGCGCCCCACCGCCAGGGCCGTAGAAGCCGGTGAACCGGTGGTTGCTGAACCAGCCGAACCTGGAGAGCCAGGACACCAGCGGACGGGTGAACAGGAAGACCACGACCACGTCGAGCAGCGTGGACAGACCCAGGGTGAACGCGAAGCCTCGTACGCCGCCGACGGAGACGAAATACAGGATGATCGCGGCCAGGAAGGACACCGTGTCGGCGGACAGGATCGTGCGCCGGGCGCGGACCCAGGCGCGGTCGACGGCGCTCCTCGGCGTACGGCCCTCTTTGATCTCGTCTTTCAGTCGTTCGAAGAAGACGACGAAGGAGTCGGCCGTGATGCCGACCGCGACGATGAAGCCGGCGATGCCGGCCAGCGACAGCGCGAAGCCGATCTGCTTGCCCAGGATGGCGACGCTCGCGTAGACGAGCAGCCCGGACATGAGCAGGCTGGCGATGGTGACGAAACCCATCATCCGGTAGTAGAGCAGCGAGTAGATGATGACGGCGATCAGGCCGATGCCGCCGGCGAGCAGGCCCGAGTGCAGCTGGTCCTTGCCGAGGGTGGGGCTGACGACCTCCACCTGGCCTGAGTCGAACGACAGCGGCAGCGCGCCGTACTTCAGGACGTTCGCAAGGTCAGCGGCGCTCTTTCGGGTGAAGCTGCCGCTGATCTGCGCATCGCCGTCGATCCGCTCTTTGATCTGGGGGGCAGAGATCACCACCGCGTCGAGCGCGACGGCAACCTGCTTGCCCACGGTGGCCGCGGTCAGGTCGGTCCACCTGTTCTGGCCCTTGCCGGTGAACTTGACGATGATCTGCCACTCACCGAGCGTCTGGTCCCGCTGGGCGGCCGCGGTCTTGACGTCGGTGCCGACGACCTTGGCGGCGGCGAGGTGGTACTTCACGCTGCCGTCATCGGAGCAGGCGACGATCTCCTTGCTCGGGTCGTCGTCGACGATCGCGCGGCGGGCGTTCTTGTCCGAGCAGTCCAGTGCTGCCAGGGCCGCCGGCGTGTAGACGTCGCCGGTGTGCACGAGAACCCCGTCGTCAGCGGCTGAGCTGCTGCTCGCAGACGGCCTCGGGCTCGCAGCACTCGTCGCGCTGGCCGAGGCTGTAGGCGTCGGTGTCGGGGCCGCCAGCAGGCCCGCGGACAGCGCGCGTCCGCTGGACTTCTTGGACGGCGCGGCCGAGGTGGTCGCCTGGGGCTTGGGTTGGACGGTGGTGGTCACCGAGGGAGCAGTTGGCTGCGGCGACGCGTTCGTGCTGCCCGGCAGCGGCTGGTCGAGGACCTCGCGGAAGCGCAGCTGGGCGGTGGTGGCGAGGCCCTTGAGCGAGCTGCGGTTGCCGCCGGGGAGCGACACGACGATGTTGTTGCCCTGCGTGACCACCTCGGCCTCGGCGACGCCGGCGCCGTTGACGCGCCGGTTGAGGATGTCGACGGCGGTCTGCAGCTGGCCGGCCTTCGGCGTCGTCTTGGGCGTCAGCGTGACGCTCGCGCCGCCCTGCAGGTCCAGACCCAGCTTCGGGGTCAGCGGGTCGCTGTTCGGGCCGGCGAGCGCCACGATCGCGTAGAGCAGGACCAGGATCGCGGCGAGGGCGCCGAGGTAGCGGCCAACGTGCAGGCCTCGTGAGGCGCCGGGTCGTGCCACGGGACGACATCTCCTGTCTGAGGGTGCACCCGCGCACGGGGTGCGTCAGGGCGTGCGTGCTACGTCCGCATTCGGGCGGCCCGGGAGAGCATAGTGACCGCCAGCCCGCCCAACGGCGGACCCGCGCCGCGCGTTCCGGGAAGCCGGGATCTAGCCGGCGTCGCCGAGGTCGAGGGGAAGCACGTCGACAGGTCCCGGTGGCCGCAAGCCGAGGTGCGCCCAGGCGGCCGGCGTGGCGACCCGCCCGCGCGGGGTGCGCTGGACGAGCCCGGTCCGGACCAGGAACGGCTCGGCGACCTCCTCCACCGTCTCCGGCTCCTCGCTGACCGCCACCGCCAGTGTCGACAGGCCGACCGGACCGCCGCCGAACCGCTTGACCAGCGCCTCGAGCACCGCCCGGTCGAGCCGGTCCAGGCCGAGCTCGTCGACGTCGTAGACCGCCAGCGCGGCCCGCGCGATGGGGCGGGTCACCACGCCGTCGGCGCGCACCTCCGCGTAGTCCCGCACCCGGCGCAGCAGCCGGTTGGCGATCCGGGGCGTGCCGCGTGACCGGCTGGCGATCTCGTGCCCGCCGTCGGGCCGCAGCTCGACGCCGAGCAGCCCCGCCGACCGCTCGAGCACCCGCTCGAGCTCCGCCGGGGAGTAGGGGTCCATGTGCGCGGTGAAGCCGAACCGGTCGCGCTGCGGTCCCGTCAGCAGCCCGGCCCGGGTGGTCGCCCCGACCAGGGTGAACGGCATCACCTCCAGCGGGATGGCCGTCGCACCCGGGCCCTTGCCGACGATGACGTCGACGCGGAAGTCCTCCATCGCGATGTACAGCAGCTCCTCGGCCGGGCGCGCGATCCGGTGGATCTCGTCGATGAAGAGGACCTCGCCCTCCTGCAGGCTGCTGACCAGGGCGGCGAGGTCACCGGCCCGCTCCAGCGCCGGCCCGCTGGTCACCCGGATGCCAGTGCCGAGCTCCGCGGCGATGATCATCGCGAGCGAGGTCTTGCCGAGCCCGGGAGCGCCGGAGAGCAGCACGTGGTCCGGCGGCCGGCCGCGGCGCTTGGCGCTCTCCAGCACCAGCTCAAGCTGCTCGCGGACGCGTTCCTGACCGACGAACTCGTCGAGCCGGCGCGGCCGCAGCGCAGCCTCGACCAGCCGCTCGTCCTCCCCCGCGTCGGGCTGCATGGCCACGTGCTCGGCAGTCATCGGCCACGGCCGAGCATCGCGAGGCCTTCCCGAAGCAGATCGGGTACGTCGGCGTCGTCGGCACCGGGATGAGCCTGCGCAAGCCGTACGACGGCGTCGTCGGCTGAGGAAGCGGGGAAGCCGAGGCCGACCAGCGCCTGGCTCAGAGTGTCTCGCCAGCCGGGCTGGGTCGGCACTGGCGCGGCAGCCGCCGTACCCACGATTTTGTCCTTGAGCTCGAGCACCATCCGCTGGGCACCCTTGCGTCCGATCCCCGGGACGAGGGTCAGCGCCGCCAGGTCCTCGGTGAGCAGCGCTCGTCGCACGGTGTCGGGCGTGTGCACCGTCAGCACGGCCTGGGCCAGCCGCGGCCCGACCCCCGATGCCGTCTGCAGCAGCTCGAACAGCTCGCGCTCCTCGTCGTCGGCGAACCCGTACAGCGTCAGGCTGTCCTCGCGCACCACGAGGCTGGTCGACAGGACGGCCTCGTCTCCGAGGCGCAGCCGCGCGCGCGTGCCCGGTGTGGTCTGCACGGCTAGGCCCACTCCGCCGACGCGGACGACGACGCCGTCCGGCAGGAACGCGGTCACCGTGCCGGCGACGCTGGCGATCATCAGAACACCCTCCTCACGAGACCAACGCCGCGAGTCGCGCCTGCCCCGGCGCCCGCCACAGATGGCAGATCGCCAGCGCGAGCGCGTCGGCCGCGTCGGCCGGCCGGGGCGGCGCGTCGAGCCGCAGCAGCCGGGCCACCATCAGGCCGACCTGCGCCTTGTCGGCCCGGCCCGAGCCCGTCACGGCTGCCTTGACCTCCGACGGCGTGTGCAGCACCACCGGGATGCCGCGCCGAGCCGCGCAGACGACCGCGACAGCGCCGGCCTGCGCGGTGCCCATCACCGTCCGGACATTGGCCTGGCTGAACACCCGCTCGACGGCGACCGCATCCGGGGCGTGCTCGTCGAGCCACTGCTCGAACGCGATCTCAAGAGCCACCAGCCTCGCCCCCAGTGGGTCGGCCGCCGCGGTCGTCACGACGCCGACCGCCACCAGCTGCGCGCGACCGGGCGATCCGTCGACGACCCCGAGCCCGCACCGGGTCAGGCCGGGGTCGACTCCCAGCACTCGCACGTCGTCTCCCGTAGAACAGGTGTTCGGACGGCGAGCGTACGGCGGGCGACCCGCCGGGCCGGGGAGGCGCGCCCGGGCGGGTCCGGCGTCGAGGCGTCGCGGGCGGTCGGGCAGGATATGTCGGCACATGGATCTTGACGCCCGCCTGATGCTGCGCGGGGATCTCCGGTCACCGACGGAGGCCCGCCGCTTCGTCGCCAGGACCCTCACGCCGCTGCTGGGCCGTGAGGACGTCGAGACCGCGATGCTGGTCACCAGCGAGCTCGTCACCAACGCAGCCCTGCACGCGGGCACCGAGTGCGAGATCGAGTTGCACGGCGCTCCCGGGGCGCTGGTCATCCGGGTGTCCGACTTCGACCTGCGGACCGACTTCAAGCGCACGTCGTTCGGGGCGGAGATGACGTCCGGGCGCGGCCTTCGGATGCTCGAGGTGCTGTGCCGCCGGTGGGGCGTCGAGCCCTGGGACCGCGGCAAGACCGTGTGGTGCGAGGTCGCCATCCGCGGCTGAGCTCAACCTCGCGCCCGCGAACCGCCCTTCCCGGCCGGATGCGACGCGGACCGTTGAGTTGGCCGCCCACGGCGTACGAGCAGTGGGCTTACCGGATGAGAACGGAGCCACGAGGGCGTTCGGGCTCGGATCTGAGCCGGTAAGTGCTAGCGGGGCGTACGGGAGGTGGGCTTCGCGACAGCTCCGGTCGGCCCTTGGAGTTCAGAGACGATCAGGTTGGAGACGCCAGCGGCGCGAAATCGGGCCCCAGACTCTCCAACCTGATCGCCGCAAGGCGCTGCACGCCGTGCGCCGCTGCGCCGCCCGTCGTCGTACGACGGGCTGGCCAACGGCGTACGGGAAGCGGTGGCGGTGGCTTAGCGGTGGCGGAGCGGGTCGGGTCGGGTCGGGTCGGGTCGGGTCAGCCGACGCGCTCGAGGACCTCGTCGGAGATGTCGAAGTTGGCCCAGACGTTCTGCACGTCGTCCAGGTCCTCGAGGGCGTCGACGAGACGCAGCACCTTCACCGCCACGTCGTCGTCCAGCGGCACCGAGACGCTGGGCATCCAGGCGATGTCGGCAGTGTCGACGGTCAGGCCGGCGTCGGTGCAGGCCAGCCGCACGGCGTGCGTGTCGGTCGCCTCGCAGACGACCTCGAACGCCTCGCCGAGGTCGTTGACCTCCTCGGCGCCGGCGTCGAGCACCGCCATCAGCACGTCGTCCTCGGCCAGGCCGTCGGTCTTCGTGACGAGCACGACGCCCTTGCGGTTGAACAGGTACGACACGGAGCCCGGGTCGGCAGGGTTGCCGCCGTTGCGGGTGATCGCCGTACGCACCTCGGCGTTCGCGCGGTTGCGGTTGTCGGTGAGGCACTCGACGAGCATCGCGACGCCGCCGGGCGCGTAGGCCTCGTACATGATCTCTTCGTACGCCGCCGCGTCGCCGAGCTCGCCGCTCCCCCGCTTCACCGCGCGGTCGATGTTGTCGTTCGGCACCGACTGGCCCTTGGCCTTGGCGATGGCGTCGGCGAGGGTGGGGTTGCCGGCCGGGTCTCCCCCACCGGTGCGCGCGGCGACCTCGATCGTCTTGATGAGCTTCGCGAACAGCTTGCCGCGCTTGGCGTCGACGACCGCCTTCTTGTGCTTGGTCGTCGCCCACTTGGAGTGGCCGCTCACGAGTTCTCCTTCACCATCTCGACGAACAACCCGTGCACACGACTGTCGCCGGTGAGCTCCGGGTGGAACGACGTCGCCAGCAAGGGCCCGCGTCGGACCGCGACGACCTTACCTGCGGCAGCCCCTGCGGGGATGGTCGCGAGAACCTCGACGTCAGCGCCGATCCGCTCCACCCACGGCGCGCGGATGAAGACCCCGTGCACGTCACCCATACCCGTGAGCGGCAGGTCGGTCTCGAACGAGTCGACCTGACGACCGAACGCGTTGCGTCGTACGGCGATGTCGAGCCCGCCCACCGTCGGCTGGTCAGGGCGACCGCCCCGCACCTCGTCCGCGAGCAGGATCATCCCGGCGCACGAGCCGTAGACCGGCAGGCCCGTCTTCACAGCGGCCCGCAGGGGCTCGAGCAACTCGAAGAGCTCCAGCAGCTTGCCGATCGTGGTCGACTCGCCGCCGGGCAGGATCAGCCCGTCGATGTCGGCGAGCTCCTCGGGCCGTCGCACCGGCACGACCTCGGCACCTACCTCGGTCAGCGCGCGGGCGTGCTCGCGAACATCACCCTGCAGAGCGAGTACGCCGATCCGCGGCGCGCTCTTCACGGGGCCCCCGACGCGTCGTGAGCGCAGCGAGCGACGTGGTGGGGAAAAATCACCAGCCGCGCTTGGCGAGCAGATCGCCCGCGCCGAGCGAGTCGACCGCGATGCCCACCATCGCCTCGCCGAGGCCACGGCTGACCTTCGCGATCCGCTCGGCGTCGTTGAAGTAGGCCGTCGCCTCGACGCATGCGCGGGCTCGCAGCGCCGGGTCGCCCGACTTGAAGATGCCCGAGCCGATGAACACGCCGTCTGCTCCGAGCTGCATCATCATCGCCGCGTCGGCCGGCGTCGCCACGCCGCCGGCAACGAAGAGCACGACAGGAAGCCGGCCCAGCTCGGCCGTTTCGCGGACGAGGTCGAGCGGCGCCTGCAGCTCTTTCGCCGCGGCGTAGAGCTCCTTCTCGTCCGCGGCCTGCAGCCGGCGGATCTGCCCCAGGATCGTCCGGATGTGCACGGTCGCCTGCGAGACGTCGCCGGTGCCGGCTTCGCCCTTCGACCGGATCATCGCGGCGCCCTCGGCGATGCGACGGAGCGCCTCACCGAGGTTGGTCGCGCCGCACACGAACGGCACGGTGAAGGCGTGCTTGTCGATGTGGTGCTCGTAGTCGGCCGGGGTGAGCACCTCAGACTCGTCGACGTAGTCGACGCCGATCGCCTGGAGCAGCTGCGCCTCGACGAAGTGCCCGATGCGGGCCTTCGCCATCACCGGGATGGAGACCTCGGCCTTGATGCCCTCGATCATGTCGGGGTCGCTCATCCGGGCGACGCCGCCGTCCCGTCGGATGTCGGCGGGGACCCGCTCGAGAGCCATGACCGCGACCGCCCCGGCGTCCTCGGCGATGCGTGCCTGGTCGGGGGTGACGACGTCCATGATGACGCCGCCCTTGAGCATCTCGGCCATGCCTCGCTTGACGAGTGGCGAGCCGGTGATGGGGGCGTCAGAGCTGGACACGCGGACTACCTCGCGATCGGGGTGCGACAGACGCTCATCGTAGGTCAGCCCAGCGCGAGGGCACCCGTGTTCGGAAGCAGGAGGACCCACGTCGGCCCGGCGCGCAGCGGCACGTCGTTGCCCAGCGCATCGACGAAGTGCGTGCCGTCAGCCGCTGTGGGCCGCTGCCAGGTCGCAGCCACCGCGACGCCGTCCCGAAGGACCGTGGCCGGACCCGAGCCGGTCGTAACGGTGTACGGCGTGCGGTTGCCGAGGACGTCGACGTACCTGCTCATCCGGATCGGCACCCGTTGGATGACCACGTTGGCGGGCGCGACGCCCGCCATCTCGCGCTTGTTCTGGAACACGGCCCAGCGTCCGGTCTCCGGCACGTACTGCGCGCGAACGGTGACGAACGGCGAGAACACCGCCTTGGCGGCCGTCGTGGCGGTGCCGGCGCCGAGGGGCAGCGGTCCGAAACGCAGCCCGATGTCGTGCGCCGGCGTCCCCGGTCGTGAGGCGGCGAGCGAAGACGGCGTGGTGAAGAAGTTTCGTGCGTCGGAGCGCCGCTCGCCGAGGCGGTAGTCCTGCGGCACGACGTCGTACGACGCGTCGAGCAGGTAGCCGGCGCGGACTGCCGCGTGGAAGGTCGCCTTCACGCCGCTGTTGCCGCCGGAGAAGGCGACCGGCACGTCGCCGTACTGGCGGAGCAGCTCGATGTCGCTCTCCCGGACGCTCCGGACCGGACCGACCTCTCCGGCCGGCGCGGTCGTGAAGACCGCGGCGAACCGCGTCTCGCCGGCCTCGACGAGCTCCTGGTAGACGATCGCCGCCGCGCCCAGCCCCCGCTGGTACGGACGGGCCAGCCCGCCGTTGTCGACCTTGACCACGACGACGGAACCGGTCGGCCGCGGCGCCTCACCGGTGAGCGGGTCCACGTCGGCGCTGCTCTACGGCGATGGCGACGGCAGCGGCGCAGGCGTCGGCAGCGGCGACACGACGGCGGCAGCCTGAGCCTTGCGGGCGGCCGGATGCGCGCCACAACCGGCGGCGAGCGCCGCGACGGCGAGGCCTGCGACGACAGCGCGCTTGGTCACCTGACGACGGTACGTGCCGGGGCGCCGGATGGGCCGCAGCTTCACCCCGCCAGCGCCGTGTCGTCGATCTCGAAGTACGTCGGCATCGCGCGGTGCCCCGCCAGCCGGAGCAGCCGCGGGATGCGACGCCACCGCACCGCGCGGGTGTCCTTGACCGCCGTGTTGTGGAACGACCGGGCCAGCGCGACCCGGCTGGCAGCCGCACGCAGCTCCTCGATCGGCGCGCCCGGTCGCAGTCCTGGCACCACGCCGCGCAGCGCCCGGCTGAGCTCGTTTTCGACGCTCTCGCGGTCCGCTTCACCGGCGTCGACAGCGGCATGCGCGGCGACGTCGAGGAGCGCGGCCGCAGGGGGGCTGTCGACGTACGGCACAAGCGCCCGTGCCGCGGCAGCGCGACGTACCAGCTGCGCATCCAGCGCCGCCCAGGCCGCATCGACGCGCGCGTGGAGCCGGTCCAGTCGCCCTGCGGTCCAGGTGACGTACGCGCCGAGCAGGACGAGCGCCGCGAGTGCCCAGACGAGGGCCGTCACGACGAGGTGCGGGTGAGCCAGCGACGCAGCGCGACACTAAGCCGGCTCGGGTCGTCGTCGACGTCGTCGGCGAGGTCGTCGGCGAACGCGTCGACGCTGTGGTCGACGTCGACGGCGAGCGCTGTGCCGACGGCAGCGACGGTCTCGTAGACCTCCAGGATGCGCGCGGTGACCCTCGACCAGTCGTACTGCCTCACCGTTGCGCGGCCGACCTCCGCCAGCTCCTTGCGTCGCTCGGGGTCGGCCAAGAGCTGGGCCAGGGCGGTCGCGAGCGCGGCCGGATCGGCCACCGGCACGAGCACCCCCGCCCGCCCGTCCTCGAGGACGCGACGGAACGCCTCCAGGTCACTCGCCACGACCGGCGTACCCGTGGCCATCGCCTCGATGAGGACGATGCCGAACGACTCCCCGTGCGTGTTGGGCGCGCAGTAGACGTCACCGCTCGCGTACACCCGGGGCTTGTCGGCCTCGCTGACCAGCCCGATCAGGTCGACGTGCGAGCGCAGCGACGGCGGGATCGTCTCGCGCACGTCTTCCACGTCGCCGGGCCCGGCGACGAGCAGCCGCACGTCCGGAACGAGCTCGACCAGCTCCGGCAGCGCCTCGAGCAGCACGGCGAGGCCCTTGCGCGGCTCGTCGATGCGTCCGAGGAAGGCCACCGTCGGCGCGTTCGGCCGGTCAGGCAGCGCCGTCGCGCCGTCGAACTTGCGGACGTCGACGCCGTTCGGGATGAGCACCGCGTCGCCCCCCAGGTGCTCCACGACGACGCGGCGCGCGGCGGATGACACCGCGATGCGACCGGTGATCTTCTCGAGCCCCGGTTGCAGCACCGACCCGAACACCTGCAGTGCGCGAGAACGAGCCGTCGCGGTGTGGAACGTCGCGACCATCGGCCCGCTCGCCGCGAAACACGCGAGCATCGACAGCGACGGCACCGTCGGCTCATGGATGTGCAGCACGTCGAAGCGGCCGTCTCGCAGCCACCGCCGGGTCCGGGTCAGTGACAGCGGGCCGAAGGCCAGCCGCGCGACCGAACCGTTGTAGGGCACCGGTACCGCTCGTCCGGCAGCGACGACGTACGACGGCAGGTCCGCCTCGTCGGGCTCGTCGACGGGCGTGAGCACCGAGACCTCGTGACCCAGTCCGATGAGGCTGTCGGCGAGGTCGCGGACGTGCGCTTGCACACCACCCGGGACATCCCAGGTGTACGGGCACACGATCCCGACTCTCACAGGTCCTCCAGCCACAGCTTCTGCAGCATGTGCCAGTCGGCGGGGTGCTGGCGAATGCCGGCCGCGAAGCAGTCGGCGAGGTGCTGGGTCATCGTCGGCACATCACTGGGCGCGACCTCGTCGTAGAACGTCACCTGCCAGCCGGCCGGAAGGAACGCCAGGTGCACGGGAATGAGAGCGGCGCCGGTCTTCAGCGCGAGCGTGGCCGGTCCGGCGGGCATCCGCGCCGTTGCCCCGAAGAACTCGACGTCCACGCCGCGAGGCGTGAGATCACGGTCCGCCATCAGGCAGATGGTGCGCCCGGCCCCGAGCCGCTCACGCAGTACGTCGAACGGCGGGCGCTCGCCACCGGTGAGCGGGAGCACCTCCATCCCGAGTGAGGCGCGGAACTCCAGGAACCGGTCGTAGAGCGACTCGGGCTTCAGCCGCTCTGCCACCGTTGTGAACGGCACGCCCGTCGCCGCGAACCACGCCCCCGCGTGGTCCCAGTTGCCGCTGTGCGGCAGGGCGAAGACGACACCGCGCAGCGACGCGACCGCCGCCCGGGCCGTCGGCTCCCCGATCGTGTGCATGCCGCCCACGACAGCGGACGGTGCCATGACCGGAAGCCGGAACACCTCGAGCCAGTAGCGCGCATAGGACCGCAGCCCCATGTGCGTCAGCGCGTCGAGATCGGCCTCAGGCGCGACGCGGCGCAGGTTCGCGCGCAGCCGGTCGACGCCCTTGCCACCGCGACGGAACGCCAGGTCCGCGCCCGCCTCGAACAGCCGGCGGGCGGCAGCATCCGGAAGCGCCCGAACCAAAGCCCATCCCGCGGCGTACGACGCATCGGTGACCTGGCCGGTGAGCAACGCGGCCGCCCGTCGGACCGGACTCGGCACCTAGCTCGCCGGCAGGTGTGCTTGGCGATGGACCTCGACCAACCGCTGGCCGACCGTGATCGCGGACGCCACCGCGAGGACCCAGAGCAGGACCGGCAGCGCGATGTCCAGACCCATTCCGGCGAGGATCACCCCTGCCAGCACGAGGATGAGTCGTTCCGCGCGCTCGGCGATCCCGACGTTGGCCGTCATGCCGAGCCCTTCCGCGCGGGCCTTCGCGTACGACGTGACGACCCCGGCAACGAGGCAGAACAGCGACACCGCGAGCAGGACCATGTCGTCGCCCCTGCCGGCGTACCAGAGCACGAGTGCCGAGAAGACCGCGGCGTCGGCGATGCGATCCAGCGTCGAGTCGAGGAAGGCGCCCCAGCTGCCCGCGGGCCCGCGCAGCCGGGCCATCGTCCCGTCGAGGGCGTCGGTCAGCACGAAGAACGTGACGATGACGCCGCCCGAGAAGAAATGCCCCCGTGCGATCAGACCCAGGGACGCCGCCGCGGCGCCGAGCAGACCGAAGACGGTCACCATGTCGGGGGTGACGCCGATCCGGAGCAGGAACGCAGCCAGCGGGCCCACGACGCGACCCACCGCCGGGCGCAGGTTGAGCATCGGGTTCCGTCCGCTGGTCGGGGCTTGCCGCGCCGAACGATAGTGGCCACGCCTGCAGAGGAAGTGACGAAGTGCCCCTTGTGGCGGGTCGTCTGTCGCGGGAAGGTGCAGGGCAACCGAGGAGAAGTGGGTGGCCATGAAGAAGGAGGCGCAACGGGACGCCGGCAGGGCACCTGAGCCGCGCACCGCCGAGAGGGTGCGCAACGTGGTCCTCGTCGGGCACGCAGGAGCCGGCAAGACGACTCTGGTCGAGGCGCTGCTCACGCGGACCGGAACCATCGCCCGTGCCGGTCGGGTCGAGGACGGGACGACGGTCTGCGACAACGACGAGGTCGAGGTCCGCCAGCAGCGGTCTGTCGCACTGGCCCTCGCGCCGCTCGAGCACAACGGCATCAAGGTCAACCTGCTCGACAGCCCCGGGTACGCCGACTTCGTCGGAGAGCTCCGGGCCGGGCTGAGGGCCGCGGACGCGGCCCTCTTCGTCGTCTCGGCCGTCGACGGCGTCGATGCTCTGACGTCCGCACTGTGGGAGGAATGCGCAGCCGTCGGCATGCCGCGCGCCGTCGTCATCACCCAGCTCGACCGGCCGCGAGCCGACTTCGACGAGGCCGTCGCGATCTGCCAGCGGGTCTTCGGCGACGGTGTCCAGCCGCTGTACCTGCCGATGCACGCCGACGACGAGTCCGTCGCCGGTCTGATCGGCCTGCTGTCGCGTCGCGTCTACGACTGGTCCAGCGGCGAGCGGGTGGAGCGCGACCCCGACCCCGAGCACCTGCCGCTCATCGACAACACGCGCGCGACGCTCATCGAGGGGATCATCGCCGAGAGCGAGGACGAGACCCTCATGGACCGCTACCTCGCGGGCGAGGACATCGACCTGAAGATCCTCATCGAGGATCTCGAGACCGCAGTCGCGCGCGGCACCTTCTACCCGGTCCTCGCCGCCGCTCCCCTGACGATGCTCGGCACGGACGAGCTGCTCGAGGTGCTCACGTCGGCGTTCCCGACTCCCCTCGAGCACCCGTGCCCGCCGGTCAGCCGCCCCGACGGGTCGCCCGCTTCACCCGTGACGTGCGACCCCGACGGGCCGCTGGTGGCGGAGGTCGTCAAGACGACGACGGACCCGTACCTCGGCCGGGTCTCCCTGGTGCGGGTGTTCTCGGGGACTCTGCGACCCGACATGCCGGTGCACGTCTCCGGTCACGGCATGGCCGAGCGCGGGCACCCGGACCACGACGTCGATGAGCGGGTCGGGGCCCTCGCCGTGCCTCTGGGCGCCAACCTGCGGCACGTCTCGCACTGCCCCGCCGGTGACCTCTGCACGGTCGCCCGCCTGGCGTCTGCGGAGACGGGCGACACGCTGTCGTTCAAGGACGACCCCTTGCTCGTGCATGCCTGGGACCTGCCCGAGCCGCAGCTGCCGATCGCCGTCGAGGCGGCGTCTCGGGCCGACGAGGACAAGCTCGGTACGGCGCTGTCACGGCTGGTCGCCGAGGACCCGACGGTCCGGCTGGAGCGCAACGCCGAGACCGGGCAGGTGCTGCTCTGGTGCGTCGGCGAGGCGCATGCGGAGGTGCTGCTCGACCGGCTGCGCTCGCGGCACGGCGTGGGCGTCACGACGCCGGACGTCCGGGTCGCCCTGCGCGAGACGCTCGCCAAACCCGTCACGGTCACCGGCCGGCACGTCAAGCAGTCCGGCGGCCACGGGCAGTACGCCGTAGCGGTGGTCGAGGTCGAGCCGCAGCCGGCGGGCACCGGGCTCGTCTACGAGGTCAAGGTCGTCGGCGGGTCGGTGCCGAGCCAGTTCCACGGCAGTGTCGAGAAGGGCGTCGTCACCCAGATGGAGCGCGGCCTGCACCCTGGCCGTCCGCTCGTCGACCTGAAGGTCACCCTCGTCGACGGCAAGGCCCATTCGGTCGACTCCTCCGACGCGGCCTTCCAGATGGCCGGCGCCCTGGCGCTGCGCGAAGCGTCGGCTGCCGCCGGTCTGGACGTGCTCGAGCCGGTCGCGGAGATCGCGGTGACGGTGCCGGCCGACTACGTCGGGTCGGTCATGAGCGACCTGTCCGGGCGCCGGGCCCGCGTGACGGGCAGCGACCCCGACGGCCTGCACGAGGACCGCACCGTCGTACGCGCCGAGGTCCCCGAGATCGAGCTGCTGCGCTACGCCAACGACCTGCGCTCGCTGTCGCACGGCACCGGCACGTACACCCGGCGGTACCTGCGGCACGAGCCGATGCCGTCGCACCTGGTGCCCGCTGCCGAGTAGCCCTGCAGTTCGCGGGCCCTTCTGCCGATAACAGCCGGCAAGGGAGGTGCCGGATGGGTGGCCAGACCGTGCTGATCGTGCCGTCGCCTGTTCCCAGTGCGACCGTGCTGCGCCGGGAGCGACAGGCCGCAGCGCCGCCTGCCCTGGTGAGCGCCGACCCGGCCGTGGTTCCTGTCGCCCGACCTACCCGCCTCGTCTGTGACGTGCTGACACCGGAGCAGGTGCGGCAGCTGCGCGCCGAGAACGCCGACCTGCGCGCCGAGCTCGACCGCGTCCGCGCCAGCTAGCTGTACTGCCCAGTGAGGTTGGTCAACCTTGTGATGGGCGGGACGGATCCGATGGCGGTGTGGAGACGGTGATGGTTGTACTCGTGCAGCCAGGCTGGCAAGGCTCTGCGGCGGGCTGATT
>JAWWOH010000032.1:0-3388 GCA_033851845.1 Actinomycetota bacterium
CCTCGACCTCGAAGAAGTCCGACCGCTGCGAGAGCTGGAAGCCCTCGCCGCGCCCGTCCTGCCCGGTGCCCACGCGACCCGCGCCGGTCACCACCTGACGCGAGACGAAGAACGGCGTCAGGTGCCGCACGATCTCGGCGAACGACGTGGCCCGCGCCATGAGGTAGTTCTCATGAGTGCCGTACGACGCGCCTTTGCCGTCGGTGTTGTTCTTGTACAGGTGGATCGGCGCGGTCCCGGGCACCGTCAGCGCGCGCTCCGCCGCGAGCGCCATCACCCGCTCCCCCGCCTTGTCCCAGATCACGCAGTCGCGCGGGTTGGTGACCTCGGGGGTGGAGTACTCCGGGTGCGCGTGGTCGACATACAACCGTGCGCCGTTGGTGAGGATGACGTTGGCCAGCCCGAGGTCGTCGTCGCCGTCGCCGTGGTCGCTCAACCCGACGCCGACCTCGAACCCGCGCGCGTCCCGCAGCGGGTTCTCCTCCTCGAAGTCCCATCGGGTACGACGGTCGCGCAGCCGGCCTTCCGGCGTACCGCCTGCATAGCCGTTGACGACCTGCGACGAGGCGACCATGTGGTTCATCCCGGCCTGGCCGGGCACCGAGACGCCGTACTCCGTCTCGGTCCCCATCACCCGCCGGACACTCATGATGATCAGCGTAGGTGCGCCGCCCCCGGATGGGCAGCAGGCGGGTTATTTCGGCAGCACGGCCTTCGGGTCGCGGAGGCCGACCACTGGCAGTGTCAGCTGCGTCCCGAGCTTCGACACACCCGGCTGCGGGCTGATGGAGATCGCCACCTGGCCGGCTGAACCGGGCACGGCCCACACGGTGTTGGAGCTCTCGATGATGAGCCCGATCCGGCTGCCCTTGGCGAACGTGTAGTCCTGCGGTAGGAACGTCACGCGCGCCTTCAGCCAGCCCGCCTTCGGATCGGCCTTCGCCAGCCCGTTGCGGTACTCGAGGTTGAGGAAGCCGCGCTCGACCAGCGACACCGTGCCGTCAGCTGCGACTTCGACGAGCAGCGGGTCGAGCTGTTGATCTCCTGACGTGACGTTAACCACCGCATCCAGCGTCGCGGACCCCGCGATCCGCATGGCCGCCTTGAGCGGCGCCGATTCGTGATAGACCCAGTTGCCCATGCCCGACTTGGCGCCGCGAAGACTTGCCTCTTCGGTCACCGTCGCCGTGTCGAAGTAGGTCTCGGTCGTCTCGGGGGTTCCGCGGCCGCGAACGAGCGAGCCGAGACCGAGGTTCAGCGTCAGGCGCGAGGTGCCGGCCGGCGGCCAGCTCGTGCTCGGCACGAACTTCGTCGCACCCGAGGAGTTGCGGCCAAGGCTGGTGGCGACCGGCAGGCGCTCGACGCCGTTGTGAACGCCCTTCAGCGTGCGCTCCCAGAACTTGTCGACCAGGTCCTGGTAGCCGGGCCCGCTGCCGTCGGCGTGCTGCGACTGCGTCAGCCAGATCTTCTTGAACGGGACGCCCTCGACGGCCTTGGTACGCGGGTTGTCGACGGGCAGTGCGTCGTACAGGGACAGGCCCTCGTCCTGCTTGACGTTGTAGTCCTGCCAGCCGTGCACGACCAACACCGGCACGCGGAACTTCGCGGCGTCCTTGCGGTAGTCGCGCTCCTGCCAGAACGGCCCGTAGTCGGGGTTCTTGGAGTAGCCCTGCATCGTGTGCTCGCCCTTGTCGCACTCCCCGGCGCGGGACTGTGCCGCCTCCGCCCACCCCGGGCTGCTGGGGTCGGCGGGAAGCGTCGCGGCGAAGCCGAAGTCGAAGCCGAGCGGGGTGTCGATGCCCTCGTCCGTCGGGTTCTTGGAGTTACCTGCGTAGCGGACGCCGTCGTAGTAGGCGTAGCCGTACCAGTGGCTGATGCTCGCGACCGGGATGATGCCCGCGAGCCCACGGCCGCCGTTGGCCGAGGCGGAGATCTTGTCGCCCAGCGCGGCGACCATGTTGGCCGTCGTGCCCTCGTAGGAGACACCGGTCATGCCGACCTTGCCGCTCGACCAGGGCAGCTTGGACAGGTAGCGCACGACGTCGGCGCCGGACTGCTGCTCGTTCTTGCCGCCGTAGTCCCAGCAGCCGCTCGACCCGCGGGTGCCGATGACGTCGGCCACCGCGCGTGCGTAACCCAGTGGGTTGTAGCGGGTCGCGATCCCGTCAGCGGCGGTCTGCGGCTCGGCGAGGGAGCTGTACGGCGAGTAGGTCAGGATGACCGGCTGCTTGGCCTTGTCGAAGCGCTTGTCGCGCTGGATCTCGACCCTGATGTGCGCGCCGCCCACGGTGGGGATCTGCACGACGTCGTACTGGATGTCGGCGGCGGCTGCGCTCTGCGCGGCCGGGACGGCAAGGGCACAGGCGACCAGGGCAGCCGGAAGAAGAGCACGGAGCGAGCGCATGCGTCTCTCGTTCGACGCGGGGCGCCGCATCCCTGCCCGCACTACGCAGGGAGGGGCTCCAGCGCGGAGACCCGCAGCGACCGGACGATCCGGGCCCCCACCCGCTCGGCGGCGATGCACAGGACCAGCAGCCCGCCGCAGATGATCCCGTCGGCCCACCAGTGGTTGGCCGTCGCCGCGACATCCACCGACATGAGGACGGGGTGCAGGACGGCCAGCCACCGCCATCGGCTGTGCGCCGTCGTGATCACGACGTAGGCGAGCAGGATCGCCCAGCCCACGTGCAGCGAGGGCATCGCCAGCAGCTGTCCCGGGATGCCGTCGCCGAAGGAGCCGTAGGGCGATTGCCCGTACTCCAGGGCGATGTCCCGGAAGCCCAGCTGCGGCATCAGCCGAGGCGGCGCCACCGGGATGAAGTGGACGACGAACGCCGAGGCCGTCAGCAGGCAGAGCAGCAACCGCACCCGCGGATAGGCGTCGCGGTGCCGCACGAACACCCAGGCGAGCAGCACGATGACCGGGTTGAAGTGCCCGTAGACGTAGTACGCGTCGGCGAGCTGCACGAGCCAGTGGTGCGGGGTCATCGCCTGCTGCAGTGCGAGCTCACTCGGCAGGTGCAGGGTCTGCTGCGCATGCCACACCGCCAACGCGTTGGCCGTCGCGCCCTCGACGTTGCGATGGGTGATCGTGCCGATCAGCTGCCAGGCGGTGTAGAGGGACGCGACCAAGGTGATCTCTCGCGCGGCCGCAGCCGACTTGCGCCAGCCGATCCAGGTGAGGACAGCCGCCACCACGAGCAGGGCGGCTGCAGTCTCGGCCGACAGCTGCCACGTCGGGTTGATGTGCGGCACGGGTGAAACGCTAGAGGTACTGCCCCGTGTTCGCGACCGTGTCGATCGACCGACCCGTCTCCGAGCCCTTCGTGCTGGTGACGAGGGTGCGGATGTAGACGATGCGCTCGCCCTTCTTGCCGGAGATGCGGGC
>JAWWOH010000039.1:0-27428 GCA_033851845.1 Actinomycetota bacterium
TACTGTCCCCGATGTGCCGAACAAGCCCATCGTGTCGCTACGACCGCGCACGGCCGATGATTTCGACCTCCTGTACGAGATCGCCGCTGATCTAGACACCTGGGAAGAGCGCAGTCCCCAGGCGCCGCGGCCGTTGACGAGAGAGCACTTCGAGACTCGGCTCGCGGCCAGTGCCGACGCCGAAGGCGCAGACGCCGGCATCTCTCTCGTGATCGACGTCAACGGCGCCGCTGTAGGCAGCGCGTCGCTGTTCGACTTCGACCTGTTGGCCCGTCATGCCGAGGCGGGCATAAACCTGGAGCGGAACGCGCGTGGTCGCGGCATCGGCACAGCGGCCATCGTCCAGCTGGTCGAGTTCGGATTCGTGCGTCACAACCTCCGGCGGATCCACCTCCAGGCGATCGCGTCGAACATCGCCGCGATCCGCGCCTACGAGAAGGCAGGCTTCGTGATCGAGGGTCGGCAGCGGCAGCACGCATGGGTCCGAGGCAGGTACGAGGACATCGTGCGCATGGGGATCCTGCGCTCGGAGCAGACCTCTCCGGCCTGACCCGCGAGGCTGCTAGAGCGGTGTGATGCCGTCGCCAGGGAGCTCGACGTCGACTGTGATGACGATGTCGTCGATCGACCGGCTCAGGTGCACTCGGTGCAGGCCGCCCTGCACGTACCAGCCGCTCTCCGCAACGGGTTCTGGGCCCATGTCCGCCGGTACCAGCACCGCGTCGCCGAGTCGCTCGGCGAGCATGGCCGTCTCCGTTGACCCAGGGTCCCAGTACGCGAACGCCCGCGGCCCGAGCTCCAGCCGAGCAACCGCCGTCTCCCCCGGCTCGAGCCACACCTTCGCGAAGGCACGGAGCTCGCGGCGCGGCCGGAACATCCGGGCGGGCGGCGGCTCGACGTACGCCTGCACGACCTCGGCGCCGCGGCGCGCGCCGGTGTTGGTCACCGGCACCTCGACAACGTGCGCGTCGCCGCTGACCGACAACAACGGCGTCCCCCACGAGAACGTCGTGTAGGACCCGCCGTGGCCGAACGGGAACCGCGTCGGCAGCCGCCGTGTGTCGTACCAGCGGTACCCGACGAGGAGTCCCTCGGCGTACGCGATGTGGGAGTTGCTGCCGGGGAAGGCGCCGTACGCCGGGGTGTGCTCGATCCGCTGCGGCAGCGTGACCGGGAGTCGCCCGGCCGGCTCGGCCGTGCCCAGCAGCACATCAGTCAGCGCCTCGGCCATCTCCTGCCCGCCGAACCATGCCTGCAGCACCGCCGCCGCATCGTCGGCCCAGTCCAGCTGCACCGGCGCCCCGGAGTTGACGACCACGACGGTGCGCGGGTTGGCCGCGCAGATACGGCGCACCAGTTCGTCCTGCTGCCCCGGCAGGTACAGCGACGTGCGGTCATGGCCCTCGGTCTCCCACTCGTCGCTCGTGCCGACCACGACGACCGCGACGTCGGCCGCCGATGCAGCGGCGACCGCCCGCTCCAAGAGGTCGGCAGTGACCGGCGGCGCATGGCCGACGACGACGCCGTGCAGCAGCACCGACCCCTCGCTGCTGTAGTCGACGGCCACCTCGACGTCGTCACCGGCCGTCAGCTCCACGTACGCATCGACCTCCGTCGAGCCGAGCCCGAACAGCCCCGCGCCCGGCGGCGGCACGTTCACGAACCCGTCGATGACGACCTCGCCCGCCACGCGAAGCCGCGCCCGGCCCGCCTGCGTGACGGTGAAGCGATGCGGGCCGGTCTCCGTCACGCGCAGCACGGCCTTGGCCGTGAAGCCGAAGGCATCGGGGTCGAGCCCCTCGACCGGCTCGCTGAACCACAGCAGCCGACCGTCGCGCTCGGTCGTCTCCGCGACGACGGTGCCGCTGCCGTCGCGGAACGTCGCCTGCAGCGGCCCGGCCAGCGGCCGCACGGTCAGATCTGCGAAGACACCCTGCTCGACGACAACGTCGCCGCGCCACCGCCCCGGCAGCACCTCGGCCAGCGACGCGACCCGGTGCGCCCGCAGCTGGGCCGACCCGCCCCCCATGATCTGCGTGCGGGTGGCGCCGGGGCCGATGAGCGCGATGCTCTCGTCACCGGCCAGCGGCAGCACGCCGTTGTTGCGCAGCAGCACCATTGCGTCCGACGCCGTACGCCGGGCCAGTGCCCGGTGGTCCTCACGGTCCACCGCGCGTTCCGGCACGGGAACGTCGTCCCACGCACCGACGCGGTCGATGAGGGCCAACCATCGTCGGGCGATGCCGTCGACGACCTCCTCCGCAACCTCACCTGCCCGCACCGCAGCAGCGAGCGGTGGCCCGTAGAACCGCGCCGGCCCGGGCATCTGCAGGTCAAGCCCGGCCAAGGCGGCGGCGCGGGTGGCGGCGATCGCGAACCAGTCCGTCATGACCACGCCGTCGAACCCGAACTCGCCGCGCAGCACCCCCTCGAGCAGCACGGGGTCCTCGGCGAGCCACGCGCCGTTCACCCGGTTGTACGACGTCATGACGGCCCACACGCCGCCGTCCCTGATGGCGTACTCGAACGGCACGAGGTACAGCTCGCGCTGCGCGCGCTCATCGATGTCCGAGCTGATGGTCGTGCGCTCGAACTCTGCCTCGTTGCCGACGTAGTGCTTGACGGTCGCTGCCACGCCGCGGCTCTGCACGCCGCGGATGAACCCGGCGGCGATCCGTCCGGTCAGCAGCGGGTCCTCGGAGTAGCACTCGAAGTTGCGACCGGCCAGCGGCGAGCGCACCAGGTTCACCGTCGGCGCGAGCAGCACCCGCGCCGACTTGGTCCGCGCCTCCTCGCCCAGCGCGGCGCCGACCTGTTCCACAAGCGAGGGGTCCCACGTCGCGCCGAGTGCCGATCCGCACGGAACGCAGAGCGCACTGATGCGGCCCGCGCCGAGCAGCGCGGAGCCGCGCGCGCCGTTGGGACCGTCGGTCATGGCAACCGCTGGGACACCCCGGTCGGGCAGCCCGGCGACGGTCCACATGTCCGCGCCCGCCGAGAGCGCGGCCTTCTCGTCGAGGGTCAGCGACGCCAGCAGGGCGCCGAGGTCGATGCCCGTCAGAAGTTGATGACCTGGCGGATGACCTCGCCCGACTTCAGGGCCGCGAACGCGTCGTTCAGGTCGTCGAGCGTCAGCCGCTGCGTGATCATGCCGTCGAGGTCGAGCCGGCCGGCGCGCCACAGGTCGAGCAGCCGGTCGAAGTCGCGGCGTACGTCCCCTGACCCGTAGTAGGACCCGAGCAGCTTCTTCTCCGAGAAGAACAGCTCGAACGCGCTGAACTGGACCATGTCCTCCATGCGTCCGGCGCCGACGACGACGGTCGTCCCGCCGCGGCGGGTGAGGTCCCATGCCTGCCGGATCGTCTCGGAGCGGCCGACGACCTCGAAGACGTAGTCGAAGCCCTCACCGCCGGTCACCTCGGTCATGACGGCCTGCGCGGCCTCGGCGCCGTTCGCGGTCTTCGTCGCGCCGAACTTCTTCGCCCACTCGAGCTTGCCGTCGACCTGGTCGATCGCGACGATCTGCGACGCGCCGCAGACGCGAGCTCCCTGGATCACCGAGATGCCGACGCCGCCGCAGCCGATGACAGCCACCGTCGAGCCGGGCACGACCTTCGCGGTGTTCAGCGCCGCGCCGACGCCGGTCATGACGCCGCAGCCGATCAGCGCGCCGATCTCGTAGGGCACGTCGTCGGCGAGCGGGATGCAGCCGGCCTGCGGGATGGTCAGCTCCTCGGCGAACGTGCCCGTACCGGCCATGCCGAAGAAGGGGTTGCCGCCCACCGTGAAGTTGGGCGCCCCGAAAGCCGCCATCGTCAGCTCCATGCACAGGTTGGGCTCGCCGCGCAGGCACGTCTTGCAGCCTCCGCACGGCGGCACCCACGCGACGATGACGCGGTCGCCGGGCTTCACCCGCGTGACGCCCTCACCGACTTCGAGAACGTCGCCGGCGCCTTCGTGCCCGAGCACCGCCGGGAGCGCGGCCGGCAGGATGCCCTCCATCGCGGACAGGTCGGAGTGGCACACGCCCGTCGAGCGCATCTTGATCTTCACCGAACCGGGCCCGGGAGCGATCGCCTCGGCGTCGTCGCGGATCTCTGCCTTGCCCTGGCCGTACGCCTCGACAACCGCTGCCCGCACCACGAGATCGCGCTCCTACCCCTCGGAAGATTCGACCGGCGAAATCTATAACCTGTTCTAGTTGCGCGGCAAGGGAGGACGAGCGCTGCTAGACACGGGGGATGACGTTCGCGGTGGAGGCTGAGCGCCTGGTCAAGCACTTCAAGGCGAAGGGCCGAGGCGGCGGGACGGTGGAGGCCGTTCGCGGCGTCGATCTGGAGGTCCGCGAGGGCGAGGTGTTCGGCTTCCTCGGCCCCAACGGCGCCGGGAAGTCGACGACGGTGCGGATGCTCACGACGCTGATGACCCTCACCTCCGGGCGCGCCCGCGTGGCGGGAGTCGACGTCAGCGCGGAGCCGGATCGGGCCAGGAAGCACATCGGCGTGGCCCTGCAGGACGTCGGGCTCGACCAGCGGCAGACCGGTCGGGAGCTGCTCGTCCTGCAGGGCCTGCTGTTCGGCAGCAGCCGGTCCGCAGCCGCCGGCCGCGCCCAGGAGCTGCTCGAGCTCGTGGACCTGGTCGACGCGAGCGACCGCATGATCAAGGGCTACTCGGGCGGGATGAAGCGCCGGCTCGACCTCGCCTCCGCACTCGTCCACGAGCCGGACGTGCTCTTCCTGGACGAGCCGACCACCGGCCTCGACCCGGCGAGCCGGCTGACGGTGTGGGAGGAGGTCCGGCGCATCAACGCCCGCGGCAAGACCATCTTCCTGACGACGCAGTACCTCGAAGAGGCGGACCACCTCTGCGACCGGCTCGCCATCATCGACGGCGGGCTCATCGTCCGCGAGGGCACACCGACCGAGCTCAAGGCGGACCTCAAGAAGCGTCGCGGCGGAAGAGCGACGCCCACGCTCGACGACGTGTTCCTCGACGCGACCGGTCGCACCCGGGAGCGTGCAGCCGGCGAGGTCCAGGAGGTGTCCGCATGAACGCCACCCTCTTGCTCGCCCGGCGCGCCATCCGGGAGGCGATCCGCACGCCCGACTCGACCCTGCCGCTGCTGGCGATCCCGCTGTTCTTCCTCGCCGTCAACGTCGGCCAGGCCGCCCGCGTGTTCCCCAAAGGAACGACGCCGTTCCTGCACGGTCAGACGTACGCCGCCTTCCAGCTCCCGAGCTCGCTGCTGCTCGCCGCGTCGTTCGGCAGCGCAGCCATCTACCTGGTGGAGGACATCGAGCGCGGCTACTTCGACAAGCTGCGCGCGACGCCGATCCCCCGGTCCGCCATCGTGCTCGGCCGGCTGCTCGCCGGCATGGTGACAGCCCTCGTCGTCGCGGTGCTGATGATCGTGCTGTCGCTGCCGTTCGGCATCCACATCGAGGGTGGCATCGGCGGATTCCTCGTGCTCATCGCGCTGATGGCGGGCTGGACGCTGGTCTTCTCCGGCTTCATGCAGCTCATCGCCCTGCGCAGCCGGAGCGCCGCCGCCACGCAGTCCGGGTCGATCGTCTTCTTTCCGCTGCTGTTCCTGACGCCAGGGTTCGTGCCGCGCCCGCTGCTCACCCGGCCGATGGAGATCGCGGCATCGTGCAACCCGGTGACGTACGTGATGGAGGCGATGCGCTCGCTGATCCTCGAGGGCTTCGTCGCGGCACCGCTGATCCGCGGCTTCGCCGTACTCGCCGTGCTCCTCACCATCGTGCTCTGGCTGAACATCCGGCTGGTCCGCAGCTACGACTGAGCGGAGCTACAGGCTGGCCGCGGCGGACACCAGGGCCGTCAGCGTCTGACGAGGTACGTCGTACGGCATCGACAGGCCAACCCGGTCGCACCGGGCGTACCTCTGCGCCAGCTGGTGCGCGACCTCGTCGGGATCACCGCTGACCGCAACGGCGTCAACGACCTCGTCGGGGACGGCGGCAGTCAGGTCCGCCCAGCGACCTTCGCGGGTCAGCTCACGCACGATCGGCTGCAGGTCACCCCAGCCGTGCACATCGAGGACGAACCGGTACGCCGGTGTCGAGACGTAGAAGCAGACGAGGGAGCGCACCGCGTCGCGGGCAACGGCGAGCTCCTCCTTGGTGCGGCCGACGGCAACCGTGGCCTGGCCGACGAGGGTGAAGTCCGCGCGACCGGCCAGCCCTGCGTCGACGAGCGGCCAGGTGTGCTCGGCCAGCGAACGGGCCGTGCAGAAGGGGTGCACGAGCAGGCCGTCGGCGACCTCCGTCGCCATGGTGACCATTCGCGGGCCGACCGCGCCGACGTACAGCGGCGTGATCCCGCCCGGCACCGGCCCGGGGTCGAACAACGGAGGGCAGTAGGTGTGCCTGGTCCAGCGGCCCTCGAAGGCCATCGGCGTGCCGTGCTGCCAGGACTGCTGGATCGCGCGCACAGCCAGCGCGCACTCGCGCAGCTGCTCGACGGGCGACTCCCACGTGCTGCCGTACCGCTGGGTGATGTGCCGCTGCACCTGTGTCCCGAGGCCGAGAGCGAACCGGCCGCCCGAGGCCCGCTGCAGGTCGTGCGCCAGGTACGCCAGGTGCATCGGACTGCGAGGCAGGGCGATCGCGAGGTTCGTGTAGAGGTGGACGCGGCGCACGACGGGCGCGGCCACGGCAAGCGGCAGGAACGGGTCGCGCGGCCCCTCGTAGGTGAACAGGCCACCGACGCCGGCGTCCTCCAACGACCGGGCCACGTCCGGGACATCGGCGAGCTCGGCGTCGAGTCGCACGTCCACCTGCACGTCGGCTGTCTAGCAGAGCGCCCGGGTGCGCGTGCCGTGACAACGTGGTCGGGTGCCTGCTCCCCGCGTCCGCCGTGCCGCCGTTCTCGCGGCCTGCCTGGCGGTGGCACTCGCCGGCTCCGCGACGGGCATCCTGCTCGCCGGCAAGGAGAACGCCCGGGTCGGTCCGGTCGACGTCCAGTTCCAGCTCCAGCCCTCGCTGCACGGCGGGTCCCAGCTGCGCGTGCCGCCGCTCGGCACGATGGAGTTCGCGACGCACCACGGGCCGCTCGCGATGCACGCCTCGGTCGAGGAGCTGCGTGCCGACGTCGCACGCAGCCTGGCGCAGGACCCCGGCGGTTTCGCTACGGTCGGCGACCGCGTCGAGAGCGACCTGCGCAGCGCACTCGTCCAGCTGGTTCTGCGTGCGACCGCGGCAGCTCTGGTCGCCTGCGCGCTCCTCGGTCTTGTCGTGTTCCGGTCGTTCCGTCGTACCGCGATCTGTCTCGGTATGTGCCTCGTGTCGTTGCTGGCGACGGCCGGCGTCTCGGCGGCGACCTGGCGGCCGGCGAGCATCCGAGAACCCCGCTACACGGGACTCCTGGCCAGCGCCCCGACTGCAATCGGCAGTGCCGAGCAGATCATCACCAACTTCTCGCAGTACCGCCTCGCGCTCGGTCAGCTCGTCGGCAACGTCGTCCAGCTGTACGACGTCACATCGACGCTCCCGACGTACCGCCCGAGCGGATCGACCATCGCGCTGCTGCACATCTCGGACCTGCACCTCAACCCAGCCGGCGTCGACCTCGTCACCTCGCTCGTGACGCAGTTCCACGTCCGCGCCGTCATCGACTCAGGCGACGTCACCGACCACGGCAGTGACGCCGAGGCGCCGTTCGTCGAGGATCTGCGACGGATCTCGGTGCCCTACGTCGTCATCAAGGGCAACCACGACTCCGCGACGACCGTGGGCGAGCTGCGTCGGCTGCCCAATGCAACGGTGCTCGATGGCACGACGACGACGGTCGCCGACATCCGCATCGCGGGGATTGCCGACCCACGTTTCACTCCGGACAAGAGCAACCCGGCGGACGACAAGGACGTCGTCGCGGCCGGTGATCGCCTCGCCGGGCTGCTGGCAGCGCAGCCGGACCCTGTCGACGTCGCGGTCGTCCACGACCCGCTCGCGGCCGGTCCCCTGGCGGGGCACGTGCCGCTCGTCCTCGCCGGGCATCGGCACCGTCGGGAGCAGCAGGTCTCGGACGGCACTCTGCTGCTCGTCGAAGGCTCGACCGGGGGCGCCGGGCTGCGCGGCCTGCAGGGCGAGAAGCCGACGCCGCTGGAGTGCTCGGTGCTCTACTTCGACGCCGAGACCCACCAGCTGCAGGCATGGGACGAGATCAGCGTCGGCGGCCTCGGATCGTCGTCGGTCACCGTCGAGCGGCACCTGCGTCCCGGGTCGGCCGGCAGCGCACCGACTCCGAGCCCGTCGTCGTCGCCGTAACGGTCAGAGCATTTTGTTCATGATCGTGGGCAGGTCGAAGTAGTCACGCCACAGCGTGATCTGACCGTCACGTACGACGAAGACCCCGGCCACCGGCAGGTCGACCCACTCGCCCTTGAGGAGGAAGCGGTCGGTGCGCTCGTTCATCACCGTGTCGCCGGAGGCGAGCTCGCGGTGCGTCACCACTTCGAACCGGGTGCACATCGACAGCAGCGCCTCGAGCGTCTCGCGCACGGCTTCGCGGCCGTGGACGGCAGGAAGAGGCATGTTCTGGTACTCGACGTCCTCGGCGAGCAACGGGAGCGACACGTCGTACTCGCGGTTCTCGGCGGCTGCCAGGAACGCGTGAACTGTCTCGAGCGCGTCCATCAGTCCACATCCGGGTTCGGCGGCAGGGCCGCGATCCGCGGGGTGTCGGCCTCGGTGTTGCCGACGCGCATCGACCCACCAGGTGCGCCCAGCGGCGCGTCACGGCCGGGCAGGACGATCTCGAAGAACACCTTGTTGTCCTCCTTGTCCTCCGCCTTGTCGGCCGGCAGCTGACGATCCGGATAGATCGCGTCGACCGGGCAGACCGGCTCGCAGGCGCCGCAGTCGATGCACTCCTTGGGCTGGATGTAGAGCTTGCGACCGCCCTCGTAGATGCAGTCGACCGGGCACTCCTCGACACAGGACATGTCCTTGAGGTCGAGGCAGGTGCTGGTGATGACGAACGTCATGCGGGCGTGCCTTCTCCCTGCTGCTCCGTCGAGTGGCCCGGGAACACCGTGGCCTCCGGGTCTATGACGGTAGCCGCGTTGCAGACGGCCGTCGCCACCTCCCCGAAGCCGACACTGATTAACCGCACCTTTCCGGCGTACTCGGTGATGTCACCGGCGGCGAAGACGCGCGGCAGATTCGTCGCCATCGTGGTGTCGACGACGATGTGCCGCTCCTCCACGTTGAGCCCCCACGCCTCGAGCGGCGTGATGTCAGCGGTGAAGCCCAGCGCCGCCACCACCTCCTGCGCGGGCAGGTCGGTCACCTGCTTGCTCTCGGTGTTTCGGACCGACACCGCCTCGACCCGCTCGCTCCCGGAGATCCCGACGACCTGCGCCGGGATGCAGAGCGAAACCGTCGAGTCGCGGAGCAGCTTGACGGAGTGCGCGTGCGCGCGGAAGGCGTCACGCCGGTGCACGAGGGTGACCGACCGCGCGACCGGCTCCAGGCCCAGCGCCCAGTCCAGCGCGCTGTCCCCGCCGCCCACGACGACGACGTCCTTCTCGCGGTACGGCGCAAAGCTGGGTACGACGTACGACAGGCCCTTGCCGACCCACGCATCGCCGCCGGGCAGCGGCCGGGGGTTGAACGTGCCGATGCCGCCGGTGACCACGACGGCCTGGGCGTTGATGACGGTGCCCGAGCCGGTCGTGATGACCACGCCGTCGCCGGTGTGCTGGTAGGACACCGCCTGCTCGCCGAGCAGGTACATCGGGTGAAACGGCGCCGCCTGCTGCACCAGGTTGCGCACCAGGTCCTTGCCGCGGATGGACGGGAAGCCGGCGATGTCGAAGATCATCTTCTCGGGGTAGAGCGCCGTGACCTGACCGCCGGTCTCCGGCAGCGCGTCGACGATCGCGCAGGTCAGGCCGCGAAAGCCGGCGTAGTAGGCGCCGTACAGCCCGCTGGGCCCGGCACCCACGATGAGGATGTCGACGTCGACGGTTGGCACGAGAACACGTTACAGAAATGCCGCGTCTGTCCCGCCGCCGGTCCCGCCCAGCGAGATCCGGGAAAAGCGGGCAGGAGAACCGGCAACCATGACGAAACGGGCATCGAACCGCCCCGCCAAGCCCTGGAGGCCTTCGTGGTCAGCGCGTCCCGTCGTCGTCTCGTCCTTCTCGGAGCAGCAGCCCTGCTGGCCGCCGGTCTGGTGCCAGTCGCCCAAGCCAAGACCTTGACACCAGACCCCGGTCTCACGATCCAGGTGCTGTCCAGCCGCGCCGATCTCGTGTCCGCCGGCGACGCCCTCGTACAGGTGTCCCTCCCGAAGGGCGTCCGGTCAGCGACCGTCGACGTGAACGGGAAGGACGTCTCGCGCCAGTTCGCCCTGCGGCAGAACGGCGCGTTCGAGGGCCTGCTGACGGGGCTGGCGCTCGGCCGTAACGACGTGCATGCCCGGGCCGCCGGCAAGGGTGCCGTCCTCACCATCACCAACCACCCGCAGGGCGGCCCGACGTTCTCCGGGCCGCAGATCCTGCCGTGGACGTGCGGCAACGGCGTCAAGGACAAGCAGTGCAACCAGAAGCCGACGTACTCCTACGTCTACAAGTCCTCGACCCGCGGTGACTTCGAGGCCTACAACCCCGACAGCCCGCCGAGCGACATCGACCAGACGACGACGCAGAACGGCACCACGGTCCCGTTCATCGTCCGCAAGGAGCTCGGCTACTCCGACCGCGACCAGTACGCCATCGCGGTGCTGTGGCAGCCGAAGAAGCCGTGGCAGCCGTGGGCGCCGCAGAAGCAGTGGAACAGCAAGCTCGTCCTGACGCACGGCGCGAGCTGCGACACGTCGTACGCCTCCGGCTCGGCCCCCGACGTCATGCTCGAGAACGCTCTGTCGCTCGGCTTCGCCGTGGCGTCGCACGCGCTCGACAACGCCGGCCACAACTGCAACATCATCACGCAGGCCGAGTCGCTGCTGATGGTCAAGGAGCGGGTCGTCGAGGAGCTCGGCCCGCTCCGCTGGACGATCGGCAGCGGCTGCTCCGGCGGCTCACTCGTGCAGCAGCAGGTCGCCAACGCCTACCCCGGCGTCTACCAGGGCATCAGCCCGCAGTGCAGCTTCACCGACGCGTGGTCGTCGGCGCAGCAGTACGTCGACTACACGATGCTGCTTGCGTACTTCAAGGACCCGTCGCGCTGGGACGCAGGCGATGTGTGGAACCCGGAGGCGATCAGTCAGGTGCTCGGACACCCGAACGTCGGCAACCCCATCACGTTCACGTCCGCCATCCCCAACGGCGGCGACCCGAGCCGCAGCTGCCCCGGTGTGCCTGCCGCGAAGGTCTACGACCCGAAGACCAACCCCAAGGGCGTGAAGTGCACGCTCCAGGACTACATGGTCAACGTGTTCGGCACGCGCAAGGACGGCTTCGCGCAGCGGCCGTTCGGCAACGTCGGCATCCAGTACGGCCTCGTCGGTCTGCGTAAGGGGCTCGTCACGCCGGCGCAGTTCGTCGACTTGAACACCAACCTCGGCGGGCTGGACATGAACGGCGACGTGCAGGCCGCCCGCAGCTACCCCGACCTGCCGGCGCTGAAGCGGGTCTACACCAGCGGCGCTGCCAACTACGCCAACAACCTCGACAAGGTCGCCATCATCGACCTGCGCGGTCCCGACCCGGGCGCCTTCCACGACGTCTACCGCACCTACGCGATGCGGGCGCGACTACTGCGCAACTTCGGTACGGCGGCCAACCAGGTGCTGTGGCGCGGCCAGGTGCCACTGCTCGGCGACGCCAACTACGTCGACCAGTCCATCGTCGCGCTCGACAAGTGGCTGGCCCGCGTGGACGCCGACAAGCGGTCGTTGCCGCTGGCGAAGAAGATCATCCAGGACAAGCCCGGTGACGTCGCGGATCGCTGCACCAACGGGTCCGGCACGGAGCTGCCCTCGGAGGTCTGCGACCAGACCGTCGCGTCGTACGGCACGCCGCGGATTGCCGCCGACGCCCCGCTCACCGACGACGTCCTGCAGTGCCAGCTCAAGCCCATGCGCAAGGACGACTACCCAGTGTCGTTCAGTGACGACCAGTGGAAGCGGCTGCAGAAGGCGTTCCCACGCGGTGTCTGCGACTACAGCAAGCCCGGCGTCAACCAGCAGGGTGCGACCGGCTGGCTCACCTTCCAGGACGCCAACGGCAAGGTCGTGTACGGCGGCACTCCCCTCGGTCCGGAGCCGACGTCGCGTCCTACGTAGGCTGAAGCGGTGAACCGGCCGAGCGTGCGCACCGTGCGCCGGCTGGCGCTGGCGAGCGTCGTCGCGAATGCGGGGATCGTCGTCACCGGCGGCGCGGTCCGGCTGACCGACTCCGGGCTCGGCTGCCCGACCTGGCCGCGCTGCACGGAGTCGACGTACACCCCGACGGCCGCGAGTGACGCGCACGGGCTGATCGAGTTCGGCAACCGGATGCTCACGTTCGTCCTCGTTGCCGTCGTCGCCGCGACGCTGGTGGCCGTCATACGCCAGGCGCCGCGGCGACCGGCGCTCGTGCGGTCGGCGACGCTCCTCGTGCTCGGCATCCCTGCCCAGGCCGTGTTAGGTGGCATCACCGTCCGCACCGGGCTGAACCCGTGGACCGTCATGGCCCACTTCCTGCTGTCCATGGTGCTGGTGGGCATCGCCGTGGTGCTGCACTGGCGGGCATCGGAGGGCGACGGACCGCCGCGGGTGCTCGTTCCACCGCCACTCCAGCAGCTGGCTCGCGCCGTGCTCGCCGTTGTCGCGCTCACGCTGGTCGCCGGCACCGTGGTGACCGGCTCCGGACCGCACTCGGGTGATGCGAAAGCTGCGCGCACGGGCTTCAACCCCGAGTCCGTGAGCCAGCTGCACGCCGACCTCGTGATGCTGCTCGTCGGCCTGAGTGTCGCGCTGTGGCTGGCGGTTCGGGCTGTCGGTGGCCCCAGTCGCGCGGCCGGAATCCTGCTCGTCGTCGTGCTGGGGCAGGGTGCCGTCGGCTGGACGCAGTACTTCACCGACCTCCCGGTCGCCCTGGTGGCGGTGCACATGGTCGGCGCCTGCCTCGTGCTGGTCGCAGCGGTGCGCGTCGCGTTGTCGGTGCGTGAGCGACCGCCCGCGGCCGCCGTCGCTGTGCCCTGGCAGGCGCCCGCCCTCACCACGAGCTGACCCGCGGACTAGGCCATGGTGCCGCGGCAATCAGCGCCTCGGCCGCGCTGGGTCAGGAACCAGGCGTGAAGTAGTTGTGCACGTCGAAGAACTGCATGCTCGGGGGCTCGGAGATGCCGACGTCGGCCGAGAAGGGACCGATCTGCTCCTGCGCGAACTTCTCAAACTGCTCTTTCGTCTCCCACACATCGACGATCCGCAGACCTGAGTCGGTCTTGGTCGCATAGTGCGAGATCGCGCCGGCCGGTCCAGGGCCTTTCGGGGTGAAACCCATCTTTCCGCAGATCTGGTCGTACTGCTCGAGAGTGGCGCCGTCGAAGTCCATCTGCACCGCAACTGCCATGGCTGAAACCCCCTGCTCACGCGGCGCCCGGATGGACGCCACACGCCACACTGTCCCGGAACCTGGTGCCGGGCGCACCGGCTAAACCGGGCTGGTCCGGCTGGCCTACTCGGCGGCGAGCGCGCTCAGCGCAGGAGCGACCGAGGAGTTGGTGCGAGCCTGAGCACTTGCTGCGCGGGGACCGGAGGCACCGCGCGACCAAGGCGCACCGCGACGTCCACACCCTCACGCACGGGAAGCGCGGGGAAGTCGTTGACGGCAGAATCGGTCTCCAGCAGTCCGAGGCCGGGGTCGAGCTGTGGCAGCAGCTCACGGTCGTGCACCGTGATCACCAGTTCGGTGTCGGCGGTCGAGACGTCTCGTGCCGCGGGCAACACCAGGCCCGTCACCGGATGCAGGAGCAGCACGTCGTCGACGGACACCATCGTCGTGTTGGCAAGCGGACCGTGCTCCTTCCAGACCGGACCGCTGTAGAACGACGTCAAGCCGGCCAGCCGGTTTTTCATGTCCGCGAAGGCGCGCAGCCAGACGAACCGGTCCTCCCGATCGAGGTCCCGGAAAGTCCCCAGGATCTGCATCCCCAGTGCCTCCTGCGACTCGACGAACTCGCGGTCGAAGACGTCGACAAGGATGTCCCGCTTGCCGGGTACAAGCGTGTACTGGCGCAGTTCGACAATCATCCCGGCAGCCTAGGGACATGTCTTAGCAAGACCGTGCTTCGGCTGGTCGCGTGTACCTCGTGGCCACCCCGAAGATCGTGAGCGTTTCGGTAGACCAACGAGACTGGTCTGAGCTTGGTGAGATGCGCGTCCAAAGGACGGCAGGGATTTGACTGCAGCGTTCTCCCGCCCGGCCTGACTGCAGTAACGGCTGGCGCGAACCTGCTGCCCTGTAAGTGATCCGTCGGCCGGGCGGGAGACGCCTTGGCACAGCCGCTGGTGGGAGTGACCTAGTAGGAGCCTGCTGACACAGGCCCGTCCCTGTCCTGTCCGACCTTCAGCTCGCGCCGTGCCCGCCCCACTCGATGCAAGCGAGAAGGGCGGACCTTGACCACTCTGACAGCGAACAGCGTCGTCGTCACCGGCGGCGTCGACACCCACCAGGACCTGCACGTGGCGGCCGTGCTTGACAGCTCGGCCGGGTGCTGGGCACCGAGTCGTTCCCGACGACCGTCACCGGCTACCGCCAGTTGCTCGCCTGGCTGCGCCGGCACGGGCAGCTCGACAAGGTCGGGGCGAGGGCACCGGGAGCTAAGGCGCAGCCCTGGCGCGGCAGCTCACCGCGGCCGGCGTCGAGGTCCTGGAGGTCGCCCGGCCGAACTGGCAGGTGCGACGTCGCTTCGGCAAGACCGATGTGGTCGACGCGATCGCTGCGGCCCGCGCAGTGCAGTCCGGTGAAGCGACCGGCAAGCCCAAGAGCCACGACGGTCCGGTCGAGGCACTCCGGACGCTGAAAGCCGTGCAGCGCAGCGCGAACAAGGCCCGCACGCAGGCGCTGAACCAGATCCATCAGCTCCTGGTGACCGCTCCCGAGGACCTGCGCGCCCGGCTTCGTCCGCTGCGCCGCAGGGAACTCCTGGCGACCTGCGCGGGCTTCCGGATCAAGCCCGACGACGACAGCCTGCCGGCGATGACTCGACTTGCGTTGCGTGAGCTCGCTCAGCGGGTGCTGCACCTCGATGCGCAGCTCGCGGCGATCACCAAGCGCCTGCACCGCATCACGGTCGACGTCGCGCCAGAGCTCACCCGTGTCAAGGGCGTCGGCCCCGAGGTCGCATCCACGCTACTGATGACCGCCGGCGACAACCCTCAGCGGATGCGGTCGGAGTCCGCGTTCGCTGCGCTCTGCGGCAGCGACCCCATCCCGGCCAGCAGCGGCAAGACCAACCGACACCGCCTCAATCGATCGGGCGACCGACTCGCCAACGCCGCTCTCTGGCGCATCGTCGTCGTCAGACTCAGCTGCGACCCACGGACCCGCGACTACCTCGCCAAGCGCCAAGCGGAGGGCAAAGCGAAGACCGAAGCGATCCGTTGCCTCAAGCGCCACGTCGCCCGCGAAGTCTTCAACGCGATGCCCTCAACAGCAGCCGATTGACTGTAGGAGCATCACTTACCGACTGGATTGCGGTGCCTCCGAAGTCGCTGCGGCTGGCTTTGCGCCGTGCCATAGTCATTCCAGGGGACCGGCTGACAGGAGGCGCTAACTGATGAGCGTCAGTCGACTCCGGTGCTTCCTCGTCGGTCACCGCTGGCTGAGAGTCAGCGACGCGGACACCTCGGACGAATTCTTTCTACGTTGCCGACGCTGCGCGACGGAGAATCACAAAGAGAACAGCGGCGTGAGCGGGGCGATGCTCTGGGGCTTTAGAGGCCCACCGTCTTAGGCGGGTCCGGCACCATCGACGAGCTGGTACGCCGCCAGCTCGTCGGCGACCAGGAGGACCGGTAAGGGCCGGCTACCGCTGCTGTGGACAACCTGATTCCGCGGAATCACGAACGGCGCGGGAAGAGCCCGCTCACATCTGGTGGCGCATCAGGTTTCCGAGGAGCTGAGGCACTGGAGCCGACGCGGGTCAGGACTACTTCGGCGGGAGGGACCTCGCGTAGGTGACTCCGCGATCGACCCACGTCTGCAGGGTCGCGTCTTCGTCGAGCACCCTCCCCTTGACCCGAAGCCAACCGGCCATTGCGCGGCCGCGCATCTCGAACTCGTCCGCGCCGGGCTCCGCCAGCAGGGCCTCGGTCTCGGCCGGCTCAACGCGGACCATCAGTCCGCCCTGGCCGCTCGCGGCAACGCTCATGTTGCCGCCGATCAGGAACGCGAGCCCGCCGAACATCTTCTTCTCGACAGGACGTTCAACAGCCATCAGCGTCCGGATGCGATCCGCCAGCTCTTCGTCGTACGCCATCTCAGCTCCCGAGGATGCGGTGATGGAAGTCTCCGCCGAAGACCCGGTCCGGGTCGAGCGTGTCACGCAGCGCCTGGAAGCGATCCCACTCCGGATACAGCGGCCGCAGCTCGTCGGCGGTGTGGTCGAGCTCCTTGCCCCAGTGCGGACGGGCACCCACGGCGCGCATGACCTGCCAGAACCGCTCGAAGTACGACGCACAGTCCGGCCCCTCGGTCGTGTAGGCGCCGATCTGGCACGTGTCGGCGCCCCATCCCGGGCTGGATGCCGGACTGAGCCACGACTCGTCACCGCGCACGAACCGGATCTCGAGCGGGAAGCTCACCGCCGGCCGACCGTCGCGAAACAGCGCCAGCACTCGTCGTACCGCTTCCGGCGCGACCGAGAGCGGCACCGCAGCCTCGGTCTCGCGGTGCCGCATCGGCATCGGGGTGTTGAGCATCAGCGCGTCCGGTCCGACCTGCGACGCGGCACCGAGGTAGCGACGCGACAGGCGGTCGTTGAAGCCGGCGGTGATGGTCGGCCGCCGGTTCTGCAGCGCCACCAAAGCAGGGAACACCGACCGGTGCATCACCCGCTCGTCGATCCACCGCGACGTCGCGGCCGAGGGACGGCGGGTGATCGCCTCCGACGTGCGCGCATAACGGACCGCCTGCGCCATGCGCGCGTGCGCGAGCCACCAGACCTTGACGTACTCCGCACTGCGCGCGATCCCCGACAGCGCATCCGCCACCTCGCCGACCGGCAGCTGCTCGATCGACTGGTGCAGCCGCCCGGCCGGCTGCACCTGCAGGCGGACGCGCGTCACCACACCCAGGGCGCCGAGGTGCACGCGCAGCGCATGCAGCCTGTCGTCGCCCGCACCGATGTCCAGGATCTCGCCCGCACCCGTCACGACGCGCACCGACGTGACGAGCGTCGACAGGTTGCCGTGCGTCAGGCTCGACCCGTGCGTTCCTGTAGCGATCACGCCGGCCACCGTCTGCGCCTGGATCGAGCCGACGATCGGCAGGGACAGGCCAGCCCGGAGCAACGCGGAGCTCAACGCGCGCAGCCGCATGCCCGCCGGGACACTGACCGTGCGTCGAGCCGAGTCGATCTCGACCGGACCGGTGAGTCGCTCGAGCGACATCGCCACGCCCTCGGGCACAGCGATGCGCGACCACGAGTGGCCCGCACCCACGACGCGCACTGTCGTGCCGGCGGACCGGGCGCCGGTCACGACGTCGAGGACCTCCTGCTCCGTCGTCGGCAGGGACCACTGCGTCGGCAAACTGCGCGCCGTCCGCGCCCAGTTGACGAAGGCCCCGGACCGGTTGCGCGGAGGCGTCGTCCTCACGCCGACCACCCGGCGATGGCGGCCGCGAAGCGGTCGGCGGCACCCTCGGCGAAATCCAGGAAGAGGAAGGGCTCGGTCAGCTCGAGCTCGAGCAGCAGCGGCCCGTCCTCTCCGGCCAGCACATCGACGCGTGCATACAGCAGCGGCTCGTCGACGGCCGCGAGCACCTGCTCTGCCAGTGCCCGCTCGGTGGCCGACGGATTGCGCGGACCGAGGTCCCAGTCGTTCGGCGACAGCGCGCCGACCCCGGTCAGCACTCGCCCCTTGTGCGCGCCGTGGCTGAACGCCCCGCCGAGGTAGAGCAGCGACGTCTCCCGCTCGGTCTCCACCGACGCGAGGTAGGGCTGCACCATCACCTCACGGCCCGCCGCTAGCAGACGTGAGACGTGCTCGCGGGCGACCACCTCGTCCGCCGGCCCGTACTTCGCGGTGTCCATCGCGGCGGCGCTCACGGTCGGCTTCACGACGTACTGCCCGCTCGGCGGCTCGAAGTGGTCGGTGACGTACGTCGTGGGCACGACGGGCACGCCCACTGCCGCCAACCGCTCCAGGTAGCGCTTGTCGGTGTTCCACCGCAGCACCGACACCGGGTTGGCCAGCCGCGGAACCGCGCCCGCCCACGCGAGGAACTCCTCACGCCGCGCGATGTAGTCCCAGGTGGAGCGCACGACCACCAGGTCGTACGACGACCAGTCAAGGTCGTCGTCCCACGGATGACCCTGCGCCGCGACACCGGCGCGGGCGAGCGCCGCGATCAGCGCAGGTTCGTCGGGGTCGTCGAGCGCCCGGCAGCCGGCGAGGGCTACCCGCACGGCAGCAGCATCAGACGAGCTGGTCGACCGCGACGGCGAGGAACAGCAGCGCGAGGTAGGTGATCGACCAGTGGAACAGCCGCATCGGCGCCACGGCCTCGCCCCGGCGTACCCGCCCTTGAAGTGCGTGCGCCTCGCGCAGGAAGACGACGCCGAGTACGACGGCAGAGACCCCGTAGACCGGCCCCGACGCGTCGAGCCACAGCAGCAGCGACGTCGCGACCATCAGCCAGGAGTAGGCCACGATCCGCGCCGCAACGGCCGCCGGCGAGGCGACCACCGGGAGCATGGGTACGCCGGCCGTCGCGTAGTCGTCGCGGAACCGCATGGCGAGCGCCCAGAAGTGCGGCGGGGTCCAGAAGAAGATGACCGCGAACAGCACCGCTGCGGCCCATGACACGGTGCCCGTCACCGCGGACCAGCCGATGAGCACCGGCATGCAGCCCGCCGCCCCGCCCCAGACGATGTTCTGGGAGGTACGCCGCTTGAGCACCATCGTGTAGACCAGCACGTAGAACGCGATCGCAGCGTCGGCGAGAACGGCCGAGAGCAGGTTGGTCGTGAGCGCGAGCTCGACCGTCGCGACCACCCCGAGCACCAGTCCGAAGACCAGCGCGTTGCGCGGCGAGACGACGTGCCGGGCCAGCGGGCGCCGCTCGGTGCGGTGCATCACGCCGTCGATGTCGCGGTCGTACCAGCAGTTCAGCGCGTTGGCGCTACCCGCGGCGAGGGAGCCGCCCACCAGGGTCGCGAGCACCAGCCAGCCCGACGGGAGGCCTCGGGCGGCGAGCACCATCGTCGGCACCGTGGTGACGAGCAGGAGCTCGATGATCCGCGGCTTGGTCAGCGCCACGTAGGCGGAGATCCGCCCCATCAGCGTCAAGCCGGCCGGGACCGCCGCGGCGGTGGCGCGAGGCGCATCCGCCAGGGTCGTCACCCGCTCGACTCTACCGATCGTGGGTAGGGACTACCGGGCTAGGGTCGACAGCAAGATCCGCGCTCCAGGAAGAGGGCAGCCAGGCGTGACGAAGAGCAGCAAGCTGGACTGGAGCGACCTCGACCGGCAGGCCGTCGACGCGGTGCGGGCGCTGGCGATGGATGCGGTCGAGGCGGCCGGCTCCGGGCACCCCGGCACCGCCATGAGCCTGGCGCCGGCGGCGTACCTGCTCTTCCAGCGACTGCTCCGGCACGACCCGACCGACCCGACGTGGGTGGGCCGCGACCGGTTCGTCCTGTCCTGCGGGCACTCCTCGCTGACCCTCTACCTCCAGCTCTACCTGTCGGGCTACGGCCTCACCCTCGAGGACCTCGCGCACCTGCGGCAGTGGGGCTCGCTGACCCCGGGGCACCCCGAGCACGGCCACACCGCCGGGGTCGAGACCACGACCGGCCCGCTCGGCCAGGGCGTGGGCAACGCCGTCGGCATGGCGATGGCGGCCCGTCGCGAGCGGGGTCTGCTCGATCCGGACAGCAGTGACAGCCCGTTCGACCACACCATCTGGTGCTTCGCGTCCGACGGCGACCTCGAAGAGGGCGTCTCGTCCGAGGCGAGCAGCCTCGCGGGCACGCAGCGCCTGGGCAACCTGGTCCTGCTCTGGGACGACAACCACATCTCCATCGAGGACGACACCCGGATCGCGTTCTCCGAGGACACCGTCGCCCGGTACGAGGCCTACGGCTGGCACGTGCAGCGGGTGGACTGGCTCGCTGACGACGGCAAGTACGACGAGAACGTGCAGGCGCTGTACGACGCCTTCCTCAGCGCCCGGGACACGACCGACCGGCCGTCCTTCATCGCCCTGCGGACCATCATCGGCTGGCCGGCGCCGAACAAGCAGAACAGCGGCAAGGCGCACGGCTCCGCGCTCGGCGCCGACGAGGTTGCGGCGACGAAGAAGGTGCTCGGGCTCGACCCCACCGCGACCTTCCAGATGCCTGACGACGTGCTCGCCCACGCCCGTCAGGTCATCGACCGCGGCCGTGCGCTGCATGCCGAGTGGCAGACGGCGTACGACGCCTGGGCCGGTGCCAACCCCGACGGCGTGGCCGTCCTCGACCGCCTGAGCACGCGGCGGCTCCCCGCGGGCTGGACCGACGCGCTGCCGACCTTCGACGCCGACGAGAAGGGGATGGCGACCCGCAAGGCGTCCGGCACGGTGCTGTCGAAGATCGCGCCACTGCTGCCAGAGCTGTGGGGTGGGTCCGCCGACCTCGCCGAGAGCAACAACACGACACCCGAGGGCGAGCCGTCCTTCCTGCCGGAGGACGCGCAGACCAAGGAGTGGTCCGGCGGACCGTACGGCCGCGTCCTGCACTTCGGCGTCCGCGAGCACGCGATGGGCTCGGTGATGAACGGCATCGCCCTGCACGGCGGGACGCGGGTGTACGGCGGCACGTTCCTCGTGTTCAGCGACTACATGCGCGGCGCCGTCCGGCTCGCCGCCATCATGAAGCTGCCCGTCACCTACGTCTGGACGCACGACTCCATCGGCCTCGGTGAGGACGGGCCGACGCACCAGCCGATCGAGCACCTCGCGGCGCTGCGCGCGATCCCCGGGCTCGCCGTCGTACGCCCCGCCGATGCCAACGAGACCGCCGTCGCGTGGCGCACGATCCTCGAGCGCGCGGACGGTCCGGCCGGTCTGTGCCTGACCCGGCAGAACGTCCCGACGTTCGACCGGTCCGTCTGCGGCAGCGCCGAGGGCGTCGCCAAGGGCGGCTACGTCCTCGCCGATGCGAGCACTGGCCGGCCCGAGATCATCCTGATGGGAAGCGGCTCCGAGGTGCAGATCGCGATGGCCGCCCGCGAACGGCTCGAGGCCGACGGGCACCCGACCCGCGTCGTGTCGATGCCGTGCGTCGAGTGGTTCCGCGAGCAGGACACGGCGTACAAGAACACCGTCCTCCCGCCGGACGTGCAGGCGCGCGTCTCCGTCGAGGCGGCCGTGTCGCAGGGCTGGCACGAGTGGGTCGGTGCGTACGGCGAATGCGTGTCGCTGGAGCACTTCGGGGCATCTGCTCCCTACACCGTCCTGTACGAGCAGTTCGGCCTCACCGGCGAGCGCGTCGTCGCTGCCGCGCAGGCCTCCCTGTCCAAGCTGGGCAAGACATCCGGCAGCACGACCGGCAACTAGAAGGAGCTCCCCATGGCCGACCCGCTCGCCGAACTCTCGGCAGCCGGCGTCTCTATCTGGCTCGATGACCTGTCGCGGGAGCGGCTGCGCACCGGCAACCTCGCGCAGCTCGTGCGCGACAAGCACGTCGTCGGTGTGACGACCAACCCGTCGATCTTCCAGAAGGCGATGTCCGAAGGCGACGCCTACGACGAGCAGCTGCGCGACCTCGCCGTACGCGGCGTCGAAATCGACGAGGCGGTGCGCAACCTCCAGGCGTACGACGTGCGCTGGGGGTGCGACGTGCTGCGCCCGGTCTACGACCGCACCAACGGCGTCGACGGGCGGGTCTCCTACGAGGTCGATCCGCGCATCGCGCACGACACGGAGAAGACGGTCGCCGAGGCGAAGGCGCTGTGGTGGCTGGTGGACCGGCCCAACATGTACATCAAGATCCCGGCGACGAAGGCGGGGCTGCCCGCGATCACGCAGACGCTCGCCGCCGGCGTCAGCGTCAACGTCACGCTGATCTTCTCGCTCGAGCGGTACGACCGCGTGATGGAGGCCTTCCTCGACGGCATGGAGCAGGCCAAGGCCAACGGTCATGACCTGACCTGCATGGGCTCGGTGGCGTCGTTCTTCGTCAGCCGCGTCGACACCGAGGTCGACAAGCGCCTCGAGAAGTCCGGCGGGCCGAAGGAGCTGCGCGGCAAGGCGGCCATCGCCAACGCGCAGCTCGCCTACCAGCACTACGAGAAGGTCTTCGCCTCGGACCGGTGGAAGGCGCTGGAGAAGGCCGGCGCGACGCCGCAGCGACCGCTGTGGGCGTCGACAGGTGTGAAGGACCCGGCGTACGACGACACGCAGTACGTCGTCGAGCTCGTCGCGCCGGGCACGGTCAACACGATGCCCGAGCCGACGCTCAACGCGGTCGCAGAGCACGGTGTCATCCGCGGCGACAGCGTCACTGGCTCGTACGCCGACGCGCAGAAGGTGCTCGACGACCTGAAGGCCGCCGGCATCGACTACGACGACGTTGTCGAGCAGCTCGAGGTCGAGGGCGTGCAGAAGTTCGAAGATGCCTGGACCGAGCTGATGGAGACCGCCAGCGCCAACCTGAAGAAGGCGGCCGGCGCGTGACCCAGCCGGTCTCTGCGGGCGGCGTCACCGTCGAGGTCGCCGGTCCGTCGCTGCAGGCATCGCAGGCCACCGTGCTCGCGGCCGCTGCCGAGGACGGCCTGGCCGCGGCGCTGACGCAGAAGGACACGACCCTGTGGGGTCCGGAGGCGGCACCCGAAGCGGGCATCCGACTCGGCTGGCTCGACGCCGTGCGGGTCGGCCGCCAGCTGCTCCCTGACCTGCAGCGGCTGCGCACCGAGCTGACGGCCGAGGGCGTGACGCGGGTCGTGCTCGCCGGCATGGGCGGGTCGTCGCTCGCCCCGGAAGTCATCTGCGCGACGGCGGGCAAGCCGCTGGTGGTCCTCGACACGACCGACCCTGGACAGGTGCGGGCGGCGCTGGCCAAGGACCTCGACAAGACCGTCGTCGTCGTGAGCTCGAAGTCGGGTGGCACGGTCGAGAGCGACAGCCACCGGCGCGCGGCGCGGGCCGCCTTTGAAGCTGCCGGCATCGACCCCAGCGAGCGGATCGTCGTCGTCACCGACCCCGGGTCGCCGCTGGAGCAGACCGCGAAGAACGAGGGCAGCCGCGAGGTGTTCCTCGCCGACCCGGACGTCGGCGGCCGCTACTCCGCGCTGACCGCGTTCGGCCTCGTGCCAGCCGCGCTGGCGGGGGTCGACGTGACTGCTCTGCTTGACGAGGCAGCCGCGTTGGAGCCGACGCTCGCAGACGTCGAGGGCAATCCCGCTCTCGCCCTGGGAGCAGTGCTGGGCGGGGCCGCGGCCGGCGGCCGCGACAAGCTCGTCATCGCCGACGCCGGGTCGGGCATCTCCGGCCTCGGCGACTGGGCCGAGCAGCTCGTCGCGGAGTCGACCGGCAAGCACGGCAAGGGCATCCTGCCCGTCGTCGTGGAGTCCGTGGACGCGCCGGGCACGACACCCGCCTCCGACGTGCACCTCATCGTCATCGGCAGTGAGCCGCCGGCGGACGGCACGGCTGTCTCGGGTCCGCTAGGCGGTCAGTTCCTCGCCTGGGAGTACGCGACCGCGGTCGCCGGCCGGGTCCTGCAGATCAACCCGTTCGACCAGCCGAACGTGCAGGAATCCAAGGACAACACCAAGGCCATCCTCGAGGGCGACCGCACCGCCGACAGCACGCCGGTGTTCACCGAGGGGCCGGTCGAGGTCTACGGGGACACCGGCGCCTCCGACCTTGCCGGCGCACTGGCGGAGCTGCTCGCCGGCGTACCGGAAAGGGGTTATCTGGCCGTCATGGCCTACCTCGACCGGCAGGTGAACGCGCGGGCGCACGAGCTGCGGGCGCTCCTGGCCGCGCGAATCGCGCACCCCGTCACGTTCGGCTGGGCGCCGCGGTTCCTGCACTCGACCGGCCAGTTCCACAAGGGCGGCCCGCAGGTCGGGTCGTTCCTGCAGATCACCGGCGCGGTGACCGACGACCTCGACGTACCCGGTCGGGACTACACGTTCGGCGAGCTGCAGGCGGCGCAGGCGATGGGCGACCTGCGCGCCCTGTCCTCCCGCGGCCGGCCCGTGCTGCGGCTGCACCTCACCGACCGGCGCGCCGGTCTCGACGCACTCCTCGCCGCCGCGCGCGGATGAGCATCAGCCGCAACCCGCTGCGCGACCCGCGCGACCGGCGCCTTCCGCGCGTCCCGGACCCCTGCGTCCTCGTCGTCTTCGGGGTGACCGGCGACCTGGCCCGCAAGAAGCTCATCCCCGCGGTCTACGACCTCGCCAACCGAGGTCTACTGCCACCCGGCTTCGTGCTCCTCGGGTTCGCCCGCCGCGACTGGGGCGACGGGGACTTCGAGACGGTTGCGAAGGAAGCGGCCCGCAAGGGTGCGCGGACGGAGTTCCGCGACGACGTGTGGCAGCGATTGAGTGACGCCATCAAGTTCCTCCCCGGCTCGTTCGACGACAACGAGGCGTTCGACAAGCTCGCCTCGACCCTGACCGAGCTCGACGCGTCGCACGGCACCCAGGGCAACGCCGCCTTCTACCTGTCGATCCCGCCGGCGGCCTTCCCGATCGTGCTCCAGCAGATGGAGCGCACCGGGATGGCGGACAACTCGAAGTCCGGTGGCTGGCGCCGGGTGGTGGTCGAGAAGCCGTTCGGTCATGACCTCCCGTCGTCGCAGGAGCTCAACAAGCTCGTCGACACCGTCTTCACGGCGCAGGACGTCTTCCGGATCGACCACTACCTCGGCAAGGAGACGGTCCAGAACCTGCTCGCGCTGCGCTTCGCCAACACCCTGTTCGAGCCGATCTGGAACGCGCACCACATCGACTCCGTGCAGATCACGATGGCGGAGGACGTCGGCATCGAGAGCCGGGCCGGCTTCTACGAGGAGACCGGCGCCGCTCGCGACGTCCTGCAGAACCACCTGCTGCAGCTCATGGCGCTGACCGCTATGGAGGAGCCATCCGCGTTCGACGCCGAGTCGCTGCGCACCGAGAAGCGCAAGGTGCTCGCCGCCATCAGGCCGCCGACCGACCTGGCGGCGTACACCGTCCGTGGGCAGTACGACCAGGGCTGGCTCGCCGGTCAGCGCGTGCAGGCGTACCGCGCCGAGAAGGACGTCGCTGCTGAGTCGAAGACCGAGACGTACGCCGCAGTCCGGCTGCAGGTCGAGACCCGGCGGTGGGCCGGCGTGCCGTTCTACCTGCGCACGGGCAAGCGACTGCCACGACGCGTCACGGAGATCGCCGTCGTCTTCCGCAAGGCACCGCACCTGCCGTTCAGCAAGACCGACACCGAGGAGCTCGGTGCCAACCAGCTCGTCGTTCGGGTCCAGCCCGACGAGGGCATGACGCTGCGCTTCGGGTCGAAGGTGCCGGGCTCCCAGATGGAGGTTCGCGACGTCGCCATGGACTTCCTGTACGGCGAGGCCTTCACCGAGTCCTCCCCCGAGGCCTACGAGCGACTGCTGCTCGATGTGCTGCTCGGCGACGCGTCGCTGTTCCCGCACAACCAGGAGGTCGAGGACTCCTGGCGGGTCATCGACCCCATCGAGGCGCACTGGGCCGAGCAGAACGAGAAGAACGGCGCACCGGAGCTGTACCGCGCCGGCGAGTGGGGACCGGCCGCCTCGGACGCGATGCTGGCCCGCGACGGACGCTCCTGGAGACGCCCATGACCACCTTGTGGGACACCACCGGCACGGCCGTCGTCAAGGCGCTCGCTGCTGAGCGCCGGCAGGCCGGGTCGGTCTCGTCCGGGCTCGCGCTGACGCTGGTCGTCGTCACCGACGAGGCGCACGTCGCCGACGCTGAGGCCGCCGCGACACACGCGGCAGCGCAGCACCCGTGCCGCCTGCTCGTCGTCGTACGCCGTCGACCGGACGCCCCGGAGTCGCGGTTGGACGCCGAGGTGCTCATCGGCGGCCGACTCGGGCCAGGTGAGGCCGTCGTCATGCGGATGTACGGCCGGCTCGCGCTGCACGCCGAGTCGGTCGTCCTGCCGCTGCTCGCCCCCGACGCCCCGGTCGTCACCTGGTGGTACAGCGAGCCGCCGTACAAGATCGCGCATGACCCGCTCGGCGTGCTTGCCGACCGCCGCGTCACCGACTGCGCCCTCGCCCCGAACGAGATGGAAGCGCTGCAGAAGCGCGCCGACGACTACGCGCCCGGCGACACGGATCTGGGCTGGACCCGCACCACGCTCTGGCGCGCGCTATGCGCCTCGGCGCTCGACTCCGTCGACGGCGCGGTGGAGAAGGCGCGGGTCAGCGGCGCCGCCGGGCACGTCACCCGGGCACTCCTCGCGGGCTGGCTCGCGTCGAGGCTCGGCATCGAGGTCGAGCAGGTCGACGCCGAGGGCACGGGGCTGAGCGAGGTCGAGCTGACCGCCGGTGCCACGACGGTGACGATCAGCCGCGGCCGGGGCACCACGGCGATCATGCGACGCACCGACCAGCCCGACCGCACCTTGCCGCTCCCCCGCCGCGACCTCGGTGACCTGCTCGCCGAGGAGCTGCGCCGGCTCGACCCCGATGAGCCGTACGCCGAGGCGCTGGAGGCCGCGACGGGGACGAGCGGCCTGTCGGACCGGTCGCCGCACCGCACCCACGAGTGGCACGACCCCGTCGAGTCCGACAACCCCGATCCCGCGTTGTCCATGTCGTGACGGCGAACCGGACGATCGTCGTCTCCAAGGACACCGACGTGCTGGCCGCGGCGGTCGCGGCCCGACTGCTGACGCGGCTCGTCGACGCGCAGGCGCTTCGCGGCCGCGCCTCCGTCGTGCTCACCGGCGGCGGGGTCGGCATCGCGTCCTTGCGCGCCGTCCGCGCCTCGGCTGCGCGGGCCGCCGTCGACTGGCGGCGGGTTGACGTCTGGTGGGGCGACGAGCGGTTCGTGGCCGCCGATGACGACGAGCGCAACGAGAAGCAGGCCCGCGAGGCGCTGCTCGACAGCCTCGACCTCGACCCCGCGCGCGTGCATCCGATGGGCTCGCTGGGCGGGCCCGACGGCGATGACGCCGACGCGGCGGCCGCGCGCTACGCCGACGAGCTGGCCGAGGCGGCGGACACGGACGCCGACGTACCCGCGTTCGACGTCCTGCTGCTCGGCATGGGACCCGAGGGCCACAC
>JAWWOH010000112.1:0-126853 GCA_033851845.1 Actinomycetota bacterium
TCGGCAAGTACGACCAGCTGTTCGTGCCGGAGTTCAACGCGGGTGCGATGGAGAACGCCGGCGCGGTGACGTTCCTCGAGGACTACGTCTTCCGCAGCAAGGTCACCGACGCGGCCTACGAGCGGCGCGCCGAGACGGTGCTGCACGAGATGGCGCACATGTGGTTCGGCGACCTCGTCACGATGCGGTGGTGGGACGACCTCTGGCTCAACGAGTCGTTCGCGACGTACATGTCCGTGCTGTGCCAGGTGGAGGCGACGCGCTACACCGGCGGCTGGACGACCTTCGCCAACACGGAGAAGACCTGGGCCTACCGGCAGGACCAGCTCCCGTCGACGCATCCGATCGCCGCCGACATCCCCGACATCGAGGCCGTGAAGGTCAACTTCGACGGCATCACCTACGCGAAGGGCGCCTCGGACCTGAAGCAGCTCGTCGCGTGGGTCGGCCAGGACGCGTTCATGAGCGGGCTGCGGGAGTACTTCCGCAAGCACGAGTTCGCCAACACCGAGCTGCGCGACCTGCTGACCGAGCTCGAGACATCGAGTGGGCGCGACCTCAAGGCGTGGACCGAGGAGTGGCTGCAGGCGGCCGGCGTCAACACGCTGCGGGCTGCGTTCGAGACCAACGGCGACGGCGCCTTCACCAGCTTCTCCGTGCTGCAGGAAGCGAACGACCAGCACCCCACCCTTCGGTCGCACCGCGTCGCCATCGGCCTCTACGACCTGGTCGACGGCGCGCTCGTGCGGTCCTCTCGCGAGGAGCTCGACGTCGTCGGCGCGAAGACCGATGTGCCGGCACTCATCGGCCGCAAGCAGCCCGACCTCGTGCTGGTCAACGACGACGACCTGACCTACTCGAAGATCCGCCTCGACGAGCGTTCGCTGCAGACGCTCGTCGACCACGTCGGCGACTTCCAGGAGTCGCTCCCGCGCGCGCTCTGCTGGGCGTCGGCGTGGGACATGACCCGCGACGCGGAGATCCCGGCCCGCGACTACCTCAAGCTGGTGCTGGCCGGCATCGGCGGCGAGGACGACATCGGCGTCGTACAGTCGCTGCTGCGGCAGGCGCAGGCCGCGGTGACGTTGTTCTCCGACCCGGCATGGGCACCGACCGGGCGTACGGCGCTCGCGAACGCCGCCTACGACGCGCTCCGCTCGGCCGAGCCGGGTAGCGACCTTCAGCTGGCCTGGACCCGCGCGCTCGGTGCGGTCACCAACGTCCCCGAGCACCTCGACCTGCTGCAAGGACTGCTCGACGGCACGAAGCAGGTCGACGGGCTCGCCGTGGACGCCGAGCTGCGCTGGCACCTGCTGTACCGCCTCGTCGTGCTCGGTCGTGCGGGTGACGACGCCATCGCGGCCGAGCTCGAACGCGACCCGACGGCAGCCGGTCAGCGGCACGCGGCAGCGGCGCAGGCGGCCCGGCCGACTCCCGAGGCCAAGGCCGACGCGTGGCGGCGAGCCGTCGAGGACGAGTCGCTGCCCAACGCCGTGCAGGCCGCGATCATCGGCGGCTTCTGGAACGCCGAGCAGACGCAGCTGTGCGAGGACTACGTCGAGAAGTACTTCGAGGTCATCGGCGACGTGTGGCGCAACCGCACGTCGGAGATGGCGCAGCAGATCGTCATCGGGCTCTACCCGACGCTGCTCGTCTCGCCGAAGGTGGTCGAGCGCACCGACGTCTACCTGCAGGACCCCGACGTCCCGCCCTCGCTGTCCCGGCTGCTGCTGGAGAGCCGCGACGGCGTGCTGCGGGCTCTGCGCGCCCGAGCCCGAGACGCCACCGCCGGCTAGGCCCTCGTTGCGTCCGACTCTGGGGCCGCCCGAGCACCCACTCCCTCGGACGTTACGAGGGTTTAGTGGTGGCCCTGGACCGCGAGCTCGGTTGACTTCTCGTCGTACGCCGGAAGAGCCTCCCGGCGGCCCGCTGCGTCGGCGAACTGCCGAAGCGCGTCGACGATGCCGCCCGCAAGGTCTCCCCCGCTGAACGCAGTGGTCATCGACAGCACGGCGAGCGAGCAGACCCGGTCCGGCACCCGACGCCGGACCTTCGGTCCGGTGACGATCTCGACCCGACGCTGGCCGGGAGCGACCACGACGAGCACCGCCGACTGCGACCGGTCGTCCCCGAGCGCGGCGTGCAGCCGTTCGGCCGCCTCGCGGAGCTGACCGAGGTCGTCGAGCAGCAGGTCGCCCACCAGGACCGAGACGTCGAGGCCGTTCTGGCGGCGGCAGCTCTCGATGGCTGCCTGAATGCGCTGCTGGGTGCGCTCCGGCAGCGCCGCCTTGCTACCAGCTCCCACTGCTGCCACCCCTCGTGACGTCACCCGGCTGCGCGGTGGACACCGCGGCCTCGGGGTCGAGCGGACCGGCGAACCACACCGGCGGCGCGTCCCAGCCCATGGCCGGCCGGTAGCGCGTGCCGCGCACCATGCCGGGCAGCAGCACGAGCGTCGCGATGGCGCCGATGATGGCGAGCGGGACGAACACGAACAGCGCGATGGTCGCGGCCGGCGAGAGGCCGGAACCGGGGTCGGCGCCCTCGCTCGGGCCCAGCGGGTTGCGGTCGGCGAGAGCAGGACCGGCGGTCAGCAGGACGACGGACATCGCCGTCAGTGCGCTGGCCGCGGCGGCTCGGAGGGGCTTCACGGCGTGCACGTTATCGAACGCCCTGTACGCCGTCCGCGAGCAGTGCCGCCAGCCGCCGGACGCCGGGCGCGTCGAGCAGCTCCTCGAGCGACAGCGGGCGGCCGGACCCGGCCGCGACGGGCAGCCGCCAGTTCGGGTACTCGTCGACGGTGCCGGGCAGATTCGGCTGCCGGAGATCTCCGACCGCGTCGCCGAAGGCGGCCAGGACGACGATGCAAGGCGACTCCGCCAGCGCTCCGTGCATGGCCAGCACCGGGTCGCCGTCGTACCGGTCGAGCAGCCCTGTCTCGGCGAGCATCGCCAGCAAGGCGTCGCGCTCCTCGCGCACCCGCTTCTGCTCCTCCTCGAGCGAGTGCGCCAGCTGGTCGAGCTCGTGCCGCACCCGCACCTGCTCCTCGGCCAGGAAGCCCGCGGCGGTCGGGAGGTCGTGCGGCGTGACGGCGGCCAGCGCGTCACGACGCCACTTCGCCGGTGGCAGGAAGTCTCCGCTCTCCTCGTCGCGCTCGAACCACAGCACGGCGCTGCCGAGCACGCCGGTCGCCTCCAGGTCGCGACGGACGCGCTCCTCGACCGTGCCGAGGTCCTCGCCGACGACGAGTGCACCGGCGCGCGCCGCCTCCAACGCGAGCACCCCGAGCATCGAGTCGGCGTCGTATGTCACGTAAGTGCCCTCGGCCGCGGACGCGCCGGCCGGCACCCACCACAGCCGGAACAACCCCATGACGTGGTCGATGCGCAGCCCACCGGCATGGCGAAGCACGCCCCGCACCACGTCGCGGTACGGCGCGTAGGCGCGCTCCCGAAGGCGATCAGGTCGCCACGGCGGCAGGCCCCAGTCCTGCCCGTTCTGGTTGAACGAGTCGGGCGGTGCGCCGACCGTCGTGCCGAGGGCGAGGACGTCCTGCAACGCCCACGCGTCGGCGCCGCCGGCATCGACGCCGACGGCCAGGTCGTGGATGACGCCGACGATCATGTCGTCACCGGCACCCGCGAGCTGCTGGTCGACGAGCAGCTGCACCCAGCACCAGAACGCGATCCGCTCGGCATGCCTGTCCCGTGCGGCCTCGATGCCGGAGCCATCGGTACGGCGAAGAGGCGCCGGCCACTCCTGCCACGGCACGCCGTGCTCCTCGGCCAGCGCGCAGAACAGCGCGAAGTCATCAAGATCAGCACCCCGCTCCGCGCGGAAGGCGGCAACGCCGTCGCGCCGCGCGCTCGGCCAGAGCAGCTCGAGCGCCGCCAGCTTCGCCGTCCAGGCGACGTCGCGGACGATGCGATCCGGCTCACCCGCTGGCCGCAGCGCGTCGACCTGCGCACGCACCTCGGCAGTCGCGGCGGCGTACTCCGGGATGTCCTCGATCCGCAGGTACAGCGGCGAGCGGAACCGACGCGACGACGGCGAGTACGGCGAGGGGTTGAGCGGGAGCACCGGCGTCTCGGCGTGCAGCGGGTTGACGAGCACGGCACCGGCGCCGTCGCGCGCGCTCGCGTCGAGGACCGTGCGCAGGTCGCGGTAGTCGCCAAGCCCCCACGAGCCGGCGCTGCGCAGGCTGTAGAGCTGCACCATCCAGCCCCAGGTGCGGTCCAGCCCGGCCGGCAGCGACAGCCGTTCGGGCGCGACGACCAGGACGCACTCCGCTGCCTCGGCGCCCGCGACAGCCCGCAGCGTGTGCCAGCCGAGCGGCAGCTCCGGCAGCCGGACGCTCCACGCCGTCCGGCCACGGCGGGTGTCGACGGGCTGCGGTGTGGACGTCACGGCAACCGGCCCGCCGTCTTCCAGGAGCACGTCGAGCGAGGGCGCGACCCCTGAGCGCACAACCACCTCGCCGCGCCCGCGGATGACGACGACGGGCGGCAGCACCTCGCGCCACGGTGCGTCCTCGACGTCGTGCAGCGCTGCGGCGATCGCATCGGGTGACGAGGCGTCGACGTCCAGAGCAGCGAGCGCGGCGACGATCGCCGACTCCTTCACCTCGACCGGCTTGCGCGCCCAGTCCTGGTACGACGTCGCGACCCCATGGGCGGCTGCGAGCCGCTGCAGCTCCTTGTTCACCGGGGCGAACTGCCCCGTTGCACAGATCTCACGCGTCGTCGCGCAGCCGCGCGTAGGACACCAGGTCGTGCCACCCGCCGGATCGCCACTGCGCGCCGCGAATGACGCCTTCGCGCACGAAGCCGGCCTGCTCGAGCGCCTTCTGCTCCGCGAGGTTCGTGACGTCGGTCGAGGCCTGCACGCGGTGCACGGGGAAGGTGCGGAAGAGGTACTCGGTGACCATCCGCTGGGCCCGCGCCCCGTGCCCCAGGCCGCGGAACTCCGGCCGGATCGAGAGGCCGATGTCCAGGGCGATCGACCCGGGGTTCGGACCGTGCAGCACCTGGTGCCAGCCGACGGTGCCGATCGGCCGATCGTCGCCGTCGGTGATGAGCAGCTCTCCCATCCCGTGCGGCTCCGGGATGGACTCGGACACCGCGACGCCCTGCGGTGGCGCGCCCCAGGCCTCGTACTCCGTCTGCGGATCCGCGCGCCACCCCGCCACCAGCTCGGACTCCTCGACGCGAGCTGGACGCAATCGGGTCACCACATGGCCGGGTGGCGTTCGCGCCACGGCCGGGCCTCCTCGAGCTGCGCCGACAGGGAGATCAGGGTGGCCTCGTCGGCGGGGCGGCCGGCGAGCATGACGCCGATGGGCAGCCCGTCCGGTGACCAGTGCAGCGGGACGTTGACGGCCGGCTGACCGGTCATGTTGTAGACCGCGGTCCAGGGCGTGAACTGCTTCATCCGCTCGAACTCCTCCGCCGGGTCGCCGGTCTCGCGGAAGTAGCCGATCGGCACCGGCGGCAAAGCGACCGTCGGCGTGAGCAGCACGTCGTACGAGGCGGTCGCCTCGACGCCACGACGGGTCGCGCCCTGCAGCGCCGACATCGCGGCCATGAACTGGTTGGCGGACATGCTGTTGCCGCGCTCGCGCAGCCATCGGGTGAGCGGCAGCAGCAGCTCCTCGCGGGCGGGGTCCACCGGCACACTGGACGCGCTCACCGACCACAGGATCTCGAAGTTCGGGATCAGCTCGGCGGCGTCGTAAGGCTCCGGAATCTCCACGACCTCGTGGCCCAGTGAGGCCAGCAGCTCGCGCGCGGCTCCGTAGGCCTCGGCGACGTGCGGGTGGAGGACCGAGCCGGGGACGCCGGGCGTGCACGAGGCTCCGATGCGCAACCGGCCGGGCGGGGTGTCGGCGTAGGACAGGAACGACTGCGGCGGCGGCGCGGCCCAGTGGGGATCACCGGGCATCGGGCCCTGCATCGCGTCGAGCATGGCCGCGGCGTCGCGCACCGTCCGTGCGAGCGGGCCGTCCCAGGACAGGCCGGTGATGTCACCGGCCAGTGGCCCGCGGCTGATCCGGCCCCGGCTCACCTTGATGCCGAACAGCCCGCACACGCTGGACGGGATGCGGACCGAGCCGCCGCCGTCACTTCCCTGCGCCCAGGGAACCAGCCCGGCTGCCGTCGCGGCGGCCGCGCCACCGCTCGACCCGCCGGCCGACCGGCTCAGGTCCCAGGGCGTGCGAGCAGGCGGTGCGACCTCGGTCTCCGAGTAGCACGGCAGGCCGAACTCGGGGGTGTTGGTCTTGCCGAGGCTGATGGTGCCGGCTGCCCGCAGCTTCTCGACCACGTGGTCCGAGAACGGCGGCACGAAGTCCTCGAAGGCCTTCGACCCGAGCTTCGTCGGGACGCCCTCGGTCATGTTGAGGTCCTTGATGGCGATCGGCACGCCGTGCAGCGGTGCCAGCGCCTCCTTGCCCTTCACGGCGGCGTCGGCCGCGGCGGCCTGCTCGCGCGCGGCGTCCAGCGTCAGCGTCACGAACGCACCGATGTCGCCGTCGAGCTTCTGGATGCGCTGGGCGTAGTGCTCGACCAGCTCGGCGGAGGACGTCTCGCCGGAGCGGATCGCCGCCGCCTGCTCGAGAGCGGTCAGGTCGTGAAGGTCTGCCATGGTGGGGAACGTATCGTTTGAGCATGCTGCGGTCAGTTCGGCCCGTCTTCATCGCGTTGGCCCTCGCCGGCGTCGCTGCACTCAGCGCGGGGGTCGTGCCGAGTGCCGCGGCGGCCGACCCGCCGCTCCTGCCGACGCCCCGCGCCGTATGCGGTCCGGGCTCGCATCCCGAGCCGGGGATGCAGGGTCGGGTCAGCGCCGACGACGTCACTTCCGGGCGGGCCAAGAACGGCTTCCGCTGCAACATGGTGCAGATCGGTCACGTCGGCACGAGCGGTGGCTACAAGGTCGAGAGGTTCGTGGACAAGGCGGGCCACGAGTGCGCCTACTTCGACACGACGCTGCTCTTCCCGACCAACGCGACGAACATCGCGCAGAAGGGCACCGGCGTCGCGGTCGTCGACATGACGAACCCCGCGAAGCCGGTCATCACGACCACCTTGCTGACTCCGGCGATGGACAGCCCGCACGAGTCGATGCTGGTCAACCACAAGCGCGGGCTCCTGGCAGCCGTCGCCGGCAACCCGATCTTCGCGCCAGGGCAGGTCGACGTCTACGACCTCAACGCCGACTGCCGCAATCCCACGTTCCAGTCGTCGACGCCGACGGGCGTGATGGGACACGAGGCGGGCTTCGCGCCCGACGGCATGACCTACTACGTCGCGTCGCTCGGCGGCGGCACGCTGACGGCCGTCGATCTCACCAACCCGATGGTGCCATCGATCGCGTACGTCGGGCACTTCGACACCCACTCGCTGTCGATCAGCGACGACGGCACCCGGGCCTACCTCGCGGCCGGCGCCGGTTTCCCGCGCAACGAGGTCGGGCTGCCCGCCGAGGTGTCGGGCCTGCGCATCCTCGACGTGAGTGACATCCAGAAACGCGCCCTCAACCCGCAGCCGACGACGATCAGCACGCTGACCTGGCCGACGGTCACCATCCCGCAGGCCGAGCTGCCCATCACGATCGGCGGTCACCCGTACCTCATCGACATCGACGAGTTCGCCACCGACGATAAGCTGACCCTCACCGCCGACGGGCCGCGCGTCGGGGCCGGCCGCATCATCGACATCGCCGACGAGAAGCACCCGAAGGTCGTTTCCAACATCCGGCTCGCGGTGCACCAGCGCGCCAACCGACCGGCGCTCGCGAACGACCCGGTCGGTCCGATCCCGACAACGAGCGGGTACGCCGGCCACTACTGCGCAGTGCCGCAGCGCAAGGACCCGGGCATCCTCGCCTGCTCGATGCTCACGTCGGGGCTGCGCGTGTTCGACATCCGCAACCCGCTGGCGCCGAAGGAGATCGCCTACTTCGTCGCGCCGGTCACCGACGTGAAGACGCCGAACGCAGCGCTGTCCAGCGCGACGTTGGTGCCGGAGCGCAAGGAGATCTGGTACGCCGACGGCAGCAGCGGCATGTACGTCCTGCGGGTCACCAACGGCGCCTGGGGCGGCAGCGTCACCGCGCCGGCGGCGGCGCCCGCGCCTCGCTCGGCCGCGCCGGCGGCACCACGACCCGCGCCGGGCCGCCTCCCCGCGACCGGGCTCACCGGCTGGCTCGCCCTGACCGCGCTGGTGCTCATGACCGCGGCGGCAGCGATCCGGCGGACAAGATCTTCGGCGAACTAGACCGGTCTGGGCCGGTGCAGATCGGCGAGATCTTCATCAGGCCGGCTCCTCCAGCGACTCGTCGTAGGGCAGGTCCAGCCACGGCCGCCAGCGCGGGTCGACCCGCCGCGAGCCGACCACTCGCCAGGCAGCGCCGGTCGGCGCGACCGGCTGCCGGCGCAGCCGCCAACCCAGCTCGGCGATCCCGCGGTCGGCCTTCACGTGGTTGCAGCGCCCGCAGGCAGAAACGACGTTGTCCCAGGTGTGCGAGCCGCCGCGGCTCTTCGGGATCACGTGGTCAAGGCTGGTCGCCGCGGCACCGCAGTAGACACAGCGGCCCCCGTCGCGGGCGAAGACGGCCTTGCGCGTCAGCGGCACCGTCGCCCGGTAGGGAACCCGGACGAACTTCGTGAGCCGTACGACGGAGGGCACGGTGACGTCAGTCCGGGCACTGTGCAGCACGCCGTCGCCCGCCTCGACGGACACGGCTTTCGCCGTCAGCAGCAGCACGACAGCCCGGCGGCTCGGCACGACGCACAGCGGCTCGTACGTGGCGTTGAGCACCAGCGCCGCGCTGTCGAGACTGGCCATGCGTCCTCCCTGGACGCTGAGTCTGACCGACGGACGCCGGATTCGCCACGTTCTTGCGCTCCCCTAGGGTCGAGTCGTGATCACGAGCTCGCTGTCCGCCCTCTCCCGGCACGCCCTCGAGGTGGCGACGACACCCGCCCGCATTGCCCTGATCGCCGTCCTGGCGATGGTGCTTCGGCTGCTCGTGAACCGTGGGATCGGGCGGCTGGTCAAGGGTGCCGCAGAGGGCAGCGTGCCGGTCGTGCTGCGCCCGCTGCACGACCGGACGAAGGGCCGGCTGCTCGAGGCGTCCCCGCTGTCGTCCGAACGGCGGCGGCAGCGCGCCGAGACGATCGGGTCGGTCCTGCGCAGCAGCGCGGCAATCGTGATCTTCACGGTCGCCGGCGCGATGATCCTGGCCGAGCTCGGGTTCGACCTCGCACCGGTCATCGCGTCCGCCGGCATCGTCGGAGTGGCCGTCGGGTTCGGGGCGCAGAACCTCATCAAGGACTTCCTCAACGGGATGTTCATGATCCTCGAGGACCAGTACGGTGTCGGCGACGTGATCGACGCGGGTGAGGCGACCGGCACGGTCGAGGCCGTCGGGCTGCGGACCACCCGGCTGCGTGACGTCGCCGGCACGGTGTGGCACATCCGCAACGGGGAGATCGTCCGGATCGGCAACAAGAGCCAGGGCTGGGCGCGCGCGGTGCTCGACATCGCGGTCGCCTGGGACAGCGACCTGTCCGCTGTCCGCGATGTGCTCAGGTCGACCGCCGAGGCAATGGCGGCGGAGGACGACTGGGCCGAGAAGATCACCGAGGCGCCCGAGGTGTGGGGCGTGGAGGAGCTCGGCTCGTCCGGCGTCGTGGTCCGCCTCGCCGTGAAGACGGCCCCGCTCGAGCAGTGGAAGGTGGCCCGCGAGCTGCGCGAACGGGTCAAGGAGGCCTTCGACCGCGAGGGGATCGCCGTGGGCGTACCCGTGGTCCGCAACGTGGCCGATCCTTCCTAGACTGGTTCGAGTGACGACGCTGTACGACCAGGTCGGCGGCGAGCCGACCTTCAGGCGGCTCGTCGACCTGTTCTACGACGAGGTCGAGACCGATCCGGTGCTGCGTCCGCTCTACCTCGACGAGGACCTCGGGGTCGGCGGAGCAGCGCGTGACCGCCTGTCGCTGTTCCTCATGCAGTACTGGGGCGGGCCGACGACCTACTCCGACAACCGGGGGCATCCGCGACTGCGGATGCGGCACGCCGCCTGGCGCATCACCTCGCGCGAGCGCGACGCCTGGCTGTCGCACATGCTGCGGGCGGTGGCGCAGCTCGACCTGCCCGACGATGCGCGCGAGCAGCTGGCCGATTACCTGCTCGGCGCGGCGCACTCACTCGTCAACGCCCCCGACGAGCCCAGCGACTGACGGCCAGCCAGCCGAGCAGCGCACCGGCGACATCGGCCAGCACGTCGCGGACGTCGCCGTCCCGATGTGGCAACGCGACCGACTGGATGACCTCGGACGCAGCGGCGTACAGCAGCACACCGACGAAAGCCGCCCGGTGAGCAGCGAAGCGCCACCACGTCGTGGCCGCGAGCAGGGCGAACAAGCCGGCGTGCACGAGCTTGTCGAGGTTGGGGATCGTCTGCTCGCTCGGCGTACGCGGCCAGAACAGCACGACCAGGCTGAGCAGTACGACGGCGGCGAACGCCGCGGTAGCCCGCCGATCGGCGACCGCGGGAGCAGTCACGTCAGTCGCGCGTGAGCTTGCGGTAGGTGACCCGGTGCGGACGCGCGGCGTCCTGCCCCATCCGCTCGACCTTGTTCTTCTCGTACGACTCGAAGTTGCCCTCGTACCAGTACCACTTCGCCGGGTCGTCCTCGTCGCCCTCCCACGCCAGGATGTGCGTAGCGACGCGGTCGAGGAACCACCGGTCGTGGCTGATGACGACCGCGCAACCGGGAAACTCCAGCAGCGCGTTCTCGAGTGACCCGAGGGTCTCGACGTCGAGGTCGTTGGTCGGCTCGTCGAGGAGCAGCACGTTGCCGCCCTCCTTGAGCGTCATCGCCAGGTTGAGCCGGTTGCGCTCGCCGCCGGAGAGCACGCCGGTCGGCTTCTGCTGGTCGGGGCCCTTGAAGCCGAACGCACCGATGTAGGCCCGGCTGGGCATCTCCTGCTGGCCGACCTGGATGTAGTCGAGGCCCTCGGACACCGTCTCCCAGACCGTCTTCGTCGGCTCGAGCCCGGCGCGGTTCTGGTCGACGTACGAGAGCTTGACGGTCTCGCCCACGCGGACCATGCCGTCATCGACGGGCTCGACCCCGACGATGGTCTTGAACAGCGTCGTCTTGCCCACACCGTTGGGACCGATGATCCCGACGATGCCGCCGCGGGGCAGGTCGAACGACAGGTTGTCGATGAGCACCCTGTCGCCGAAGCCCTTCTTCAGGTCCTTCGCCTCGATGACCACGCTGCCGAGCCGTGGCCCGGCCGGGATCTGGATCTCCTCGAAGTCCAGCTTGCGGGTCTTGTCGGCCTCGGCCGCCATCTCCTCGTAGCGCGCGAGGCGGCTCTTGCTCTTGGTCTGCCGCCCCTTGGCGTTCATGCGGACCCACTCGAGCTCGTCCTTGAGCCGCTTGGCGAGCTTGGCGTCCTTCTTGCCCTGTACGGCGAGCCGCTCGCCTTTCTTCTCGAGGTACGTCGAGTAGTTGCCCTCGTAGGGGAACGCGCGGCCGCGGTCGAGCTCGAGGATCCACTGCGCAACGTTGTCGAGGAAGTAGCGGTCGTGGGTGACGGCGAGCACAGCGCCGGCGTACCGAGACAGGTGGTTCTCCAGCCACTCGACGCTCTCGGCATCGAGGTGGTTGGTCGGCTCGTCGAGCAGCAGCAGGTCGGGGGCCTGCAGCAGCAGCTTGCATAAGGCGACGCGGCGACGCTCGCCACCGGACAGGTGGACGACGGGCTCGTCCGGCGGCGGCGTGCGCAGCGCGTCCATGGCGAGCTCGATCTGGCTGTCGAGCTCCCAGGCGTTGGCGGCCTCGATGGCGTCGAGGAGCGGCGCCTGCTCGGCCATGATCGCCTCGAAGTCGGCGTCGGGCGCGCCCATCTTCTCGTTGAGCTCCTCGTAGCGGAGCATGACGTCGCGGATCTCCTTGACGCCCTCTTCGACGTTCTCGCGAACCGTCTTGGTGTCATCGAGCTGCGGCTCCTGCATGAGGATGCCGACCGAGAAGCCGGGGGTCAGTTTCGCGTCGCCGTTGGAGGGCTGGTCGAGACCGGCCATCATCTTCAGGACGGTCGACTTGCCGGCGCCGTTCGGGCCGACGACACCGATCTTCGCGCCCGGGAAGAAGGCGAGCGTGACGTCGTCGAGGATGACCTTGTCGCCGACCGCCTTGCGGACCTTCTGCATCTGGTAGATGAACTGCGCCATGGGGACACAGGCTAGTCGGCAGGCTGAGACTCCGACCGGGCCTGCCCGAAGGTCATCGTGACGACGGCCCCGCCCTCGGCACGATTCGCGACCGCCAGGTCGCCGCCGTGACTGATGGCAATCGCTCTGGCGGTGCGAAGTCCCAGACCATCCGACGTGAAGTCGTGCGACGCGCTGTCGGCGAAGCCAGGACCGCTGTCTTCGACGGAAAGCGTCAGGCTGTCGCCATTGAGCGCAGCAGTGAGGCGCACGCCCTCCCCCGCCGATGCGTGCCGGAGGGCGTTGTCGAGCAGGTTGTCGATGGCCTGACGAGCCCGCATCGGATCGATGAGCACGGCTGCGTCGGAGGAGCACACCGACGTGATGCGGATGCCATGAGATGCGGCCCGCGCGTGATGCGCCGCCGCCGCCGTGTCGAGGAAGAGCCGGAGTTGCACGTCCTCGCGCCGGATCGGCAGCCGGCCGTCGACCGTGCGGCCCAGCACGAGCAGGTCGTTGGCGAGCCGGACCAGGCGGTCGGCCTCCTCACGGGCACTGTCGAGGGCCAGCGACATGGTCGCAACCGTGCGCTCGCCCGTTGCCGCCACCTCGAGCTCGGCCTTGAGCGACGTCAGCGGTGTCCGCAGCTCGTGGCTCGCTCGCTCGATGAACTCGCGGTCGCGGCGCGCCGCGTCGTCGAGCCGGCCGAGCAGGTCGTTGAGAGTGCTCGCGAGGCGACGGATCCCGTCGCGCGGCAGGGGCAGGTCGAGTCGTCGGTCGAGGCCTGACGCCGTGATGGCCGCCGCCTGGCGGCGCATGCGCTCCACGGGGCGCAGGGCCAGGCCGGCGACGAGCCAGCCGGCGAAGGCAGCGACGACGAGGGCGATGGGCTGGGCGATCAGCAACGTGATCCGCAGGTGTCGAAGTGCATCGGAGCGGTCGGCCAGGGTGGTGCCGACGACCAGCACGTCGCCTGCCGGTGGCCCGGGCAGCGCGATCGCGAGCATGCGGGCCTGACCGACGACACCGGCCACGGGCCGCTGCAGGAACGTCGGCCCGTGCACTGCTCGCAGCTCAGTGGCCGAGAGCAGCGAGGTCGTCGGCAGCCCGGGGCTGGAACGGAGCACTCGCCCGTCCGCTGCCAGCAGCTGGTCGAAGGCCTCGCCGCGCTCCTGCAGGTCGGGGTTGACGGTCTCGACCGCAGCGCCGGGCGAGCTCGATGCCGTCGCGGCCGCGCGGAACCGCAAGCCTGAGTCGATCTCGTCGAGCAGGGCGGTGCTCATCGACGAGTAGATCGACACGCCGATCCCGGTGAGCAGCAGCGCCATCACCGCCGCAAAGGCCAGGGTGAGACGCGCCCTGAGCGATGCCCTAGCGAGCCAGGTCGTCATGGACGAGGTACCCCGATCCCCGCACGGTGCGAACGGACCGACGCCCGAACGGACGGTCGATCTTGTCGCGTAGGTAGGAGACATACACGTTGACCACATGCAGGTCGCCGTCGTACGCCGCATCCCATACGTGCTGTACGAGCTCAGTTCGGGTCAGCGCCTGATCAGGGTGTCGCATCAAGTACTCCAACAGTGAGAACTCGCGCGCGGTCAGCCGGATCGGCGTCTCACCCCGTCGTACGTCGCGACTCGCGGGGTCGAGCAGGAGGTCCCCGACCGTGAGCGCGGTGGGCCGTGGCGACGCACCACGTCTGAGCAACGCGCGTAGTCGGGCGCCGAGCTCGGTGAACTCGAACGGCTTCGCGAGGTAGTCGTCGGCACCGACGTCGAGCCCGCGCACACGGTCCGACACGTCGTCGAGCGCCGTCAGCATGAGCACCGGCACCCAGTTGTCGCCGCGCCGCAGCTCACGGCAGAGCGAGAAGCCGTCGGTGTCCGGCAGCATGACGTCGAGCACCATGGCGTCGTAGGCGAACTCCCGCGCCCGCCAAAGGCCGTCGGTGCCATCAGCGGCCGCGTCGACGGAGAAGCCCTGCTGCTCCAGGCCGCGCTGGAGCAGCATCCGCAGCTTCGCGTCGTCCTCGACCACCAGTACGCGCACGGTCTGACCCTCCCAGGACCCGGCGCTCAGCGCAGCACGTCGACCAGGGTGAGCTTCTCGGTCGGGCCTTTGACGGCCACCTCCTCGACCTCGCCGACGCCACTCACGTAGTACTTGTTGTCCAGCACGTCGGGCTCGAGGGCTGTGCTCTCCTCGGTGCGCAGCGCGTTGGTGTAGTGGCCGTGGGTAACGTTGACCGACGCGTTCTGCTGAACGGCGCGGTAGGTGTCCTCGGCCTGGCCGGGCGACCACTCCTGCCGGAAGCGGCGGCCCAGCTGCGGATTGGACTGCATGAAGACGCCTGGCTGTGCACCGTGGACCCCGGCGTGGAACGAGCCCGAGCGGTCGGTGACGCGACCGTTGCGGTCCAGTGTCTCGGTGTCCTCCCCGAAGTACCAGACGTTGCCGCAGCGGTCCTGCGCGTAGTAGTCGGTCGTCTGCTCCTCGAGGACGCCGTCGAGGAACAGCCGGTCGAGCACGACGCGCGTCGTCACCCCGTCAATCTTGGCGGTGGCCCGCGACGCGTGGTAGGTGTCGAGCGCACGCTTGCCGTCCTTGGTCCCGGTGTAGAGGAAGGTCGTGCCCGGACGCAACGGGAACCACGGGTTGGTCACCGCCGACGTGAAGTCAGCCGGGTTGATGGCCGGGTGGTACGAGCTTCCGGGCCCGTAGGTGGGCAGGGGGCACGACGGTGCGCCCGACGCCACCGAGGCGAGCGGAACCGACAGGCTGAGGGCGGCGCACGCCGCGACGGCAGCTGTCCCTGTGACGAGTTTCATGGCTTCTCCCGATGTTCGAGTTGAGGTACGGGCGAAGCTACGGAGCCGAAGGTCAGAGAACTGTCAGTGCCGACGGACGCCCGGCTGTCAGGCGGCGACCTCATCCGGCGCCGCATGGTCGGGCAGGGACTGCTCCGGGATGACCTCGCCGGTCAATCGGTCCGCGGCGACGTCGTTCGAGTCGTCCGTGCGCTTGTCGCCGACGTCGGTGGTCGTGCTGCGCTCGAACCTCTTCTGCACGACCGGCCCGCGGGTGAGGTCCATGCCGACGGACGAGGCGTCGATTTCGTTGCTGACCCGCTCCACGCCGTCCTTGTCGGTCCAGGTGCGCGTCGAGAACGTGCCGGTGACGATGACCTTGTGACCCTTGTGGAGCGACATGGCGGCGTGATCCGCGAGCGCCCGCCAGCACGTCACGCTGAACCACTCCGTCGGCTGGTCGACCCAGCTCTCCGTTGCCTTGTCGAACCGGCGGGGGGTCATCGCCACCCGGAAGTCCGTGACCGGTGTCCCGTCAGCCAGGGAGCGCTGCCGGGGGCTCCCTCCGACGTGCCCGATGACGGTGATCTGCGGTCCGTTCACGCTGTCCTCCGCTGCTCCGGCTGGGGCCCTTGCCCCGGCGTACCGAACACGATCGGTGCCGCGGCCGGGGCACAGCGGCCTCCGGTCGAAGTCTGTGGATGAGGCGAAAGGGCTGTGTACGACGGCCCGTGCGCTTGACTGAGCCACCACCCGACTAAGGGAGCTGTCATGCGTGCTCGCCCTCTCGCCGCCGTCGGCGTCCTGGCACTTGTCGCCGCCACTGCCACGGCGCTTCCCGCGGCGGGGGCGCAGGCCGGGCCGGCCGTGTTGCGCGTCGGCAGCTGGCACGGCGTGCGGGGCACCTTCACCAGCGTTCAGCAAGCGGTGCTCAAGGCACACGCCGGCGACTGGGTGCTCGTCGGGCCTGGTGACTACAAGGAGAACGGCTACAAGGGCGCGTCCGAACCGGCCGGTGTCCTCATCACGACACCCGGCCTGCACCTGCGCGGCATGCAGCGCAACCAGGTGATCGTCGACGGCACCCGGCCCGGGTCGAAGGCCTGTTCCGCAGCCAAGGCGGACCAGGTCAACACGGTGCATGGGCGCGACGGGATCATCGACTTCAAAGTCGACAAGGTCTCCATCGAGAACCTCACGGTCTGCAACTACCTGACTGGCACGTCGGGCGGCGAGGGCAACGAGATCTGGTTCAACGGCGGCGACGGCAGCGGCAAGATCGGCATGGGTCCGTTCTCGGGCGACTACCTCACCGCGACGTCGACGTACTCCAACGGTGTGCAGAACCCGCGCGGCGAGTACGGCATCTTCACCAGCAACTCACGCGGTCCGGGCCGGATCGACCACAGCTTCGCGTCCAACATGGGCGACTCCGCGTATTACATCGGTGCCTGCCCCGACTGCCACCAGGTCCTCGTGCATGCCCACGGCGTCGACAGCGCGCTCGGCTACTCCGGCACGAACTCCGGCGGCCACCTGATCATCGAGGACTCGGAGTTCGACCACAACAAGACCGGGGCCACCACCAACTCGCAGAACAACGACGATGCGCCGAGCCCGCAGAACGGCGCCTGCCCCGGCACCGAGAAGGGGCCGCTCGGCATCGGCATCTGCAACGTCTGGACGCGCAACTCCTTCCACGACAACAACAACCCCAACGTTCCGGGTGCAGGTGCGGGCGGCCTCGCCGGGGGCGCCCCGGTGGGAACCGGCCTGGTCTTCGCGGGCACGCTGAACGTCGCGTCGTACAAGAACTCGTTCGTCAACAACGGGTCGTGGGGCATCGTCGTCACCGACCTTCCCGACGCCGAGAGCCCGCCGACGGACATCGGGCAGAACTGCCAGGGCGGCACCTACGTCGTGCCGCCAGGCGTTCCGGGCCAGGACCCGGTCTGCTACTTCCCGGCCGACGGCAACGCCGTGATGAACAACACCTTCAGCGGTAACGGCGGAAACGGCAACGTCGGCAACGCGGACATCGCGCTGTTCCACGCGGTCACGTTCGACGCGGTGGGTGCGCCCGGCAACTGCTTCAGCGGCAACACCGACAGCGCCGGACTGACCTCGGATCCGCAGCAGATCCAGTCACTGCCGAACTACTCCGACTGCAGTGCGCGTCCGATCAACGCGGGGAACCCCAACCCGGCGCTTGCCGCGCAGCTCAACTGCGCCGGCGGGGTGCTCGCGGAGTGCCCGAACACGCCGGTGGACGACTACCCACGTACGACGGTGGTCTCGATCCGGATGGCCCCCGCGCAGATCTCGATGCCGAACCCGTGTGCCGGCGTGCCGGTCAACCCTTGGTGCCCGGCCGCGGCCGGTGCCGGCGCCGCTGCGCCGGCCTCCCAGTTGCCCCGTACCGGCCTCAGTCGTACGACGGCGTCGCTAGGCGTGCTGCTGTTCGCGGTCGGCGTGCTGGCCTGGCGCCGCGTTCAACGGCGCCGCGCGACGTAGGCCAGGCGCTGGGCTGGCGGGTCGGAGGCCGTTTCCCCGGTACCGTTTGCCTGCCCTGCGCCCGTAGCTCAGGGGATAGAGCAGGTGCCTTCTAAGCACTTGGTCGCAGGTTCGAATCCTGCCGGGCGCGCGCTGTGATCAGAGCGCGGTGCTCGGCGCGTACGTGGCCGAGCCCGAATACCTAGCAGCGCTGCTTGGCGCGAGATACAGGCCGTTGTGGCTGCAGGCCGCGACGCCGTTGACGACGGGGGCGCTGCACGCGGCGAACTGCACATAGCCCTCGCTGACCAGCGATCCGTCCAACGCGAGGACCTCAGTCCGGAAGCTCACGGTCTGCACTCCTCCGATCAGCCCGCCGGCGCAGCCCATGCACGGTGTGGTCCAGGAGGCCGCGGGCGCAGTCTGCGTCGCCACGCGGGGCACATCGGTGACGGTCGTGGTCGTCGTTGCGGTGTTGTTCGACGTGGCATCGTCGGGAGTGTCGGAGTTGGCCGTGGCGGTGGCCGTGAACGTGCCCGCGTCGTACGGCTGGAAGTGCACCGTTACGGTGGTCGCGCCGCCCCGGGCCAGCGGGCCGAGCTGGCAGAGCGCATCACCGTAACTGTCCTCGCAGTAGCCCCATTGCGAGTCGGCACCGGCAGAGACGAGCTTCGCCGAGCCGCCGAAGGCGAGGGTGAAGTGCACGTTCGACGCGTCGGAGCTGCCGGCGTTCGTGACGACTGCGGTGTAGGCGATGTCCGTGCCTACGGCTACCGGGTCGGCCTGGTCCTGCAGCGTCACGGCGACGTCCGCTGTCGACTTGCGCGGCGCCGCTTGCGCCGCTGTAGGCACCAGCACCGCGAGCGCTGTCAGCGAGGCCACAGCCACTATCCGTCGTACCAGCATCGGTGTCCCCCCGAACTTCGGCGGATCACGGCGATCCACCCCCGCCGAGGACAGTAGGAAGGGACAAGTCCGGACACATCAGGGCAGACACTGAGACGCGGCGAACGAGGTGCGCTGGGGCCGACTAGCGACGACGCGTCGTGCGGCGCTTCGCGGTACCGAAGATCGAACGACTGATCTCGCGGCCGGCAGCACTCGCGGCTGACCGGGCGAACGACTTGAAGACACTGGATGCGAGTACGCCGGCGATCGCGCCGCCGACGGCTGCTGCCTCACCGCGGTGACCGTCCTCGCGCGGCGCCTCCTGCTTCGGTGCCTCGTGCGGCTCGGGTGTCGCCGCGGGTGCGACCTTGGCGAGGAGCTTCTCGTACGCCGACTCGCGGTCGACCGGAGTGCCGTACTCCGCCTGCAGCGGGCTGGCCGCGACGATGGACTGCTGCTGGGCCGGATCGATCTGCGCCATCAGCGAGGCGGGCGGTCGCATCCGCGTCCACACGACAGGAGTCGGCGCGCCCTTCTCCGACAGGATCGTCACCAGCGCCTCGCCGATGCCCATCGTCGTCAGCAGCTCGCCGAGGTCGTCGTACACGTCGCTCTTCGGGAACGTGCCGACCGTCGCCTTCAGCGCCTTTGCGTCGTCGGGCGTGAACGCGCGCAGCGCGTGCTGCACGCGGTTGCCCAGCTGCGCGAGCACGTCGGACGGCACGTCCTTCGGCGTCTGCGTGACGAAGAAGACGCCGACGCCCTTGGAGCGGATCAGCCGCACCGTCTGCGTGATGGCGTCGCGGAACGCCTTGCTCGCACCGTCGAAGAGCAGGTGCGCCTCGTCGAAGAAGAAGACCAGCTTCGGCTTGTCGACGTCGCCGACCTCGGGCAGGTCGTGGAACAGGTCAGCGAGCAGCCACATGAGGAACGTCGAGAACAGCTGCGGCTTGGCCTGCAGTCCCTGCAGCTCCATGATGGAGAGCAGGCCCTTGCCGTCAGACGTCGTACGCATCAGGTCGTGGGTGTCGAACTCCGGCTCGCCGAAGAAGACGTCGCCGCCGTTGTCCTCGAGACCGATGAGCTCGCGCAGGATCACGCCCGCGGTGGCGGCCGACAGGCCGCCGAGCTCCTTGAGGTCGTCCTTGCCCTCGTCGCTGGTGAGGTGGCTGATGACGGCACGCAGGTCCTTGAGGTCGAGCAGCGGCAGCCCGGCCTTGTCGGCGAAGTGGAAGACCAGACCGAGGCTGCTCTCCTGCGTCTCGTTGAGGCCGAGGACCTTGCTGAGCAGGATCGGTCCGAACGACGTCATGGTCGCGCGGACCGGTACGCCGGTGCCGCCCTGGCCGCCGAGGTTGAGGAACTCGGCCGGGAAACCGCGCGCCTTCCAGTCCGTCGCGGTGTCCTTCGCGCGCTGGGTGATGCGATCGTTCTCCTGGCCGGGCGCGGCCATGCCGCTGACGTCGCCCTTGATGTCGGCGAGGAAGACGGGTACGCCGGCGTCGGAGAGCTGCTCAGCGATCAGCTGCAAGGTCTTCGTCTTGCCCGTGCCGGTCGCGCCGGCGACGAGGCCGTGCCGGTTGAGCATCGACAGCGGCATCCGAATCCTGGCCTCGGGATGGGCCGTGCCGTCGAGCACGAGCGCGCCGAGCTCGAGCGCCGGCCCCTCGAAGGCATAGGCCTTGCCGAGATCTGCCGCGGTGTCGTCCGCCTTGGTCATGGGCTTCCTTCCGTCGTACGGCGTGGTCGGACCCTAACCGGAGGTACGCCGTAGGGTGACCGACGTGAGCGACCGACTGGTGTGGATCGACTGCGAGATGACCGGGCTCGAGCTCGGGTCCGACCTGCTGATCGAGGTTGCCGCGCTGGTGACCGACGGGGAGCTCAACACGCTCGGCGAAGGCGTCGACGTGGTCATCGGCGCGACCCAGGACGAGATGGCTCGGATGCCTGACGTCGTGCGCGAGATGCACGCGTCCTCGGGCCTGACCGACGCCGTGACCGCGTCGACCGTGACGATGAAAGAGGCCGAGCAGCAGGTCCTCGCGTACATCAAGGAGTGGGTCCCGGAGCCGAAGAAGGCGCCGTTGTGCGGCAACTCCATCGCGACCGACCGCGGCTTCCTGACCCGCGACATGCCTGAGCTCGACGAGTGGCTGCACTACCGGATGGTCGACGTGTCCTCGATCAAGGAGCTGGCCCGCCGTTGGTACCCGCGGGCCTACTACGGCTCGCCGAAGAAGGGCGGCGGTCACCGTGCGCTTGCCGACATCAAGGAGTCGGTGCTCGAGCTGCGCTACTACCGCGAGGCCATCTTCGTGCCGGCCCCGGGCCCGACAACCGACCAGGCGAATGCGATCGCTGAGCGGCTCCTCGGCGGCGATCCCGACGCCGCCTCGCCGCTACCCGCTTCGTCGGAGCAGGTAGCGGACTAGCCGGCCTTGCTGCTCCGGGTCCGGCTCGCGACCGGCATGACGACGAACTCGGGGTCGTTCGCGGTGATCTTCAGGACCTCCTGCATCGTGACCGAGGCCCCGTCGGCGTACCAGCTCCGCGTCTCGCACTTGGGACACGAGCTCATCGTCAGGACCTGACCGTTCTTGGCGGTCATCTGAAGCTCGATGGGGCGTTCGCGGCCGCAGACGATGCAGGCGGCGGGGGTCGGCATCGGTGCCTCCAGGGCGCAGGGGCCGCCGCGGGCGGGCAGGTGTGCGCACAAGATCACATGCCCGCTGCGCGGCACCTCACTCCTCCCCATCCCGGTATGCTTTCCGGCGCACCATGGTGGGTGTAGCTCAGCTGGTAGAGCACCGGGTTGTGATCCCGGTTGTCGCGGGTTCGAGCCCCGTCACTCACCCCAACAACGCCGCAGGTCAGCAGCGTTTTCTGCGGCTGAAACGCCCTTCACTGGGTGGTCTGGGTGAGGAAGTCCCGTTTCCGAGAGCTGCGACTGCAACGCCGGGATCCGCGGACGGCGGGATGACGAGTAGGACGAGCGGCGACGCCGAGTCGGGCGACGTGAGATGAAGGACCCGTGGGCTGAGCATCCGGTAGCCCCCCAACCGAACGACCGCCCCGTTGACGACCGGCTTGCGCGCGGCCGGCTGCCAGGCGTCCAGGTTGTAGGTCACCCGATGGACGGCGTGACCTGCGGAGCGCGTCGCTGCCAGCAGCGGCGCCAGCTCTGCGACGAGGTCGAGCGAACGCGGCCACCAGACGCCATCAGCGGTTTCCGTGCCGGGGACCGGCGCCGGCGGCTGAAGCCGGAGGCGCGCTGCGGCGACGCGGTCGGCTGATCCTCTGACGACCGAGGTGTCTTCCCGGTGAAACAGTCGCTGTGCTCGGGCGAGCTGGACCGGCGCGGTCATGACTGCACCGCCAGCAGATCGGCTTCGCGCGGCGGGTGCGGACGGTGCATCTGCAGCAGCGTGCAGCCTTGGGCGCCCACGTCCGTGGCTGCATGTGCCGCACCGGGTGGGACGTGGGCGTACGAGCCCGCCGTCAGGCGCCTGCCGGCGAACGTGATCTCGCCCGCGTGGACCCAGACGTGATGGTGCGCCGCCAGATGCGGTTCGCCCGGCGTCGAGGAGCCCGGCGCGTAGCGGACCAGTGCCTGCGTGAAGCCGCCAAGGTTCCACAGCACCTTCTGCTCGACTCCCCCGCAGCCGGTGAGCGGAGTCCACGGCATCGCTTCGATGTGCTCGGCGTCCAGGACCTGGAGGCCGTGCAGGGATTCGGATGGGCGGATGGTGGCGGCGCTGCTCATGGCGGACTTCCGGGTAGAGCAGGGCGTGCGCCCTGCAGTTCAACACTTCCAGCACCGCGGCCGCTCACGTAGAGGCGAAAGACCCGGCTCTTGAGCCGGACATGCGAGATGGCCCGCCTTTTCGGCGGGCCATCTCCTTGGAGGCCGTCTTGATCAGACGGACACCGTTTCCCGGGTCACCGCTGGCGCCGGGAAGAACAACGTCTGGCGGGCGCTGCGGGTCAGGAAGAACATGCAGCCTGCGAGCAGGCTGAATGCTGCGCCGGCTGCAATGCCGACCCAACCGACCATCCACCAGGCGAAGCTGCTGAACAGGGTGCCGCGGAGCAGCTGCCCGTCCAGTGCGGTGCGGCGAAGAGCGGCGAGCTTCGGGTCACCGGCAGGGTTGGCGGTCGTGGCACTGGCCCTCGATGCCGCCGAGACCTGTTCGTACGTCGTGAAGCCGGCTGGCTTGAGCGCGGCCTTGACGTGTCCGTCAATGATCTGCTGGAAGCGGTACGCATCGAGGCCGTTGGTGACCTGCTGCCCGGCGTACTGGCTCGGCGCTGCGAACGTGATGTTCTGTGCCTTCAGGCTGCTGTCAACCATCGAGATGGCGACAGACCCGCCGATGATCCCGCCGACTCCGAAAAGGGCGAGAACAGCAATGGCGATGTAGGTAGCGATGTTGCGCTTCATGATGCGTCCTCTTGTCGGTCTGACTGACCTCCGTCGTGCACCCTTGACGCTAGGCAGATTCGCCGTTCGCTTCGAGGGCCGAAGGTCCCGACCACGCTGGCATTGGTCACCGCGACAGTCCTGCACGCAGGTCCTTCGCCCCTGGTGACGTCACCGGCGGCGACAGCATGATGCGGTCTTCGACAGGAGTCGTCATGAAGATCAAGCAGGCAGCATCCGCTTTCCTCAGTCACCAACGGATCGCCGTGACCGGCGTCTCCCGGTCACCCAAGACGCACGGCGCCAACGTCGTCTATCGACGTCTCAGGGCAAGCGGGTACGACGTCGGGCAGCGTGTCACCCGCCGCCGCGAGCTATGGCCGTGCACACGGGATCTCCGTTATCGACGGCGGTTGCCCGCTCATGTTTGGTCCGACATCCGACCGCGGCCACAAGGTCATGCGAGTCGTGCTCACAGCAACTGGCAACGTGCCTCGCGAGGTGCAGTGCGCCGAGCAGGCTTTCGAGGGTCGGCGCGGCGTGAAGGCTCGCTAGTCGAGGTCGGCTTCCGTCCCACCGGCTGAGTCGAGGTCGACTCCCATCTCGGACGCCTCCAGGCCGTCGATGCTGTAGGTGTCATGGATGCCGGCCTCGTCGCCGGCCTCTGCTTCCGTGTCGTGCAACGCGGCAACCGGATCCTGCTCGGTGGCCGCGCCTTCCTGTGCGAACAGGCGACCTCCCCCGCTGTCGTCGGCACCAATGTCCTGAGCTCCGATACGCACCACGATGGGGAGTCCTTCCCGGGTCAGAGTTACGACCGTACGCCGACCCGCTGTATGACCCGGCTCTCCCAGGCTCGCAGCCGTGGAGCCGGTCCCGGCAGGTTGCCGAGGAGCAGCTCACCGTCGTTCCAGCCGTCCAGGTCGGGCGTGACCTCATCCGACGTAAAGTTGGCGATCACGAGCAGCTCGACGTCGTCGAACCGGCGGGTGAAGGCCCAGATCCGCTCGTCGTCGGGCAGTAGAAGCGAGAAGTCGCCGTGCACGACAGCTGGCACGTCGTGCCGGAGCCGGATGAGGCGCCGGTAGTGGGCGAGCACCGACAGCGGGTCGAGCAGCTGCGCTGCGACATTGACCGTGTTGACGTCAGGTCCCATGCCGATCCAGGGCGTCCCAGTGGTGAATCCCGCCGTCGCTGTGCCGTCCCATCGCATCGGTGTCCGTGCGTTGTCCCTGCTGATGCGCTGCAGCGCGCGTAACGCGTCCTCGGGCGAGAGCCCCGCAGCGACGGCCTCTGCGTAGCAGTTCAGCGACTCGAGGTCTCGGTACTCAGCCAGTGACGAGAACCGGGCATTGGCCATGCCGATCTCCTCGCCCTGGTAGACGAACGGGGTGCCGCGGTGCAGGTGGAGGACCGTGGCCAGCGTGGTCGCGGATGCGACCCGGTGGACGCCGTCGTCCCCGAACCTCGACACCACCCGCGGCTGGTCGTGGTTGTCCCAGTACAGCGCGTTCCATCCGTCCGCAAGCCCGAGCTGCCACTTCTCGAACGACCGCTTCAACGCAGGCAAGGCGACAGGCCGCGACTCCCACTTCGACGGCCCGCGATCGAGCAACATCTGCTCGAACCCGAAGACCATGTCGAGCTCACCCCGCGCGGGACCGGCGAGGAGCAGCGCTTCCTCGACCGACGCCCCAGGCGTCTCACCGACCGTGACGAGGTCGCGGCCGATGAACACCTCGCGGTGCAGCTCCTGCAGGTAGTCGTGCAGGTGTGGACCGAACCCGAGCACGCCGCCTGGGTCGTGGAGGTCTTTGCTCACCATGCTGATGACGTCGAGCCGAAATCCGTCGACGCCGCGATCGAGCCACCACTGCAGCATCTCGGTGACCGCCCGGCGTACTTCGGCCTCGTTCCAGTTCAGATCCGGCTGCTCCGGGGCGAACGTGTGCAGGTAGTGCTCCCCCGTCGCGGCGTCTCGACGCCACGCGGCACCGCCGAAGAGCGACGTCCACGCGTTGGCGGGTTGCTCGCGCCAGTAGTACCAAGAGCGCTTCGGGCTGTCGCGCCTCGCGCGGGATTCCAGGAACCATGGGTGCTGGTCGGAGGTGTGGTTGACCACGACGTCGATCAGCAGCCGGAGCCCCCGCGCGTGCAGACCGGCCACCAGCTCGTCGAAGTCCGCAAGCGAGCCGAACACCGGGTCGACGTCCTGGTAGTCGCTGATGTCATAGCCGTTGTCGACCTGCGGCGACGGGAAGAACGGCGACAGCCAGACGGCGTCGACTCCGAGGTCGGACAGGTAGTCGAGCTTGTCGATCACGCCGCGCAGGTCACCGATGCCGTCGCCGTCTGAGTCGGCGAAGGAGCGTGGCCACACTTGGTAGATCACGGCTGATCGCCACCAGTGCGTCTGCGTCATGAGCGCGCGAGCAAGATCGAGAGGAGCACACCGGATTCGACCACGGCGTGTCGTCGCACAAACGGTGTAATCTGAGGTTGGTCGAGCCAACGGTCCACGCATGATCCCCCGACGCTCCGCGGTCCCTGACCCGCGAGTTGCTGGTGGACCGGCGCAGCTCTGCACAGAGCCGACGACCAGGTCCCGCAACGCGTGGGGCGCCAGGACGATCCCCCGGAGAGCCGGTGGAGCGCCGAATGCTGACCTACCCGACGAGTGACCGGACGGGACGTGGGCGCGCGGCGTCGACGTCCCTTGCCATCCTCAGCACCTACCCACCCACCCAGTGTGGCCTGGCGACGTTCACCGCGGCTCTTCACACAGAGCTCGCGAAGATCTGCCGCGACGTCGGCGTGGTCCGCGTGGTCGACGCACCCGAGACACACGCCGGCGCGGAGGTCGTGGGACACCTCATCAACGGCTCGGCCGAAAGCGCGGCTGGCGCGGTGAAGCTGCTCAACGACTACGACGCCGTCATCGTTCAGCACGAGTACGGCATCTTCGGCGGCCCCGACGGTGGCGACGTACTTGACCTCATCGACGCGCTTACCGTGCCTGTGATCGTCGTGCTGCACACAGTTCTGCTCGCGCCGACCGCCAGCCAGCGCCGCATCCTCGAACACCTGCTCGACGCCAGCGCGATCGTCGTCACGATGACCAAGACTGCACGTGACCGGCTCATGTCCACGTACGGCGCCGACCCGAGCCAGATCGTCGTCATCCCGCACGGCGCGATCAACCACGGGGCAACCCCGTCGACCCGACCGGCCAGCGCACGACCTCTGGTGCTGACCTGGGGACTGCTCGGACCCGGCAAGGGCATCGAGTGGGCGATCGACGCCATGGCCGGCCTGCGCGACTTGCAGCCTCGCTACCTCGTCATGGGCAAGACGCATCCGAAGGTGCTCGAACGGCACGGCGAGACCTATCGCACCGAGCTCCAGCACCGCATCGACGACAGCGGTGTCGCCGATCTCGTCGACCTCGATCCTAGCTACCTCACCGTCGACGATCTGGCCAGACTGGTCGAGCGCGCCGACGTCGTCCTGCTGCCCTACGACTCGCGCGAGCAGGTGACCTCCGGGGTGCTCATCGAGGCCGTCGCAGCCGGACGACCGGTCGTGTCGACGGCGTTCCCACACGCCATCGAGCTCCTCGCCGATGGCACCGGACTCGTTGTCCCGCAAGCGGACTCGGGCGCCCTCGAGGCCGCACTCCGCAGGGTCCTCGAAGAGCCTGGGTTGGCCGGCGACATGGAAGAACGGGCTGCCCGCAAGGCGCCGGAGCTGTTCTGGAGTGCGGTTGCCGCCCGCTACCGCGGCATTGCGGCCCGCCTGGTGACGGCAGCGCTCGCCGACGCCTCGTGATCTTTCCCGCCCCCACCTTCAACCACCTTCGCGACCTCACCGACGCGGGCGGCCTCTACGAGCACGCCGACCGGACAACCGTGCGCCGCGAGCACGGCTACTGCGTCGACGACGTCGCCCGCGCGCTCGTCGTCGTCTGCCGCTCGGACGACCGCCACGACGACCTGCGCCGGCAGTACCTCGAGTTCGTCCTCGCCGCCCAGTCCACCGACGGTCGCTTTCGCAACCGGCGGGACATCGACCTCGCCTGGTCTGACGAGCCATCCGTCGACGACTGCTGGGGCCGCGCGCTATGGGGCCTCGGCACCGCAGCATCCGCACCCGGTTGCGACGACCTGCGTCCCGCGGCGCTGGCTGCCTTCGAGCGCGGCGCGACGCACCGCTCACCGTGGTCACGGGCGATGGCGTTCGCGGGTCTCGGCGCCGCGGAGGTGCTGCGCACGCAGCCCGGACACCTCGGCGCCCGCGCGCTGCTGGCTGATGCAGCGCGACACGTCGGGAGGCCGTCGTACGACGAGGTCTGGCCTTGGCCGGAGCCCCGCCTGACCTACGCCAATGCGGCTCTGCCAGAGGTCCTCATGGCGGCCGGCGCGGCCCTCGACCTTCCGCTCGTCACCGTCGACGGCCTCATGCTGCTCGGCTGGTTGCTGGACGTGCAGACGCGGGACGGTCATCTGTCGGTCGTTCCGGTCGGCGGGCGCGGGCCCATGGACGCGATCGGCGGCTTCGACCAGCAGCCCATCGAAGTCGCGGCCGTCGCCGATGCGTGCGCGCGGGCGTTCGCTCTGACCGACGATCCCCGCTGGCGTGACGGCGTCGAGCGGGCCGCGGCGTGGTTCCTCGGCAGCAACGACGCCAACACCTCGTTGCTCGACCCTGCGACCGGGGGCGGCTGCGACGGGCTGGAGCGGCACGGTCGCAACGAGAACCAGGGGGCGGAGTCGACGCTTGCCCTGCTGTCGACCCTTCAGCACGCCCGGGCCCTGGCTCTGGTCGACGCGTGACGCAGATCGTCACGCGAAGTGACGTCACGCTCCGCCCGGATCCCAGCCGGACCCTGGCCAGGCTGTTCGTCCCCGGACACGAGCTGATCACCAGCACGGAGTCACGGGCGACCGGCGTCCTCGGTCGGCTGCTCGCGCTCCCCGAGGACGTCGTCAGCGCAACACTTCAGCGGGTACGTGAGCGCTATGCCGATCGGCATCGCGACCTGTCCGACGTGCTGTCACGGCACTACCGGCAGATATCGCATCGAGTGCCCGACGTCGGACCGCTCAGCGACGACCGCCGCGCACTCATCGGCGCCGCGTTCACGCAGGAGTTCGCGATCGAAGGGGCTGCACTGTTCAACCCGTCCGTGGTCGCGCACCCGGACCAGTCCGAACTGCCGGCCGGGACGGTGCGCGTCCTGATGAGCCTGCGTGCGGTCGGTGAAGGCCACATCTCGTCGGTGGAGTTCCGCACCGGTGTCGTGGGTCCGGGCCGGACACTGTGCCTCGACCCGCCCGGCCGACTCGTCGAGACGGGCGACGTCAGGCCGACGACGTACGACCGCGAGCAGTTTGCAGCGCTGCTCTCCGAACAGGGCGCCGACGAGGAGAGTCACCGCTATCTGATCGGGCGGTTGTCAGAAACGTTTGATCGTGCCGAGCTCGGGCGAGCTCTCGTCGCCCTCACCGGTCAGCAGATCACCCGGCACGGCGGATCGCATACCGCCGAGCTCGCGGGGCAGCTCGCCGAATGCAGCTACGAGGTCGTGTTCCCGACGACGACGCCGCTGTCCCAGCGGGTGCTGTGGCCGCATGCCGCGACGGAGAGCAACGGCATGGAGGACGTACGTCTCGTGCGATTCGTGCACGACAACGGCAGCGTGAGCTATCGCGGCACCTACACGGCGTACGACGGCACCAGGATCGCGCCGCATCTCATCCAGACCGACGACTTCACGACGTTCCAGGTATTGATGCTTGCCGGCCCGGCAGCCAAGGACAAGGGCCTTGCCCTCTTCCCTCGCAAGGTCGCCGGCCGCTACCTGGCCCTCACGCGGTCCGATCGAGAGAGCACCGGCGTCACGTTCTCCGACGACGGCCTGCGTTGGGGCGAACCGACGTGGCTGCACGGGCCCACCCAGCCCTGGGAGGTGATCCAGACCGGAAACTGCGGCTCGCCCATCGAGACCCCGGCCGGCTGGATCGTGCCGACACATGGCGTCGGACCGATGCGCGAGTACTGCATCGGCGCGGTGCTGCTCGACCTCGACGACCCGACCCGCGTGCTGGGCTGCCTTGACGACCCCCTGCTTGTTCCTGCAGAGGACGAGCGTGACGGCTACGTCCCCAATGTCGTCTACTCGTGCGGTGCGTTGCTGATCGGCGATGCGCTGCTTCTGCCGTACGGCGCAAGCGACGCCACCGTCCGCTTCGCGTTCATCGACGTGCCCGAGCTGCTCTCACGCCTGACGATGCGCTCGAACAGCGCGGCGTAGTCAGCGACCATCCGCTCTGCGGTGAACCGCTGCTCGACCGCGGCCCGGCAGGCCGCGCGGTTGACCTCGTCGATCCGCTGCACGGCAGCGACGGCACCCGGCACGTCCTCGACGAGGAAACCGGTCACGCCCTCGGTGAGGATCTCCGGCATGGAGCCGAGGCGGTAGGCCACGACCGGAGTACCGGTCGCGAGCGACTCGACGACCGACAGCCCGAAGGGCTCGGCAAACGAGATGAGGTGGAGCATCGCGGCAGCCCCTCCGAGCAGCTCATCGCGCTCCGCCGGCCCCACCGCGCCGACGTACTGCACGTCGCGCCCATCGATGTGAGGAGCGACCTGGCTCGCGAAGTACGGCTCGTCCTGGACGATGCCCGCGATCACGAGCGGCATGCCGACGGTCTTGGCGACCTCGATGGCCAGGTGGGTCCCCTTGTGGGGATGAATGCGGCCGAGGAAGAGCAGGTAACCGCCTGACGTGGCCCGGAACGTGAACTGATCCAACGCGATCCCGTGGTGGATCGTGGCGTCATACGTCAGGGCCGGATGGCGGTCCGAGTCGCTGATCGCGACGTAGTGCGCGATGTCGCCGTACGCCGCGTAGACCGGCACGATCTGCTCGGAAGAGAACCCGTGGATCGTCGTCACGACGGGCGTCGTCGTCAGCCGGCTGTAGGTCAGCGGCAGGAAGTCGAACTGGTTCGAGAGGACGTCGAACTCTGCGGACCGTTCGAAAGCCTGCGCGATGTGCAGGCTCTCGACCACCTTCGCGTCGACGGCCGGATCTTCCTCGTAGCCGTGCTCGGTCACGCCGAGCAGTCGCGCACTGGTCAGTGATGCGGTCGTCGCGAAGAGCGTGACGTCGTGGCCGAGGGCCACGAGTCCCTCCGTCAACGTCGATGCGACCTGCTCCCACGGTCCGTAGCTCCGCGGCGGGGTGCGATGCGCGACCGAGGACAGGACGCCGATGCGGAGGGGCCGCAAGGGCGTCTGCACCGGCTCAGAGCTCGATGGGCGACAGGGGAGGCCGCATGGGTTCGCTCTCGAGCTCCCCCACCTCGCGAGGAGCACGGCGGATGCTGAACCAGACGCACTTGCCACGCGTCGTCGGCCGGGCGCCCCAGGAACTCGCACAGCCCTCAAGAAGCTGCAGCCCTCGACCGTCGGTCGACTCGTCATCGCGGGGCCGCGTTACGGGCAGGTCGCTGCTGCCGTCTCCGACCTCCACCCGGACACCGCCGGCGTCTGTTGTCACGGTAAGGCGCTGGTTGCCCTTCGAGTGAAGGAGCGCGTTCTTGACGAGTTCGCTCGTCAGCAAGACAGCTCGATCGCTCTCGTCCGTCGAGAGGCGGGCGGCCGCGCACATCCTGGCCGTCACGTCGCGGGCACGCTCGGCCGAGCGCCCGCTGTTCGGAAGCGTCAACGACTCGCGCCGAGAGTCCTCTGGGGGCCGTCGTGGCCGGGGGACCTGGCGGTCCTCGCGGCCGGTCAGGAAGCGTCGGCCCCGGACAATGCTCTCGCGTGACGGGGGCGTATGCACGGGGGCTGTCACAGCGCCGCCTAAGGGCTCGGTCCGAACAGCATGGGAGCCGAGGCGCGACGGCCAGGCGATACGGAACTATCACTGTCGCACGGAATCGGACACATATGTAAAAGCGCGGGGAGCGGGTGCGGGCAAGCGGACCGACGCACAGTGTGCTCACACTGGCGGCTCCGGGTCGTACTGGATGTAGCGGCGCACCTCACGGGCTCGCTCGACAGAGGCGAGTCGCGCGACCAGGTGCAGCGCCATATCGATGCCGGCGCTGACGCCAGAGCTGGTGATCAGGTCGCCGTCATCGACGTACCGGTCGTCCGGCCGAAGGTCCACCGTCGGCTCGAGCTCCTTGAGCAGTTCCAGCGACGCCCAGTGCGTTGTGGCGGGCCGCCCCGCCAGGAGACCGGCGGCGGCGTACACCAGGCTCCCGGTGCAGACGCTGGTGAGCAGCGGGACAGTGGCGCGCTGCTTGCGAACCCAATCGAGGTGCTCGACGTCACGCAGCATCGGTCGCGTGCCCACGCCACCCGGGTGCACCAGCACCTCTGGAAGCAACGGCGAGGCACCATCCCCCGGATGCTGCGCCGCATAGGCGTCCACGACCACCTGGTGAAACGACATCCGCTCTGACGATGCGTAGTCGGCCGCAAGGAGCTCGCCAAACGCGCGCCAGCAGCCAGGGCTTCCGACCATGTATGTAGCGACGGATACAGAGATGTCACTCACAGCCCAGCCACAGGGCCTTCACATGATCGGCCGGGAGCCTTGGGTCCTACCGCTGATCAGGAGGAGCGCCACCGTGAACGACACCGACATCCGCACCACCGCAATCGAGCAAGGTCATCAATCCGTACGGCGAATGTTCAACAGCGCCCGACGTCGCTGGCTCGCGGCCGGAGCGGCAGCGCTGACGCTGACCATTGCTGGAGTGTGCGCTGGTCTCGCGGCCAGCTCAGCCTCGCCAGCCGCTGCTCAGGCCGCGATCGCCGCAGGCCGCGCGGGCGGCTTCGGCGCCGGCGGTGCCGCTTCGAACGCACGCTCCGGCCCGGCCTCAGGTGGATCCGTTGGGACGGTCAACAGCGTGTCCGCCTCCGGATTCACGCTGGCGACGTCCGGTGGTCAGACCGTCACAGTCGTCGACGGCCCGGCCACGACGTACGAGAACGGCACCAGCCCAGGTGCCGCAAATGACGTCACGGTCGGCGCCCCCGTCCTCGTCCTCGGTACCGCCAACAGCATGACCATCACGGCGACGCAGGTCATCGTGCGGCCGCCTGTCGCCGCCTCCTCGGCGGCAGCTGTCGTGCCCTTCCAGCGTGGCGCCCCGACCACGTCGCGATCGGTCGGTCAGATCCCGTCCGGCTACACGGAGGGCTCAGGCACGATCGTCAGCGACACCGCGGCGCTCAGCGCGACCAAGGCCGCCTTGGCCGCCTATCCCGGCGGTCTGGTCGACCGCGTCGTCCAGCTCAGCTCCGGTGAGTACGAGGTTCACAACATCGGTGTGAACTGGCCGCACCACGTCTTCGTCACCCAGGGTTTCCAAGTCGTCGGCGCCGACTAGCTCCAGGGCGCCGAGATCAGGTAGGTCATCGGGGCGACAGCACAACCAACGCCACCGGGTTGGCCAGGACGTCGTATGAGGGAGCAACGTCGGGTCCGGCGACAACGGCTAACGCAGACTGCCAGCCATCCCCTGCGACCCGACGTCCGCGGACGCGTTGCCGACCTGTGCCCTGACGACCGCGACGATGCGCTGGATGTCAGCCCGGTCGGATTCCCGGCACATCAGATGGACGGGCAGGTCGAACGTCGGGGCGAGATCGCACAACTCGACACCGGGCAGCGCCAGGGCCTCGGCGATCACGCGCACGAACGGAGCGACCGCGCGTCCTGCGGCGACAAGGTCGACGATCTTTCGCATCGGGTCTGCGCTTGGGGCGTCCAGGACCTGACGCGGCGTGTAGCCGCCCGGTAGGAGGTGCTCGACGAATCGGTCCCACACCAGAGGGGAGAGCCGACGAGGGAACAAGGCCACGATCTCGTCAGCGACTTCCTCAACGGGCACTGGGTCCAGCTTCGCGAAACGGTGACCTCGTGGCACGGCCAGGCACACGGAGGCAGCACCGAGGCGGATGGCGTGCAGGCTCGGATGGTCGCCGCTGGGCAGCCAGACAAGAGCCGCATCCGCTCGTCCGGTCGCGACTGCAGCCTCGGCGTCGTGCGTGTTCGTCGTCGCGAGTACAACCTGCATCAGCGGGTCGTGCATGAGCTCGTCGAAGGCGCTGCTGAGCGCGTGCTGCAAGCCATTGGCAACGCGCAGGTCAACCGGGGGGCGGGCCGAACCTGCGACGGCGACTGCTTTTTGCAACTGCTCGGACGCCGCCAGAACCTGACGGGCCTGGTGCAGCAAGGTCTCGCCGGCAGGCGTCAACGCGATTGAGCGGGAGCGACGGTCCAGCAGCTGGACGCCGAGACTGCGCTCGAGCACGGCGATCTGCTGCGAGAGCGTCGGTTTTGAGATGCGCAGCCGGGCCGCCGCCTGGCCGTAGTGCAGCTCCTCGGCCAACACCACGAAGTAGCGAAGTTGTCGGAGCTCCACGGCCCCCTCGTTAGTCCAGAACGAACAGTGGTTGAAGTCTTGCCCGGGCGGAGGAGTGTTCTCTGCCCCCCCAGGTGGCTACAACGAGACAATGAGCCTCGCGCACCCTCGCGACAAGATCATAAAAGCCCTGGGCGAACAGAGCGAACAGCCGGTCGCCACGTCCCATGCTGTGACCCCCCTCTTCTCGTTGCAGGAAGTCAGCCGCGCCCTCGCAGCGGACGAATTCGTCCTTCATTACCAACCGATCGTGGAGTTGGCGTCAGGTCGCACTCGCGGCGTTGAAGCACTGATCCGGTGGAATCACCCCTCACTCGGCTTGCTCGAACCGCAGGCCTTCCTGCCAGGGATCGAGGACACACCGGTCATAGCCGTGATGACGCGGTGGGTGCTGGGCGCTGCCTGCGCCGCCTCCGCCGGATGGCCGGGCTGGACGGTCTCGGTCAACATCACCGGCAGAGATCTCGCGAGCGACAGCTTCACTGCAGACGTCGAGCGCGCCCTCGACGGCGGCGGCATCGCCGCCGAGCGCCTGGTGCTGGAGCTGACCGAGACCGCACTCGTGCAAGACCTGCCCCGCGCCGCGCGCGTCCTTTCCGCATTGCGCAAGAACGGCATCGGCGTGGCGCTCGACGACTTCGGCACGGGGTACTCCTCGATGCTGTACCTGCGCGAGCTGCCCATCACCAGCGTCAAGATCGATCGGGTGTTCATGGCGGGCTTGCCTGAGAGCAGTGAGGACATGGCGATCGTCAGCAGCCTGTTGACCTTGGCACGGACTGTCGGCCTGACGACGGTCGCGGAAGGCGTGGAAACCCAGCTTCAGGCGCACGTGCTCGACTCGCTCGGCTGTCCGCTGGCCCAGGGCTATCTGTGGAGCAAGCCACTGGCTGCCCCAGCCGCCGCTGAGATCCACCACGGCGGCCTGTCCGGCGTCGATTACGTCCCGCCGCAGAATGCACGAAGGCGGACCCCGTTCGATCCGGGCGTAGCCGCCAGGGCCCACGCGCTCCTGCGCAAGGGCGCCTCGTTGAATACCATTGCGGCCGCCCTCAACCACGCGGGCGAACGAACTCACAACGGCTCACGGTGGCACGCGGCGAGCGTCGCTCGGCTCATAAACATGTTGCAGTAGCACACGCATTGTCGGGTCGGAGTTCGGGCCAAAGTGGCTGACTCGTACGACGAAGAGCTGTTCATGGCCCTCGATGCCGTGGTCCAGGTGCTCGAACGCGGGCGAGACCGTGTGGATGTCGTCGTCGCGCGCGCGGCTGAGCTGAGAGACGGACGAGCGCGGGGGCTCAGCTATGCCGAGCTGCTCACCGGCGCGCGCCATCCGCTCGTGCTCGACGTCCTGTCCGAGCTCCTCGACGGCTTGTTCGACACCGGCAGCAGGCTGCGTCGAGCCGAAGCCCGGGCCTTGTACGCCGACAGCCTGAGCATGGAGAAGATCGCGTCGTTGCTGCGGGTCAGCAGGCAGCGCGTGTCCGCCATCATCAACAGTCCCTTCGGGCAGGGCGAAGCCGAGCACGGCGACGTTCGCGACCGGCGGTCAGGTCCATCGCTGACCGCTCCGGAGTTCCGCCTGATCGCCGAGTCGCTGCCGCAGATGGTGGGGGTGGCTGACCCGGACGGCACCACGGAGTACGTCAACGAGCAGACGGTGGAGTACACCGGTTTGCGGCGCGTGACCCATGACGCGTGGGACTGGGTGGCAGTGATTCATCCGGACGACCAGGAGCGAACTCTGAACAGCTGGCGGGTTGCCATCGACACCGGTGCGCCGTTCGACGTGGAGTGCCGGTTCCGCCGGGTGGACGGCGAGTACAGGTGGCACGTCTGCCGGAGCGTACCGATGCGTGGGACGGATGGCCGCCCCGTCAAGTGGCTCACGACGGCGAGCGATATCGATGACTACAAGCGACTTCAGGAAGAGGTGTCTGTCCTGAAGGGAGGGGGCCGACGCGCGTAGCGGCAACTCCGCCAGATCACGAAGGACGCGATCCTGGCGCCACCCGGCCACTCTGCCGCCGGTGTGCTGCGGCTAGGGCATGAGTGTGTCGATGTCGATCTCTGTCTCCTGTGGGGGCCCGGCGAACCCGCCCTCCACTCCGGCCTGAAGCCGGGGCAGCAGCGTCTGGTCGCGGAACAGCTCCCAGCTCTCCTTCGAGTCGTGGACGGCCAGGATCGTCCAGCCGCCGGCTGAAGGGCCGGCCGCGTGGAAGATCTGTCCGTCTGGCAGCTTGTCCTTCCCCGGATGCACGGCCGCGACCGATGCGTCGTACTGCTCTTTCGTTCCGCCTGCGAAGTGGTGAACAACGCCGAAGGCCATGTCAGACCGCCCCTCTCCAAGGATCGAGACCGACGCTAGGCCCGACGCAGACCCACGCCAATGCCGCCCATTGCCTAGGTGCTAGGTCGAAATGGGCCAGCCACCGCGTCCAACGGCATCAGGCCCGCCGGCGGCGGAGTGCGAACGCCAAGCCGAGGGCGGCGGCGATCGCGAGCAGCGGGACGACCGGCACCTCCGGCACGTTGGTGCCCAGGCCGGCGACGGCTTCGGTCGCGGCGCAGCTGCTCGAAGGCGTCTGACCGGACAGGACGCCCTGCAGCCACGCGGACGCCATCGGCGCGCCGATCTCCTCGCCACTGAGGTGGTCGGCCGCGAACGTCACGTGGTCGACGTTGACGCCGTGCGAGCAGTAGTAGTGGACGAGCGCCTGGTCCTGCGCGTACGGGACGACCTCGTCGCTCGCGGCGTGGTAGTTGAAGATCGGGAAGTGCGGAGCCGACTGCCCGAGCTTCTCGTGCGCGAGCAAGGCCTGGAACACCGGCTGGTCGATGACGCCGGGCGACGTCGTGTAGTCGTCGAGGTGCTTTCCGGCGTACGAGACGATGCCTTGCACGCACTGCGTGGCCAGCGAGGCAGCAGCCTGCCGACCGGCCGCGTTGAACTGGTCCCCGATGTGAGCGCCCGGGAAGGCACGGATCAGCCCGCCGGTGGCGAGCATGACCAGCCCGAAGGCTGCCCCGCCGTCGTTGTACTTGGCCGTCGCCTCGAGGTCGGCCGGGGTGCCGCCTTCGATGGCACCGACGATGTTCAAGCCGGGCACGTACGACGCCGCGAGCTCCGTGGCCCATGCCGTCGCGTGCGCGCCGCCGGAGTAGCCGTCCAGCGCCACCCGCGTGCTGCGGTCGAGTGCAGCGGCAGGAAGCGTCTCCGTCGCCAGCAGTCCGTCGAGGACGGCATGGCCCTCCTGCTGACCGGCGATGAACTGCTCGGCGTTGCCGTCGTGGTCCGGCGCGACGACGACGTAGCCCTGGGCCAGGAAGTTCTCGAGCTCGGCCTCCTCCGCGGAGACCGTCCCGTTGGTGTTGTAGTGGGCCATCGCGTACGACGGCTTGCACTGGCCGCCCAGCGAGTCCTCGGCGAACTGGAAGCTGATGGCCGGCCGGCTGCCCTGGCCCAACCACGGCGACGACGGCACGAAGACGGTGGCGGTGTCGAGAACCGGGGAGCCGAACGAGTCCTGCGAGGCGTAGCTGATGAGATAGGTCGCCTTGGCGTACGGCGCGGGCTGCGTCAGCGTCGCGGGCTTGGAGCCCACCAGGGTGCCGTGCGGCCGCGCGGCGAGGTCAGCCGGCGGCAGGTAGAAGGGGTCCGTCGCCGGGCAGCCGGCCGTGCCGGTCGGGCAGGGCGCGGGCGTGTTGTCGGAGGCGGTGCCGTACAGCGGGGCCTCGTCGGCCGACGCGAACGGGGCGGGCAGCAGCGCCAGCAGCGTGGTGGCGAGCAACAGGGCAGGGGTGCGGCGCATGCGTCCTGAAGTTCGACGTGGAGGCGGCAAGCCCTTCCCGCGTGCCGGCATGTAACGAAGGCCACGGGCGTTGAACCGAGTGCTCCCCCGCCGTCTCTGATCAGCGGCGGGGGACGCTCACGGAAAGGGCGAGCGAAGAAGCCAGCAGGAGAAGGCACCCGACCAACGCCGGCCACGTTCCGCCGCCGGTTCTGGGCAGCTGTCCCGTGGCGGCCGGCGGCGCGGCCGCTGGAGCGGGCGCGGGATTGCCCGCCCCTTGCGTCCCCACCCGGTTGACGAACGCCACATAGGGGCGGCACGGCTCGTTGCGCAGGCTCGGGCAGGCGGGCTGGCCGGTCGACACCGTGACGCCAGGGACCACCGGCAGCACGAGGCTTGAGGGCATCTTCGGAGAGAACCCGATCGAGACCGTGCCGGGCCCGCTCGGCCGGGTGCCGTCGAACGACCAGATCGGCTGGGTGCCGTTGGGGGCGGCGATCGTCACGCGGATCTTGGTGCCCGCGCGATAGGCGTGGCCCTCGTAGTAGAGCGGGATGACCACCGGCACGAACTCGTTTGCCGGCATGGGCTGGGCGTCGCTGGCCAGCATGCTCAGGACCGGCTCGAGCAGGGTGCTCTTCTGCTTGAAGATCGTGTCGGAGCCGGTGGCCAGCTTGCGCTCGCTGGCACGCAGCCAGCCGTTCTGAACGAAGGTCTCATGGCCATCCGGCGTGACCTCGCTGACGGTGGCCATCAGATCGACGTCCGGCGTGGACGACCTGACCCAGAGGTGCACCGCACCCGCACCGACCACGGTCGTGGTCGTCGCCAGCGGTGCGGTCAGGTAGGACACCGCCGTCCCGGCCGGGTTCTGCTTCCAGTTCCAGGACCACTGCGAGGCGTTGCCCCAGAGCCCGCCGCCGCCCGTGTTGCTGCCGAAGTCGTTTGCCGGCAGCGCCTTCGGGTTGGGTGTGTAGGCGTCGACGCCACTCGCGCCGGGGCTGTCAGCCAGCACGCCCTTCGGGGCGAGGTACCACTGATGCGCGACCGTGCCCGGCGCCGGCAGCGAGGGGAACGACTGCTCGAAGCCCGGGTAGGGGTCGCCCGGGGTCTTCTGGCCGAGCGGGGACGCTCCCGCACCGTTGTCGAACAGCACCCGCACTGATGGCAGGTTCTCGAAAGCAGCCAACGCCATGTCGTACGTCGGCATCGCCTGGATCGGGTCGATCGGCAGCGTCATCGGGTCGTTCTGCGGTGCGCCCGTCACTCCTTGGAAGATGACCGGTGCAGCGGCCCGCGTCACGGCGACGTTCTCGACCGGCGCCTGGTGCGCGACGTACAAGGAAAGGAAGTCGAACCAGCGGTTGTAGGTCTCCGGGTCCAGCGAGTCGACGTGGACCCCGTTGGTGAAGGTGAACCACTTCTTCTTCGTGCCGGTGAAGTGCTGCGCCAGCATCGGGCAGTGGCCGCCGGTCTGCTCGTCCTCGAACTGGCAGGCCATGAAGACCGGGACGTTGATCTTGTTGACGAAGCTGATCGGGTCGAGCGGATCGGCGATCGCCGGGCGGTAGTGCTCGTTCTCCTTGATCTTCGTCAGCAGGTCGGCCGCTTCGGGGTGCAGGACCTGGTTGTCCTTGCAGACCTGGTCACCGTCCTTGATCTGCTGCTCGGCGTACGGCTGGGTGCCCTTCTTGCCCTGACCCGCCGGCTGCGCCTCCGCCTGCCGCTCCTTCGCCCATGCGACGGCGAAGCCGTCGTTGCGGATGCCGCCCGGGTAGAGAGTGGTGGCGGTGGCGTCGATGACCGAGAGAGGCGAGATCGCCTCGAGCGACGGCGGGTGCGTCTGCGCGGTGAACAGCTGGCTGATTCCGCCGTACGAGATGCCCATCATCCCGACCTTGTGGTCCTTGACCCAGGACTGACGAGCGATGGTCTCCACGACGTCGTACCCGTCGATGCTCTGCAGCGGCTCGAAGAAGTCGAACGCTCCGCTCGAGCAGCCGGTGCCGCGCATGCTGACGTCGACGACGGCGTACCCCATCAGGTTGGCCAGCACGGCGATGCCGCTCACCGGGCCGGCGGGGTCGGCGTAGCCGTAGCCGGAGTACTCGATCAGAGTCGGGTACGGCGGGGCGTACTTCGGCAGGCCGCTCGGCAGGTTGAACTCCGGCAGGCCCTGACCGGCTGGGCTGTTCGGCGGCCAGACCTTGTAGGCGAGCTTGGTGCCGTCACGCGTGGACAGGTAGCCGTAGCCGTTGGCCGGGATCTGCTGCTTGTAGATGTCGGGGTTCCACTGGGCGGGGTCGTCCGAGTGCACCGTGACAGCTCCGGACAGCGGGCCGCTGGGCAGCACGCGCACGTGATAGCCGGCGGCGGGCTTGACGTCTCGGAACAGCACGCCGCCGAGCGAGTTGGCCGACCTGCTCGCGACCTGCCGCCCGGAGCTGTCCAGCAGCGCGACCTTCGCACCCGCTGCCACCCCGGTCGCGTAGACCTGCCTGGCGCTTCCCTGCGCGACGAACGCGGTCGATGGCGCCGCCGCCGTGGCACCGGCCGCGATCAGGAGACCCCCGACAAGGGCCCCGACGAGCGCGAGCCGCAGAGTTGCGCCGTTTCGCACGATGACATCTCCTCCCGGGTGGGCAAGGGGCGCCCGCCGCTGGAACAGCCTTTCGACACGGTGGGTGCGGATACCTTCACCCGCGGCCCGGCGAGGTCCCGCCGGGAATCAGGCTCGCCAGCCCCCGGCGAGGGGCGGACTCCTGCCGGGCCAGCTCGGCAGCCTCCAGCTCGTCGACCCTCGCCTGCAGCCGAACGACCTCTTCGCGCAGTCGATCGACCTCATGGCGGGCAGCACCGAGGTGTACGGCGAGGGCGCCGTCCCGGCGTGCAGAGGACACGAGTCGAACGTAGAGGCCCACGCAGTTCGGACCGGTCAGCCGCGCCGGTGTGGCTCGAAACGGCTGTCCGATGGCACTACGCTGACGCCCCGGTCGGCTGCGGTCGGGACGCGACGGGAGTGGCCATGACACAGCCAGCCGCCGTCGTACTCACAGATGTTCCGGTGGAGCTGTTCTGGACGCTCGCCGAGCACAGCGAGGCACTTCTCCGCGAGTACGCGTTGCGCGGCTTCGGTGACAGCACCCAGCCCTACGACAGCGACGCCATCGGCCGGGCGGGCAACGCGATCGCAGCGCTGAACACCTGCATGACAGCGGCAGTGACCCCCGGCGACGACAGGGACCGAGTCGTCGCCCGGTTGGATCTCGGCACCGTCACGGCCGCTGACTTCGGGCTGCTGCAGGGAGTGCTCGATGACGCGTCTGTCCTCGCCGCGTCGGGAGAGCTGCTGGCCTTTCCGCCTCTTCCTGAGATCAGGGCGCTGCGCGACTGGCTGTGTGAGGAGACGATCGGTCAGAGCGCCGGCGCGACCAGTCGGCCGTGGGAGCTCCCACTCGAAGCCACGCCGCTCGTTCAGACGCCGCTGGCCGAGTGGCGAGAGCTCGCGGCGTTGCCGCCCGACGGGAGCTGGATGGTCGGAGACGACCACAACCGGATCATCGGCGCCAGTGACACCGTGCTGACGATGCTGGGCTGGAGTCGCGACGATCTCGTGGGGCAGCGCATCATCTCGATCATCCCGCCGCGACTACGCGAGCGTCACATCGTCGGCTTCACCCGCGGCCTGTTGTCCGGTGTGAACACGCTGCTCGGCCACTCGTTGCCGCTGTTCGCGCTGCACCGTGACGGTTCTGAGATCCCCGTGGTTCTCGTGTTGACGAAGCACACAACGCACACCGGTCGGGCGGTCTACCTCGCACAGCTGACGGCGGCCGACGGTTAGACCTTCGCGGCAGCCCGGCCGGCGACATGCAGGTAGCGCGTCCCGTCGTCGGCGTCGTAGAACACCGCCGGCAGGTAACCGGCCACGGACGGCATCGACGTGAGGAACACGTCCGTCTCGTACGCGATGAGCGGACCTTCGACGCGATCCGTGCCCATCGCCGTCGCGAGGATGCCACTGGGCAGGTTGACCAGGACGAGCTCGTCGTCGCGGACGACGACCTCGTGCGCCATCGACTCGCGCTCGTAGCGGCCGACGTACTTCTCGGGCTCGTACGACGGGGGGTTCGACAGCGGCTCGACCCGCGGCGGGATGGGGACGCCGGCGAGCTGCTCGAAGAGCTCGCCGTACAGGTCCTGGTAGAGGTCGCGCGACTCGCCGCCGTTGGTCAGCAGGGCCACGGCGACGTTCGGGTCTGCCGGCAGCACGCGGAGGTACGCGCCCTGGCCGATGGTGCTGCCGTCGTGCGCGAACACCTTGTGGCCGTCCCAGTCCGGCAGGATCCAGCCCAGGCCCCAGTGCCCGCCGAACGTCCAGCGGTCCGGCACCTCGATCTGCGGCTCCCGCATCGCCCGAGCCGACTCCTCCGACAGGATGCGGGTGCCGTTCGGCGCGACGCCGTCCGCCAGGTGCATGCGCGCGAAGGCCAGCAGGTCTCGGGCGCGTGCGTGGATGAGACCGGCCGGACCCGCGTTGCGGGACAGCCCCCATTGCGGGGCGACGATCGGCTCGGGAGCGCCGGGCGGTATGAGGTGACCGGTCGCGGCGCCCCACAGCAGAGCCTCTTCCGGCAACGTGCCGGCCGCCTCCAGGCCGAGCGGCTGCAGCAGTCGCTCGCGCATGACCTGGTCCCACGTCGCCTTGCGGAGCACCTCCACCAGGCGTCCGAGTACGACGAAGCCCGCGTTGCAGTAGCTCATCGTCGCGCCGAGCGGATGGCTCGCCGGCAGATCGGCCATCAGGGCGACGAACTTCTCGAGGCAGTCGTCACCGCGCCCGGTGTCCGGGAAGAAGTCACCGGCGATGCCGCTGGTGTGCGAGAGCAGGTGCCGCGTGGTGACGCACTTGGTCAGTCCGGCGTCGGCGACCCTGAACTCCGGCAGGTAGGTCACCAGCGGCTCGTCGAGATCGATGAGACCGTCGTCGACGAGCTGCATCACGAGCGTCGCGGTCCAGACCTTGGTGATGCTGCCGATCTGGAAGACGCTGTCGGTCGTTGCGGGCTGGTGCGTACGTCGGTTCAGTACGCCGTACGCCGCCTCGGCGGTCTCGTCGCCGTACGCGATCGCGAGCGACGCACCGACGACGCCGTGCTTGTCGGCGAGCGCGGTCAGCCGGTCCTGCCAGTGCTGCTGGTCGAGCGTCAACGCGATCTCCCTACGGGTTGGTGAGGCTCACGGGCGAGCCGGTGTAGTCGAAGCACATGCATGTGGGGGACCACGCGAAGATGCGGCCCTGTGCCGGGCCGGTACGGCGGCCGCTGCTGAAGTCGGTCTCTTCGCCGTACGACAGCGAACCCGGGAAGCCGGTTCGCAGCGCAGATATCGCTGCGAGCACTTGCGTGACGTCGGAGTTGCCTCCCGTCGCGCGCAACGCCGCGTCGTACAAGTTTGCGATGTCGCAGGCACCGAACGCATAGTTCCGGTCGACCGCGCCCTGGGGCGTGACCCCGGCGCCCTTCTGCAGCTCCTGCAAGCACTGGCGGGCTGCCGGAAGCGGCGGCGTCACGTGGTTGGTATCGATCGACGGCAGCCACCCGAGCCCTACGGCGTTGGCCAGCTGGGTCTTCGGCGTGTTCGCCTCCTGGACGGCGGCAGCCGCAGCCGACGTGAGGGCGTACCCGGGGTGGTAGCTCTGCGACTCCGCACCCTGCGCGAAGTACGCCAGTAGGTTCGACTCGACGCTGCCGGACACGAAGAGCACCTTGTTGACGGCGTTGGTCTGGAACTGCAGCACGGCGCTCTGCAGGTCTGACACCTGGCCGCCGAGATCGCCGATGCTCTCGAAGCAGCGTGGTTCGAACTTCTGCGCGATGGTGAGCCCCAGTCGCTTCGCGGTCGGCACGGCCGTGTTCTGGTATGCGCGCTGGTCGAACGGACAGCCCTCGACGACGACACCGAGCTTGTCCTTGACGGTCAACCGGCCGGCCGTCGTGAGGCGCTCAAGCATGAGGCGCACGCGGTCGTCGACCGTGAGGGTCCCGCTCGGGATGAGGTACGGCGCCCGCTTGAGCCCGGCGTTGTCGCCGAGGGCGTAGTCCCCGCTGATCTGGGGCAACCGGGCCTTGGCGAGGCAGTCGCTGAACTCCTCGGAATAGATGCCGGTGCCGCCCCACACGGCGGCGACGTGCTCGTCCTGGGTGAACTTCGCGCAGCCGGCTTCGATGTCCGCCTTCAGCGTCGTCGAGCTGGACTTGAGCTCGACGTACACCGGGTTGATGTGACGACCGGCGACACCGCCACGTGCGTTGTACGCCGCCACGATCCCCTCGAACGCGCGACGTGGGGTGAACGTGTTGCCGTTGTTGATCCCGGCCGACGACGCACCCGAGTCGTTGTTGACGTAGATGATGCCGATCTTGATAGGGCTGCGGTTCGCCGAGGTCCCCGTCGTCGCGCCCGTGCTGGTGCCCGTCGTCCCGCCCGTGCCGACGACGGTCCCGGTCGTGCTGCCGCCCGAGGTGCCGCTGGCCGTTGCCCCGGTGGTGCCGGCGACGGACCCGGGCTGCGCGCCGGTAGTGGCGGCCAGCCCGCCGGTCGTGCCGGCGGGTGCGCCGAGCCCGTTGTTCGCGGGGCCGCTGACACCGGGCGCGGCAGCGGTGGGCGCGGTGGTGACCGTCGTGCCGCAACCGGTGAGCGCGACGGCCAGGAGGGCCGCGGCAAGCACTCGCGACAGGTCTCGCATAACCACTCCCTGGTCGATAATGCGTTACTATCACGACCCGTCCGAGGTGAGTCAAGGGAGGTGCGCACATGAGCGATGCATTGAGGGCCTCGCGTCCTCGCGGCCGGGCGGACACGAGGGAACGGCTTCTGCAGGCGGTCGGCGAGCTGCGCGCCGAGCGCGGCTGGGCGGCGTGCTCCTTGCAGGCGGTCGCCCGCCGGGCGGGTCTCACCACCGGGGCCGTCTACTCGACCTTCGGCAGCCGCGGCGCGCTGCTCGCCGCCTGGATGGTGCACCGCGTCGAGCAGTTCGGCCTCCCCGACGACGAGCCCGCGCTGGCCGGCGCGGTCGCCGCCTTCGCGCGCAACTACTACGCGCAGACGCAGACCGCCGAGGGCCTCGAGCTCGTCACCATGCAGCTCGATCTCGTCCGGCTCGCGGCAACCGATGCCACCCTCGCCGAAGCGCTGCAGGAGGGGTTCGACAAGCTGATGGACGAGCTTGTCGTCGGCCTGGAGGCACGGGGCGCACTGGCACCGGGCCTGACAACGGCGCAGCTGGGCCGCCGGCTGGTGGGCGTGCTGCAGGGCTTGCTCATCCAAGCGATCGGGTTCTCGGCACCGAACACCGAGCAGGACTTCGTGGACGCTGCTCTCGCCGTTGTCGAGGCGTGAGAGCCGCACGAGCCACAGCCACCGGTTTCGTCCGCGGCGACGACGACTCCGCAGCCCGCTCTGACTAGCGTCCGTCGCCGTGGCCCCCGGCAGCAGCAGCTCGATGTCCCAGGTGCATGACCTCGTCCTTCGCGGTGGGCGGGTCGTCGACCCCCTCGACGGACGCGACGAGGTGACCGATGTGGCGATCTCCTCCGGTCGGATCGCCGCGGTCGGACCGGCGTTGGCCGGCGCCACCACACTCGACGCCACGGGCTGTGTCGTCGCGCCCGGGTTCGTCGACCTGCACAACCACGCACAGGACCTGCCGGGCCACCGCCTCGCCGCACTCGACGGCGTGACCACCGCGCTCGATCTCGAGTCGGGTGTCGCGCCGATCGAGACCGTCTACGGCAACGCCGCAGCTGAGGGACGACCGCTCCACTACGGCTACTCCGCGCCGTGGGCCGCGGCGCGGATGCAGGTGCTCGCCGACATCCCCCGCGACGGCACGATCGGCTCGATGCTCGCGCACCTCGGCGACCCCAGCTGGGGCAGAGCGGCCAGCGCCGCTGAGGTGCGGCGCATCCTCGACCTGGTCGAGATCGACCTGACCGCCGGCGCTCTCGGGATCGGCGTCATCGTGGGCTACGCCCAGGCGAGCGACCCGGAGGAGTACCTCGCGGTGGCGCGGATCGCCGCCGAGCGCGGCGTGCCGACGTACACGCATGCCCGCGACCTCGTCGACACGACGCCGTCGGTCCCGATGGACGGTGCGGAGGAGGTGGTCCGCGCCGCGGCAGAGACCGGCGCGCACATGCACTACTGCCACGTCAACAGCACGTCGTTCCGGCATGTCGATCGTGTGCTCGCACTGGTGGAGCGGGTTCGGGCCGAGGGCTCGATCGTGTCGACCGAGGCCTATCCGTACGGCGCCGGCATGACCGGCGTCGGCGCCGAGTTCCTGGCACCGGATCGACTGGGTGCGCGCGGGATGACGCCGCGGTCGCTCGTCTACGCACCGACCGGGGAGACGATCGCGGACGACGCCCGGCTGCTGGAGCTGCGCGCCACGGACCCCGGTGGCCTTGTCATCGTGCACATGCTCGACGAGGGCAAACCAGCCGACGCCGAGCTGCTGCTGAGGTCACTCGCGTTCACCGATGCATGCATCGCGAGCGACGCGATGTCACTGACCTGGCAGGGCCCGGCCGCACCGGAGCAATGGCCACTGCCGCCGCACGGGTTCACGCACCCGCGAGCCGCCGGGACGTTCGCCAAGTCGTTCCGGCTGCTGGTGGCCGAGAACGGACTCATCGACCTGCCAGAGTTCGTCCGGCGGGCGAGCTGCAACCCCGCAGCGGTCGTCACGGCCGCGACGAAGGGCGCGGTCACCAAGGGCACTCTTGGCGTCGGGGCTGATGCGGACGTGGTGGTCTTCGACCCGCTCACCTACCGCGACCAGGCGACGTACGCCGCGTCCACGCGGCCGTCCACCGGCGTACGTCACCTTCTCGTCAGCGGTACGCCGGTGGTGCGGGACGAAGTGCTGCAGCTCGATGCCCGTCCGGGTCGACCCGTGCGAGGAGCACGCACGTGACGGACCTGGCGGGGGTGTTTGCCGACGCGGGTGTCCGTGGCTCGCTGCACGCGGTCGAGCTGTCCAGTGGTCGGGAGATCGGTCACGGCGGTGACGACCCCGTGGTCCTGGCCTCGGTCTTCAAGGTCCCGGTCCTGCTTGAGCTGTTCCGCCAGGGTGAGTCCCATCGACTCGACCTCACCGCTGCCGTGCAGGTGCCTGTCGAAGGCCGGGCGCCCGGACCGTTCGGCATCTCCGTCATGCGTGACCCGCTGCAGATGTCGCTACGCGACTTGGCCTGGCTCATGATGGGCATAAGCGACAACGCGGCCACCGACATCATCCTCGAGACCGTCGGCCTGGATGCGGTGGACCAGACGCTTGCAGAGCTCGGACTACGCAACACGGTGCTGATCGGCGACTGCCGGGCGCTGTTCATGACGATCGCTGAAGACCTCGGTGCGACCGGTCTGGAAGAGCTCGAAGGTGTCGATCTCACCGACGCGTCGGTCATCGACACGCTGCGCGCCATCGACCCGTTGCAGACGTCGCGCTCGACTCCCCGCGACGTGACGTCGCTGCTGGCGAAGATCTGGCGGGACGAGGCGGCATCGCCGGCGGTCTGTGAAGAGGTACGGCGGATTCTCGGGCTGCAGGTGTGGCCGCATCGACTCGCCGCAGGGTTCCCCGAGGACGACATCCGCACGTCCAGCAAGACCGGCACCCTCCCCCGCTGGCGCAACGAGGCGGGTGTCGTCGAGTACCCCGACGGCGGGCGGTACGCCGTCGCCGTGTTCACCCGCAGCGAGTCCACTGCCGCGAAGAACCCCGCTGCCGACGCCGTGATCGGTGCGGCGGCTCGGCTGGCTGTCGAGTCGCTGCGAGCCTGAATGGACGGCCTACCCTTCGCATCATGACGACCGGGGAGCCAGCGGTTGAGCCGCGCGCTCCGACGCTGAGCGAGCTGCTGGCCGGTCTACGCCCGGGCACGATCACGGTCTACGGCGGTGACACCGACGTCCCCGTCGCCGAGCCGGTCATCTGCGACCCGTCGGACGTGTCCGTCGCCCGGCGTGGTGATGTCGTGCTCGCCGTCGGCGCGAGCCTGGCGTCGCGGGGCATGGCCGGGCTGCTGAACGCCGCCGGCGCCGCCGGCGCGTGTGCCGTCGTCGTCGCCTCCGACGAGCCGCCGGTTCAGGACCTCATCGACACTGCGGCCAAGGCCGGCATCGCGCTGATGACGGTGCCAGCCGACATCGCCTGGGGGCGGTTGTACGCGCTCATGCGGACCGCGACCAGCGGCAACCTGTCTCCCGATCCAGGATCCGGCATACCAGCCGGCGACCTGTTCCGGCTCGCCGACGCCATCGCCGCGATGGTCGGCGGACCCGTGACGATCGAGGACCCGCGCTCCGTCGTACTCGCCTACTCGACCGGCGACGAGTACATCGACGAGCCGCGCCGGCAGGCGATCCTGGGCCGACGCGTCGCCGACCACTGGCAGCAGCGCTACCGGGAGTCCGGGATCTTCCGGCACCTGGCGACGAGCGACGACCCGATCATGCTGCCGGGCACCGACGAGCTGCGCCCCCGGCTGGTCGTCGGCGTGCGCGCGGCCGGCGAGATGCTCGGCAGCATCTGGGTCTCGGAGGCGGAACGGCCGTTCGACAGCGCGGCGCACTCCGCTCTCGGGTCGGCGGCCCGGCTGACCGCCCTGCACCTGCTCCGGCACCGCGAGACCGAGGACCTGGACCGTCGGCGCCGGGCCGACGCGGTGACCGAGCTCCTCGACAAGGGGCATGTCGACCCCGCCGTCCTGAGTCTCGAACCGGGCCAGGGCCTGACGGTCGTCGCGGTCGAGCCCCAGGGGGTCGAGGGACCGGACGCGGTCGCGGTCCTGCAGCGACTGGGCGACCTGGTCGCGGTGACCTGCGAGGCCGCTATCCCGGGGGCCGCCTGCGTCGCGGCCGGGGGCCGCGTCTACGCCGTGCTGCCGGACGGCGCGGGCATGCGTGCACAGGCCGTCGTCCCGCAGCTGCTCGAGCGCATCAAGGGCTCGCTGCACCGCCCGGTTCTCATCGGCGTCGGCGGTCGGGTCACTGCCGTCACCGACGTACCGCGATCACGTGACGAGGCCGACCTCGTCCTGCGTGCGCTCGCCGACGACGTGCAGGACCGGCGCTGGGCGCACATCGAGGAGCTACGCGCCCAGACCGTCCTGCTCCGCCTCAGGGACATCGCTGCGACCGACCCGCACCTCGGCGACGGCCCGCTGCTGACCCTGGTGGAGCACGACAGCTCCAAGGACTCGTCGTACATCGAGACGCTGCGCGCCTACCTCGGCTCGTTCGGCGACGTCACGGTCGCGGCCGCGAGTCTCAACGTGCACCCGAACACCTTCCGCTACCGCCTGCGGCGGCTCGTCGAGATCTCCGGCATCGACCTGGACGACCCGCAGCAGCGCCTCGTCGCCGAGCTGCAGCTGCACTTCCTTACCTGACGGGCTCGGCCAGCAGCTCCGCGACAAGAGCGGCGACGAGAGCGGCCCGCTCCGGCATTGCGCTGACGACGACGTACTCCCCCTCGGCATGCGCGCCATCGCCCACCGCACCGAGACCGTCCAGGGTCGGTACGCCGATACCGGCGGTGAAGTTGCCGTCGGAACCGCCGCCGACCTGCACGTCCTGCAGCGCCGGCAGTCCCAGCTCCTGCGCCAGCCGGCCGGCCCGCGCGACGAGTGCCGTCGAGGAGGCGGGCTGCAGCGGCGGCCGGTTCGGCCCGCCGAGCAGTTCGAGCCCCGCACCCGGCAGGACCGGCCGCAAACCACGGAGGACCTGGTCGACGCGCTGCTGCTCGTCCTCGGTCACGGCGCGCACATCGATGGCCGCCGTGGCCCGGGCCGGCACCGTGTTGGTCGTCGTCCCAGCGCTGAGCAGCGTCGGCGTGACCGTCGTACCGACCGTCGGGTCGGCGACAGCCTCCAACGCGATCAGCTGGTGCGCCAGCTCGATGCCGGCGTTGACGCCCTTCTCCGGCTCGAGCCCGGCGTGCGATGCGCGTCCGGAGACGACGAGCTCGTACATCGAGACGCCCTTGCGGGCCGACTTCAACGCACCCGCGGCGCTCGGCTCCAGCACCAGCGCTGCCAGCGCACCGCGCGCCGTCTCCTCGATGAGGGCGCGCGACGTCGGTGACCCGATCTCCTCGTCGGTCGTGATGAGAACGCGTACGCCGGTCAGGTCCGGCTGGAGCGTGAGTGCGTGCAGACCCTGCACGAGGCCGGCCTTCATGTCGAAGGCACCCGGGCCGGTGGCGCGGTCTTCGGCGACGGCGAACGGCCAACGCGCCAGCGTCCCTATCGGCCAGACCGTGTCGACGTGCATGACGAGAACCACGCGAGCCGGCCCACCACCTGACCAGCGAAGGTGCAACCGATCGCCGCTCTCGACGCGCTCACACGCCGTGCCGAGCAGCTCCTTGACGAGGGAGTCGGCCGCGTCCGCTCCCCGCGCAGCCGCGCCGAGGTCGGTCGATGGCGACTCGACAGCGACGAGCGCTTCGAGGTGCTCGAGCAGCACCGGCGTCCGCTCCCGGAGCGCAGCGAGCGATGAGTTCACCGCTTCGACACGGCCGACAGCGCGCGGAGCACCTCGCGCTGGAGCTCAGCGAGCTGGGCCCGCTCCGACGCCGCCTCAGCGCGGTTCAGGTGCGCGATGAGCAGCCCGAGCCCCGCGCCGATCACCGCGACACCCGTGAACGAACCGCTGATCGCCCAGGGCAGCTGGAGAACGACGAACAGCGTCGCGGAGACGCCGTGCCAGCCCAACACCAGCAGTAGGAACCCTGCGATCACCAGGCCGCCGAGAACGAGCGTCGTCGACACCCGTGGGTCTCGAAGGACGCGCCAGATGTCGTCCATCGACTACTGCTCCAGGGTGTTGCGCAGTTCGCGGAGGGCATCGGCGAGCAGCTGGGTCTGCTGCTGCCGCAGTTGCGTGTCGCGCCGCTTCGCTGCGACGTTGATGACCGTGACGCCGACCATGACCAGACCGAGACCGGTCAGCCCGCCCGACACCAGGTAGGGCAGCTGCAGCGCCACGTTGTCGGCGATGCCGGCGACCTTGCCCCACGCGTAGGCGATGACGGCGAAGCCGATCACGGTGATGGCGATCCCGGCGTACGTCGGCATCGGCGACAGCGCCGGCAGAACGGGCAGCCGATCGGCGAGGCCACGCCGGCTGTCGTGGCTGTCGGCGTACTCGACGTCGGGGTACGCGTCGGACCGCACCTCGATGACGGGCTCGTCGTACGTCGTGGTCATGGTCTCCTCCGGCGGTGGTGTCTCTCGGGTACGACGTGGGGTCATCGCACAGCCTCCGCAACCGGTCGCTCCGACCGCGGCTCCGCTGTGGAGCCGCTGCCTCGCGCGGCCGCGACCCCGGACCGCTCGATGGCTGCCATGCTCCCGCCGAGGTAGGCCTCGACGACAGCCGGGTCGTTGCGAACGATGTCAGGGGTGCCGCTCGCGATGACCTGGCCATCGGCCATCGCGATGATGCGGTCCGACATCCCCATGATGAGCGGGATGTCGTGCTCGATGATGAGCAGCGTCAGCTGCAGCTGCGCCTTGATGGTGTCGAGCAGCTCACCCAGCGCCTCTGTCTCGCGCTGCGCGATGCCCGAGGATGGCTCGTCGAGCAGCAGCAAGGTCGGCTGGAGACCGACGAGGCAGGCGATCTCGACGATGCGCCGGGTGCCCGTGGACAGCTGCTGGATCTGCGACGTGCGGTAGCTGTCGAGGCCCATGAAGCTGATGAGCTCGCGGGTGAGCTGCTGCTTGCGGCGTTCCCGGCCGCCGCTGACGCCCAGGATCGACCCGAAGAAAGGCGTCGGCGAGCTGCGCTCGAGCGAGAGGCGAACCGTTTCCTGCACGGTCATCGTCGGGAACAGCGCGGCGTCCTGGAACGAGCGGATCAGCCCGAGTCGGCCGCGCGCCTCCGGACCGAACGTCGTGATGTCCTGGCCCTCGAAGACCACCAGACCTGCATCCGCCTTGGTGAAGCCGCCGATCAGCTCGAACGTCGTCGTCTTGCCGGCCCCGTTGGGGCCGATCAGTCCGACTGTCTCGCCGGCCAGCACTGACATGGACACGCCGCGCACCGCATGGACACCACCAAAGCTCTTGCGCAGTCCGCTCACCTCGAGCAGCAGCGAGCCCGGTGGCCGCAACCGCTCGGTCGGCGGGACGGGTGCCGTCCGCTGCCGGACTTGTGCACTGGTGCTGGGTGCGGAGCCGGCCGCCGTTGGCACTTCGCCATAGGCCGCCTCGACGTCGATCCCGGCGCGTCGACCGAGTCTTCGCACGATCTTGTCGCGGAAGGGCTCCGCCAGTCCGCCCAGGCCGGCGGGCAGGTACAGGATGATGATCAGCTGGCCGAAGGATTGGGCGGCGAGGCCGGCGGAGTCCAGTGGCAGGAACGCCGGGATGCCGAGAACGAACGCGGCACCGATGATCGGCCCGACCAGCAGCGAGATGCCGCCGATCACGGTCATCGCCACGACCGCGATGCTCGCACTGGTCGGGAAGGTCGAGGACCCGATGCGGGAGAGCGCGTGCCCGTAGAGCGCGCCGCCGATGCCCGCGACGAACCCGGCCAGCAAGAAGCCCTGCGTCTTGACCCGAGCAGCCGGCACCGTGAAGGAACGCGCGGCGTCCTCGTTGTCGCGGATCGCGATCAGCAGGCGTCCGAAGCCACCTGACCGCACGTTGCGGGCGAGCAGCGTCACCAGCACCAGGATCGGCAGTGAGAAGAAGTAGTAGGCCTTGCCGGTGTCCAGCGCATGACTGCACGTCGAGGTCAGGCATGGGCGGCCGGGGTCGACACCGTCGCCGAGAATCCAGTTCTGCTGCAGCAGGAAGGCCGGCGTCACAAGGGCGAAGCCGAGAGTGGTCACGGTGAGGAACAGGCCGCGGATGCGCAGCGCGGGCAGGCCGATGAGCAGCGACACGATCGCCCCGGCGAGCCCCGCGTACAGGAAAGACAGCGCGAAGTTCCCCGTGCGGCTCGACACCTCGAACGACGCCCACGCGCCGACACCGCCGATCGCGAACTGCCCGAGTGACAGCTGTCCCCCGAGACCGGTCACGATCCCGACGGACAAGCCGATGATCGAGAAGGCCATGATCGAGACCATCGTGATCGACGTGCTGTTCGTGATGAAGACGGGAAGCGCGGCAGCCGCACCGATGACGACCAGTCCGAACATCAGTCCGAGGTTGCGCACCAGCCACAGCCGCTGCAGTGCCTCCGGGATGGGGCGCAGCGCCTGCACCGCCGCCCAGCTGCCCTTCTCCTCGTCCCGGCCACCGCGCTGACGCTGGAGCAGCAGCGTGATCAGGATGATGCCGAAGAGCGCCACCTCTACCAGGCCCGACTGCGGCTTGTTCCACAGCAGCAGCTGCTCGATGATCCCGAGCGCGACGCCGCCGGCCAGCGCCAGCGGCAGGCTGTTCATCCGGGCCAGCACCGCGCCCGCGAGTGCGCGCAGCAGCAGGCCGGGACCGAACGTCTCTCCCGACGTGAACCCACGCGTGGGCTGGGTGAGGATCGCGGTGAACGCGGAGAGCGCCCCGGCGAGTCCCCAGGCGAGCGAGGACATCCGCGCGGCGGGGATGCCGGCCATGCGGGCGGCCTCCGGATTGGCTGCCGCGCTGCGGATCGCCAGGCCGAAGCGGCTGTACTTCAGGAACAACGCGACGAGCAGCACGACGATCGGCGCGAAGATGAGCATGCCCATGTAGGCCTGGGTGAGGCGTAGGGCACCGAGGTTGCGGACCGGCAGGCCGGGGGGCTGTGGGAACAGCGCACCGGCCCCCGCCTGGTTGTTGATGAGGAACCCGAACAGCACGAGGAACTGGCCGACGCCGAGGGTTGCCACGACGCTCATCAGTCGCGGCGCGTTGCGCAGCCGTCGTACGACGCCGACCTCGGCCAACGCACCCGCGCCGTATCCCGCAGCCAGGCCGACGGGCAGGAACAGGTAGTAGTTGATGTGGTACTTCGTCGTGAACAGCCCGAAGACCGCAGCCGCGAAGGCGCCCGTCTCACCGTGCGCGAAGTTGATGATGCGGTTGCTGCGGTAGACCAGGACGAGTCCGACCGCCAGCAGCCCGTAGGTCAGGCCGATGATCGTGCCGAGCGCGATGACGGGGAGCGGCGTCTCGAAGGGCGTGAACCGGCCGATAGCGCCGACTGCCGCGAAACCGATGACGGTCGACACGATCCGCATCACGACTGACCTGTTCATGAGCCACCGTCGTGGCTCGGGGCGCCCTCGAGGAAGACCGCACGCAGCAAGTCGTCGCGGGCCAACAGGTCGGCGGCTGCCCCGTCGAAGCGCATCTCGCCCTTCTCCATGAAGTAGGCGTGCTCGACCAGGCTGAGCGCGATGTTCACCGACTGCTCGACGAGGACGACGGCAGTGCCGGTCTGGTTGATCTGCCGCACCATCTCCAGTAGCTGCTCGACGATGATCGGGGCCAGCCCGAGTGAGAGCTCGTCGATCACCAGCAGGCGCGGCTTCATCACCAGCGCTTTGGACAAGCCGAGCATCTGCTGCTCTCCACCGGAGAGCGTCGAGGCGTAGGAGTTGCGTCGCTCCGCCAGGCGCGGGAACGCCTGGAAGCACTCGTCGATCAGCGCGTTGAGGTTCTTGCGGTCCTTGCCGAGCGAGTAGCCATAGGACCGAAGGTTCTCGACGACGGTGAGCGGGCCGAAGACGGCTCGACCGCCGGGGATCTGGGTGATGCCGAGCTTTGTGCGGCGTTCGGCATCGAGGTAGGTGATGTCCTGCCCGCGGAAGCGGACGCTGCCCGCAGTGGGCAGTCCGATGCCGCTGATGACCTTCAGCAGGGTCGACTTACCGGCCCCGTTTGTGCCCAGCAGCGCCACCATCTCGCCGTCGTCGACGGTGAAGTCGATGTTGAACAGCACCTGCAGCTGCCCGTAGGAGAAGTCGATCCCACGCGAGGACAGCATTGGCAGGCGGCCGCCGCCGGTCGTGATGCGCTTGATCTCCTCGTCCTCGAGGACCTCGTCGATCATCCGGTCCAGGTCTGGCTGGACGTACTTGCCTGCGTTGCGAAGCAACAGCGATCCGAGTACGCCGGGAACGAGCAGGCTGATCAGCGCCCCGGTCAACCCGTAGCGACTCTGCACGCCGCCCAGCAGCAGTGCTCCCGCGAGACCGCCCACCCCGCCCAGGAAGATTCCGTACAGCGCCGACGCGTGCGGCCGCATCCGGGCCGGCACCACCGAAAGGAGCGCGATTCCGAGCGCCGGTGACAGCATGGAGATGACGGCCGAGGCCAGAACGAACAGAATGATGGTCACGGTGGTGTTCGGCACGGCAACTGCGACGACGATCAGGCTGACTCCGAGCCCGAGCATCAGGCCGGAGACCTCCAGCACCCGACCGGGGTTCTTCCGGAACATCTGCTCGCCGCGCCGGCCGTAGAGCGCCAGGGCGATGACGCTCGCGCCCGAGTAAGCGGCGAAGAACAGACCGCGCTGCACGGGACCCAGCCCAAGCTGCTCATCGAGGTAGAACGACAGAATCGTCTGGAAGGGGATGAGCAGTAGCCCGAACACACCAAAGGCGAGCAGCAGCCGGCGGATCGTCGGGATGAGCAAGAGGCGGCGGCAGATCTCGAAGAACCCGAGGGAGACGTCGTCCTCGCCGAGGTTCGCTTCGCCGTGCAGCTCGTGCACTGCTGCCCGCAGCTGCTGGGTGTCGTACTTGCCGAAGCCGGGATCACGCAGGCGCAGCGTGACCGGCATGACGCCGCAGCAGATCAGGCCGAAGACCAAGAACACGCCGCGCCAGCTGAACTCCAGATAGGCCAGCAGTGCAACGAGGAGCGGCGCGATGACGTTGCCAAAGCTGGTCGCCGCGCCGTAGTAGCTGAAGACCCGGACCCGCGCTGCCGGCGGGTAGCTGTCGATGAGCAACGGCTGGTGGATCGCCGCGACACTTCCCGAGGAGAGCCCATCGATGACCAGAACCAGGGCCAAGGTCCCAGTGCCCACGGTGAAGCCGGTGTAGAGCGTGGCGACTGCCCATACCGCTCCAGTGAGGATGCAAAGCAAGGCCCGCCGGGGGACCCGCTGGACCATCGCCGCGAGCGGGAGCGGGGACAGCGAGATGGCCAGTGTCTTGAGGGCCACCAGCAGCGTGACCGTGCCGATCCCGATGCCGAGCGTTCGGCTGATCTCTGGTGTCAGCGCCGAGAACGCGTAGAACTGGAAGGTGTCGACGATCGACAGCAGGCCGAGGACGAACAGCGGATAGACCGTGACTCGGTGATCACGAAGAGTCTGCTTCAACGGCGGCGGCTTGCTGTCGTCACCCGTGACGCCGAGGGTGGCTCGGGCCTCGTCGCGGAGCTGCTCGCGGGTCTGGCTGACCTCGTCGACGAGCCGTTCCGCCGCGTGGATCTTGGCGAGATGGGCCGTCTCACCCGTCTCGCCGAGACGGCCGGGAGGCGCGATCGTCACAGCGCCTTCCGCTTCACGACGAACTCCACGTAGAAGGCGCTCTCACCGATGCGACGGCCTTTCGCGTCGAGCAGGACGATCGTCACGTTGTGACGTTCCTTCTTGCTGGTGTCGCTCGGTCTGGGGAGCTGCTCGAACGTGATCTGCGTTTGGCTCGTGCTGTAGATGTTGCGGGCGGCGAGGTACTCCGCGTCGGGGCAGCCGTCTGAGACCCGGCAGCTTCGGTCCTTGCGCGCGACCCACGCCAGGGTCTTGCCCGGGGGCTGAGGGGTCTGGTCGACGAAGACCCCGAAGTACCCGGCATGGTCCGTGGCGGTGGCCTCGATGCCCGGAGCGACGACGGTGAAGTCCTTGACGCTCCAGCGCACCGTGACCGGCAAGGTGACCTGGCTGCGGGCCTTCGGGGCATCGATCCTGACCCGGTCGTCGATCCGGAAGGCGAGCCCTTGCGCGACGCACCCCGACGTCAGCAGCGAGAGAGCAGCGATGACCGCTGCGAGCCGTCCTGACCTGCGTCGCACCGCACTCCTTCGGGTCACCGGAAGCATGCATCGTCCCCTGTCGAACGGTCCCCCCGCTTTGTCTCTGACGCCCAACCCGGTGGACGGGCTTCGGTGCAACCGACGAAGCCTCGGCCAGGGCAGGCGCCCATCGGCCGCCGCGACGAACAGCGACGACCCGGTTGGGCGAAAACGACGAGGACAACGCGCGCGTGATGCGGGACCGTTTCGAGGTGACCCGCGAGACCACCGTCCGCCATCTGGCGGACCCGTCGACGGCTTCGGTCGCGGCAGAGCAGGCCCTGCACATGGCCGATCGGGCGCGGGTACGGGTCGTCGAGTTGCACGATCTGCAGGGACTGCACGCCGCCGCCGCGCTCTACCAGTCGGTCTGGCAGACCGAGACGCGGGCCGCGCCCGTCTCACCCGACCTCATGCGGGCGCTTTCGCATGCCGGCGGTTACGTGTCCGGCGCGTACGACGGAGAGCGACTGGTCGCGGCCAGCCTCGCCTTCCACACCGACGGGTCCGAGGCGGGCCTGCACTCGCACATCTCCGCGGTAATGCCGGACGTACAGGGACGCGACGTCGGGGTCGCCCTCAAGCTGCACCAGCGGGCCTGGGCGCTCGAGCGCGGCCTGCGAACCGTCAGCTGGACCTATGACCCGCTGCTTCGCCGTAACGCGTGGTTCAACATCTCCAAGCTCGGTGCTCGCGCCGTGGGGTATCTCGTCGATTTCTACGGCGCGATGGACGACGCCCAGAACGCGGGAGACGAGAGCGATCGCGCGGTCGCGCTCTGGAGCTTGGAGGCGCCGTACGTCCGACGGGCTGCCGACGGTGACCGCGAAGACCACGACGCGGACACCCTGGTGCGCGGCGGTGCCCATCTGGCCCTACGCGACATCGAGGGCCGTCCGCAGCTCGACCCGACTCCACCAGGCACCCGACAGGTGCTCGTGCAGATCCCGCACGACATCCAGTCAATGCGGCGCACGGACCCCGAGGTGGCCCGACAGTGGCGCGAGTGCAGCCGCGCGGCACTCGAACCGCTGCTGGCCGGGTCCTTTGTCGCGACCGGCTTCACCCGTAGCGGCTGCTACCTCTTGGAGGAGATCTCCGAATGAAGCTCAACGCTGTCGAGCTGCGTCGCGCCGAGCTGCCGTTGGTCGCGCCCTTCCGCACGTCGTTCGGGACGGAGACGACCAAGGACGTCCTGCTTGTTCGGGTCGAGACGCCGGACGCTGAGGGCTGGGGCGAGTGCGTCGCCATGCAGTCACCGCTCTACAGCTACGAGTACGCCGACGCCGCGGCGGACGTCATCACCAAGTTCCTCGTTCCCAGGCTCGTTGCGTACGGCGATCGCCTGACCGCGGCCCGCGTGGCCCACGTGCTGGAGCCGATCAAGGGACACCCGATGGCGAAGGCTGCCGTCGAGCTCGCGATCCTCGACGCCGAGCTGCGGGCCGCCGGCCGTTCGTTCGCTGACGAGATCGGCTCGGTCAAGGACACCGTGCCGTCCGGCGTCAGCGTCGGCATCATGGACTCAATCCCGAAGCTGCTCACCGCGGTCGAGAACTACCTCGCCCAGGGCTACCTGCGCATCAAGCTGAAGATCGAACCAGGCTGGGACATCGAGCCCGTGCGCGCCGTACGCGAGAAGTTCGGCGACATCCTTCTGCAGGTCGACGCGAACACGGCGTACACGCTCGGCGACGCGCGGCACCTCACGCAGCTGGACCCCTTCGACCTGCTGCTCATCGAGCAGCCGCTGCCCGAGGACGACGTGCGTGGGCACGCCGAGCTGGCCAAGCAGATCCGCACACCAGTGTGCTTGGACGAGTCGATCGACTCGGCCCGTGCAGCCGCCGACGCGATTGCCATCGGCGCATGCTCGATCGTGAACATCAAGGCCGGCCGCGTCGGCGGCTACCTCGAGGCGCGCCGGGTGCATGACGTGTGTGCGGCGAACGGGATAGCGGTCTGGTGCGGCGGCATGCTCGAGACCGGCATCGGCCGGGCCGCCAACGTCGCGCTCGCCGGCCTTCCCGGTTTCACGCTGCCCGGCGACACGTCGGCGTCCGACCGCTACTACACGCAGGACCTGACGGCGCCCTTCGTCCTGGAGGACGGTCACGTGCGCGTCCCGACCGGACCCGGTCTCGGTGTCGAGGTCGACCGGGCGGTGCTGGACGAGCTGACGACCTCGGTCACCGAGCTCACCCTCTAACGCCGCATCAGAACGCCGGGGTGAGATCCCTCGTCAGCGCCCGAGCCAACCAGCCGCCGACGACCGCGATCAGGATAGGCAGCAAGAAGACACCCGGGTAGGCAAAGCCCCCCACTGTCACGGCCGCCTGCTGCTGCACCTGCACCGGCGCGACGGGTGGCGCCTGTGCTGCGATCTCGGGGGTTGCCGGGGGCGCGTTCGCCGGAAGCTGCGCCGAGGGAACGGGCGCGAGTGGCGGTGCGGCGAACGAGGCGGAGCCCGAGTCGAATGTCGTCGTGGCGGGCGTCGCCCCGACGTCGCCGCTGGCGGGAGCCTGGACGTCGCCGGCCGAGGACGCGTAGAACACTGTCGCGCTGATGTGCTGCGGCGCGGGGACATCCCGGTCGTGAGCCGAGAGCGAGACGTGCCAGGTGCTGGGCGCCGCGGTGTCATCGGCGGGGATCAGCGCGATGCCCTGCGAGGTGCTGCCGGCGCTCCAAGCCGACGCGAAGGGGGTCAGGTCGACGGTGAACATCTCCGGAACGGAGCCCGCAGCCGCGGCGTACTTCGCCTTGGACGACGCGCCCTTGCAGTCGACTGCGGGCGGCTTGTCCGCCGAGCCCTCGACATCGTCCTTGATGGTGCCTGTTGCCAGGCAGGCCTGCAGCGTTGCCATGTCGGGCGAGACCGAGCCGTCCTGGTTGCCGCCGACGGGGAGCCGCAGCGTTCCGCCGGTCAGGCTCGTTCCGGCCGGGAGAGCGGCGAGGTTCAGCGTGAGGTAAGCCCGCGACTCCTCCTGTCCCGCGGCAACGCCGATCTGCAAGGACTTCGCGGGATACGGCGACGCCGGCGGCGCGGCCGGCAGGCAGCCAGTGGGGCTGGCCGTGCACGCCGAGGATGCGGCGTACCAAGCGTCGGTCGAGACGCCGACGGTGACTGTCCCGGTGCCGGCCGACACAGTGGTGGCCGCCGCAGCGGACGCGAGGAGCAGCGTCATCGGCAACGTCACGACAGCGAGGAGCGCCGCCCGCTGCACTGATGTCCTCATGCCGACATCATGCCCACCGGGCGGAACACCCCTGCCGGCTCCACCACGACTGACTCGACCGTGTCGTCCGAACCGAGGACGAACGACACCCGCGTCCCCGAGCTGCCCGGCACGTCGAAGTGCATCTCGTCCCTCGCTGTGAGCTTGGTCGGCGCGCCGCCGGCGATCTCAGCGACCAGCCCGTCCGGGCCGACCGAGACGATCAGCGTCAGCGGACCCATGGCGTAGCTGCCGGCCAGCCGCTCGAGCTGTGCCTTGCCCAGCTCCGCCGGCTCACGCGCGAACAGGATCGGGTCGACGGCCGGCTCGAGCGCGATCTCGACACCGGTGACGCCGTCGGGTCCGCTCCGGAAGACCACCGGCATCGCGAGGTCCTCGTAGTGGCTGCCGAGGAACAGGTCCCAGGTGTCGAGATCGCGGTGCTTGAGCTTGATGCCGTCGAGCTCGTGCCAGACCGGGACGAGCTCGTCGCCGTCGACGCGGAACTCGAACAGGTCGTACGCCGGGTGCTTGTAGCGACCGGCGTACTCCGACAGCTGGCGGCTGGGCGGACGGCCCGCGGCCGTGGTGTTGCGGTGCGCCGTCGCCTCGCGCATGCCGCCCTTGATGGCGCCCATCAGGTCGAACAACCGCTGACCCCACGGCTCGGGTTCGAGCCCGAGCAGCCGGTCGAAGACCGCGAGCGGCAGAGCCGTGCGGATGCCGGAGGAGTGCGCGTTGGCCAGCACCACAACGGCATGACCTGCTTCCGGCGCGAGGTAGACGTTGGAGCAGAAGCCGTGCAAGTTACCGCCGTGGTGAACGAGCTTGTGCCCGCGGTAGGAGATGACGCTCGCCGCGAGGGCGTAACCGAGGCTGTGTACGCCGGGCAGCTCCATCGGTCCGGCCGGCGTGACCATTGCCGGCGCGTGCAGCTCGCGTAGCGCGTTGCGGCTCAGCAGCGTGCTGCCGTCGGGCAGTGGGACATCGAGCCGCGCGAGCACCCAGCTCGCCATCTCCTCCGCGTTGGACCAGATCCCGCCCGCCGGTCCCACTGAGCCATCGCCGATCGACGGGACGGCCACATTCGAGCCAGTGCGATCGTCGTACGGCGTCGCGAAGTCACCCGTAGCGTGCGCCGCCTTGCGGCCGACGGTCGTGCGCTTCATGCCGAGCCGGTCGAAGATGCGCTCCTGGAGCGCGGTTTCCCAATCGGACCCCGCGAGCTCACCGGCGATGTAGCCCGCAGTCGTGTAGCAGAGGTTGTTGTACTGCCACACCTGCCGCAGCTGCGCCGACGGCTGCAGGTGCCGCAGCCGGCGTACGACCTCCACCGACGAGGGCGTCTTACCGCCCCAGAACCACATGGCGTCATGCCTCGGCAACCCGGTGCGGTGCGCGAGCAGGTCACGCATGCTCACCAGCTCGGTTGCGTGCGGGTCCTGCAACCGGAACCACGGCAGCACGTCCCGGACCGGCTTGTCCCACTCGAGCTTGCCCTCGTCGACGAACGTCGCGCACAGCGCGGCGGTGAAGTGCTTGCTGTCCGAAGCGATGGCGAAGAGCGTCTCGGGCGTTGCCGGCAGGTCCTCCTCCAGGTTGCGGCTGCCGAACCCCTCCGCGATCAGCACTTCGCGGTCCTTTACGACGACGACGGAGAGACCGGCGACGTCGAAGCGGGCTCGCTCGGCTTCGATGAGGTCGCGGATCTGCTGTGCGTCGGTCACGGCTCTCCTGATCAGGGCTCGTACGGCTTGGAGGTGTACTTCATGCAGGCGCAGGCGTCGTCGAACCGCGAGTTGCGGAAGAACGTCAGGCCGTCGTGTCTCCCTGGACCGAGCCGGGTGCCGAAGGCGTACGGCGAGCGGAAGGAGGTCCCGAGCGACTCGCCGCCGGCGATGACGTCGGCCAGGACGAAGCTGCGCGAGTGCGAGAAGATCGCCTCGGCGAACCAGGCGGTGTCGCACGCCTCCAGCGCGGTCAGGCCGGTGGCCTTGCCGTCGGTGGTCTTGAGGCCCTTCTTCTGCATGACCGCGTAGCAGCGGGTGCGCTGCGGGTTCGGGGCGATGCCCTGGTCGTTGGACGCCATGAGGTCGTTGGCATCGACCGCCAGCATGCCCGACTGCTCGTCGGCCGGCAGGGCGGAGTCGCCGGGGGCGTTGTTGGTGTTGAAGCCGTAGCGCGGGAAGTACTGCTGCGACTTGGCCTCGTCCAGGAACTGCAGTGTCAGGCCTCCGCCCCTGAAGACGCCCGCAGCGCCGTCGGCGATGAACACGTGGTCGATGCCCTGGTCGCGGAACGACAGGACCGCCGAGGCAATGGCCGAGCTGGAATCGGCGAGCGACTTGTCGCTCTGCGGAATCGCCACGTACTTCACGTCCGCCTTGAGTCCGGCGGACTGCAACGCGGGCTGCCAGCCGTGCGCCACCGCGTACTTGTACTCGTTGTCGTCCCAGGTGATCAGGCCGATCTTGCCGGTGGGCCACTTCGTCGTCGGCTTCTGCCAGCCGGCCGCAAGCATGCCCTTCACTGTCGCTGCCGCAAGGCCCTCGAACCGGATCGTCGATGGCGAGAACAGGTTCGGGTACTGCGCGAAGAGGCGTCCGGAGCCGCTGTCGCTCACGGCGATGATCCCGGCCTTCTTGGCGCACTCGTCGATGATCTGCGTCCGGAAGAAGATCGCCGCGACCTTGTTGTCTTTGGTGAAGGTCTCGCACATCGCCTGCGCCGAGACGTCGACGCTGTCGCTCGCGCTGATCTGGTGGTAGACGGGGACCAGCTTGCGGCCCAGCACCCCGCCTCGGTTGTTGACCTCGTCGAGTGCGGCCTGGAAGTAGCGCCGCGTGTCGCCGGGATCCTCGCCGTCTGCGCCGAGCGCGCCGTTCGCGGCTGCGCAGTCGCTGCAGTAGGGGATTCCGAGCGCGATCGTCGTCGCGGTGACGCCAGGGCCGTTCGCCACCGCGCCCCCCGTCGTACCTCCGGTCGTCCCGCCGAAGCCGCCGGTCGTGCTTGACACCGACCCCGTCGTCCCGCCGGTGGCCGTACCGCCGGTGGTGCCCGGAAGCGTGCCGCCGCCGGCAGTGCCCGTCGTACCGCCGTTCGCTGTGCCAGTCGCCCCGCCAAGGCCGCTGCCAGCTGTGCTGCCAGGAGCTGCGCCGAGGCCGGCCTGACCGCCGTTGTTCTGGAGCGCGGCGCCCCCGCTCCCCCCGTTGGTCGAGGCCGTGGAGCCGCAAGCGGTGAGCAGCAGCAGTGCCAGCCCGGCTGGCATCACGCGCGTTCCATGTCGCCGCATCATCTTGTCCATTCCTCCTCAGCCGGCATGGTGACCGCCGTCGGTGTACTTCGCACAACCGCAGCCGTCGTCCCACGCCAGGTCGTAGACACTTGCGACGGCGTCGTGCTGGCTCGCCGAGAAGTACGAAGCCGGGATGTTCGCGGGGACGAAGCTCGACCCGAGCCGGTCGATCGCGGCCTGGGCGGATTGCAGCGTGACGCTGGGGCCGGCGCCGTTGATGGCAGCTGCGATGAAGTAGAGCTGGTCGCAGGCGCCGTACGCGATGGTTCTGCTGTTGGTGTCCGTGAAGGTGAACCCGGCCTTGCTCAACACGCTTGCGCAGTGCCGCCCGCCGGCAGTCGCGTAGCGACCGCTTGCCGAAGCAGGCAGGTCGAGGCCCGGCAGCCAGCCGATGCCCAAAGCGCCTCTGAGCTGCTTGGCGTCGATGTCGCCGCCGTCGACCAGCGCTTGCATGCCGGTCGCCGAGTTGACGCCGTACCGCGGGTAGTAGTGCTGGTTGGCTGCGTTCTGGCTGAAGAACAGGTTCATCAGCCCGCTGCCGTCGAGGAAGATGACGTGGGTGACGCCGTCCTGGCGGAAGCGCAGGGCGGCGCTCTGCATGTCGCCGGCGAGCGGCCCCGCCTCTGTCGTCGTACTCGCGTAATGGGCGCGGAAGATGTCCTGGTCGGCTACCGGGTGACCGGCGGCCTTGAGCGCAGGCAGCAGGATCCTCGTAAGCGGGGTCTCCCACTCCGTCCTGCCGTCGAACGTGAGGATGCCGACCTTGGCCGGTGTGGTCGCGGGTGCACCGGTCGCACTGTTCCAGCCGTCGAAGTACCGCTTGGCGACCAGCCGCGCGGCTAGGTCGCGCATCATCCGGTCCTGCGTCAGGCTCGCGAGATCGGCGTAGTGGGGGTACCGGCGGTAGAAGGCATTGTCGGCGCTGATGATCTTGCCGGACGCCGCGTTCAGTACGCCGGCCTTCGTCAAGCAGCCGGGCAACGTCTCGCTGATGCCGGCGCCGGCGACGGCGAACACCTTGTGGTCCTGGACGTAGTCCTGGCAGGCCGACTCGTCCTGCACGCTGCCGCTGTCCGTGGACTGGTTGCTGTAGGCGTGAAAGATGATCTCGAGCTTGCGGCCGGCCACCCCGCCGTGCGCGTTGATGTCTTCCTGAACCGCCTTCGCCTCGTTCAGCTCGTCGCCCTGGCCGAGGTTCGATCCGATCGCGGCGTTGCCCGCCGTGCCGTCCTTCGTGTAGTTGAAGCCGATCGTGATCGTCTTCGCGGTGACGCCCGGACCCATGGCCACCGCGCCGCCGGTGCTCGTACCTCCGGTCGCACCCGCGGGCGACCCCGTCGTACCGGCTGACGATGTGCCACCCGTGCTCCCGGAAACCGCCTGGCCGGTGCCGCCGGTGCTACCGGAGGCACTCGGCCCGCCACCCGTGGTGCCGCCGAGCCCCGAGCCGTCGATGGGCAGGCCGGCCCCCGGGGCGGCGCCAAGCCCGCTTCCGCCGTTGGCCTGAGAGGCCACAGCTCCGCTGGCCGTCGAGGAGGCCGCGGTGCTTCCGCACGCAGCCAGCGCAAGCGCCAGGAGGGCCAGACCGGAGGTGAGCCGAGCTTGGCTCATGCACACCTCCTGAGCGTCGGCCTGCCGGGTGGGGGCCTATCTTCGCCCGGATTGCCCGGGTTCGCTTCGTAGGTCCGGCCCAAGCGGGGTGAGCAGGCTCGTCCGGGCGAACGAGGCCGGGCGCGGTCAGCTCAGCGGCCGCACCCCGCTCGTGTAGTTGAAGCATCCGCACTTGGTGTCGTAAGCGAACAGCCGCGCGCTGGACACCCCGTCATGCAGGCTCGAGCCGAAGACCGTCGAGAAGGTGTTGCCGGCGGCGAACGTCGTACCGACCTTTGCCACTCCGGCGAGGAACGACGCCTGGGTGACGGACGGTCCGCCCCACTCGAGTGCCGCCTTGAGGAAGTGCATCTCATCGCACTCGAACACCGCACTGCGCTTCTCGACGGCGGTGCTGAGGTTCTGCCCCGCGTCGGACATCAGCTTCAAGCAGGTGCGCCGCGAGGCGTTGCTGTAGGGCCCGTTGTCAGGATTGCGGGACACGCTGAGGTCGATCAGTGGGTACCAGCCGTAGCCGACGGCCCCGTTGAGCTGCGCCTTGGGAAAGCTCGCTTGGTCGATGAGGGTCTGCACGCCGTCACTGGTCGTCAGCCCGTACCGCGGGTAGTAGTTCTGGTTGCCGGCGTTGAGCCCGAAGTACAGCGCCAGGCCCGCGCCGATGTCGAGCGGCAGGAAGTGCGTCACGCCGTCGGAGCGGAACTTCAGCACCGCTGCCTGGATCGCCGAGATCGTCGAGCCGCTGTCCTGGGTGCTCTTGGGGCTCTGCACCGTTACGACGTCGGGGTTGCCGTAGCCGGCAGCGGCCAGCGCGGGCTTGAGCGCGTGGTCGATCGCATAGCGGCTGGCCGGCTCCTCGAGAGCAAGCACGCCGACTTTCACCGGCGCGACGCCCGGCGCGCCGGTGCTGGTGTCCCACTTGGTGAAGTAGCTCTGCGCGGCGAGCAACGCCGGCCAGTTGGCAGCCATCCGGTCGAGCCGCAGGTTGCCCACCTCGACGTAGTGCGGGAACGCCCGGAACGTCGGCGCGGACGCGTCCGACAGGTCCTCGTAGATGTTCACGGCGTGCGCCTTCTCCGCGCACGCACGCAGGACCCCGTTGACGGATCCGTTGAGTACGGCGAACACCTTGTGGTCCTCGAAGTAGTCGGAGCACGCCGCCTGCTCCTGCGCGTCGTAGGTGTCCGAAGAGGTGGCGTCGGTCGCGTGGTACACCGGCACGATCTTGCGGCCCAGAATGCCGTGCGCGTGCTTGTTGAGGTCGTCGATGATGACGTTCCACTGCGCGCGCTGATCCCCTCCGCCCGCGACCACGCCGAGCGCGTCCCCCGCCGCCTGCGCGTTGGTCGTGTACGGCAGGCCGACGGCGATGGTCGTCGCGGTGACACCGGGGCCCAGCACCGTGCCGTCCGACGTGGTCGACTCCCCCGTACCGGAGGCGACGGCACCAGCGGTCCCGGCCGCGCCGGTCGCGCCGCCGCCGGTCGCGGTCGTCCCCAGCGATGACCCGCCCGTGCTGCCGGTGCCCGGGGCAGTGAGGCCGCCGGTGGCCGCACCCGTGGTGCCGCCGTTCGGCGCGGCCGCGCCGCCCAGGCCGTCGGCGCCGGACAGCGCGTCCTCGGCTTGGCCCGCAGCGCCCGTGCCCTGCTGCTGCACGGTCGAGCCGCAGGCCGAGAGCGCCAGGGCCAGCCCAAGTGCAACCACCGGCCACGGCTGGATGCGGCACGGCTTCATGGTCTGCCTCTCGCCGGTTGCCCTGTCACGTTCCCGGCAGTAGACCGGAAAGGTGACGCCCGGCGACACGTCGAACCCGACGACCGGGCGGTCGCCGGCTCGTACCCGCCGACGAACGGCCCAGGCTCAGAGCCAGCTCGCGCCGTCGAGGTTGCGGGTGATGCGGTCCTCGAGGCGCTTCATGACGGCGTCCGGGGCGCGCATCGACCCGAGCACCTGGATGTGCTCGATCGCCTCGTCGGCAAGGTCGGGACTGACCGAGGGGTCGAGCCGCAGGATGCCGACGACGAAGATCTTCAGCCGCTTGCCCTCGCGCAAGGTGTGCTCGAGGTCGCGCTTTCCGAGCATCATCACGCCGAGGCAGGTCGCGTGCTCCGTCGCCTTGCGAAAGGCCGGCTCGTGCTGGTCCGTGACCGCGCGTACGCCGGCCCGGATCAGGTCGGACCGGGACGTGTAGAGGCCCTGCGCGACCAGCACGTCGATGGTGCCCAGCTCGGCAGCGGACAGGTTGACGCACACCTTCTCGGTCTCCACGAGACCCCCTTCGTACTCCCTTAGGAGTATGCACGGAACTCAAAAGGGGTCAAGAATGGTCGTCCCGAACGAAAACGGCGCCCCAGCTTGTGTCGAACCGACGATGCACGCCTCGGCGCTCGTCCCCGATGCTGACGACCTCGACGATCACAGGAGATCTGAATGGCACTGGACGCGGCGCACTGGCAGGACCGCCTCACAGCACTGGCAGAGAAGCGGGGTGTTGTCGGCGCCTCCTTTGCCATCGCCCTCGGCGACGAGACCGTCTCGGCCGCTGCCGGCGTACTGAACCTTCGGACGAAGGCCCCTGCCACGACCGACAGCCTGTTCCAGATCGGCTCGATCACGAAGGTCTGGACCGCGGTGCTCGCCATGCAGCTCGTCGACGAGGGGCTCATCGACCTCGACAAGCCGCTCATCACCTACCTGCCGGGCTTCACGGTCGCCGACGCGGAGGTGACCCGCACGGTCACGACCCGCCATCTGCTGTCGCACACGAGCGGGATCGACGGCGACCTGTTTCTCGACACCGGCCGCGGCGATGACTGCCTCGAGAAGTACGTCGCCGCGATGGCCGACCTGAAGCAGAACCACCCGCTCGGCGCGACGATGAGCTACTGCAACTCCGGCTACATCCTGCTCGGCCGCCTCATCGAGGTCGTCCGCGGCAAGACGTGGGACACGGTTCTGCGGGAGAACCTCTTCGCACCGCTCGGACTCACATCCGCGGGCACGCTTCCGGAAGAGGCACTTCTGTACGGCGCCGCGACGGGCCACGTCGAGCCGCCTGGCGCCGACGAGCCGATCGTCACGCCGCAGTGGGGCATCTACCGCTCGTGCGGACCGGCCGGCCTCATCCACATGACGGCCACCGACCTACTGGCATTCGCTCGCCTGCACCTCGACAACGGCGTCACCAAGAACGGCACGCGCATCCTCAGCGAGGACTCGATCGTCGCGATGCAGCAGCCCGAGATCGACATCCCAGACCGCTGGACGCTCGCCGACCAGTGGGGCCTCGGCTGGTTCCTCATGGACTGGAACGGCCGCAAGGTCTACGGGCACGACGGCGCGACGCTCGGGCAGGGCGGCTTCCTGCGGATCCTGCCGGACACCGGCCTGTCCGTCACCCTGCTCGCCAATGGCGGCCACATGCGCGAGCTGTTCATGGACCTGTTCAACGAGGTGTTCAGCGAGCTCGCGGGCGTTGAGATGCCGGCCTGGCCGACGCCCATCGACGACCCGGGCGTGCTCGACGCATCGGCGTACGAGGGCCGGTACGTCCGCGAGGGCGTCGAGATGACTATCGAGGCCGACGGGTCCGACCTCAAGGCAACCATCCGCCCGACCGGACCGCTGGCCGAGTCGATGGGAGAGCGCGAGCCAACCGTGCTGACCCTGCGCCGCTTCGAGGGCGACGGGTTCGTCGCCCGCGAGAAGGCTGATGACCCATGGACGCCCGCCGTGTTCTTCAGCCTTGACGCCGGCGGCCGCTATCTGCACTTCGGCGCCCGAGCAACGCCTCGGGTGGGCTGAGCGATGACGGATAACGCACTGCAGGACAAGGTCACCGAGCTCGCCGAGCAGTTCGGCGTACCGGGCGTCTCCGTCGGCGTCGTCATCGACGGCGTGGAGCACTACGGGTACGCCGGAGTGACGTGCATCGAGAACCCACTACCGGTCGACGAGAAGACGCTCTTCCAGTTCGGTTCGACCGGTAAGACCTACACCGCGACCGCGATCATGCGGCTCGTCGAGCAGGGCAAGGTCGACCTCGACGCACCCGTGCGCACCTACCTGCCGGAGTTCAAGCTCCGCGACGAGGAGGTGGCAAAGAACGTCACCGTCCTGCAGCTCCTCAACCACACCGCTGGTTGGGAGGGCGACATGATGGACAACACCGGCGACGGCGACGACGCCCTCGAGAAGTACGTCGCCCGGATGGAGCGGCTGCAGCAGGTGAGCCCGCTCGGCGCGACGGTGTCCTACAACAACGCTTCGCTGTCCGTCGCCGGGCTCATCATCGCGCGGGTCTGCGGAACGACGTACGAGCAGGCGATCCGTGACCTGCTGCTCGATCCGATGGGCCTGTCGCACACGTTCTTCTTCCCGAACGAGATCATGACCCGCCGGTTCGCCGTCGGGCACAAGAACGAGGACGACGGCACCATCACGATCGCCCGGCCGTGGGCGATGGCCCGCGGCAACGCGCCCGCCGGCGGCATGAGCGCCAACGCGCGCGACCAGATCGCCTGGGCCCGTTTCCACCTCGGTGACGGCAAGGCTGACGACGGCACGCAGCTGCTGAGCACCGACAACCTCAAGCGGATGCAGGAGCCGACGTTCGACATGGCCGGCAGCGCGCTCGGCGACGCCGTCGGCATCAGCTGGCTGCTCGCCGCGGTCGACGGCGTGAAGACCGTCGGTCATGGCGGTACGACGAACGGGCAGCACTCTGACTTCACAATGGTGCCGGAGCGCGGCTTCGCGGTCATCTCGATGACCAACTGCGGACCGAGCGGACCGCAGTTCAACCACGAGATCGTGAAGTGGGCGCTGGAGCACTTCGTGGGGCTGAAGGACCCGGAACCCGAGCCGATCCGACTGCCGGAGGCCGAGCTGGCGCCGTACCTCGGGCGGTTCGAAACGATCGCCGCAAGCGTCGACATCACGGCGGCGGACGGGCGGCTTTCCGCGATCGTCACGATCAAGCCGGAGATGGCCGCGATGCTGCGCGAGTCGGGCGAGGAGGTGCCCGACGAGCAGCCGCCGATCATCCTGGCGATGCTGGCCGGCAAGCCCGACAACTACGTCGTCGACGAGGGCCCGGCGAAGGGGATGAAGGGCTACTTCCAGCGAGCCGCCGATGGCACCGTGGAGGGCGTCCACCTCGGGGGTCGCCTCGCGACTCGCGTCGGCGCCGCGGTCTAGCACCAAGGGTCCGCCGCGGGCGGCGAGCTTGATCACGGGGTTCTGTGCGGTTTCAAAGCGCTTGGAACCGACCAGATCGACGTGATCAAGGACGCCAGCACCTCGCTCGGTCAGCCGCCGGGGAGGACGCGAAGGGCGTTGCGCCAGGTGAGATTCGACAGCTCGTCGTCGGACCAGCCGCGTGTCCGCAGCTCGTCCAGCAGCGCCGGGTAGCCGGTGACGTCAGTGAGGCCACGGGCGAGCGTCCGGCAGCCGTCGTAGTCACCGCCGAGGCCGACGGACTGCAGACCAGCGACCTCGCGGACGTGCTCGACGTGGTCAGCCACCTGCTGGATCGTCGCGACCGGTACGACGTCGCCGAGCGTCGCCTCGAAGACGTCGAGGGCGCTCCAGTCCTCCTCGTCGATGCCGGCGGCTCGGGCCCGCTCCGGAAGCTCGTCGCGCTCCCAGGCGTAGACCTCCGGGCTGATGAACTGCGCAACGAACGTCACCATGCACAGGCCACCGTTGCCGGAAAGCCGCTGGAGCACCTCGTCGGGAACGTTGCGCACGTGGTCGCAGATCGCCCGCGCGGACGAGTGGCTGAACATCACCGGCTTCGTCGCGACATCGAGCGCGGCGTGCATCGTCGTCACCGCTACGTGGGAGAGGTCGACGAGCACGCCGAGCCGCTCCATCTCCGCGACGACCTCGCGGCCGAAGTCGGAGAGACCGCCGCAGCGCGGCTCATCGGTCGCGCTGTCGGCCCACGCGGTGCTCTGGTTGTGGGTGATGGTCATGTACCGCATGCCCAGCCGAGCGAGCGACCGCAGCACGTCGAGCGAGGACGCGATCGAGTGCCCGCCCTCGGCGCCGATGAGTGACGCGAGGCGGCCCTGCGCTCGGGCCGCCTCGACCTCAGCTGCCGTCGTACACAACGACATCCGATCAGGATGAAGGCCGACGAAGCCGTGCACCCGCTGGATCTGCTCAAGAACCTGTACGACGGCATCCGGCTCCGGGATGTCGCCCGGCACCCACACCGACCACCACTGCGCGCCCACGCCCCCCGTGACCAGCCGGTCGAGGTCGGTGTGTGTGCGCTCCAACCGCTCGATCTCGGTCGAGCTGTCCAGCCCGAGGTGGCGCAGCCGGTAGGGCAGGTCGTTGTGCCCGTCGAAGACGGGCAGCACGGAGCCGGTCATGCCATCAGTCGCTCCCGCCGAGTCCGTCCAGCAGTGCCATGTCGGCGCCGGACAGCTCGAAGTCGAGCTCCGCGTTGGCCGCGATCCGCTGGTCGTCCTGAGACTTCGGGATGGCCACCACCCGGTGCTGCAGGTGCCAGCGCAGGATGACCTGCGCGGTCGTCCGGCCGAGCCGGGCAGCGATCTCGGCGATGACCGGGTGGTCGAGCGTCCCGCCCCGCAGTGCGCTGTAGCCCTCGAGCACCACGCCGCGGTCACGGTGCCCGGCGAGGACATCGGGGTCGAACAGCAGCGGGCTCCAGCGGATCTGGTTGACCGCCGGCATCGGTCCCTGCGCAGCCAGCTGGTCGAGCTGGGCAACCGAGAAGTTGCTGACGCCGATGTCGCGGACGAGGCCGGCGTCGCGGGCCTCGACGAACGACTCCCAGAGTCGCACGTCGTCGCCGGTCGGCCAGTGGATGAGCCACAGGTCGACGTACGACGTCTGCAGCTTGCGCAGGCTCTCGTCGAGGGTTCGCCGGGGAGCCCCCGCGTCGTTGCCCGGCAGCTTCGTCGTGACGAACAGCTCGGACCGGTCGATGCCGCAGTCGGCGAGGGCAGTGCCGATCTCGGCCTCGTTCGCGTACATCGTCGCCGTGTCGATGTGCCGGTAGCCCGTGCGAAGCGCGGCTGCCGTCGCCCGGACAGCATCGGGACCCTTGATCTGCCAGGTGCCGAACCCCAACAACGGCATGTGGCCGCCACCCGGCAGAGAGGCAGCATCCGAAGGGAACGTCATCGGCGAGGACATGACGGCATTGTGCCTTCGCCCTGCCGGCGCTGCGTCGGCAGGCTCAGCCGTCGAGATCGGTGCGAGGAGCGGGCGGTACTGGCGTGGTGGGTGGCGTGGGGAAGCGGCACGTGAAGCGAGTGCCGCCGCCGGACTTGCGCTCGAAGGTGACGTCGCCGCCATTCGCCCTGACGAGGCCGGCCACGATGGCCAGGCCGAGGCCGGCACCCGGTTTGACGCCGGCGGTGCCGTCACCCCGCACGAACTTGTCGAACATCCGCGGGACGAGCTCGTCGGGTACGCCGTCACCCTCGTCGTCCACGTCGATGGCGACCGCCCCCTCCTCGACGCGGCCCCGGACCACAATCGGCGGACGGCCGTACTTCCCCGCGTTGGTGATGAGGTTGGCGATAGCGCGCTGGAGGTGGGCGCGGTCAATGCGGAGCACCAGGCCAGGGGGCACGTCGAGCTGCGCAGCCACCCCTGCCAGCTCGACCGCTTCACCAAGGATCTCGGCGAGATCGCCGGACTCAGGTGAGGGCGCCAGGGACCCCGCCTCGATGCTCGAGACATCGATGAGGTCACCGAGCAGAGTCGTCACGAACGCCGTGTGCCGACGAGCACCGTCGAAGAGCTCCCGCCGCTGACCTTCCTCGAGCTTGTCCCACTTGCGGGCGAGCAGATCCAGGGTCATCGACACCCCGGCCACCGGCGAGCGGATGTCGTGCGCCGCCATCGCGAGGAAGTCTCGCAAGGATGCGTTCGCCGTCGACAGCTGAGCGAGCGCCGCCTCGGCGTCCTCCTGTGCCTGCCGACGGCTCGTGACGTCACGGAAGACGGCCAGCACGTAGCGGCGTTCCTCTGTCGGGGTGTCCACAGCAGCCAGCCTCAACTCGACCCAGAACCGGCTCCCGTCCGCGTGCAGTGCGGGCAGTTCGACCAGCTCGCTGCTGCCGGTCAGGTGCCCGCCGTGCCCGGCGCCGTACCTCGCCAGTCCCTCGAGATGGGCCTGGCGCAGCTCGGGTGGCACCAGAAGCTCGAGCGCCATCCCCAGCGCGTCGGGTACGGGGTAGCCGAACAGCTGCTCCGCGGCCGGGTTCCAGGCGACAACCTGCCCCGACGACACGTCCCCCACCACGACCGCGTCCGGCACCAGGTCGAACAACCGGCCGATCCCGAGCTGGGAGAGCGTAGGTAGTGCCACGGGCCCCCCTGTCGTGTCATGGCCAGGATGGCACCGATGGACCACCGCGACAGGTGAACACGGCATTCCGCTCGCTTGCCGGCCGGGCGACAAGTCAGCGGAGCAGCGCCGCCACGAGGTAGCCGGCCACCAGCAGGAGCCCGGTGACCAGATGTGTCACGACATTGCTCTGCATGACGGGAATCAGCGCGTAGGGCTGCTCGTAGTTGGCCGCCAGCGGCCGGTAGGTCTGCACGGCCCACCAGGCGCCACCCAGTCCGAGCAGCGTCCACCACGGGCTGATGCCCAGCAGCGGCCCGAGGGCGATCAGCAGGAAGGCAGCGGCGCAGATCACGGCGTACCCGCGTACGACGGTCGACGCCGACCACCGCACGATCAGCGTGCGCTTGCCCGTGGCCGCGTCGGCCGGCCGGTCCGGGATCTGGTTGATGTAGAGGATCAGCGCGCACAGCAGCCCCACCGGAACGGAGGCGTAGACCGCGTCCCAGCTGAAGTCCTTCGTCACGGCGAGGTAGGTACCGGCAGCCATCAGCGGGCCGAAGCCGAGCGCGACGACGGGCTCGCCGAGCCCGTGGTGCACGAACCGGAACGGCCGCGCGGTGTAGCCGTAGCCCAGTACGAGGCCGACCGCGCCGATCCAGAGCAGATCGGTGCTGCGCGTCAGAGCGAGCAGCAACCCGATCGCACCCGCCACGGCGTACAGGCCGACGGCGGTGATGACCATCGTGCGGCGCGAGACCAGGCCGTACTGGATGACCCGCGAACCGCCGGAGAACGGCGTCGGGTTGACGTTGGCCTCGTCGGATCCGCTGTCGGCGTCGGCGACGTCGTTGAAGACGTTGATGGCCAGGTGCGCAGCGACGGCGGCGAGCAGGCACAGCAGCCACCAGCCCCAGGCAAAGATCTTGTCGTACGCCGCAACGGCGCCGCCGAGTGCGACTGGGACGATGGTTGCCGTGAGGAACGGCAGCCGGGTCGCCAGGAAGACGGTCCAGAACGCGCTCAGGTGCGGGCGGGCGCCGGCCTTCTCCAGGTAGTCGCGGCCTCGGCTGACGTTGCGTTCGGCGTACTCGAAGAAGGGTGTCTCCGCCTCGTCCCACCCGGTCGCGCGGGTCGGGCGGACCCGCAGCACACCGCCCTTGGCCAGCGCTGGTCCCCACAGGTTGACGTAGCGGCGCTCGTCGTAGCCGTAGTTGGGCACCGGCCGGATGTGGCTGAAGATGACGCCGACGTCGGTGCCCTTCGGCGGCATCGACTTGGTCGGCAACGGACCGAGCACGACCTCGTCATCAGCCGCGTCCGCATGCGACGTGGCGACCGTCATCGGATAGCCGTCGGCACCGACCCATGACACGACGCCGTGCGGGTAGGTGCGCGACCGCGTCACCGCCTCCTCGACCGCCAGCGCGCCCATCAGGACACCGCCAGGACGCGCGGGGTGCTGACCTCGGGCGCCTGCGACGTGTCGCCGTCCCGCCAGAGGAAGACCTTCTTCGGCTCGATCGCGATCGTGTGCCGCTCGAAGAACAGCGGAATGCCGAACCGCCTCTTGATGAAGAAGTCGATCGCCGGCTCCTTCGCCCGCCACAGCGGAAGCAGCGCCTCCCACGAGGTGTGCGGGTCCTCCTCGGTCAGCACGCGCGCATCGCCCTGGATGACGGCGCGGTGGAACGGGACGCCCTGCATCGCCACCGGGTCGCTCAACGACACCGACACCTTCGGGTTGTCGGCGATGTGCTCGAGCTTGCGCGAGAAGAGCACCGCCGAGGTGAACAGCACCCGGCTGCCGTCCCAGAACGGGATCAGCGGGTAGCTGACCGGCCGGCCGTCCTCCGCGACGACGGTCAGCTCGGCGACGAGCGCGACGCGCAGCAGCTCTTCGACCTCGGGTGGCAGCTCGATGTGGTCCATACCGGTGATCTTGCCGGACTCGTCCGATCAGCCGTCAGGCAGCCCTACCAGGCGAGCTCCCGCCGCAGGGTCATCCCGCCGTACCGGCAGGTGTCGCCTGTGAAGACCAGCTGCTCACCGGGGTTGCCGTAGCCGCTGGTGCGCGTGATCGTCCACGCCCGGTCGCCCGCGGGTTCCAGCTCGGTCCGTCGCTCGAGCGGGTCGGGCAGCTCGGGGTCGAGGACGAGCAGCCGCCCACCCAGCCGCACGACGTCGGACGTGCCCCACAGGCCGGAGTAGCGGCCGGTCACGCTCGCGGCGCTGCCGTCGTCGGTGCCGCACCCCTGTGCGTGGTCGACGATCGCGAGCATCGTCAGCGTCAGCTCTTGCGCCGGCGCGTCGATCGCGTTGGTGAGTACGACGGCGACGACCCGGTCGGCCGCGAGAAACCGGGTCGAGGTGATGAAGCCCGGATAGGCACCGCCGTGACCGTGTACCTGCCGCTCCCCCACGGTCGTGTGGCTCAGGCCGAGGCAGTAGTCCTGGTCGCCGTTCTCACCGGGCCAGGTCACCCGCCGCATCGCCCGGCGCGAATCGTCGCCGAGCAGCGCGCTCTCGCCGTCCGACAGCGCCGTCGCGAACGCGCACAGGTCGGCGGCCGTCGAGGTGTAGCCGGTGGCGGGGGCGAGTGCCGCGGCACTGGGCACTGGCAGCGCCCGACGCTCCGCGCCGCCACGGCGGGCGCTGTAGCCGACAGCGCAGCCGCGGCCGGTGGTGTCGGTCGTCGTCGAGGTGAGACCGAGGACGTCGATCAGCTCGCGGCGCGCGACCGCCTCGTAGGACTCGCCGCAGGCAGCCTCGACGACCTGGCCGGCCAGGCCGAAGCCGATGTTGGAGTACTTGAACCGCTCGTGCCGACCCAGCACGGGTTGGCTGAGCCCGCCGAGCGCGGTCGCCGCCGGGAACTCCCCCGTCAGCTGCCAGAAGTCCGACGCCGTGCTGTCGCGCGTCACCCCGGAGCTGTGGCTGAGCAGCTCGCCGATCTGCACGCCATGCAACGTCGCAGCCAGGTCCGGCAGCCAACGGCCCACTGGGTCGTCCAGTCGCAGCCGGCCCTGCTCGACGAGCCGCAGCACCAGCGCGGTCGTGAACGTCTTCGAGTGCGACGCGATCGGAAAAGCGGTGTCGGCCGACATCGGCGTACCAGCCTCGACGTCGGCAAGGCCGTAGCCGCGATGCAGCACCAGGCGGCCGTCGACGGCGAGCGCGCCGACCAGCCCGGGGATGCGCAGCGTCCGTTGCCGGTAGTCGAGCCAGTGTTCGAGGTAGCGCGCGGCGTCAGCGACCAGCTCGGCATCCATGGCGCGCAACCTACGAGCAGCTACGACACCGTGTCGCTCTGCACCTGCCCGTTGCGGAGCTTGATGCGCCGACGGGCCCGACCGGCGACCTCCTCGTCATGCGTCACGAGGACGACCGTCACCCCGGAGTCGGCGCAGAGCCCGGCCAGCAGGCCGATGACGTCACCTGCGGTGGCGGAGTCGAGGTTGCCGGTCGGCTCGTCGGCGAGGACGACGCGTGGCTCGTTGGCGAGGGCACGGGCGATCGCGACGCGCTGCTGCTCTCCGCCCGAGAGCCGGGTCGGCAGGTGCTCGCTGCGATCGGCGAGCCCCACCTGCTCGAGCAGCAGCGCGACCCGCGCCATCCGGTCGCCGCGCGTCCGCTTCAGCGGCAGCATCGCTATCTCGACGTTCTCCGCGGCGGTCAGCGTCGGGATGAGGTTGAACTGCTGGAAGACGAAGCCGATCGCGTCTCGGCGCAACCGGGTGAGCGTCCTGTCGTTCGCCTGTGCGAGTTGCTGACCGTCGAACGCGATCTGGCCCGCGGTCGGTGTGTCGAGCGCTCCGAGCAGCTGCAGCAGGGTGCTCTTGCCCGAGCCGCTCGGTCCCTCGACCGCGAGCAGCTCGCCGCGGTCGATCGTGAGGTCGATGCCGACGAGCGCGTGCACCGTGCTCCCGCCTCGTTGGTAGCGGCGCTCGACGCCCTCGAGCCGGTAGAGCTCGGTGTACGCCGGATCGGTTGCGGGGACGCTCATCCGAGGTCCCGCAGCGCAACGGAGGGCGCCAGCCTGGCGGCTCGCCAGCCACCGAGCGTCCCGGCGATGAGACCGCCCACCAGGGCGCAGCCCATGCCCAGCGCGATCGTCCCGAGCGAGATCGGCGCCGACAGCCGTACCGCCGTCGAGACGCTCGCCGGCGCGGCCTGGTTGAACAACGCACCCACGGAGGATGCAGACGCCACTCCGGTGGTGGTCGCCGACAGGGTCGGCGAGAACGCATGCGCCGCCGCCGCGACCAGGTAGCCGAGCCCGACGCCGATGACACCGCCGAGCAGCCCGATACCGAGGGTCTCGGACACGATCTGGCCGACGACCCGCCGCCGCGACCAGCCGAGCGCCCGCAGTGTCCCGATCTCGCGGACCCGCTTCGCCACCGAGGACAGCGTCAGCAGGATCGCGATGACGAACGCCGCGATCAGCACGATCAGCGCCAGCACGCCGCCCAGCCGGGATGCCACCTGCTGGGCGTTGTGAAGGCTCCCCGTGACGTTGTCCGCCAGGCTCTTCGTGGTGACGACCTGCGCACCCGGCAGCAGCCGCTTGATGTCGGCAGCCACCCTGTCGACCTGCGATGCGCTGCTCGCCCGGACCAGGACCGCGTTGACGCGACCGGTCTTGCTCGCGACTTTCTGCAACGTCGAGAGCGGGAAGTAGACGTCGGCGGTGTTGCCGGTGAGCGTCGGGTTGACCAGGCCCACGACGCGGTACGAAGTGCCGTTGATGGGAAGCGTCGCGCCGACCGCGATCGACTTCTTCGAGGCGTACGCCGTGTTCACGAGGACCTCGGACGCCGGCGTACCGGAGAACCACGATCCGGACGTGACCTGTGCGCGCGTGACCAGACCCGCGTCGGGCGATGCCGGGTCGACACCCGCGACCGTGTAGCTCGAGCTCGTCGTGTCCGTCGTCGGCGGGTTGACGATCTGCGTGATCGTCCGCAGCGGGGTGACGACCTGCGCGTTGTACTCCTGGAACCGGGCCGGCAGGCACTTCTCGAACCGACCGCCCCCGAACCCGCCGAGACCACCGCGACCGCCTCCGGCACCGGGGCTCGGCCGCGGCTGCGGGCTGGCGTTGTTCCCGTCGTCGCCGAACCCGCCACTGGCCTGGATGCAGCTGCGCACCGCAGCCTGCTCCGCCTCCGTGAGAGCAGCCGGCCGCACAGTCGACGTCAGCGTCTCACCGCCGGTCTTCACGCTGGCGACGATGTTGGGCACGGTGCCGGTCTGGTGCTGAGCGAGCAGCGAGAGCCCGCCGACGGCGGAGGTGACACCGGAGACCGACGCGACCTGGCTCACTGCCGTGTCGGGGAAGGTCAGCAGCGTGCCAGGCAGGAAGAAGTCCCGGGTGAACGTCGTACCCGGCTTGCCGAGCTTGGCGAGATCGGTCACGACCGAGCTGTTCTCGTGGAGCAGCGCCGTCGTGTCCGCGTCGTTGAGCGAAGCGAGCGGGTTCCCGGCGCCGCCACCGGGTGGGCCGCCCGGACCGCCGCCGAAGAACCCCCCGCCGCCGCCCGCCCGGCCAGTCTGCGGTGCGGGAGTCGGGCTCGGTGACGCGCTCGTCGGCGACGTGACCCCGACGGTTCGCGTGACCAGGATGTCGGTTCCCACGGACGTCAGCGGGGAGAGGACCTTGGCCTGCGCCCGGTCCAACCCGGCCGAGACGCCCACGATCCCCATGACGAGGCTGACGCCGGCCGCCAGGCCCAGTGCGGTGAGCACGGTCCGCGCCCTGCGCCGGCGCAGCTCGTTGGTCACGTAGCGCAGGTACGGCATGCGCGCTGCTCCTCAGTCGGCCGACGGTCCGCCCAGCATGCTGCGTCGAACCCGGCAATTCCCTGCCTCGAACCTGGCAAGCGGCTGTGAGCTGCGCTGGGGCCGCAGTCCACTCCTGTCCGCGATGTCCCGATTTGGTAGTCCCGTCGGGGGATGCCAAAACAGGTGATCCATGTCTGGGGCGAGCCGATGCTGCTGCCGATATCTGGATCATGACGCTCCAGACCCACGGCGCAGGCACGGTTCTCGGCTCCCTCGGCGGCTGGTTCCCCCGGGGATCCACCCTCCCCGAGTCGCAGTGGCGGGTCCGCCACCGCGCAGTCACCTGGCTGCTGCTCTTCCACGCTGTCGTGTTCGCGGTCGCCAGCGTGGCGAAGGGGCTGCCGCTCACCGACGTCCTGAGCAACGTGTCCGTCCCCGCGCTCGGTGCGTTCGCCGCGTCCCGAGGCAGCCTGTCCCGCGCTGCCCGGAGCGGCATCGGTGCGGTCAGCCTGATGCTCAGCTCGGCGGTGGTCGTCCACCTGATGAACGGATCCATCGAGGGGCACTTCCACTTCTTCGTGATGATCCCCGTCGTAGCGCTCTACGAGAACTGGGTTCCGTTCGGTCTCGCGGTGGGGGTCGTGCTCGTGCACCACGGCATCATCGGGACGCTGGCACCGACAGCGGTCTACGACCACCGCGGCGCCATCGAGCACCCGTGGCGCTGGGCCTTCGTGCACGCCTTCTTCTTCGCCACCGCATGCATCGGCGCGATCATCAACTGGAAGCTGCACGAGACAGCCCGCTCCGCGGAGCAGTCGCTGACCGCCCGGGTGCGGCACCAGGCGAACCACGACGCGCTCACCGGGCTGCCCAACCGCGCCCAGCTGCTCGACCACGCGGCGGCCCTGCTCGCCGACCCCACCCTGCGTGGCGAGCCGCTGTCGGTGCTGCTCGTCGACCTCGACCGCTTCAAGGACGTCAACGACGTGCTCGGTCACGCGTCCGGAGACGTCCTGCTGTCCCGCGTCGGCCCGTTGATGGCCGGGGCCGTCCGCGGCGACGACCTGCTCTGCCGGCTCGGCGGCGACGAGTTCGCCGCGATCCTGCCGCGCTGTGACGAGGCCACTGCCGTGGCGGTCGCGAAGCGGCTCCTCGAGCTGATCTCCGTGACGATGGACATCGACGGCGTGCTGCTCAACGTCGAGGCGAGTGTGGGCATCGCGGTCTCACCGCACTTCGACGAGGGCGACATCGACACACTGCTCCGCCACGCCGACATCGCGATGTACACCGCGAAGCGCGCGCGGCACGGCTACCAGGTGTACGAGGCCGATCAGGACACCGCGACCCGCGAGCGGCTCAACCTGCTCGGCGAGATGCGCCAGGGGATCCTGCGCGACGAGTTCGTCCTCCACTACCAGCCGAAGCTGACCCTCGCCGACAACCAGCTCATCGGGGTCGAGGCCCTGGCCAGGTGGAACCACCCGACCCGCGGGCTGATCGCCCCGGGCGAGTTCATCCCGGTCGCCGAGAGCACCGGCCTGATCGTGCCGTTCACCCTGCACGTGCTGCGCAAGGCCATCGAGCAGGTCGCCCGGTGGCAGGCCGGCGGCACGCAGCTGTCCGTCGCCGTCAACCTGTCCCCGCGGTGTCTGGCCGAGGTCGACCTCACCGACCAGGTCCTCGGGCTGCTGGCGGCGTACGGCGTCGCTCCGAGCCTGCTGGAGCTGGAGATCACCGAGAACACCCTCGCCCATGACCCGGAGCGGGCGCTCGCCACCCTGACCGAGCTGCACGACGCCGGGATCAGGATCTCGATCGACGACTTCGGCACCGGCTACTCCTCGATGAGCTACCTCAAGCGGCTCCCGGTGAGCGAGCTCAAGGTCGACCGGTCGTTCGTCATGGGCATGCTCAGCAACCTCGACGACGGCATCCTCGTCCGCAGCGTCGTCGACCTCGGCCACAACCTCGGTCTCACCGTCGTCGCCGAAGGCGTCGAGGACCAGGAGACGCTGGAGGCGCTGGCCGCGGTCGGTTGCGACGTCGCCCAGGGCTACCACCTCGGCCGGCCGATGGACAGCAGCGCGTTCCAGAGCTGGTGCGATGCCCGGACCGTCTCGGCTGCCGTGGCATGAGCGCAGCCGGCGCCGCCTCGCACCACGCCGTCCACCTGGGCACACTTGCCGGTCCGGCCCTCCTGTTGGCCTTCTGGGCCAGCTGGTCCGAGGTGCGCGCCTGGATCGCGCGGTGCGACGACGTGCAGGTGCCGACTGCGGCACTCGTGGCCGCTGCGCTCTCGATCGGCGCTGCGGTGGTCCACGCGATCGTGATCCCGCCCCACCTGGCCGAGTCGTTTGAGTACGGCGCTTTCTTCGCGGCCCTCGCCGTGGCGCAGCTCGGCTGGGCTGTGCTCATCGTCGTCCGCCCCGGTTCGTGGATCCTCGCCGCGGGCATCGCCGGCAACCTCGCGGTGGTCCTGCTGTGGGCCGCGACCCGCACCGCCGGCATCCCGCTCGGCGTTGCCGCCGGTCAGCGTGAGCCGATCGGCGTGCTCGACACGACGTGCGGTCTGCTCGAGCTCGGCGTCGTCGCGTGCTGCGCCTGGCTGGCCCGGCGGCGCGAGGCCGTCGGAGTCCTGGCCTGAGCCGTCGCGCGCCGAGGTGTGCGTAGATGGAGGTGTGACAGAGCCCAGCGGCGACGACCTGGCAGTTGCTGCCGGGCCGGCGGCTCCCGTCCAGAAGAGCGGCTACCTCTACTGGGTCGCGAAGGTCGTGCTGACGCCGGTCCTCACCGTCGCGTTCCGTCCCCGGATCGAGGGCGTACGACGGGTGCCCCGCAGCGGCCCGGCGATCCTCGCCTGCAACCACGTCTCCTACCTCGACTGGCTGTTCCTGCCGCTCGTCGTACGGACCCGCCGGATCTCCTTTCTGGCGAAGCTCGAGTACTTCACCCGGCCTGGTGTGAAAGGAGCGGCGCAGCGCTACTTCTTCACCGCCACCGGCCAGGTGCCGGTCGACCGTTCCGGCGCCGACGCGTCCTCCGCGGCGCTGCGGACCGCGAAAAGACTGCTCGATGAAGGTCGTCTCATCGGCATGTTCCCGGAGGGCACGCGGTCGCGCGATGGCCGGCTCTACCGCGGCCGCACGGGCGTGGCCCGGCTGGCCGCCGAGACCGGCGTCCCGGTCGTGCCGTGCGCCACCGTCGGCGTCTTCGACATCGCCCCGCCGGGCACCCGCGTGCCGCGGATGCGGCGGATCGGGATGCGGTTCGGCCAGCCGATGACGTGGCCGGCGGGGCAGCCGGCATCGCCGGCGGCACTGCGGACCTGGACCGACGAGCTGATGACCGAGATCCAGCGCCTGTCCGGCCAGGCGCAGGCCGGCGTGGACGCCTGGGGATCGCGCGCCTGACCTCGACACGCACGGTCCGCCGTTCGGCTCCGAGCCGCGGTGCGCTCACGTACCGTGACCGGGTGCACCGCACCCGTCGCGACTTCACGGTGGCCGCGACCCTCGCCGCGATGGTCGCCGTACCCGTGATCCTCCTGGCGGCCGACCCGCCGCCGGTGGCCGCAGCGGCGCCCGCCACGCCCAGCCCGCCGGCTGTGGCGACGGTCGTGCCCCCGTCCTGCGTGCCGGCTCCCCTCGCCGCGCGAGCCGGGGCTGCTCTCGTCGTCGGACTACCCGGCGTGACGTCCGCCGACGAGGAGACGGCGAAGGCGGTGACGCAGGTCGGCGTCAGCGGTGTGTTCCTGGCCGCCTCCAACGTGCGCAGCGCCGGGCAGGTGCGAGGCCTGGTCACCGGGCTGCGGGCTCGCTCGCCGAGACCGCTGCGCGTGATGACCGACGCCGAGTCCGGCCGCGTCTCGGTGCTGCGCGCCATCATCGGCGGTGGCCCGTCGCCGCGCCGGCTGGCCAGGCGGGACACCCCGGAGCAGGTGCAGGAGTTCGCGGCCGACCTCGGCGCGCGGCTCAAGGACCTCGGTGTCGACCTCGACCTCGCGCCGGTGCTCGACCTCGACGACGGGCCGTCCGCCGGGATCATCGGCGACCGGTCCTTCGGCACCGACCCGGAGCGGGTGACGGCGTACGCGACGGCCTTCCGGGCGGGCCTTGCGCAGGCAGGCGTCGACGCTGCCGTGAAGCACTTCCCCGGCCAGGGCCGGTCGGGTGCGGACACGCACATCCGCAAGGCGGTGGTCGACACCCCGATCGCCGAGCTGCGGACCCGCGACCTCGTTCCGTTCCAGCACCTCATCGACAGCGGCACCGACGTCGTGATGATGAACCACCTCGACTACACCGAGCTGGGCGGCGACGTGCCCGCTTCGCTGTCGCCCGCGGCCTACGCGCTGCTGCGCTCGATGGGCTTCGACGGGGCCGCCATCACCGACAGCCTCGGCATGGGAGCGGTCAACACGCGCTGGGACTTCCCGGCGGCAGCCGTCCGGGCGATCGCGGCGGGCGCCGACGCGGCCTTCGCCACGGACGGCCGGCAGGCGGTGCGGATGCGCGATGCGCTGGTCACCGCCGTACACAACGGGACATTGTCCGAGATTCGACTCAACGAGGCGGCTACCCGCATGGCCAGGCTGGCCGGCGCCGACGTACATGCCCTGACCTGCGCTGCGCCGTAGCCGAGATTCATTCGACCAGGTGGGCATGACCGGCGACGGCGGCGGGCACAACCGGACGGAAGTGCGCGCCATCGGGCTGGCGCACGACGGGGGATGACGACGTGGGCGAGCCGGCGCTGCTTCAGCGCTCCGTCCGGCTCGACCCCGTGCCGGCGAGCGCCGGCGACGCTCGACGGCTGGTGCGCGAGGCGCTGAGCGAGGTGGGCGCGGCCGACCTCGGGCCGTCGGCCGAGCTGGCCGTGTCCGAGCTCGTGACCAACGCGGTCCTGCATGCGGCGACCGCGGTTGAGCTGACCATCGAGGTCACCGCCACGAGCGTGACCGTCTCGGTGCGCGACTGGCACCCGCGCCTGCCGGCCCAGCGCGACCGGAGCGACACCGCCACGACGGGACGTGGCCTGGCGATCGTCGCCGCCGTGACCGATGACTACGGAATCGACCTGCACCAACCCGTCGGCAAGGCGGTCTGGTTCCGGCTGCTCCGCAGCTTTTGAGCCCTCGTCGGGCAGCCGACTCATAGGCTGAGGGTGAACGGACTCGACGAGGAGGACGCGTGACCGAGACCCTGGACCAGCCGCTGAGTGAGGACGAGCTCGTCGGCGCGGTGGCCCACGACGTCGAGACCGACCCGTTCCCCGTCAAGGGGATGGATCACGTGCGGTTCTACGTAGGCAACGCCAAGCAGGCCGCGCACTGGTACTCCACGGCGTTCGGCATGAACGTCGTCGGCTACCGCGGACCGGAGACGGGCTCCCGCGACGCGGTCGAGTACGTGCTGAACTCCGGCAAGGCGCGCTTCGTCCTGACGGGTGAGGCGCACGCGGGCACGGACATCGGTGAGCACGTACGCCGGCACGGCGACGGCGTGTTCGACCTCGCGATGGAGGTGCCGGACGTCGACGCGGGAGTCGCCTACGCCCGCTCGAAGGGCGCGACCATCCTGGTCGAGCCGCACGACGTCAGCGGCGAGGGCGGGACGGTGCGGCTCGCGACCATCGCGACGTATGGCGAGACGAGGCACACGCTGGTCGACCGGTCCCGCTTCGAGGGGATCTTCCTGCCCGGGTTCGAGCCCGCAACGACGGCGTTCAAGGCGAAGCCCGGGCATCACCCGAAGCGCTACTTCCAGGCGATCGACCACTGCGTGGGCAACGTCGAGCTCGGCAAGATGGACGAGTGGGTCGGTTTCTACAACCGGGTCATGGGCTTCACGAACATGAAGGAGTTCATCGGCGACGACATCGCGACCGAGTACTCCTCGCTGATGAGCAAGGTGGTGACCAACGGCAACCACCGGGTGAAGTTCCCGCTGAACGAGCCGTCGGTGGGCAAGCGCAAGAGCCAGATCGATGAGTACCTCGAGTTCTACGACGGGCCTGGCGTGCAGCACATCGCGCTGGCGACCGGCGACATCGTGGAGAGCGTCAAGGCGATGCGCGAGATGGGCGTCGAGTTCCTCGAGACGCCGGAGGCCTACTACGACACCCTGCACGAGCTGGTCGGCGAGGTGCGGCACCCGATCGAGGTGCTGCGCGAGTACAAGATCCAGGCCGACCGCGACGAGGACGGCTACCTGCTGCAGATCTTCACCAAGCCGGTGCAGGACCGGCCGACCGTGTTCTTCGAGCTGATCGAGCGGCACGGCTCGCTCGGGTTCGGCAAGAACAACTTCAAGGCGCTGTTCGAGGCGATCGAGAGGGAGCAGGCCCGCCGAGGGAACCTGTAATGGCCCATTACCGGTCCGTTGGTGACGTGCCGCGCAAGCGGCACACGCAGCACCGTCGGCCCGACGGCTTGCTGTACTACGAGGAGCTGATGGGCGAGGAGGGCTTCTCCTCCGACTCCTCGCTGCTCTACCACCGGGAGATCCCGTCGGCGATCGTCGACGCGCGGCCGTGGACGCTGCCGTCTCAGCAGACCAGCGCCAACGCACCGCTGCTCCCCCGGCACCTGAAGCTGCACGCGCTGTTCCCTGGCGAGTTGTGGCGCGGCTGCGACGCGGTCAACGGGCGTCGGCTCGTGCTCGGCAACGGCGACGTGCGCATCTCGTACGCCGTCGCGGGCGTCGCCTCGCCGCTGTACCGCAACGCCGTCGGCGACGAGTGCGTGTACGTCGAGTCGGGCAGCGCTTTGGTCGAGACGCAGTTCGGGCCGTTGACGGTCGGCCAGGGCGACTACGTGATCCTGCCGCGCGCCACGACGCACCGCTGGGTGCCGGTGGGTGACGAGCCGCTGCGGGTCTACGCGATCGAGGCCAACAGCCACATCAGCCCGCCGAAGCGCTACCTGTCGAAGTACGGCCAGCTGCTCGAGCACGCGCCGTACTGCGAACGCGATCTCCGCGTGCCGGATGCGCCGGCCGTCGGCGAAGGCGAGGACGTCGAGGTGCTCGTGAAGCACCGCTCGCCGACCGGGCTGACCGGGACGGCGTACGTCTACCCGAAGCACCCGTTCGACGTCGTCGGCTGGGACGGCTGCCTCTACCCCTACGCGTTCAACATTCGCGACTTCGAGCCGATCACCGGGCGCATCCACCAGCCGCCGCCGGCGCACCAGGTGTTCGAGGGCGGCAACTTCGTCATCTGCAACTTCGTGCCGCGCAAGGTCGACTACCACCCGCTCGCTGTTCCGGTGCCGTACTACCACTCGAACGTCGACAGCGACGAGGTCATGTTCTACGTCGGCGGCGACTACGAGGCGCGGAAGGGATCCGGCATCGGACAAGGGTCGGTGACGCTGCACCCCGGCGGGCACACGCACGGCCCGCAGCCCGGTGCCGTCGAGCGCAGCCTCGGCATGGACTTCTTCGACGAGCTCGCGGTCATGGTCGACACCTTCAAGCCGCTCGACCTCGGTGAAGGCGCTGTGGCGTCGGATGACCCGGCGTACGCCTGGACCTGGTCGGGCCGTGGGCCGGCCTAATCACTTGCGCGCGCCGAGCATGCTGAGTCCGTGCACAGCGTCCTGATCGGCTTCGGGCTCGGCTTCCTGGTTGCGCTGCAGCTCGGGCCCATGTCGCTGCTCCTGATCCGCTCGACGCTGCGCGACGGGGTCCGGGTCGGGCTCGCGATCGGTGCCGGGGTCGCGGTCATCGATGCGCTGTACGCCGCCCTCGGCGCAGCTGGTGCGGCCTCGCTGCTGACGATCGGCCCGCTCCGGCTCGTCCTCGGCGTCCTCGGCACCGGTGTGCTGGTCTGGCTCGGCGTGAAGACCCTGCTCGCGGCGATCCGGGTGCGGGCCGGACTCGAGGGGCCCGATGACGTGGGTGACCCGCGGCGCGCGTTCCGCACCTCGCTCGGCGCGACGGCGTCGAACCCGCTGACGATCGCGTCGTGGGCGGGAATCTTTGCCGCGGCGACGACGGGGACGTCGGCGGAGCCTGTCCCACTCGTCGTCGGCGTCGGTCTCGGCAGCGCGACCTGGATGGCGCTGCTGTCGACCGGGGTCGCGATCGCCCGGCGGTCGGTCGGCCCGCGGGCCGTCGTGGTGGCAGACGGCATCGCCGGCCTCGGCCTGCTCGGCTTCGCCGGTGCCCTCGGCTACCGCACCGCTACCGACGCCTGACCTGTCCCGGCGCGTATCGAGAACTGCCCACCCTGTGTGAGCACTGGGCGAGGAGACCACCGAACGCTCACCAGATGTGTGCAGTTCTCGATGCAGCCGGAGTGACCTGTTTGTCGAATATGGCCCGGTTGTGTGATGCGGAGGACACCTGGAGCCGGGAGACTTTCGCCCGTGCCGCTTCTCGACTCCCTCGTCATCCCCGCTCCACGGGCGGCCGAGCCGCTGCCACCGGCCGTCGCGACGGCCGTCAACGCCGTCCAACCCGAGCGGCTGGTCGCGCTGCTGCAGCAGCTGATCTCGGTCCCGAGCGTCACGGGCTCCGCCGCCGAGAGCGATGCGCAGCACCGGGTCGGACGCCGGCTGGACGCGATGGGACTGGACACCGATGTCTGGCGGCTCGACCTGCCCGCTCTCACTGCCGATCGTCAGTTCCCCGGACTCGAGGCGGCGCGCGACGAGGCGTGGGGCGTGGTCGGAAGCTGGCGCGGCACGGACGCCGACGCGGCGACGGTGGTGCTCAACGGCCACATAGACGTCGTACCGCCTGGCGACGACACGGCGTGGTCGACGTCGCCCTGGTCCGGCGAGGTTCGTGACGGCCAGGTCTACGGCCGCGGCGCCTGCGACATGAAGGGCGGCCTGACCTGCCAGCTCCTGGCCGTCGAGGTGCTGCGCGCGGCCGGCGTCCGGCTGCGGGGCACGCTGCTGATGGAGAGCGTCGTCGGCGAGGAGGACGGCGGGCTCGGCACGTTCGCCACACTGCGGCGCGGCTACCGCGGTGACCTCGCCATCGTGTCGGAGCCGACCTCGACCAACATCGTCACCGCCAACGCCGGCGCGCTGACCTTCCGGCTCACGGTGCCAGGGCGAGCCGTGCACGCCAGTGTCCGCAACGAGGGCGTCGACGCGATCGACAAGTACCTGCTCGTGCACACCGCGTTGCGGGAGCTCGAGGCCCGGCGCAACCGCGACGCCCATCCGCTGATGGAGCACCTGTCGATGCCCTACCCCCTGTCCGTCGGCACGCTCCGCGCCGGTGACTGGGCCAGCAGCGTCCCGGACCTGCTGGTGGCCGAAGGTCGCCTCGGTGTCGCACTGGGCGAGCCGGTCGACTCCGCCCGGGCCGGGCTCGAGCGCGTCGTCGCCGACGTCTGCGCCGGCGACCCGTGGCTGTCGGAGAACCCCGTTCGAGTGGAGTGGTACGGCGGCCAGTTCGCCAGCAGCGTGCTCGACTCCGACCACCCCCTCGTCTCCCTCGTCAGCGGCGCGCACCGCCGGGTGACCGGGCGCAACCCGGCCGTGCACGGAGCACCCTGGGGCTCGGACATCCGGCTGCTGACGGATCTTGGCGGCGTACCGGCCGTGCACTACGGGCCAGGCGACGTACGCAAGGCGCACGGACCGGACGAGTCCGTGCCCGTGAACGAGCTCGTCACCGTCACCCGCTCGTTGGTGATGCTCATCGCACGGGCGTGCGGCGCGACCTGACGGGGGTAGGGGTCCGGTCGACACCAGACGACAGGAGCCCGACATGAGCGAGCAGCCCGCCACCGACGCAGGCACGACCCGACCGGCCGGCGCCGGCGTGAGCGACGACGACATGGCCGACCAGGTCGGCGACCAGACCTCCAGCGACCTCGAGGCCGAGGACGTCTTCGAGCGTGAGTCGGACGGCGCCGCCACGGACACCGAGGCCGCGAAGGCCGACGGCTCCGAGCTGGCCTGACAGCGGCGCCCACAAGCTAGAGGCCAAGCCGCTTGGCGATGATCTCGTTCATGATCTCGTCGGTGCCGCCGCCGATGCGCAGGATGCGGCTGTCCCGGTAGTGCCGCTCGACCTCGCTCTCGCGCATGTAGCCGAGACCGCCGAACAGCTGCACCGCCTGGTCGACCACGTAGTCGCAGGCGGCGCAGGCGGTGTTCTTCGCCATCGACACCTCGAGTACGGCGTCGTCACCGTCCAACCACTTGTCGTACGCCGCCCGCGTGTACGTCGTCGCGACGCTGGTCTGCCGAGCCATCTCGGCGAGCTTGTGCCGGACGACCTGACGGCTGACCAGCGTGCGCCCGAACGTCTCGCGGTCCTTCACCCACGCGAGCACGAGGTCGAGGCATCGCTGCGCAGTGGCATAGGCGTGCACTGCCAGCCCGAGTCGCTCGGACTGGAAGTTCTCCATGATGTAGAGGAAGCCCTTGCCCTCCTCGCCGACGAGGTTCGTGACCGGGACGCGCACATCGGTGAAGGACAGCTCGGCGGTGTCTGAGGAGCGCCAGCCCATCTTGTCGAGCGGCTTGCTCACGGTGAAGCCCGGCAGTCCCTTGTCGATGACGAGCAGCGAGATGCCGCCGTACCCCTCATCGCCGGTGCGCACCGCCGTGGTCACGAAGTCGGCGCGGATCCCTGACGTGATGTAGGTCTTCGCGCCGTTGACCACGTAGTGGTCCCCGTCACGGACAGCCGTGGTGCGCAGGCCGGCCACGTCGGAGCCGCCACCGGGCTCGGTCACCGCAAGGGCGCCGATGAGGTCACCGGCGAGGGTCGGCCGCACGTAGCGGTCGACGAGATCAGGCGTGCCGTGCTGGGTGATGTGCGGGATGGCGATGCCGTGCGTGAACAGGCTGGCGATGACGCCGCCGGACCCGCCGCCGAGCATCACCTCCTCGGCGAGGATCGCCGAGTCGATGGCGTTGCCGCCACCACCACCGACCGCCTCCGGAAAGGAGACTCCGAGCAGGCCGGCCGCCGAGAACGTCTTGTGCAGCGAGCGCGGCAGCATGCCCTCGCGCTCCCAGTCGGCGACGTGCGGCGCGACCTCCTTCGCGACGACGTCCTTGGCCAGCTTGCGCAGAGCGAGCCGCTCGGGCGTCGTCCAGCGGTTGCTCATCGCTTCGCCCGGCCGGGCCCCGGCGGGCCGGCGTACGCCTGTGCGATCGAGAGCCACTCGTCTGCCGCCGCGCCGTGCGCGACGACCGCCACGTCGTCGCGATGCCGGCGCTGCGTGACGAGCAGGCAGAAGTCGAGCGCGGAGCCGGTGACGCTCTCCGGCGCGGTGTCGTCGCCGTACGTCCACGTCGTGCCGTCTGGGGCTGTGAGCTCGAGCCGTACATCGACGGTCGGCGGCGTCAGGCCGCGGTTGGCGTAGCTGAAGCCACGGGTGCGGTAGCCGATGTGACAGATGTGCCGCAGCCGGGCGGTCGGCGTACGAGACACACCGAGTCCGTCGGCGACATCCTGACCGTGTGCCCAGTACTCCATGATCCGCGCCGTCGCGAACGACGCGGGGCTCATCGGAGGGCCGTACCAGGGCAGCTTCGCCGTCGGATCCACCTTCTCGAACGCATCGAGCAGCGCCTCGAAGCCGCGCTGCCAGTCGTGGAGGAAGACGTCGCGTGGGAGGTCACGGCGCTCCGTCAGCTGGCGGGTCAGGAAGCCGTCTATGTCGGCACCGACCTGCGGCAGCTTGGCGATGAACGCGTCCGGGTCCGTCATGGACAGCGTCGCCTCGACGTCGGTGCCGGCGAGGTGGCTGATGGAGTCGCGCACGTCCCACCCCTCGGCGGGCGTCGCTCTGGACAGGTCGGCGTCCTCGACGATGCGGCGAAGGTCCCCCTGCTCGCCCCGCAGGTCGTCGAGCAGCGACCGCATGTCGGTGGCGATGACGACCTCCCTCGCGGATGTGAACGGAGGCTAACGTAGCCCGGGTGACATCATCGACCGCCGCTCGGCCCCGCCGCGAGCTGCTGCTGCAGTCGGCGGCGGACCTGTTCTCCGCGAAGGGCTACCACGCGGTCGGCATTGACGACATCGGCGCTGCGGCGGGCATCAGCGGACCGGGCGTCTACCGGCACTTCCCGAGCAAGCAGGCGCTGCTCGAGGCGCTGTGCGACCGGGCCACGTCGTCGATGCTGGAGGGCGCACGCGGCATCCCGGCGGCGCACAGCGAGCCGGCGGCAGCCCTCGAGGCGCTGGTCGACCTGCACGTGGACTTCGCGGTCGCGCGCCGTGCCCTCCTCGGTGTCTGGACGCGTGAGCAGCGGGCCCTGTCAGATGAGGTACGCCGATCGCTGCGCCGCCGGTTGCGTGCGTACGAGCAGCCGTGGCGGGAAGTGCTCGCGCAGCTGCGCGACGACCTCGAGCCGGACGAGATCACCGTGGCCGTCACGGCAACGCTGTCGATGCTCAACACCGCCGCCATCGTGGACGCCGACGTCCCGCCGGAGCGGCTCGCGAAGCTCCTGCGCCGAATGGCCCTCTCGGCCCTCCTGGGCCGGCGAGCCCCCCGCCGCTAGGGGGCTACGGGGTCCGCGGTGCCGCTCGCGGCCTGGGCGAAGTGCGACAGCTTCACCTGCAGGAACAGTGCCTTCGCGGTGAACGTCACGGTGCCGTCCGGAGCCGTGCACGCGCAGGACACCCAGAGCTTGCGACCGTCCAGCGCGTCGACCTTCGCGCGCACGACGTACGGCACTCCGGTCAGCACCGGCTTGAGGTACTCCACCTCGAGGTGCCGCGTTACGCCGGCGATTCGGGCGACGTAGAGCAAGAAGCCGAGAACGTCGTCGACGACCGTCGCGACCGCACCGCCGTGCGCGATGCCCGGCGCACCGCTGTGCCGGTCGGCGAAGGTGTGCTCCGCGACGACCTCGCCACCCTCGCGGCGCACCTGCAGGTGGAAGCCGGCCTCGTTGTCGGGTCCGCAGCCGAGGCAGGTCGGCCAGTGCGGCGGCAGATCGACAGCATCAACCTTGTCGGCGATCGACGCGACGTAGGCATGCACGTCGCCGGGCATGGTGTCGGACGCCTCAGACACCGAGCGACCGTCCGATGATCTCCTTCATGATCTCCGTCGTACCGCCGTAGATCGTCTGCACCCGCGAGTCGGTGAAGGCGCGCGCGACGGTGAACTCCGACATGTAGCCGTAGCCACCGTGCAGCTGCACGCACCGGTCGACGACGCGCTTCTGCATCTCGGTCGTCCACCACTTCGCCATCGCCGCGTCCTGCACGGTGAACCGGCCCTCGTTGTGCTCCCGCACCGCTTTCTCGATGTAGACCTCGGCCAGCTCGATCTCGGTCGCCATCTCGGCGAGCATGAAGCGGTTGTACTGGAACGAGCCGATGTTGCGGCCGAACGCCTTGCGCTCCTTGCAGTAGGCCAGCGTGATGTCGAAGACCTTGCGGGCCGCCGCGACGGCGACGACGGCGATCGACAGCCGCTCCTGCGGCAGCCCGTCCATCAGGTGGATGAAGCCCTGGTTGAGCTCGCCGATCAGGTTGTCGGCCGGGACCCGCACGTCGTCGAAGAACAGCTCCGCCGTGTCCTGCGCGTGCATCCCCATCTTGTCGAGGTTCTTGCCGCGCTCGAAGCCCTTCATCCCGCGCTCGACCGCGATCAGGCTGAAGCCGCGCGCACCCGCCTCGGGATCGGTCTGCGCGACCACGATGACGAGGTCGGAGTTGATCCCGTTGGTGATGAAGGTCTTCGACCCGTTGACGACGAAGTCGGCGCCGTCGCGCCGAGCCGACGTCTTCAGCCCCTGCAGGTCCGACCCGGCGCCGGGCTCGCTCATCGCGATCGCCGTGATCATCTCGCCACTCACGAAACGAGGGAGCCAGCGCTCCTTCTGCTCGTCCGTCGTCAGGTTCAGCAGGTACGGCGCAACGACGTCGTTGTGCAGGGTGAAGCCCACGCCGCTGGCGCCGGCTCGCGTCGTCTCCTCGCCGACGACGCAGTTGTAGCGGAAGTCCTTGACCCCACCACCGCCGTACTGCTCGGGCACGTCCATGCCGAGGATGCCCTGCTTGCCGGCCTCGAGCCACACGCCGCGGTCGACGATGCCCGCCTTCTCCCACTCCGCGTGGAACGGCTTGACGTGCTTGTCGAAGAAGGAGCGGACCGAGTCCCGGAAGGCCTCGTGCTCGGCCTCGTAGAGCGTCGACTTCATGAGCGGTACGTTAGCCGCCGTTCACACCCACGTCCCGGGAGGTCTGCCGTGCCCGTCCTGGCCGACCGGCTCGACCGGCACAGCCCCGACACCGCAGCCAACCGCGAGGCGATGCTGGCCCTGCTGGCCGACCTGGAGACCCACGTCGACGCCGCGCGCGGCGGGGGCGGCGAGAAGTACGTCGCGCGGCACAAGAAGCGCGGCAAGCTGCTTCCCCGCGAGCGGATCGAGCTGCTCGTCGACCAGGACGCACCGTTCCTGGAGCTGAGCCCGCTCGCGGCGTACGGCACGAGCTTCCCGATCGGCGCCAGCGTCGTCACCGGCATCGGCGTCGTCGAGGGCGTCGAATGCATGCTCATCGCCAACGACCCGACGGTACGCGGCGGCGCCAGCAACCCCATCACGTCGAAGAAGGTCGGCCGGGCGATGGAGATCGCCCTGCAGAACCGGCTGCCGGTCATCAACCTGGTGGAGTCGGGTGGCGCCGATCTGCCCACCCAGGCCGAGATCTTCATCCCCGGCGGCGGGATGTTCCGCAACCTCACCCGGTTCAGCGCAGAGCGCATCCCGACGATCGCGCTGGTCTTCGGCAACTCGACGGCCGGGGGTGCCTACATCCCCGGCATGTGCGACCACGTCGTCATGGTCAAGGAGCGCGCGAAGGTCTTCCTCGGCGGACCGCCGCTGGTGAAGATGGCGACCGGCGAGGACAGCGACGACGAATCTCTCGGCGGCGCGGAGATGCACTCGCGCGTGTCAGGACTCGCGGACCACCTGGCCGAGGACGAAGCCGACGCGATCCGTATCGGCCGCTCGATCGTCCGCCGGCTCAACTGGCGCAAGGCGGGACCGGGTCCGAGCGAGCCGGCAGACCCACCGCTGTACGCCGAGGACGAGCTGCTGGACATCCCGTCGTCGGATCTGCGGGTGCCGTTCGACCCGCGCGACGTGCTCGCCCGGGTCGTCGACGGCAGCCGGTTCGACGAGTTCAAGCCGCTCTACGGCACGTCGCTCGTCACCGGCTGGTCGAGCATCCACGGCTACCCCGTCGGGATCCTGGCCAACGCCCGCGGTGTGCTGTTCTCCGAGGAGTCGCAGAAGGCGGCGCAGTTCATCCAGCTGGCCAACTCCGCCGACACCCCGCTGGTCTTCCTGCAGAACACCACCGGCTACATGGTCGGCAAGGACTACGAGCAGCGCGGCATCATCAAGCACGGCGCGATGATGATCAACGCGGTCAGCAACAGCACCGTCCCGCACTTCACGATCATCCTCGGTGCGTCGTACGGCGCCGGCCACTACGGGATGTGCGGACGGGCATACGGGCCGCGCTTCCTGTTCTCCTGGCCCAACGCGAAGTCCGCCGTCATGGGACCGGCCCAGCTCGCGGGTGTGCTCAGCATCGTCGGCCGGCAGTCCGCCGAAGCGCGTGGGCTGCCCTACGACGAGGAGAAGGACGCGCAGATGCGCGAGCTCGTCGAGGCGCAGATCGAGGCGGAGTCGCTCGCGCTGGCCAACTCGGGGCGGGTGTACGACGACGGCATCATCGACCCGCGCGACACCCGCACCGTGCTCGGCTTCGCGCTCTCGGTGGCGCACAACACGAAGGTGGAAGGCGCCCGCGGTTTCGGCGTCTTTCGGCTCTGATGCATACCCTCCTGGTCGCCAACCGCGGCGAGATCGCCCGGCGCATCTTCCGCACCTGCCGCGAGATGGGCATCGCCACGGTCGCCGTCTTCTCCGACCCCGACGCGGATGCGCCGTTCGTCCGCGAGGCCGACGCCGCCGTACGACTGCCTGGGTCTACACCGGCCGAGACGTACCTGCGGGGCGACCTCGTCATCGCGGCCGCACAGCGCGCCGGAGCCGACGCGATCCACCCCGGCTACGGCTTCCTGTCAGAGGACGCGGGGTTCGCCCGCGCGGTCCTCGCCGCCGGCCTCACCTGGATCGGCCCGCCGCCCGATGCCGTCGAGGCGATGGGGTCCAAGCTGGCGGCGAAGGAGCTGATGGCCGCGGCCGGGGTGCCGTGCCTGCCGGGCGGCGAGGTCGACCCGGTCACCGCCGCGAGCGTCGCGGAGCGCGTCGGCTACCCGGTGCTGGTGAAGGCGGCGTACGGAGGGGGCGGTCGTGGCATGCGCCTCGTCCGCACGGAGGCCGAGCTGGCGGAGGCGGTGCACAGCGCGCGCCGCGAGGCGGAGTCGGCGTTCGGCGACGGCACGGTCTTCCTCGAGCGTTTCGTCGACCGCCCGCGGCACGTCGAGGTGCAGGTCATGGCCGATACCCACGACAACGTCGTCGCGCTGTTCGAGCGTGACTGCTCCCTGCAGCGCCGCCACCAGAAGGTCGTCGAGGAAGCGCCGTCACCGGTGGTCGACGAGGCACTGCGAGCGCGGCTGTCCGACGCCGCCGTCGCCGCGGCGAGGGCGGTCGGCTACGTCGGCGCGGGCACGGTGGAGTTCGTCGTCAGCGAGAGCGGCGAACCGGCGTTCCTCGAGATGAACACCCGGCTGCAGGTCGAGCATCCGGTCACCGAGCTCGTCACGGGACTCGACCTGGTCCGGCTGCAGATCCTCGTCGCGCGCGGCGAGTCACTGCCGGCCGAGGCGCGCAACGCGACGCTCACCGGACATGCCGTCGAGGCACGGCTTTACGCCGAAGACGTGCCGGCCGGCTACCTGCCGGCAACAGGCACCATCCACCTGTTCGAGCCGGCCGAGGGCGTTCGCGTCGACTCGGGCGTCGAGACCGGCAGCATCGTCAGCCCCTTCTACGACGCCATGCTCGCGAAGGTGATCGCCCACGGTGGCACGCGCGAGGAGGCCTGCGCGCGGCTCGCCGGCTCACTGGAGCGGATCCGCGTGCACGGCGTCACGACCAACCGCGACCTGCTCGTGCGGGTGCTGCGGTCCGCCGAGTTCCTCGCCGGCGAGGTCGACACCGGCTACCTCGACCGCGTCGACCCGGCCGTGATCGGCGCAAGCCGCACCGACCAACGGGCCACGCAGCTGCACGCCGTCGCGGCGGCACTCGCAGCCGCGGCGCGGCGCCGGGCGACCGCCGTACCTGCCCTGCCCAGCGGTTGGCGCAGCGTGCCCAGCCAGCTCCAGCGGACGGCGTACGACGGCATCGAGGTCGGCTACGCCTTCCGCCGCGACGGACTGCACGTCGAGGTCGACGGCGAACCGCTGGACATCAGGGCCGTCGAGATCACCCCGGAGCGGGTCGACGTCGAGGTCGACGGCGTACGGCGGCAGCTGCTCGTGCACCAGGTGGGCGCCACGGCGTACGTCGACTCCGCCCTCGGGTCGAGCGCGCTCGTCGAGCAGCCGCGGTTCCCCGACCCGTCGGCCGTGCTCTCGGCCGGCTCCCTGACCGCGCCGATGCCGGGCACGGTCGTCCGGGTCACCGCCGAGAAGGGTCAGCTGGTTGCCGCCGGCGACGTCCTGGTGGTGCTCGAGGCGATGAAGATGGAGCACGCCGTCCGGGCGGCGATCGACGGCACCGTCGAGGACGTCCTGGTCTCGGCCGGCGAGCAGGTCGCGGACGGGGCGGTGCTGGTCGTTTTGACCTGATTCCCCCCGATTTTCGATGAACCCGGGGACGCCGCCGGCTGGAGAAAACCCGCCGACGTGCCGATTCAGACAGCAACGGCCCGTCCGGTCCGTCAGTCCGCCCTGCCGATTCGAAGGTGTCGATGACCCGCGCCCGAGCGCTCGCGAGCCTGTTCGCGCTGCTCTGCGCGCTTGCCACCACCCTGGCCGTCGTGGGCCCGGCGCAGGCCTTCAACGCACCGCTGGTCGGGTACGGCGCAGCTGACGGCAGCCTGATCTGCGATGTGGTCAACGAGATCAACCCGGCGAACTCCGACGTCGCCTGCGCCAGCGGGTCCTCCGGCTGGATCGGGGCGAGCGGCAACACGGTGTCGTTCGGCCTGGTCACCGAGATCGACCCGCGTGACGCCGGGCAGGGCGGCCCACTCACCTCGATGGCGTACGTCGTCGCGATCGCGGTGAACGGCGTGCAGGTCGCGACCGTCGGCGTGAACGGCAAGGAGACCGGCGGCGCCGACTACATCTACGCCAAGTGCGTGGGCCAGGCGGACAACTTCGACATCACCGTCGACGACGCGACCACCAACGGCGGGTTCACCGTGACGCCGATGACAGGTACGCCGTACTACCGGGTCGACTGGGACATCCCGCTCGCGTCCCTGACCGCCTGCGGGATCACGCCGACCACACCGGTGCAGCTCTACTACGGCACGTCCACCGCCGCGAACCTGGACGTGATCAACAAAGACCTCTTCCGCACGGGCGACTCGTCGGTGACCTTCGGCGGGCTCGCGACGATCCAACTCGGCGGCAGCCTCGCGCTCACCAAGACGGCCACACCGGTGAGCGGCCCGAACCCGCCCGCACCCGGCCAGACCTCGACGTACGACCTGGCAGTGACGGCGACCGACTGGAGCATGTACGACCTGAGCAGCGTCTCGGTCGTCGACACCCTGCCGGCGGGCGTCCAGCTCGTCAGCCAGACCTCCCCAGTCGGCACTATCGCGGTCGCGGGTCAGCAGGTCAGCTGGTCCGGCTTCGGGCTCGGCGCAGGCATGAGCGCAACGCTCACCATGCGGGTCAGCATCACCCCTGGCAACAGCGCGGTCGGCTCGCCTGTGCTGCTCAACTCCGGCGCAAGCGGGACGGCCCTGCGCGGCGACGGCGTCAACGTCAGCGCCAGCAGCAACAGCGTCTCCTCCGCGGTCGTCAGCGGCCCGTTGCTGTCGCTCACCAAGGTGGCGTCGCCGACGTTCGTCGCCGCGGGTGGACCGGTCAGCTACACCCTGACCCTGGCCAACAACGGCAACGTGACCGCCTCGCTGACGTCCTTGGTCGACACCCTGCCGAGCGGATTCAGCTTCGTGGCCGGCTCGACGGGAGGCACCCTGGGCGCCGCGGCTCCGACCACTGCCGGCGCGGACGTCACCTGGACCGGACCGTGGTCGCTTGCGGCCGGTGCCACGAGAACTCTCGTCTTCTCCGCCGCGAGCTCCGCGTCGGGCGGGACCTACACCAACACGGCAACCCTGACCGCGAGCAACGCGGCCAGCGCCTCCACCGGCCCGACCGCCGCGGTCACGGTGAACTCGCCGCCCAGCGCCGCGGCCGACAGCGCCGCCACGGCCCGCACGACAGCGGTCAGCGTCGGCGTACTCGCCAACGACACGGACCCGGACGCGAACACGCTGTCGATCAGCGCAGTCGGCGTACCGAGCAGCGGTACGGCGATCATCGACCCCAGCGACGCGACCCGGATCCGCTACACGCCGCCGGCCGGGTTCAGCGGACCGGCGACCTTCAGCTACACGATCAGCGACGGCTTCGGGGGCACGTCAACCGCCACGGTGACCGTCACCGTGGCCAACGCCGCGCCGGCGGCCGTCGACGACAGCGTGACGGCAGCGCCGAGCGGAGCGACGCCGGTCTCGGTGCTGACCAACGACACCGATGCGGACGGCGACGGGCTGACCGTCACGGGAGTCGGGGCAGCAGCACACGGGACGACCGCTGTCACCGGCCCCGGGGAGGTCAGCTACACCCCCGCATCGGGCTACGCAGGCAGCGACGCGTTCACCTACTCCATCAGCGACGGGCACGGCGGGACGGCCACGGCAACCGTCAACGTGACAGTGCCCAACACGCCGCCCACCGCGGGCGACGACAGCGCGGCGACCCTCGTGGGCGCTGCGGTGACGGTGCCGGTCCTGGCCAACGACACCGATCCGAACCCCGCGCAGACGCTGACCTCCGGCGCGGCGACGGCCCCTGCCCACGGCACGGCGGTCGTCAATCCGAACGGCACGATCACCTACACGCCGACTGCTGGGTACGTCGGACCTGACGGCTTCGACTACACGGTGAGCGACGGGTTCGGCACGGACGTCGGACACGTCAGCGTCACCGTGTCGGCCGGCGCACCGGTCGCGGTCGACGACAGCTCGACCACCGGCACGAACACGCCCGTCCCCGTCGCCGTGCTGACCAACGACGTCAGCCCGCTGCCCCTCACCGTCACCGGCCTGACCGCGCCGGTGGTGACGCCACCGCTCGGACCGCCGAGCGGCGTGTCGGCCGGCAGCACGACGCTCAATGCCGACGGCACCGTCACCTACACACCGACTGCCGGCTTCACGGGCATCGCGACGTTCACCTATCGCGTCACGGACGGCAGCCAGACGTCGGCACCCGCGACGGTCACCGTGACGGTCACGAATGCGGCGCCGGTCGCGGTGGCTGACACGTACGCCGGCACCCGGGCCGCGGCGCAGCCGATCGACGTCCTTGCCAACGACAGCGACGCCAACAGCGACCCGCTGACGATCAGTGGCGTCAGCGGTGTCACCGCGGGCGCTTCGGTCACCGTGTCACCGAGCGGACCGGGTGGTCGCGACGAGGTCCTCTACACACCGCCGACCGGCTTCGTCGGCGCCGACAGCTTCAGCTACACGGTGAGCGACGGTCGCGGCGGGACTGCTTCGGCGACGGTCACTGTGACCGTCGCGGACGCCGCACCGGTGGCGGTTGACGACAGCGCCAGCCCCGCAGCTGCCGGCCCCGTCACCCTGACCGTCCTCGCAAACGACACCGATGCGGACGGCGACACGTTGTCGGTCACCGCGACGACTGTCCCTGCCAACGGCACGGCCGCGATCAACCCGGGCGGCTCGATCACCTACACACCCGCCGCGGGGTTCACGGGGTCCGACGGATTCGACTACACCGTCAGCGACGGACACGGCAAGACCGCCAGCGGACACGTCACCGTCGTCACGCCGAACACGGCACCGACGGCCGTCGACGACAGCGGGACGACGTTCGTCGGGCAGCCGGTCGTGGTTGCTGTGCTCGCCAACGACGCCGACCCGAACCCGTTGCAGACGCTGGTCGTCTCGGCTGTCACCGCGCCCGCACACGGGGCGGCGACCGCCGGTCCGGGCGGCGCGATCACCTACACACCGACGCCGTCGTACCGAGGTGCGGACGGGTTCGACTACACGATCACTGACGGCGCCGCCGGGTTCGCGATTGCGCACGTCGGCATCACGGTCATCGATCGCGCGCCGGTGGCGCTGGATGACACGGCGACCACACCTAGCGCCGCCGCAGTCACCATCCCGGTCCTCGGCAACGACACCGACCCCGATGGCGACGTCCTCGCGGTCACTCCCGGGAGTGTGACGGCGCCGACCGCTGCAGGTGGGGCGTCGGCCGGAACAACCGTGCTCAACCCGGACGGGACCATCACCTATACGCCGGCCGCCGGCTTCGCGGGCAGCGCGACGTTCTCGTACGCCGTCACGGACGGCACGAAGTCCGCCGTGGCGACGGTGACCGTCACGGTCGCCGCTGCACCGCCGGCACCCATCGTCGTGCCACCGCCGCCTCCTCCGGTCGTCGTGCCGCCGCCGGCTCCGCCCGTGGTCGGACCGCCGGCCGCGCCTCCGGTCGTCGGGCCGCCGGCACCACCGCCCGTCGTCGACCCGCCGGTCGCGCCGCCCGTCCTGGGCCCACCGGCGAACCACGCCCCGGCGTACACCGCTGACCCCACGAACACAACACAGGACGTGACCGCAGGTGCTCCCCTGGCGCCGCTGGCCGCCACTGATCCCGACGGCGATCCGCTGATCTACTCGCTCGTGGACGGGGCCCTCCCGCCCGGTGTGCAGCTCAACACCAACGGCACGTTCGGCGGCAGCGCGGATGCGGCGGGCAGCTACCCGGTCGTGCTGCGGGTGTGCGACAACGGCGTACCGGCCATGTGCAGCAACACCGCGCTCGTCATCGCCGTACGTGCGATCGGCCCGGCGCTCGCTCCCTCGCCGTCGCCGGCTGCGGTGCCCGCGGTTCCGACCCCTGGCGCGCCAACGCCCGCGCCGAGTCCCGTCGCCGAGGGCGCAGTCGTGGCGAACGCCGCGCCCGTGCGCCCGTTGCCACGGACCGGCGCACCGCTGAGCGCACTCCTGCTCATCGGCCTGGGGACACTCGTCCTCGGGCTCGGCTTCCGCCGCCTGGGACGCCCGTCGGGCGACCTGACAGACTGAGGTCGTGGCAGACACCGATACCCCTGCGGACGTGCAAGCCGGCGTCGACGAAGCCCTCCGCCGCGTCGAGGCGCTCGTAGCCGCGGACGAAGACCTGGTGCACGGCGACGTGGTCGAGCAGATCGCCCTCGAGAGCCCGCTCGAGGTCGCGGTCGAGCTGTGCGAGCAGGCGATGGGGTTCGTCCCCGACACGATCCGACAGCGGCTGTTCCTCGCTCAGCACGAGGACACCATCCGGGCCGGCGCCGAGCTCAACGCCGAGCGCGATGCGGCCGAGCTGAAGGCGAAGACCCGCTCGGCGAAGGCGGCTGCCACCCGCGCCGCGACGCTCGCGAAGGAGGCTGCCGTGAGCGCGGAGAAGCTGAAGTCGTCGACATGCATGAGCTGCTTCCAGGTGCGTACGCCGGCCGGCACCTGCGGCTGCGACGAGTAGCAGCTAGCGGAGCTCCTCGACCTTCAGCTCGCCCTCGCCGTACTGCTTGCGCAGCACCTTCTTGTCGAACTTGCCGACGCTCGTCTTCGGCACCGCCTCGATGAAGGTCCATCGCTCCGGCAGCTGCCACTTCGCGACCTTGTCGGCGAGGAAGTCGCACAGCTCGCGCGCGTCCGCCTTCGCATCCGGTCGCAGTACGACGCAGGCCAGCGGGCGCTCGTCCCACCGCTCGTCCGGCACAGCCACGACCGCCGCCTCGAACACGGCCGGATGACCCATCAGCGAGTTCTCGAGATCGACCGACGAGATCCACTCGCCGCCGGACTTGATGACGTCCTTGCTGCGGTCGGTGATCTGGATGAAGCCGTTGGGCAGCACGCTCGCGACGTCGCCCGTGCGCAGCCAGCCGTCGTGGAACTTGTCGGGGTCGGGATCGAGGTGGTACGCCGCCGTGATCCACGGCCCCTTCACCTCGATCTCGCCGACCGCCTCGCCGTCCCAGAGCAGCTCGTTGCCGTTGTCGTCGCAGATCCGCAGCTGCACCCCGGCGACGATCCGGCCGGTCTTGGCCCGCCACCGCCATTGATCGTCGCCGCCGTTGCGCGGCGGGTGCGAGACGGCCGCCAGCGGCGAGGTCTCCGTCATCCCCCACGCCTGCATGATGTGCACGCCGTGCCGCTCCTCGAAGGCCTGCATCAACGACAGCGGTACGGCGGCACCCCCGCACGGCACGAGGCGCAGCGACGAGAGGTCGGACTTGTGCTCGTCGGCGTACCTCAGCAGCTCGTTCCAGATCGTCGGCACCGCTCCGGCGATCGTCGGCTTCAGCTGCTCGATCATCTTCGCGAGCGGCTCGGCCTGCAGGTGCTTCTCCGGCATGATGAAGTCGCAGCCGGCCAGCCATCCGGCGTACGGCAGGCCCCACGCGTTCGCGTGGAACATCGGCACGACCGAGAGGATCGAGTCGTTCTCAGTCAGCCCGAAGGTGTTGCCACCGGCGACGGCGAGCGAGTGCAGGTAGTTGGACCGGTGGCTGTAGACGACGCCCTTGGGGTTGCCCGTCGTACCACTCGTGTAGCACATCGCGGCCGGCGCGAGCTCGTCGATCTCCGGCCACTCGAAGGTGTCCGACTCCTCGGCCAGCAGGTCCTCGTAGCGGTGCACCGGCTTGTCGCCCAGGCCGCTCGTGTCGCCCTCGCCGACGAGGACGTACTGCTCGACGGTGGTGAGGTTGGCGGCGACCTTGACCAGCAGCGGCAGCACCGAGGCGTTGACGATGATCAGCTTGTCGGCGGCATGGTTGATGACGTACTCGAGCTGCTCGGCGAACAGCCGCAGGTTGAGCGTGTGCAGCACCGCGCCCATGGCCGGCACGGCGAGGTAGGCCTCGAGGTGCTCCTGGTTGTTCCACATGAACGTGCCGACCCGGTCGCCCTGCTCGATGCCGAGCCGCTTCAGCGCACCGGCGAGCCGGGCGGCGTTGGCAGCGACCTCGGCGTACGTCGCGCTGCGCGTCGTGTCGCCCTCCCACGTCGTCACGACGCTCTCGGCGTAGACCGTCGCGCCGTGCCGGAGGATGTCGGTGATCGTGAGCTGGTGCTCCTGCATGGTGCTGACCACAGGTTTCATGGGAGCAACTTGCCTCATCCGAGCCACATGCTCAACGGGGGGTGGCCACGTCGTACGGTGGCGGGGTGAGCGGGTGGCGTCGGTGCGAGCGCTGTCGCAAGGTCAGGTCCACGGCTGAGTACGACGGGGATGCGGCGATCTGCACGGCTTGTCTGACCGCGCCGGCACCGCGGAAGAAGGTGTCCGCACCGGTGACCCGACGGGTCGCGCCCGCGGTCGCGGAGCCGATCGCGCCGCGGCGGCCGCTGACGGGGGCCGTCGGGAGCGGGGACCTCGAGGCGCGCGAGCGACGGGCGAAGCGGACTGCGTGGGAGCAGCTCGCAGAGCTGCACGAGGAGGAGTACGAGCAGCTGCTGCAGGCGGCCCGGCGCGCGGAAGGCTTGCGGACCTAGTAGGCGCTGGGGCTGGGTGCCTTGTTGATGGTCTCGGTGGCGTCCTCGACGACGAGGGCCTTCGCGGCCAAGGCGTCGCCGTACGTGCGTCCGTGGTGGGCGCAGAAGAGCAGGTCGCCGGACGTGAGCACGGCGCGCATGAAGGCCTGGGCGCCGCACCGGTCGCACCGGTCTGACGCGGTGAAGGTGTGCGGGGCGGGGGCGGTCGTGGTCATGGCCCTGTCCTCCTGCGTCGGCGGTGCTGGTCTCTGTATCGGCAGCAGATGCCCGGACAGAAGCCCCTTCCGGGGGAGTGTGTTCCCGTTACAGCACGCTCACACCGCGACACGCGGATCTGTGGGCAAGTTGCGCCCGAGAAGTCCGGATGTGCGGCATCTGACGGGGGCGAAACCACCCGTTCGAGCGCTGCTATCGTTTCCGCTCGCACCACTGGCGCCGCTAGCTCAATTGGCAGAGCAGCGGACTCTTAATCCGCGGGTTCGGGGTTCAAGTCCCTGGCGGCGCACCCCACCTGTATTGGGTCGGCTGAAGCTTGACAGACAAGCTTCGGCTGACCCTTTACACGGTTTCGGCTGACGGTTGACACGGCCTTCGGTTGATTCTTGACACTCCCTCAGCATGAGGGAGTTGAGCGTGTCGGAGCAGCGGTATCAGGCGATCCTCGCGGTGATCAGCGACGGCCGGACGGTGAAGGAGGTCGCGGGCGACTGGTCGGTCAGTAGACAGACGTCGCATACCTGGCCGGCCCGGTATGAGGCGGTCGAGCGGGACGAACTGAGCGATCGGTCGCATCGGCCGGGTTCGTGTCCGCTTCAAAGAGAGCTTGCGCGAGTCCCGACGGGATCTATGCCGACTTCGGACTGCTGCCATTGCTGAGTGACCTGTCCCGGCTCGGTGGTCCAGCTACAGCGCGGGGTCTTGGCTGAGCCGCGAGTGCACGGGCAGCAGAGCGAGGTCGGCGATCAGACCGGAGTCGAGCAGACTAAGAAAGGCGTCCGCGACGTCCGGGTCGAACTGCGTGCCACGTCCGGCGACGATCTCCGCGCGTGCAGCGGCGGGGCTCAGCCTGGTCCGGTACGTGCGGTCGACGCGCATCGCCGCGTAGGAGTCGCACACAGCCACGATCCGGGCCTCGATCCGGATCTGCTGCCGTCCGAGCTGGTGCGGATAGCCGCCACCGTCGTACCGCTCGTGGTGCTGCCGGATGATTTCCGCGATGGACTCGAAGCCGGGGACGAGTCCGGCGAGGCGCGCGCCTTGGGCCGGGTGGGTGCGCATCTGCTGCCACTCGCTGTCGGTCAGGGCCCCTGGCTTGGCCAGCAGCGCGGGTGGCAGGAACAGCTTTCCGATGTCATGCAGCCGGCCCGCAATGCCGCAGCGCAGGCCGGTGTCGGGGCCTAGGTCGAGCTCCTGTGCGACTGCTTCGGCCCAGCAGCTGATGGCGGACGAGTGCTCGTTGACCGACAGCTGGGAGTCGATGTCGTCGGCGATGGAGGTGAGCAGCTGCAGAACCGGCGCTTGGGCGCCTGCCTGCACCTGGGTGAGCTGGTTGAGATCGCGCTCGCCGGTGACGAGCCTGTTCCGGCCAGCTCCCTTGGCTGCGTACAGCGCCTGGTCGGCCACCGCGACGAGGGCCTCGACCGTCGAGCCGTTCGCCGGCGCCGAGACGGCACCGGCCGAGACCGTGATCGCGAGCGCAACCTGATCATTGACCTCCATGGGTCTGCCGCTGATCGCCAGCCGCAGCCGCTCGGCGGCCGCCACCAGGTCACTGCCGCTCAGGCCGGGCATCAGGACGGCGAACTCCTCGCCGCCGTAGCGGGCGACCACGTCTCCGCTGCGGGCAGCCGACCGGATCTGCTCGGCCACCTGCACGAGGACGCGGTCACCGCCCGGATGCCCGTAGGTGTCGTTGACGGACTTGAACCGATCGATGTCCAGCGTGACGATGCCCACCGGCTGGTCGCTGCGGCTAGCGCGCTCAAGCTCCAGCTGCAGCTGCGCCTCGAAGAAGCGGCGGTTGTGCAGGCCCGTCAGACCATCGGTGACCGCCGCGTGTCGCTGGCCACTGACCAGCCCGCCCATGCGCGCCAGAACGAGCAGGAACATCAGCGATGCAGCCGCGGCGCACACGGCCACGTCCGGGGTGTATCCGAGCATGCCTTGCACGATGAGGGTGGCCGGAGCAGCCAGCGACGCGGCCGCCAGGCTCGCCAACCTCATGCGGCTGGCCGTCTGCTCGCCAACCGGAGACGGCGTTGCCAGGGAGCGCATAGACGGATGCAGGGCAGCAGCCCCGATCAGAAGGTAGGACGCCAGCCACATCAGGTCCACGGGATCCCCGGTGCTGTAGCCGCCGCCCCTCAGCTGGAAATAGAAGATGATGTCCGCGCTGAGGACCATGCACAGCCCACCGGCCAGCAGGTAGAACGAGCGCGATCGCAGACCGGTGCTCACCAGGAGTTGCAACAGCACGATGACGATGACCAGGTCAAGTGTGGGAGCCATCAGCAGCAGGAACAGCGACCAGATCGACCCACTGAAGCCGTCGATCTGGGGGCGCAGAACGAACACCCACATCAACGTCGCTGCAGCCGTGCCCAGGATCGCGCCGTCGAGCAACGCAGGCCGATCCCGTCCCGGCGCCCGGCGCCGCAGCAGCAGGACAAGGCCGACGACGGTGCCCGTGTAGTGGGCGATGTAGAGGCAAGCTGAGATCGTCGGATACGACCCCTGGCCGAGCAGATTCGACCGGATGTACATGTTGCCGTCTGCGACGAAGTAGATCGCCTGACCGAGCAGCAGCCACCGCCACGGGCCGGCATGTGCAGGTCGGTGTCTGCGCACGCCGATCGCGATCGCCACTGGAGCGGCGCCGGAGACCAGGCAGAACGCGAGAACGAAGCCGATCCGCTCCGGGAGCGGGCCGACTCCGCTCAACGCGGCGTACACGGCGCCCAGCACGCCGCCGGCAATGAGGAATCGCCACCACAGCCCATCGGCTTTGAGCAGAGGCGGCGGCGTCTTGGCGGAGTTCATGACTCCAGCATCGGATCCGCGGATGGCTCCGCACAGAGGCCGAGGACACCCCACGACGCAGGCCCCCGGGACCTGACAGCTGGTCACTTCGCATCAGGCCGTCTCTGCCAGGCGGCCCCGCTTCAAACACAAACTTCGGTTGAGCCTTTCCATGCTTTCGGCTGATGGTTGATAGCCCCCCCCCGTTCAACGTCCGACACTCCCTGCTCACCGTTATCGCTCAGAGAACGCTTGTGGCAGCTCTCGCGTCGCGTCGCCGGCGCTCACGCGCGCCATGGCCGGCGAGCAGCATGGCGGTCAGTCCGATCCCTGCCGGCAGCCACGCACCGCCGGTCGCGGGCAGCGACCCGGAGGGCGGCCGCGGGGTGGTCGCCGGTGGACGTGACATCTGCCTTGCCGGCGCGGCCGCTGTCTTCGCCGCGCCGCGGTAGACGCCGTTGGTGAACTTGACGATCTGGAAGCCGTTCTCGCCGCTGATGAACCAGAGGTCCTGCTCGCCGGTTTTGGGGTCGCGCACCCATCGGATCTGCGTGGACACCGAGTCCTTCGTGCGCAGTCCGACGAGCAGGTCGTAGTACGGCGCTCCGCCGCGGATTGACTCGGGGTCCAGCTTCGCCGGCGGGTTGTAATAGGCGATCTCGCGCGGGTGCAGCGGGTCGCGCACGTCGAAGACGCGTACGCCGGAGGAGATCCATGCGCACGCGATCGCGGTCGTGTTGTGTGGGTCGTCTGGGGTGCAGTAGTGCGCGCTGTACATCAGTGCGAACGCGGCGTTCTGCTCCGACACCGTCGTCGGGCAGTTTGCCGGGTCGTTGACGTCCATGCGGATCGTGCTGGCGAGCTTCGGAGCTCGCTCGTTGGCCAGGTCGACGAGGTGCACGAAGCCGTAGGGCGGCTGACCTTTCGCGCACGCGAGCGCGGGCGTCGTCGCGGCACCGAACTCGTCGGTCGTGATGATGTACGGGTGGCCGCCGATCTTCACGAAGCGGCCGATCTGCGCCTCGCCGGAATCCTGCCAGAAGACGTGACTGATCTCCCGGATCTGCGGGTGAGGCTTGCGCTTCTGGATGTCGCTGGTGTCGACGACGACGAGGCCGTCGTTGTCGCCTGATCCGGCGTTCAACCCTGCCACCATGAAGTAGCCGCGGTTGCCGTCGTCACTGATCTGCAGCGCGTGCACCGGACCGAGCGGCGATGACCACGCAGCCAGCTGATGCGGGTGCTTGGGGTCGGAGACGTCGACCGGCACGATCGACGCGGAGGGCGCCGCCTGCAGAGTGCTCTGGTAGTAGGTCAGGCCATCCGGCGCGAAGTCGCCCTCGTGGCCCTTGCCGTCGGGCAGGCTGATCGAAGCATCGAGGCGCGGGTGGGCGCAGTCGTGCTTGACGTCGTACACATCGAACATGGGTCCCGCCGCGCCAGGCCCGAACAAGGGGAACGACCCACCCTCGCCGGTGGCCAGCAAACCGGTGCGGGCGTTCGCCTTCAAGGCCTCCCACGGGTTGATCATCGCCGGCGTCTGCAGCCGCGTGGTCTCCTTCGGATGGCGCGGGTCGGCGGCGTCGATGACGACGACGCCCTTGACCTTGTCGTAGTCGGGATCAGTCGGCGAGTAGCCGGTCGGCATGTACGCGCAGTGGTCCTGCCAGGCCATCATGATCGCGCTGCCGTCGCCGGCGTACTGTCCGACCAGCTCGAGGTTGCAGCGGTAGCCCTGCATCGACCGAGTGCTGAACTGGTCGGCCAACGGAACCTCACCCTGCAAGCCGGTCTCGGGCAGGCTGCCGGCTCCGCAATGGGCCTTCGGCGTCGTCGGGAAGGTGTCAGAGGCGGTGGCGCGCGCGGCCAGCGTCACAAGAGCAACGGCAACCACACCGACGACTGCAAGCAGGCGCGACGCGGTGTGCGACCTCATGATGCGCTCCCATCGCTGACAGGCACGGGTCCCTACGGTTTGCCGCCATGGACCACGTGGCCGGCGTCGTCCTGGTACGTCAGCCACGGTACGACGCCGTGCTGATGCAGTTCAGGGCGGCTGCGACTGCCGACGTTGGCGCTCGGCCGCGCAACTGTGCTTCAGTCACGCAAACCGCGGGCTTGAGGGGTCGCCTTGCTTGAGGTCTCAGACCTGCATGTGACGTACGGCGGCGCCGTACGCGCGCTTCGCGGGATCTCGCTGGAAGTCCCTGACGGCAAGGTCGTCGCGGTGCTCGGCAGCAACGGAGCCGGCAAGACGACGCTGCTGCGCACGGTCTCGAGCACGCTCTCCCTGCACAAGGGGCGGGTGGACAGGGGTTCGGTCACCTTCGACGGCACCAGCCTGGCCGGCCGGGATCCGGCCCGTTGCGTCGAGCTCGGGCTGGTGCAGGTGCCCGAGGGCCGTCGCATCTTCTCGCGCCTGACGGTCGAGGAGAACCTGCGGGCCGGCGCCATGGGCAACCGCGACAAGGCCTCGAGGACCACGGCGCAGCAACGGGCACTGGACCTGTTCCCCGTGCTCGCGGAGAGACGGACCCAGCGCGCCGGCCTGCTGTCGGGTGGCGAGCAGCAGATGCTCGCGATCGGCCGCGCGCTGATGGCCAACCCGAGGCTGTTGCTCCTCGACGAGCCCTCGCTCGGGCTCGCGCCACGCGTCATCGGGCAGATCGGCGAGGTCATCCAGGAGATCAACCGGCAGGGGACGTCGGTGCTCCTCGTCGAGCAGAACGCCACCATGGCCCTGGCCGTCGCGGACCTCGCATACGTGCTCGACGTCGGCGAGGTCTCGCTCTCCGGTGCGGCGGCCGAGCTCGCGGCGAGCGACGACGTGCAAAAGCTCTACCTCGGGCACGGCGCCGACCACGTTCCCGAGCGACACGCTGACGCACCACGCAAAACCCTGTCGCGGTGGGTCGGATGACAATCACCAGCGACGTCCGCACGGACGTTCCGGTGCTCGATGCACGGGAAGTCGTCGTCAAGTTCGGGGCGCTGTCCGCGCTTTCCGGCGTCTCCTTCACCGTCGAGCCGGGATCGATCCACGCGATCATCGGCCCAAACGGCGCCGGCAAGTCGACGATGTTCAACGTCCTGTCCGGCGTCTACCAGGCGACCGAGGGCGAAGTGCGCTTCGGCGACGCCGTCCTCACCAGCCTGCGGCCGCACCGTATCGCCAAGCTCGGTATCGCGCGAACCTTCCAGAACCTCGCGCTCTCCGGGACGCAGACCGTCGCCGAGAACCTCATGCTCGGCCGCCATCACCTGACCCGCACAGGTTTCCTCGCCGCCGGATTGCGACTGCCGCAGGCCGTCCGCGAGGGCGGGGTGCACGGGCGACGGGTGGAGGAGATCGCCGAGTTCATGGAGCTTGGCGACAAGCTCCAGACGCCCGTCGGCGTGCTGTCGTACGGCGACCAGAAGCGCGTCGAGATGGCTCGCGCTCTCGCGATCGAGCCGAAGATGCTCCTGCTCGACGAACCGGTTGCCGGGATGAACGCCGACGAAACCCGACGGATGGCCGACGCGATCTTGGAGATCCGGTCCGCCCTCGGCATCTCGATCATCCTGGTCGAGCACGACATGGGGATGGTCATGGGCATCGCCGACCGGGTGACCGTTCTCGACTTCGGCCGCTGCATCGCTGACGGCACGCCGGCGCAGGTGCAGGCGGACCCTGACGTCATCCGCGCCTACCTCGGCTCGGGCGACGAGAAGACACCGCAGCAAGCGGCGAAGAAGGCGGCCACCTCGACCCGAAGGCGCAAGACATGACGCAGTTCCTGTCGCTGCTGCTGAACGGGCTCTCGCTGGGCGCCATCTACGCGCTGATCGCCCTCGGGTTCGCCATCATCTTCAAGGCGAGCGAGGTCGTGAACTTCTGCCACGGCTCGATGTTGCTGTTCGGCGCCTATGTCATCGCGCGCGCATCCGACACGATGAGCTTCTGGCTCGCGGTCATCCTCGGCATCGCCGCAACCGCCGGTCTCGGTCTGCTCATCGAGCGCGTGCTCATCAACCGGCTGCGCGGCGCCCCCGTCATCAGCCTGGCCATCGCAACAATCGGCGTCGACGTGCTGCTCGCGACGGAGCTGACCCGGCGGATCGGCTCGGACATCCCCAACGTCCCGCACCCGTGGGGGGCCGACAACTTCCGGCTCGGAGACATCGGGATCAGCACCAACCGAGCCGTCGCGATGCTGGTCGCTGCTGTGCTCATCGCCGTGTTCTTCGCCACCTTCAAGTACTCCAGCTGGGGAGTGGCGATGCGCGCCGCCGCCGAGGACGGCGAGACCGCTGCGCTGATGGGCATCCGACTGGGCCGCGTGTCGGCGACCGCGTGGGTCGTCGGCGGCGCTCTCGCGGCTGTTGCCGGGCTCTTCCTCGTCGGAGCACCGACGCCCGGCGTCAGCCCCAACCTGAACGCGATCGCTCTACGCGCCTTTCCGGCTGCCATTCTCGGCGGCCTGGACTCCACGGGCGGCGCGTTGGTGGGTGGGCTCATCATCGGCGTCGCGGAGTCCATGGCCTCGGGCTACCAGGACCAGCTCCTGTTCCTCGGCAGAGGGTTCGGCGATGTCGTCCCTTACGTCGTCATGCTCGCCGTACTGCTCGTGCGGCCGTCGGGTCTGTTCGGCACCCGCGAGCTGACGCGTGTCTAGCGGCCGGCTCCGCACCCGCATCGCGCTCGGCGTCCTGCTCGTGGTGCTGCTCATCGCTCCGCTGTACCTGCAGGAGTTCTGGCTTCGCACGGGGTTCGCCGTCGCCGCCGCCGCCGTGGGCGCGATCGGCCTGAACCTGCTCGTCGGCACCACCGGACAGCTGTCACTGGCGCACGCGTTCTTCCTGGCCGTCGGCGCGGTCACCTACGCCTACGTGAGCGGCAAGCCCGGTGGCATCGCGACCCAGGTCGACGGCCTCGGCTGGCCCCCGCTGATCGGAATGGTGCTCGGCGTCCTCGTCGCCGGTCTGGCGGGCGTCCTGTTCAGCCCGGTCGCGGCACGGCTACGCGGCATCTACCTCGGTGTCGCCTCGCTCGGCCTGGTCTTCATCGGCCAGCACCTGCTCAACACCTGGACGGCGGTGACCGGCGGCTTCAACGGCCGCACCACTCCGAAGTTCTCCCTGTTCGGCTTCCAGTTCAGCGACAGCCATCCACCGCTGTACGTCCTCAACGTCGAGTACGGCGAGTCGGAGCGGCTCTGGTACCTGGGGCTGGCGCTGACTGTCGGCGCCTACGTCATCGCCCGCAACCTGTTGCGCAGCCGGCCCGGGCGCGCCCTGCAGACGTTGCGCGACAGCGAGGTCGCTGCCGCGGTGATGGGCGTCAACGTCCAGGGCTACAAGGCCCGGGTCTTCCTCGTCTCGTCGATGTACGCCGGCCTCGCCGGTGTCCTCTACGCGCTGTCGATCGGCAGCATCGCGCCGGAGTCCTTCGCGCTCGACCTGTCGATCCTTTACCTCGCCATGATCGTGCTGGGTGGCCTCGGCTCGGTCACAGGAGCCGTCCTCGGCGCCGCGTTCGTCAGTGCGCTGCCGCTCGTCTTCCAGCAGTACGCCGACTCGCTGCCGCTGGTCTCCGAACCGGGCCAGGGCGGGATGACCGCCGGCCAGGCAGCTCGGCTTCTGTACGGTGCGGCGATCATCGCCGTCGTGCTCTTCGAACCCGCCGGGCTCGTCGGCCTCGGCCGCCGTTTCCGTCGTACCGGTCGGCAGCCCGCCGCTCGGCCCTCCGATCCGAGTCCGTCCAACGCACCAGCACAAGGGAGCTCCACATGACCAACGGCAAGCGCGCAGTCGCGCTGCTCGCTGTCGCTCTGCTCGTCGCGACCGGTTGCAGCACGAAGGCAAAGAACGACACCGGCAGCACCGGTAACAGCGGCGCTGTGAAAACGGACAAGGGCGTCACCGGCACGACGATCACCCTTGGGGTGTTGACCGACCTGACGGGGGTCTTCGCCGCCCTGGGAACCGACATCACCAACGCCAACCAGCTCTTCTGGCAGACCAACAAGGTCTGCGACAAGTACAGCGTCAAGCTCGTCGTGAAGGACACCGGGTACGTGCCGCAGCAGGGCGTACAGCTCTACTCCGGCATCAAGAACGACGTCCTCGCGATGCAGCAGACGATCGGCTCACCGATCAACACGGCGCTCGCGGACGCCTACACGGCCGACAAGATCGTCAACCTGCCATCGGCCTGGGCGCGCAACCTCACCGAGCCACCGGGGAACGGAGTCGTCGGCGCGACGTACGACATCGAGATGACCAACGCGCTGAGCTACGCGCTCGACAAGGGGCTCATCAAGGAAGGCGACAAGATCGGCCACATCTACTTCGAGGGCGAGTACGGCGCGAACGGGCTCGCCGGCTCGAAGTTCTTCGCAGGCAAGCACAAGATGACGGTGGTCGAGGCGAAGATCAAGGCGACTGACCTCGACATGTCCTCGCAGATCACGCAGTTCAAGGCGGCCGGCGTCAAGGCCATCGCCCTCACCGTCTCACCGAAGCAGACCCTGTCGGTGGCGAGCGTCGCCGGCTCCGCGGGTCTGGATGTGCCGCTCATCGGCAACAACCCGGTGTTCTCCCCGGCGCTCCTCAAGAGTCCGGCCGCCGCGGCGCTGAAGAAGAACCTGATCGTCGCCTCGCCGATCAGCACGTTCGACAAGCAGCCCGACCTTCTCAAGGCCTACCTCGCCAAGTTCCCCAAGGCCACCCCGAGCCTGGGCGTGGTGTTCGGCACCGGCATGGGCACCGTCATGAAGAAGATCCTGGACAAGGCCTGCGGGGACGGCGACCTGACCCGTGACGGCGTGCTCAAGGCCAAGCAGAGCCTGACGGCCATCGACACCGGTGGGCTGATCGTGCCCCTTGACTTCTCCGTCGGTGCCGGGAAGTCACCCAGCCACCAGAGCTACATCGTGCAGCCGGCAGACGTCCCAGGCGGCGCGAAAGCGCTGACCGACGCTACCGAGTCCGAGGATGCCAAGGGCCTCGAGTAGCCCGTCCGGACGCGCCCCTTCCCGGAGTGGGGAGGGGCGCGTCGGCGTACTAGATGCGGCCCGCGCGGGCTGCAGGAACGAGTCGTACGGCGAGAACTGCGGTCAGCAACGTCGCCGCCATGATCGGGACGACGGAACCGTGCGAGCGCGCCGCGGACGTGACGAGGAACGGCGCGGCAAACCCGAGATACGCGCAGGTGTAGAAGATGCCGGTCAGCGCGCCGCGTCGCTCGGGCGGCGCGAGCCGACCGGTCAGCGCCAACCCCGAGGCGAGCGACCAGCCACTCCCGGCTCCGAGCAGCAGTCCGGCCGGTATCAGCAGGGGCCACGCATCGCTGGCGGCCGTGAGGACGGCGAGCGCAAGACCGGCGGTGCCGGAGGTCGCGGCTGCGACGGCGGTCCACGCGCCGAGCCGCTGCTGCAGCGGAGCAACGACTGCACCTGCACCGAGCGTCAACCCGGCAAGCACCCCCGTCGCCAGCACGCCGTTCCCGGGGAGATCGACGAGCACCGGTAGCGCCGCGATGGCAGTAGCGGGAAAGCCGTACACGCAGACCGCCACCGGAGCCAGCGCAGTCACCGCGATCAGCCGATCGCTCCGGCGGACCAGCGGCTCGCGCGCGGGGTCGTCAACCTGCCTGCGCCGACGCGGTGCTGTCTCAGGAAGTCGTGCGACCGCCAGCACGCCGACCGCGGTCAGGACGGCGTGGAGGAGGAAGGGCAGCACGAGAGGGCCTGGCAGCGTGACGGCGAGAACGGACGAGAACAGCGGACCGAGCGAGAACCCCCCAGCGAGGGCAACCGTTGCACGCCGGCCCGCAGCCGGACCCTCGCCGTCCGCCGCCGACAGCTCGGCGAGCCAAGCGCTCGCCGCAGTGAACACGGCGCCACTCACCAGTCCCTGCACGAACCGAGCGACCAGCAACAAGGGGAACGAGTCCGATGCGGCGAGGAACAGCAGCGACGCAACGCCGGCAAGCGCGGTGAACGGCAGCACGAGCACACGCCGCCCGTAGCGGTCGGAGAGCGGCCCGGCGCCGAGCAGCGACGGGGCGAGGCCGGCCGCGTACACGCCGAACACGATCGTGACCTGAGGTCCGGACAGGTCCAGCCGCTCCCGGTACAGCAAGAGCAGAGGTGTCACGACGTTCGTACCCGCGGCAACGGCGAACAGGGCGAAGGCTGCGCGCGCCCAGCCGGGCTTCGCTCGATGCGCGCCCGTTCGAGGCGAAGCTACGTCGGGTAGCGGAATGGTGCCCTCCCATCCATGTCCGGTCCGAGCGGAAAAGGTACGGTCCTCGAACCGCCGTGCTACCACAGCGCAGTGGCCGCGGGCGGCCTGGGAGAGCAGATGCGCACGTCGTTCACGCAGTCCCGAAGGATCCGTCTCAGCGTCGCACTTCTGCTTGCCGGCGGCCTCGGCGCGTGGTCGCTGACGTCCTCGGCCGGCGCCGCAACCGCGGCCCCGCTGCAGATCCTGTCTCTCTCCAACCGAGCAGATCTGCTCTCGGCCGGCGACGCGCTGCTCGAGGTGAAGCTGCCGTCCGGCGTGCCGCCGTCAAGCGTCCGGGTGGACGTCGGGGGACGTGACGTGACGGGAGCGTTCGCCATGCGTCCCGATGGCCGCTTCTACGGCTACGTCACGAAGCTCCCGCTCGGCACGTCGACGGTCACCGCCCGGTCAGGCAGCCGCGGCGCGCGACTGACCCTGACCGAGCATCCGCGCGGCGGACCGGTGTTCGCCGGACCACAGGTACAGCCGTGGCTGTGCACGACCGATGCGGCCGGCCTCGGCAAGCCGCTCGACAAGCAGTGCAACGGGCTCACCACGTTCACCTACCAGTACCGCGACGCCGTCACGGGGTCGTTCTCGGCGTACGACCCGAAGAACCCGCCTGCCTCTTCCCGCGTGGCCACGACGACGACCGACCAGGGCAAGACCGTGCCCTACATCGTCCGGGTCGAGCGCGGCACCCTCGACCGCGGCATCTACGACATCGCCGTTCTCTACCAGCCAGGCAAGGCGACGAACGCGTGGACACCGCCGCCGGCCTGGGACCACAAGCTCGGCTTCACGTTCGGCGGCGGCTGCGCTCCGGGGCACTCGCAAGCGGCGGCGCAGAGCGCAATGGATGACCTGTTCCTCAAGCGCGGCTACATGAAGGCCGTGTCGTCGATCGACGTCAACGGAAGCTCCTGCAATGCGCAGACATCAGCCGAGTCGCTCATGATGATCAAGGAGCACATCGCGGAGACGTACGGCGCGATCCGCTTCACCGTCGGCGACGGCTGCTCCGGCGGCGCGGAGCAGCAGCACATGATCGCGGACAAGTACCCCGGCCTGCTCGACGGGATCCGGCCCGAGTGCGACTTCCCGGACCTGTGGACGCCGGCGATCTGGGAGAAGTACGGCTGCGTGCTGTTCACGCACTACTTCGACGACACCTCGCCACAGCTGTGGGCGGTGGCCGCTCAGCGCGCAGAGGTGCTCGGCGGACCGCTGACCCCAGGTGACTGCGTCGAGCAGACGGCTTTCAACTCCGGCGGCATCGGCGGACCGCAGCAGGACTGGCAGCCGGACGGGTTCGGCTGCGCGTTGAGCAGCGGCGTCTACGATCCTGCGACCAAGCGCGGCGCGCGTTGCACGCTGCAGGACTACAACGTCAACGCACTCGGCCGTCGCGCGTCTGATGGCTTCGCCAACCGACCGGTCGACACGGTCGGCGTCCAGTGGGGGCTCTCCGCCCTGTACGCCGGGACGATCACGCCGGCGCAGTTCGCCGACCTCAACGCCAAGATCGGTGACCTCGACCTCGACTTCGACTACCAAGCCGCACGCGGGTCAGCCGACCTCCCAGGCATTGCCAACATGTACGGCGCGGACGAGCTCAGCTACGGACTCGGGTGGGCGCAGACGCCCGAGATCGACGCGCGCGCCGACGACAGCTACGACGAGCACTCCAACATCATGCGATTCATCGACCGAGCCAGGCTCGACACGCACCTCGGCAACCACAACAGCCAGGTCTTCTGGACGGAGCCGAGCCTCGGCGCCTTCGGGACGCCGTCCTCCCAGACGCACGCGCTCTCGCTCGAGGTCATGGACCAGTGGCTGACGAAGATCGAGGCCGATCACCGTTCCGTGTCGCGCGAGGCCAAGGTCGCGCAGGACAAGCCACCGCTCGCAAAGGACGGCTGCTTCCAGAACGGCCAGGCCGTGCCTCAATCGGCCTGCGACGCGGCGCAAACCCCTGACGTGCTGCCCATCCAGGTCGCCGGGGCACCTCTTGCCGCCGACATTCTCAAGTGCCAGCTCGTGCCGCTCGATCGTGCCAGCTACACCGCAAAGGGCATCACCTTCACCGATGCCGACTTCGCGCTGCTGAAGGCGGCCTTCCCGCACGGTGTCTGCGACTGGACGAAGAAGGGCGTCAACTTCCAGAAGCCGCGCGGGTTCTGGCTCAGCTACGCCACGACGTACGGCGGGACGCCCTTGCCGGCCGCACCCGTGTCCATCCCGTTCGGAACGGCTACCGCACCGGCGGCGCAGTCAGGGCAAGCCAGTGGCGGGTCGCTTCCGGCGACCGGGGTAGCACCGGGCCTGGGCGTCTTTGCAGTGGGACTGCTGGCTGCAGCGCTCGCCGCGCATCGGGGCTCACGCAAGCAGGTTTCCCAGGGCACGGGGCCGCCCGAAGCCTGACACCCGAGCGTCGGTGGTGCGCTCAAGGAGCTCGCACTCGATGGCGCCCAGCCTCGACGAGAAGAGACCACGCACTCGAGAAGCGCGCATCGCCATGTCGTTCCGAGAAACTCGCGGGCCGCTTTGGTGGGCCCGGTCTGGCCCCACAGCCGGCTCAGTGCGGGTTCAAAAGCTGGTGCGAGCCCCGGTGTACTTGAAGCAGCTGCAGGAGTCGATGTAGCCGAGGTCAGCCACGGTTGTGTTGCTGGCCCGGCGGTCGGGAGCCCAGCGTTCACCGAACGACACAGTCGGCGTCGGACGGCCAAGGACTCCGAAGCCGTGGACAAGAGCGGACAACGACGGAGCGCCACCTTTGGTGAGGGCTCCGGCGATCGACCAGACCTGTTCGCATTCGACGTGGCTGAGGGCGAGGACGGTGCGGGTGCCGACGTCCTCACCGGCGGCCCGCATCAGGTTCGTGCACTTGGTGGCCAGCGGCGAGACCGGTCCGGGGTCCTGTGCCTGGTCCACGTCAAAGGTGGGCCGCCAGCCCATGCCCAAGGCGCCATGTAGCTGGCTCGCTCCAACGTTCTGCGCGAGCAGAGCCGGGGGGACGAGGGAGTCCAACGCATACCGCGGGTGGTAGCCCTGGTTGTCTGCGGCCTTGAGGAACAACAGTGCGGCGCCGAACACATGCGTGACACCGTCCCTGCTGAACCGGAGCACGGCGGCCTGGCTCTGACTGGCGACGCTGTCGACAGTTGGGGCGTAGATGAACTCGTCGTTCGGGTCAACCGTGATTCCGTGCCTCTTGAAGGCCTGCTTGATGTAGACGTAGTAGTGCCGAAACACCGGGACGTCCTGGTAGATCAGGCCGACTTTGACCGGCGCCGGCCCGGCCGTTCCGGTGGCTGTGTTCCAGCCGGTGAAGTACTTCTCGACGGCGAGGCGTTCGATGAAGGCCTTGGCGAGGACGTCAACAAGCATCCCGCCGCCATCGAAGACGAACTGCTGGTTGATCGTGGCCGGGTCCTCGAGCCCGGCTGCGGTGACGGAGGGGATTCCGTGCTTGGCCAGACACGGTGAAAGGTACACACCGGAGCTGAGCACTGCGAACACGTGCTTGTCCTGGACGAAGTAAGTGCACTCCTTGTTCTCTTCGTCGGAGGGGTTGTTCAACTCGTTCGCCGTGCTCTGGTCGTAACCGGCGAGCACGATCTTGCGACCGAGAACGCCGCCGTGCTTGTTGACGTCGTCGGCGATGGCCCGGTACTGCCGGCTGGTGTCGCCGGCGACGATGCCGCTGACGCCTAGCGACTTGCCGACCGAGGACTGGTCGGAGCTGTAGACGAAACCGATGGTGATCTGCGTCGCCGAGCTCGCGGAACCCCCAGCGGTGCTCCCCCGAGCTTGGGATCCGGAGCCGCCGGCCGCAGCGCTCGTCGAGTTTCCCGGTCCGGTCAAGCTGCCGCCGCCAGATGCGACAGCGCCAGAACCGGCATCCGGCAGCCGGCCCTGGCCGGAGCCGACATCAGTCGCCGCGCCCGCGCCCTGTCCGAGCGGGCCCGGCGTCGCGCCACCGCCGCCGTTGCTGCCAGCCCCGCCACCCCCGGGCTGGAGCGCGCCACGACTCTGCACCGTTGAGCCACATCCGGCGATCAGCCCGACCGTCACGGCGGCGACGAGGAGCGGGCGGCGTGGTTGGCGCATGAGGCTCCCAGCAAGTTTTGACGCATCGTCTTTAACAGCAGTAAAGAGAGTGCCATACTCTGCGCGAACGTCGCCGCGGTCAAGGGGAGGTGAGGCATGCCTGCACGTCGAGAGCTCGGACGCGAGACCGTCATCGACGAGGCGGTGCAGATGCTCACCGCCGACGGGCTGGCCGAGTTCAGTCTCAAGCGGCTGGCCGAGCGGCTGGGGGTGGCGGCGCCCGCGGTCAGCTGGCATGTCGGCTCGCGTGACGCCCTGCTGCTGGAAGTGACGGACGGGGTGCTGGCTCAGGTCAACGTCCCGCCACCCGGGGCCGAGGACTGGCTGCGAGCGTTCGCATGCAGCTTCCGGTCGCTCCTGGTCGCCCAGCGTGAGCTCGCACCAGTTGTGCTCGACCTGCTCCCCCGCGCCCCGGGAACACTGCGGCTCCTCGCCGCTGTGCTCGACGAGCTCGCCCGCGCGGGATTCCGCGACTACGAGATGCTCGACCGCTACAACGCCTACATCGGCTACGTCGTCGGCGTCACCAACCTCGAAGTCGGCCAACGTTCACTGACCCTGCGACGCGGGGCAGGACTCCAGCCCGTCCTTGACGTGATCGCAGCCCATCCCTCGCCGTACGTGCAGCAGATGTTCGGCGGGCTGCTGCCGCCACCCCCACTCGACCCTGACTACGAGTCGCACGCCGAGAGCAGTTTCGTCAGAGGGCTCGACGCGCTGCTACGCGGGTATGGGCTCACCACCACGGGGTCGACCCCCACACCAGCCGCACCCCGGCGCCGATGAAGACCAGGCGACCTCGCCACCGTCTGCGTTCAGCGCGCACTCACCCAACTGCTGGTGCCGGATCGTCGTAGTGCATGTACAGCAGAACGCTCACCACGATCGCCCATGGGGCTGTCGCGGTGAAAACCAGAAACACCAAGGGGCCGGCAACAGCCAGGACACCGAGTGCGACGCTCACCCAACCGAGCCAGGTCGGGAGTAGTCGGGTCCGCAACATGGCGATGCCGTAGAACAACATCAAGGTCGCCAAGCCGGCTCCGAAGAAGCCGGTGGCGAGGTTGTCCTTACCAAGGACGTTCAGTGCCTGCGCCGCAGCCGGCGTGAGCTGATCCGGGACGGCCGCCAGAGACCACTGAAGTCCGGCGTTCACGCAACCGGCAGCACCAAAAAGCACCGCCCCGGCGAAAGCGATCACCACCAGGTCGTCGGCCGAAGCGGAGCGCCGCAGATACGCCCGCAAGCTACCGAAGAAGTACAGCCCGACAACCACGGCGGCCCCGGTCAGAGATGCGCTCCACTGCTGGCCGGTCTTGTGAGCCTGATAGAACGCGATCACCTTGGCCGGGCTCTCGGTGTTCTCCGGGAATCCCCCGCCGACGACGTTCGAAGCGATCACCAGGAGCACGAAGAGCACTCCGCTGAGCGAGCCGAGCCGAGCCCATTTGTTCGTCATCGATGCCCTCCCGCCACCCGGCTGATCCGAGCACCGCCGAGCACGCTGCACCATGGGGCGGCTCGTGTACAGGGGTTCGCCGCTCACGCCCCTGGCGCTGGCATGCGCGTTCTCGGTCACGCTGGGGCTTGGGGAGTCGTGTCCACCACGGCTAGTGCCACCGTCAGCTGCAGGACGGTGTCGGGGTCGGCGAGTCGCTCGCCGTACAGCTCGCGGAGCTGCGTCATCCGGTAGCGCACTGTCTGCGCATGAACATGGAGGTCGGCGGCGACGTCCTCGCGGCGGCCTTGGTGGAGCAGCCAGGACCGCAGCGTCTCCGCCAGGCGATCGGCGGTGCCGGGCCGTAGGTCGGCAAGAGGCGCCAGGGCGGCCGCGCGAAGGTCCGCGAGCGCTTCGCCGTCAGCGGTCAGCACGAGCCGGCTCAGGTGGGCCTCAGAGTCGATCGGCTCGTCGGCCGTCATCCGCTCGAGCAGCCGGACGGCGCGGTTGTACGACGACGCGACCGCGGTCCACGGCCTGGTCGGGCCGACGACTGCGGCGCGTCCGCGCAGCCTTCGCAGCAGCACAGTGCGTGCCTCCGCGACGAGCAGCACATCAGTGTCTGCAAGCGAGAGCAGGTCACCAGGCACCACGAGGGTTTTCGGCCCGAGCAGCGACACGGTGTCGTGCGTGCGCGCTGACGGCAACAGCACCGCCGTCAGCGTTGGTGGGGACTCCCAGTCGGCTCGCTCGGCCATGACCTCGACGGCAGCGACCGCAGTTCCGGTCAGCAGTGCGTAGGCGAGGCGCTCGCGGTACTGCTGCCGGACCCGCCCCGAGGTGGCCAGCTCGTCGGCATGGCCCGCGACGCTGGCCGCAGACAGCTCGTCGATGTAGGCGAACACAAGCTCCGCGAACTGCGCGACCGTCGCAGCCGGCAGCGCGCGCTGCACCGCTGTCGTCGACATCTCGCGCCACGCCACCCGAGCCCCGACCCGGTACGCCGCGAGAAGCGCGTCGACCGTGCGGCCACCGCGCGCCTCTCCTCGGCCAAGCGCATAGGCACCCTCGCGGGCCGGACCGAGCGGCGCGCTGTCGCCGGGTTGGCTGGCGAGCCGCAGGAAACCGGCCAGCGCCATCTGCACCGCGCCCTGGATCGTCGCGCCCATCTCGCCGGCGAAGGCGTCGGCGTACTCGGGAACCTCGGCCGTCACCGCACCGACCGTGAGCTCGGCCACCGAGGGCAGCTGCGCGCGCAGGGCCTCGACGATGCTGCGCTCCAGCGAGAAGGAGGTCATCTTGTTCGCTGAGAACAACAACATGCGGCGGATCCACTCCCCATGGCCAGGACTGTAGCCCTGAGGACAGTCAGACTCGACCCATGACCACAGCTGCCCCCGTGCGTCGGATTCGCTCCCGAGTGGCCCAGCTCGCCGAGCTGGTCGCCACCCCCCTCGTCCCGGGCGACTACGTCGACCTGCTCGACCCGCTGCGCAACAGCACCGATCTGCGGGCACGCATCGTCTCGATCACCGCGGAGACCGCAGACGCCGCGACGATCGAGCTGCGGCCCGGCCGGGGCTGGCGTGCCCACGTGCCGGGGCAGTACGTCCGTATCGGGGTCGACGTCGACGGCGTCCGCCAGTGGCGTGCTTATTCGGTGACCTCGTCGACCGTCTCGACCTTCACCATCACGGTCAAGGCCATTCCGGACGGGGTCGTCAGCAACCATCTCGTACGACGGGCAAGGCGCGGCACCGTCGTGCAGCTCGACCAGGCGACCGGTGACTTCGTCCTCCCAGCGAAGCGTCCGGGCAAGGCGCTGTTCGTCACCGCCGGGAGCGGCATCACCCCGGTGATGGGCATGCTGCGCAGCACGCAGCTCGACGACGTCGTCCTCGTCCACTCGGCTCCGCGGGCGGACGACGTCATCTTCGCGACGGAGCTGCGCGCTCTCGCCGCTACCGGTCGCATCCGACTGGTGGAGAAGCACACCGACACCGACGGGATGCTCACCACCGATGAGCTGGCCGCACTCGTCCCCGACCTCGCCGAGCGCGAGGCGTGGGTCTGCGGCCCAACCGGAATGCTCGACGCCCTCGAGGCGTGGTGGCCCAACGACCGATTGCACACCGAGCGCTTCCGACCGTCGGTGCTCGTCACCGGTGAGGGCGGCAGCGTGACCTTTGCTCGATCCGGTACGACTGTCGATGCCGACGGCACCACTCCCCTGCTGGACGCCGGCGAGGCGGCCGGCGTGCTGATGCCGTCCGGCTGCCGGATGGGCATCTGCTTCGGCTGCGTCCTGCCACTGCGCGAAGGCGCGGTGCGGGACCTGCGGACCGGCGACATCACGACAGCAGCCGTCGGCGACGGCGTGCTGATCCAGACCTGCATCTCGGCTGCGGCCGGCAATTGCGACCTCGACGTCTGATCGTCGGAAACGGAGACCTGACATGACCGCGATCCAGAAGAAGCCCGACAACGCCATCGCCCACCTGACCGCCGCGGACATCGAGGAGCTCGGTCGCTCTCTCGACGCGATCCGCGAGCAGGTCGTCGGCTCGCGCGGCGCCGACGATGCGGCGTACATCCGCCGGGTCATCGACGTTCAGCGCAAGCTCGAGCTCGGCAGTCGCGCCGTACTGCTCTTCTCCCTGTTCCCACCCGCCTGGCTCGCCGGCACGGCCGGGCTGTCGGTCGCGAAGATCCTGGAGAACATGGAGATCGGGCACAACGTCCTGCACGGCCAGTGGGACTGGATGCGCGACCCGAAGATCCACTCGACGACGTGGGAGTGGGACAACGCGACGCCGTCGGACATGTGGAAGCACTCGCACAACGAGCTGCACCATGCGTACACGAACGTCCTCGGCAAGGACAACGACCTCGGCTACGGGATCATGCGCGTCGACGAGGACCAGCGCTGGTCGCCGGCGTACCTCGGTCAGCCGCTCTACAACTTCCTCAACGCCTGCTTCTTCCAGTACGGCATCGCAGCGTACGACCTCGAGATCGGCAAGTACCTCAAGGGACGCAAGGAAAAGGAAGAGTTCAGGACCGGCGTGAAGAAGGTCCTGCAGAAGATCAAGAAGCACGCGGTGCGCGACTACCTGGTGCACCCGCTGCTGTCAGGGCCGTCCGCGCTCACCACCCTCGGCGCCAACGCCACCGCCAACCTCGTACGCAACCTATGGACGCACTCGGTCATCATGTGCGGCCACTTCCCCGAGGGTGTCGAGACCTTCGAGAAGACCAGCATCGACGGCGAGACCCGCGGTGAGTGGTACCTACGGCAGATGCTCGGCGCCGCCAACATCGATGGCGGCGCAGCCCTGCACCTGATGACCGGCAACCTGAGCTTCCAGATCGAGCACCACCTGTTCCCCGACCTGCCGAGCAACCGGTACGCCGAGATCGCGCCGCAGGTCCAGGCGCTGTTCGAGAAGCACGGCCTGAGCTACGTCACCGGCTCGTTCCCGAAGCAGCTCGCCTCCGCCTGGCACAAGGTCTTTCGGCTCGCGCTCCCGAACGACTTCCGCAGTCAGGCGACCAAGGCGGTCATCGCCGGGGCCGCGCCAGAACGTGTCGTGGCTGCGGCGTAACAGCTGCTCCCGCAATCGTGTGGCTCCTCAACTCAACGTTTGACCCCGGCCGGTGGTTGCGGCTGTCTCAATCGCCTTCAACATGTGATGACGCGTGACGGCGTCGTCGAAGGTGGGGCACAGGTGGGTTCCGTCCCGGTAGTCGCCAGCGAATCTTGCGTAGGCCTGCGCGACGTTGGCGGAAGGCCCGGCGGCTTGCGGAGGCGACCACTGGTACCGCGCGGGCACAGGCAGGAGCGCGAGCGCCTGTTGCGCGCCGTTGCCGCCGCGGACGGTCAGCTCGAAGATCTGCGGCTGGCCGCCGGGAGACGTCACTTGCAGGTCGCCGTCGATGCCATTGATCTCCCACGAGAAGTTCGTGCCTCGGGAGTACCCGCCGCGGTAGTGCACCGACAGTGCGGCTCCGCTCTCGAGCAGTCCGGTCACGCCCACCTGATCATCCGTTGTCATGGGCAAGCTCTGGCCGGTCTCTCCGGTGGAGAACGATCGTCGACGCACAGTTGTGGTGGCTGACAGCTCACGGATCTCACCGAGGCAGTAGCACAGCGCGTCCATGGCGTGGCCGACCGCGATGGAGAGCATCGTCGCGCCGTTCTTCTTGTCGTTCAGGTACGCGTTGAACGGCTCGACTGTTGGTCCCCAGCCCATTCCGGAACCGATCAGCGTCGTGGAGAGCACCTCGCCGACGAAACCCTGGCTGATGAGGTCGCGGACGTAAGCCACCGGCGGTGCCGAGCGGGCCTGCAACCCCACCACGGCGAGGACGCCCTGTTTTCTCGCTAGCGCCGCCAGCGTCTCGGCTTCGGCCAGGTCTTTGCCGAGCGGCCACTCGCAGTACACGGCCTTGCCCGCTTCGAGTGCCGCGGTTGCCAGTTCGAGGTGGTGGGGCACCTTGACAGTGACCGCGACGACGTCCACCGCGTCGCTGCTGACGAGGTCGTGGTGGTTGTCGAATGCGAGCGGCACGTGGAAAAGCTTGCCGGCGGCATCGGCGGATTCGCGGCGGCTGGTGGACAGCGCCGTGATCTCGAAGTCATCCGGCATCGACTTCAACGCAGGGATGTGCGCCTGGGCCGCCCATCCGCGGTCCGGATTGGCGCCGATGATGCCGACCCGGATCCTCTTGGTTCTGACCGGGCTCATGCCGTTTCCCTGACGAGTTCGGAAGTTTCCGTGATCGGTTGAACCGCACCCGTTTGGCGTCCAAGGCCCAGCGCGGCTGCCGTGCACAAACGCGTTGCTGTGTCGCGTTCGGTCCACGTCGAATCCCGCGGGCGCGCGACGTCGACGCGCTTCGTCTCGGCGACGGCTGCGGGCTCCGGTCGTAGCACGGTTGTCGCGATGACGCCGGCGGCAAGCACCAGCGCCGCGCCAACGGTGAACGCGAGGTGGTACCCGCTGCTCAGCGACTGGGCAGCCGATAGGCCTTGGTGAGTGAGGTGGCTCGACCGTGCCGAGGAGATGGTGGCCAGGACCGCGAGGCCAAGCGCGCCGCCGACCTGCTGGGTGGTGTTCGCCAGTCCGGAGGCCAGACCCGCTTCCCGAGGGTCGACTCCGGCCATCGCCAAGGTGGTCACGGCGGGGAAGGTGAGTCCTGCGCCGACGCCGATGGCGAGCATGGCGGGGAAGACGTCGGGCCAGTAGCTGCCGCCGACCGGTACCCGAATCCAGAGCCCGAGGCCGACGAGGAGGAGCAGGAGCCCTGGCAGCAGCACGATGCGTGCTCCGAAGCGGGTGACCAGCAGTGGTGTGGCGCGAACGGAGAGTGCGGCGATACCGCCTGCGATCGGCAGGTAGGCCAGTCCGATCGCTATCTCGCCGTAACCGAGGACCCGCTGCAGGTAGAGCGCGCCGAGGAAGAACTGCCCAAACAACCCGGCCATCATCAGCATCTGCACGACGTTGGCGCCGGTGATGACGCGCGATCGAAAGATCGTCAACGGCATCAATGGGTTGCGGGCGCGGGATTGCCGCCCGATGAAAGCCCCGAGCAGTGCCAGGGAACCGAGGCCGAGGGTGACGGTCCGGCGCGACCCCCAGCCGTGATGGGCGGACTGCACGATGGTGTAGACGCCGAGCATCAATGTCGCGGTGATCAGCGTTGCGCCGATGACGTCGGCGCCGTCACCGACGCCGAGTCCGTCCTCCTGCTGGACGAGCCGCGACGCGGCCAGGCCGGTCGCGATGCCGATCGGGACGTTGACGATGAAAATCCAGTGCCAGTTCAACGTCTGGGTGAGGACGCCGCCGGCGATCAGCCCGATCGAACCGCCGGCGGCGGTGACGAAGCTGTACACGCCGATCGCCTTGGCTTGTTCGGCGGGTTCGCGGAACATCGTCACGATCATGCCGAGTATCCCTGCCGAGGTCAGCGCACCGCCGGCACCTTGCATGAACCGGGCTGTAATCAGCAGGGAGGGGCTGTTCGCGAGTCCGCACAGCAGCGACGCCGCGGTGAACACGACCAGCCCGACGAGAAAGAGCCGCTTGCGGCCCAGCAGATCACCCAACCGGCCAGCGAGCAGGAGCAGCCCGCCGAAGGCAATCAGGTAGGCGTTGACGACCCAGGCCAGGTTCGGCTGGGAGAACCCGAGGTCGTCCTGGATCGCGGGAAGGGCGACGTTCACGATCGTCGCGTCCAGGATGATCATCAGCATTCCGGCCGACAGCACCACCAGGGCAAGCCAGCGAGAAGGCGGCGGACGAACATTGACGGCCGCCGAGGCGAAGGTCGTTGTCACCATGGCCGGCTCATCACGCCGGTTGCGGAACCGCTCGCAGCGGCGCGAGCGCCTGGCTCCACGCGACCACCTGCTCGAGCAGCGTGTCGAGGGCCTGTGCCTGATGCTCGCCCGGCGCCAGATCGGTGAAGTTGACGAAGTCGGTGAACATCGACAGCGCGACATTGGTGCGCACGTCGGCCATCTGCAGCTCCCCGGCGATGAGCCGAAGGTGCTCCGCCGCCCGGGCACCGCCGACCGCGCCGTAGGAGACGACACCGACGGCTTTGTTGTTCCACTCGGCGTAGAGGTAGTCAAGGGCGTTCTTGAGGACACCGGAAGTGGAGTGGTTGTACTCGGGGGTAACGATGACGAACCCGTCGTACTGGCCGATGACGGCGGCCCACTCGCGTGTGTGCTCGTTCTGGTATTGCCCCATCGATGGTGGCAACGGCTCGTCGAGGTGCGGGAGGGGATAGTCGACCAGATCGATCAGGTCGAACTCGGCATCGTTGCGTCTTGTGGCGGTGTCCATCACCCAGCGGGCGACCTGTTCGCCTCTACGGCCCGGGCGGGTGCTTCCGAGGATGACGCCGATTTTGGTCATGTGCTGCTCCTCC
>JAWWOH010000097.1:0-15944 GCA_033851845.1 Actinomycetota bacterium
TGGAACTGCTTGACCAGGTGCTCGACGACGCGCTGGTCCCAGTCGTCACCACCGAGCTTGTTGTCACCGGAGGTCGCCTTGACCTCGATGACGCCGTCGCCGATCTCGAGCAGCGACACGTCGAACGTGCCACCGCCGAGGTCGAAGACGAGGATGGTCTGCTCCTTCTCACCCTTGTCGAGGCCGTAGGCCAGGGCTGCCGCGGTGGGCTCGTTGACGATGCGCAGGACGTTGAGGCCGGCGATCTCACCCGCCTCCTTGGTCGCCTGCCGTTCGTGGTCGGAGAAGTAGGCCGGGACCGTGATCACCGCGTCGGTCACGGGCTCGCCGAGGTAGGCCTCCGCGTCGCGCTTGAGTTTCTGCAGGATGAAGGCGCTGATCTGCTGTGGCGTGAAGTCCTTGCCGTCGAGCGAGGTCTTCCAGTCCTCGCCCATGTGCCGCTTCACAGACCGCACGGTGCGGTCGACGTTGGTGACCGCCTGGCGCTTGGCGACCTCGCCGACGAGGACCTCGCCGTTCTTGGCGAACGCGACGATCGACGGGGTGGTGCGGGCACCCTCGGCGTTGGCGATCACCGTCGGCTCGCCGCCCTCGAGGACGCTCACGACGGAGTTGGTGGTGCCGAGGTCGATGCCGACCGCTCGTGCCATGGGTGGTGCTCCTTGCCTGTGGGGACGTGGTTGAGCCTGCTGGACTCACCCTATACAAGGCGGGATCGTAGTTGAGTCTTCCCGGCTCAACAAGATTCCTTCGGTACGACGCCACCCCGGCTGCTCTTCCTTGCGTCCGACTGCGGGGTCGCCCCGGCGACCACCCCGTCGGACGTTCCCGAAGGTGCGTCGCAGCCCCTCCCCGTGCGTCCGAGTGTCCGGTCGTCCCGGCGACCAGTCCGTCGGACGCCCCGCGAGGGGCGGACGGGCGTGGGATCGTGGGCGGGTGTTGAGCTCGATGCGCAACCGGCGGGGCGAGCCGAACCTGCGCATCCGCCTGCTCGCCGGCCTGGTGGCCCTGCTGCTGGCCGGGCCGGTGATCGCCCTGGCCGTGTTCCGCGTCGTTGCGCACGTGGTCTCGCTCGCCCTCTGATCGGCGGCGGAGCCGGCCGCAATAGGCTCCCGCGTGCCGGGCTCACGGCCGCGCGAACCGCCTTGGAGGGCACACGTGGAGACGGACATGCTGGTCCGCCTGGTCGTCGGTCTCGGGATCATCGTCGTCACGCTCGCCGTCGCGCTGCGGCGGATCGCCTTCCTGGTGCGGCTGATCACGAGCGGGCAGCCGTCCCCGGGCCGACTGACCGACCTGCCGGACCGGATCAAGGCGCAGGTCGTCGAGGTCTTCGGCCAGAAGAGGCTGCTCAAGTGGTCCGTCCCCGGCGCCGCGCACTTCATCACGTTCTGGGCCTTCGTGATCTTGTTCGCGACGATCGTCGAGGCGTTCGGCGCGCTGTTCGACCGCGACTTCGCCTTCCCGGTGATCGGGCACTGGCGGCTGCTGGGGCTGGCTGAGGACCTGATCGGCACTCTGCTGCTGGTCGCTCTCGCGACCTTCGCCGTGATCCGCCGCCGCAACGCCCCGGCGCGGCAGGAGCGGGCCAGCCGGTTCTACGGCTCACACACCAGGGCGGCCTGGGTCGTGCTCGGGATGATCGCGCTGGTCGCGATCACGCTCTTCGGCTACCGAGGCCCGCAGATCAATACCGGCCACTACCCGTTCCTCGACCACCAGAAGTGGACCTTCACGTCGTACGCGGTCGCAAAGGCGCTGCACCCGCTCGGTCAGTCAGCCAACAGCTTCCTCGAGACGTTCTTCCTGCTCGCCCAGATCGCGGTGGTCTTCGGCTTCCTGGTGATCGTCACCTACTCCAAGCACCTGCACATCTTCATCGCCCCGATTAACGTGACCACCAAGCGTGACCCGAACGGCGTCGCGCTCGGTGCGCTGCAGCCGATGATCAGCAAGGGCAAGGTTCTCGACTTCGAGCAGGCCGATCCGGAAACCGACACGTTCGGTGTCGGCAAGGTCGAGGACTTCGGCTGGAAGGCCATGCTCGACATGGCGACGTGCACGGAGTGCGGCCGCTGCCAGAGCCAGTGTCCGGCCTGGAACACCGGCAAGCCGCTGTCCCCGAAGCTCGTCATCATGAACCTGCGCGATCACCTGTTCGCGAAGGCGCCGTACATCCTCGGCTCGAAGACCGCACCCGAGGACCACGTGCCGGACTTCCACGATGCCGGCACCGACTCGGGTCACGACGTGCCGGAGGACGGTTACGCGCGGGTCAAAGGAAGTACGCCGGAGCAGGCGGTGCGGCCGCTCGTCGGCACCCTCGAGCAGGGCGGTGTGATCGACCCCGACGTGCTGTGGAGCTGCACGACCTGCGGCGCGTGCGTGGAGCAGTGCCCGGTCGACATCGAGCACGTCGATCACATCGTCGACATGCGCCGCTACCAGGTGCTGATCGAGAGCGCGTTCCCGAGCGAAGCCGGCGTGATGCTGCGCAACCTCGAGAACAAGGGCAACCCGTGGGGGATGAACAACTCGTCGCGCACCGAGTGGATGGAGGGGCTGCCGTTCGAGGTGCGCGTCGTCACGGACTCGATCCCCGACGACGTCGAGTACCTGTTCTGGGTCGGCTGTGCGGGTGCGTTGGAGGACCGCGCGAAGAAGGTGACGCGCGCATTCGCCGAGCTGCTGCACACGGCCGGTGTGGAGTTCGCCGTACTGGGTGCAGGTGAGTCGTGCACCGGTGACCCGGCGAGGCGGCTGGGCAACGAGTTCGTCTTCCAGATGCTGGCGCAGCAGAACGTCGAGGTGCTCAACGGCGTCGGTGCCGGCCGTGAGAACGACGTGAAGATCGTGGCCACCTGCCCGCACTGCTTCAACACGCTCGCCAACGAGTACCCGCAGGTCGGTGGTCACTACGACGTCGTGCACCACACGCAACTGCTGGGCAAGCTCGTCGAGGACGGCTACCTCGTCCCCGTCACCCCGGTCGACGAGAAGGTGACCTACCACGACCCGTGCTACCTCGGCCGGCACAACCGGGTTTACACGCCGCCGCGCGAGATCCTCAACGCCATCCCCGGCTTCCAGACCGCCGAGATGACGCGCTGCAAGGAGCGCGGCTTCTGCTGCGGCGCCGGCGGTGCGCGGATGTGGATGGAGGAGAAGATCGGCAAGCGCATCAACGTCGAGCGCACCGACGAGGCGCTCGCGACCGACGCCGACCTGATCTCGACCGCCTGCCCGTTCTGCATCGTCATGCTGTCCGATGCCGTGACGGCGAGGAAGCAGGAAGGCACGGCCCGCGAGGAGGTGCAGGTCCTCGACGTGTCGCAGATCCTGGCCCGCTCGCTCGCGCCGAAGAAGGTGCCGGCTGCGGTCGGCGGCGGGCACGTCACGACGGTCGAGCCCATCACCGATGACGTCACGCACGAGGCGCCGGTCGAGTCGACTCCGCCCGCAACCACGAGCGACGCCGACCCGACAGGTCCGAACGAGGGGCAGTCGAGCGATCCCCACCCGCCTGCGCCGGAGCACTCCGACGAGTGACAGGCGCGGTCGCCGCTCGGGGCTTGATCCCTACGAGCTCGCGATCCTGCGCGGGCCGCACTCGCTGGAGGGCGACCCCGAGGAGCCCGACGAGTCGCGACCGCTGCCCAAGCTCAGGTTCGGCAACCTGCGGGTCGGGTCGGTCGGGCTGCTGGTCGGGATCTTCGTCATCTTCCTGGTCGGAAGCGGTGTCCGGTACGGCGGCCGCAACCACACGCCCGCGCTGGCGACGTCGTGCGAGAAGCCCGGCCTCGCGATCTCCGTCTCCGAGGTACGACGCGGCGGTCCGCTGTACTTCGCGATCACCGGACCCGACCGCACCGTTGTCATCGCCATCGACGCGGCGTCCATCACGTCGGACCTCGCCGCGACTCCCCTCAGCGGCGCGCGCGACACCCAGGTGGACCGGCTGCGCGTCCCGATGTCGGCCTGCAAGGGCAAGGGGGAGATGGGCGTGCAGGTGCCGCCCGGCGAGCACACGGTCAGCGTCTTCCCGGCCGGGGGCGGCGGGGCGCTGGCGAGCAAGAAGCTGACCGTCACCGAGCGCTGACCGGTCGCTCGGCGGCTACTGCGTCGGGGTGCGGCTGAAGCGCAGGTACGAGCGGGACGGCGTCGGTCCGCGCTGGTCCTGGTAGCGCGAGCCGTAGATGGACGACCCGTACGGGTGCTCGGCAGTCGACGACAGCTGGATGACGCAGATCTGCCCGATCTTCATGCCGGGGTAGAGCTTGATCGGCAGGTTCGCGACGTTCGACAGCTCGAGCGTCACATGCCCGGAGAAGCCCGGGTCGATGAAGCCGGCCGTCGAGTGCGTCAGCAGCCCGAGCCGTCCCAAGGACGAGTTGTGCGTCGGGACGAACGTGCGTCCGATCAGGAACATGCCGCTCGGAGCCGCAACTTGGATGCAGCGGACCGGCGCCGACGCAATGGGCCGTACCGCCACTACGGCCCGGAACCGTGACTGCCGGAGTTTCGGAGCGAGCCGTTCCAGTTTTCGCTCGAGACGGAACACCGGCAGGTGCGGAGTGAACTTCACCTGGTATGCCGGCGAGCACTCGATGCCGTTGAGCACGACGCGCTTCTTTCGCTTCACCGGCCGTAGTCCGAGGCTTGCGGCGAGCTCCACGACAGCATCCGAAAGGTGTTCCAACGTACTGACGAACTCGCAGCGTCCGATCTCGTCGCAGTAGCCGTCGCTGTCCATGAGGCCCTGCAGGAGTGCCAGGCGCTGCTCGCAGCTTGCCGTCAAATAGGACGACGGGACGTGCTTGTCGCCGTGCAGCCCTTCCGCACGGAGCACGGAGTTCAACCCACCGTTGGCCGAGTAGCGGCCGGTCGCGTCGCGCCGACTTTCATCGCGACCGGATCCGATGCGCCAGCCGTACGGCGCACTCGTCCGGTGCGCCTCGTACCCAGCGGCAACGATCTCATCGATCACGGCACGGTCCGCCGTCGTGATGGTCGCCGAAGACGTGGTCCCGTCCCCGAGCCAGACGCCGAGCATGTACGGGTCGATGGGCAGATCCTCACGCGCGGCGTACTCAACGGGACCGGCAAGCGCGATGTGGTGGTTCCACTCGCGGCCGGTGCGAATCGTCGCGGCGAGCTGCTCCGTCGTCCGCGATTGACCGGGCAGTCCGCGCGCGCGTTCCGACTTGCTGCGTGTCACCCAGAGGTGCTTGGCGTCCGCGACGAACCGGCTGCCGTCCGACAGCAGAACCTCGTAGCACGGCCGGTCCGTCATCTCCTCGGTGGCCGCGACGACCGACGTGGGCGCGCCGGTCTGGTCGAAGACTTCGTCGCCGACCTCGAGGTGCTCCATCGTGGTCCAGCCCCACGGCGTCGGCACCTCGGTGTCGAGGGCCAAGGCCTTCCCCTCGAGCCGGGCCGCGAGGTCGTTGCCGAGGGTGATGACCTCCAGCGTCGAGCCGAGGACGAACTCCCCCGGATGCAGGATGAACGGCTCCTCGCCCTCGGGCTCGAGCAGCTCGGTGAGGTCGTCCTGCGCCACAGCCGGGTCGATGTGGGTATAGCGGTGGTTGGCGAAGACGCGGAAGTATCGATCGAGTCGCACGTCGACGCTCGACGGCTGCACCATCGCCTCGTCGTACGGCGCGAGCCCCATCCGCCCCTCGGCGAGCGCGGCCTTGAGGTCCCGGTCGCTCAGCAGCATGCGCGGAACCCTATCCACCGCTAGTAGCATCGGCGCCGAGTACCACGCGGGCGTAGTTCAGCGGCAGAACATCAGCTTCCCAAGCTGAGAACGCGAGTTCGATTCTCGTCGCCCGCTCCGAAATGGGGCAGGAGTGAGCACCTGTCCCACCCGGCGCGCATCACCCAAATGGGTGGTTGCCCGACGCCCGGTTCGGTCGACGTCTCGTAGGTGACGGAGCAGCTCCGGGCAGACAGCGTCCCGAAAGCGCCCAGCACGGCAGGCGATTTGGACGCCGCGCTGGATGCCGGGCTGCTCACCGTTGCCTACCAGCCGATCGTCTCGCTGCGCACCGGTCAGGTCGTCGCCGCCGAGGCGCTCGCGCGGCTGCAGGACCCCCGGACCGGCCTGCTGCTGCCACCCGATGCGTTCATCCCGCTCGCCGAGGCCACCGGGCGCATCGCCCGTATCGACCGGATGGTCCTCGCCCAGGCGGCGCCGCTCGCGGCGGGCTGGCGGCGACGACTCGGGTCGGCGCCGTTCAGCATCGGCATCAACCTGTCCGTGGCCGGCCTGACGGCGCCGGGCCTCGTCGACTACATCCGTGACACGTGCAGCGCGGCGAACCTCCCGCCGCATGCGCTGACGCTGGAGATCACGGAGACGGTGCTGAGCGCGGATGACGGCGAGGACGGCAGCGTCCTGCGTGCCATCGACGACCTCGGCTGTCGCGTCGTGATGGACGACTTCGGCACCGGCTACTCGTCGATGTCGCACCTCGCCAGCTTCCCGATCAGCGGCATCAAGATCGACCGCAGGTTCGTGTGGGAGCTCGGGACGCGTGGACTCGGTGGCCTCGTGGGGCTGGCCCTCGTCCGGCTCGGCAGTGATCTCGGCATCGACGTCGTCGCTGAGGGCGTCGAGACCAAGGAGCAGCTCGCAGCCCTGGAGTACGCCGACTGCCCATCGGCGCAGGGCTACCTGTTCAGCCGCCCGCTGCCGGCCGAGCAGCTGACCGCGTTCCTGACCTCCCACCGACGAGCTGTCCCGCTGCCTCGAGCCGAGCGGTCTTGACGCCGCCCGTCGCTGAGGACCTGCGGCGCCGGGCGATGGTCATGCGACGCATCCGCGCCCTCATCGCCGTGCTCGTCCCGGTCGAGATGCTCCTCTACGTCCCGCCGCCGCACGTCGTGTCTGCGCTGCATCCGGTCCAGGCATCGATCGTCGTCGCCGCCAGCATCCTCGCGGTGGTCACGCTGTCGGCGGTCGTTCACCGCCGCGTCACCGACGTGGCGGCGCTGATCCGCTGGGGACGGCTCGAGCTCGGCGCGGATGCACTCATCGCCCTCGGCGTCCTGCAGGCTTTCGCGTTCGACCAGTTCTCGTCCATCTGGACGGTGCTCGTCATCGTCGTACTCGAAGGCGCTTTCCGCGAGAGCCTGCGCGGCGCGCTAGTGATGTGGGCAGCGGTCAACGTCGTGTACGTCGGGATCCAGGTGCACGCGGCCGCGGTCTACCCTCAGAGCGCGCCCCTCGACATCGGGTCGATCGTCTTCCGCGCTCTCGTGGTCGGGGTCGTGGCGTTCGTGGCCGGCCAGCTGGCGTCCCAACTCGAGGCAGCGGTGGAGCGGCACCGGCGCAGCGAGATCGCCGTCGCAGAGCAGTACGCCGACCTCAAGCTCATCGGCCGCGTCAGTCGGGCCATCGCCGGTGGAGCGGAGGCGCGGGCGGACGTCTGCCAGGCCGTGGCGGAGCTCAGCGGCGCGAACGTCGTGATGCTCTACGAGCCGATCGGCAACGAACTGCGCGGCACCGCAGTCGCCGGCTGCCCGCTCGAGGTGCTCCCTGTGCTGCCGCTGGACGACCCGGTGAGCGGAACAGCAAAGGCGTACCACACCGGCCTGCTCGTGCACCGGCCCTTCTCGCGGGTCCCGCAGGCAGTCGCGCAGGCGGCCGACTTCGCTGCGGCGGCGGCCCGCTCCTGCTCGTTCGCACCGGTGCTGCGGGACGGGCGAACGGTCGGCGTGCTGGTGCTGGCGTTCGACCACGAGATCGCTGCCCTGTCACCGCGCGTCGCCGCGGCGCTGGACGTCCTCGCCGAAGAGGCGTCGGTCGCCATCGCCCGCGCGGACGCCGCCCTCGCGCTGGCCGACCAGGCGCGGCGGGACCCGCTGACCGGCCTGCTCAACCGCCGGGGCTGGGAGGACGCGCTGTCGGGGGAGCTGGCACGGGCGGCCCGCAGCCACCAGCCGCTGTCCATGCTGATGCTCGACCTCGACGGGCTCAAGGCGTTCAACGACACCTCGGGTCATCAGGCCGGCGACGAGCTGCTCGGCGCGACGGCCCGGCTGTGGCAGTCGAGATTGCGCCCGGGCGATGTGCTGGCCCGCTACGGCGGCGACGAGTTCGTCGTGCTGCTGCCCGGCTGCGACGAGCCGGCCGCGCTGCAGGTCGCGCAGGCACTGCTCACCAACATGCCGCCGGGAGCGTCCTGCTCCGCAGGGGTTGCGCAGTGGCGGGGAGCAGAGCCCGGAGCCGACCTCGTCGCACGTGCGGATGCGGCGCTCTACGACGGGAAACGGGCCGGCGGTGACCGCGCGGTTGCGGCCCATCCCAGCCTCAACGTCGTACCGGTGCCGCGTGGCCCGCTCGGCCGGCCGGAGCCGCTACGGGCGTGACCACCGCGGCAGTGAGATGACGACTGCCGCGTGCGCAACCGTGCTGCTCGGTCCGGCGCCGATCGCGTTACCGGAGAAGACATACGAGCCGGGCGCGAGCGTCCCCGGCGGGTACTGGTAGCCCGACCACGTTCCGGCAGCCCCGTCGCCGGGCGTCACTGTGAAGCCGCCGCCGAGCAGGCACGGAGCAGCGACTGTCGCCTGCGACTCAAGGCACAGATCGTCCTCCGAGCCCTGCTGCAGCTCGCCACCGCTGCCGGCGCCCGTCACGACGTAGTCGTTGCGGTCGAGGTGACCGAGCGGGTCCGACCAGACGGTCGCCACCGGCGATGTCCCGGCGTTGACTCGGGTGATCGGGTGCGCAGCACCGCGCGCGACCGCGTGCCGCGGCGCCGTGCCACGAGCCGCGAGATGCACCGTCTGCGGGCCGGATCCGAGCAGGGTCAGCCGATACCGGCCGGCCCGAAGGACCGTGTGGTCGAAGCCGACCAGCGGGACGGTGACGGCCCGGCTGAAGCCGGGAGCGTTCTCCAGCAGCACCCCTCCGACGAGGCGGGAGTCACCCATGCCTTGTATGGCGACTCCACCCACCCCGGCATCGCCGCCGCGCAGCGGTTGCTCCGCGAACACGGGGTACTGCACGTCCAGGCCCGCGGCCCCGACGCTCAGGACGACGCTCTGCCCGCCGAGGCCGGAGACGACGAGCGGCGACGTGCGCGGCGCGGCACCGGCGGCCGGGGCGACCCAGACAGCGAACGCCACCGCCAGCAGCAGGCCCCACCGGCGCGTCATGGACCACCGTGTTCGACACGTTGCGTTCGGTTCCTGCGGTAACCGCCGTCGAGGTGGATTGCCAAAGTTACCCGTGGGTAGCATCCTGGTTTGTTACTGACGGGTATTCCGGCAGCCGAGGAACATGTGTGCCCGCACCTCCTTCCCGCCGTCCACGCCGTAGGAGCCCGAACCTCATGGGTCATTACAAGAGCAACCTGCGCGACATCGAGTTCAACCTGTTCGAGGTGTTCAGAGCCGACGAGACCCTGGGACAGGGCCCCTACAGCAACCTCGACAAGGACTCGGCCCAGGACATCCTCAAAGAGGTCGAGCGCCTCAGCACGAATGACCTCGCGGCCAGTTTCGTCGACGGTGACCGCACCCCGCCGGTGTTCGACAAGGACACCGGCGAGGTCACACTGCCGCCGAGCTTCATCCAGAGCTACGCGACCTACCGCGAGGGCGGTTGGGACCGGTTCCCGCTGCGAGAGGCCCTCGGCGGGCTCGGCGCTCCGCCGTCGTTGCTATGGGCGGTGAGCGAGATGATCCTCGGCGCCAACCCGGCGATCTACATGTACTCCAGCGGGCCGGCGTTCGCGCAGATCCTGCACGACAACGGCACGGCCGACCAGAAGCGGTTCGCCGAGCTCGCCATCGAACGCGGCTGGGGCGCCACGATGGTGCTCACCGAGCCCGACGCCGGCTCGGACGTCGGCGCGGGCCGGGCGAAGGCGATGCAGCAGCCCGACGGGACCTGGCACGTCGAGGGCGTCAAGCGCTTCATCACCAGCGCCGAGTGGGACTGGCCGGAGAACATCTTCCACCTCGTCCTGGCTCGTCCCGAGGGCGTGCCGGGCGCCGGCGGCCCCGGCACGAAGGGCCTGTCGCTGTTCCTCGTGCCCAAGTTCCTGGTCAACGAGGACGGCACGCTCGGCGAGCGGAACGGCGCCTACGTCACCAACGTCGAGAAGAAGATGGGCCTGAAGGTCTCGACGACCTGCGAGGTCACCTTCGGCGAGAAGCACCCGGCCATCGGCACCCTCGTCGGTGACGTGCACGACGGCATCGCGCAGATGTTCCAGGTCATCGAGTACGCCCGGATGATGGTCGGCACCAAGGCCATCTCCACGCTCTCGACCGGCTACCTCAACGCGCTCGACTACGCGAAGCAGCGCGTGCAGGGCGCCGACCTGACGAAGATGACCGACAAGACCGCTCCTCGCGTCGTCATCACCAACCACCCCGACGTCCGGCTCATGCTCATGCGGCAGAAGGCCTGGGCCGAGGGCATGCGCGCACTCGTGCTCTACACCGCGACCGTGCAGGACCAGGTCGAGATCTCCAGCCACAACGGCCAGGTCGACGACCTCGCGGTGCGCCTCAACGACCTGCTGCTGCCGATCGTCAAGGGCTACGGGTCGGAGAAGGCGTACGAGCTGCTCGCGACGTCACTGCAGGTCTTCGGCGGCTCGGGCTTCACGCAGGACTACCCGATCGAGCAGTACATCCGCGACGCGAAGATCGACACGCTCTACGAGGGCACGACGACCATCCAGGGGATGGACCTGTTCTTCCGCAAGATCGTGCGCGACAAGGGGCAGGCACTCGGCAAGCTCGCGCAGCAGATCCAGGACTTCGCGAAGGGCGACGCCGGCAACGGCGCACTCGCCACCGAGCGGGACCTGCTCGCAAAGGCACTCGACGACGTCCAAGGCATCGTCAACCACATGGTCAACGACCTGATGGCGTCGGTCGAGGAGACGCGCAACGTCTACAAGGTCGGCCTCAACACGACGCGGGCACTCATGGCGCTCGGCGACCTCGTCGTCGGTTGGCTGCTGCTGCGCCAGGCAGCGGTCGCGCTGGAGAAGCTGCCCGCCGCGACCGGCAAGGACAAGGCGTTCTACGAGGGCAAGGTCGCCGCGGCGCGCTGGTTCGCTGCCAGCGTCTTCCCCGAGCTCACCTCGAAGCGCAGCATCGCGGAGGCGGTCGATCTCTCCCTGATGGATCTCGACGAGGCGGCCTTCTAGCGGCCTGTGTCACATCGGGTCCGCCAAACCGGGACACGACAGGACGAGGTGCGCCCTCGGCCGACGCTCACCCGGATGGCCGCGTGTCGAGCCGCCCACTGCGGGTAGATCCCTGTCTGAGCGCGACAACGGGTCGCGCACAGGCAATGGAGGAACCCTTATGGGTATCGGCGTCAGCGTCTTCCTGCTCGCGCTCGGCGCGATCCTCGCCTTCGCGGTCCACGCGACCGTGAGCGGCATCGACATCAACACGATCGGCGTGATCCTCATGGTGTGCGGCGCGATCGGCCTCGCCATGACGATGCTCGTCTTCGGCCGCCGCGACCGCGTTGGTGCCGGTGTGGTCGAGGACCGCGTCGTCACTCGCGAGCGCGACGTCTACTAAGCACACAGCACGTACGTCGACAGGCCCGGCCCCGCGAGGGACCGGGCCTGTGGCGTGTCCTGACCGCTACTTCTGCCGGGCGTAGTAGATGTCGCTGTTGAGGCCCTCGGCGACCAGATCGCTGTTGAGCGAGGTCCACACGACGTTGAGCTTGTTGTCCGGGCCGAACGCGACCTCGAAGAAGTCGCCGAACGGCGACGAGCTCGCCTTGCTTGCGATGGGATCCCGGCTGACCTGGGTGGCCCGGAACCGCTCGCCCGGCCGCGACGTCGCGGCGTAGACGTGCCAGGGCTTCGTCGCGTCCGGCCGGTAGTAGTAGGCGATGCCCAGCGTGCCGTTCGGCGCGACGTCCATGGCCTCGTACTCGTACATCCCCTCGGCCGGCGTGACGTCACGGTTCGTCCAGCGCTGCCCGTGGTTGGTCGAGGTCATCAGGTGCAGCCGGCCGCCGTTCTTGCCCTCGGTGTAGAAGGCGTACACGGTGCCGTCCTTCGAGATGCTGACGGACAGCCATGACAGCGCCTTCTTGGCGTCGTACTTGCCCATCTTGAAGCGCGACCAGGTCTTGCCGTCGTCCTTGCTGACGAAGCTCCAGAAGGTGCCGGTCTTGCCGTCGGCGTCGCCGTCGTTGGAGCAGACGACGTAGAGCAACTTGCTCCCACGTGCGTGGTCGGCTGCGGGCCGGCACCAACCCGAGTCGTTCAGGGTGATTCCGAGTGGGTCGAACGTGTCGCCGTCGTCGTACGACATGTAGACCGTGTAGCGGCCAGGACCGTACGCGTCGCCGTCGCCGGTCCGGCCGGCCTTGTAGTTCTGGTCGCCCTGGTTGCCGGCGTACATCACGACGCCGTCGCCATGCGCGGCTATCCACGGGCGGTCGTCGACGGGCTCGCCGAACGGGCCGACGGGCCGCGTCGTCTCGAGGGCCAGCTGACCGTTGCCCGTCGCCTTGTAGCGGCTGAAGGAGTTGTCGGTGACGTTGGTGTCGACGAAGTAGATGTGGCCGGTCTCGTCGTAGGTGACGTCGCCCTCGTCGCCGAACTCCATGTTCTGCTCGCGCAGCGGCGTCAGTCCGGGCATGTCGGTGAACGTCTTGCCGTCCTTCGACGTCCAGAGCCACGACTGGCTGCGGACCGGGACGGTGCCGCGGCTGTCGGGCGACACGACAAGTGTGTGGTTCTGCTTGTGCGCCGTGACGACGATGTTGTTGAAGCGGTCGACCGTGATTCCCGGCTCGTATCCACCGGCGTACTTGTCAGTGGTCAGCAGGACAGGCGCCGCGAACTTCGGACCGGCGGGTGCGGCACCCGCTCCCGGCGCGATCAGACCGACGCCGGCGGCAGCACAGACGGCAGCAACGACGACCTTGCGCATGACGACTCCTCGGTTCAGCGCTTGCCCACGCCGGGTCCGGCGATCTGCCGGACGATGATTCCCTTGGCGTCGTTCGACGCCTCGTCGCTCTTGAGCTTCGGACCCTCGGCCTTGATGCACTTCGAGCTCGTGCAGGTGTCGACCTCGGTACCCCATGCGCCCCCGTTCGGCGCCAGCACGACATCGAGGAAGTCGAACATGTTGCCGCACCGACCCACGCAAGCACCGCGGTGGACCGGGTCGGATGGGTTGTTCGCCGTCGCGGAGTGGAACGTCGGCAACGGCGCGAGCGCGTTGGTGCTGACAGTGACGTAGTAGTTCCACTTGCGCGCGGCGGACTTCTCCTCGGTCGAGCCGGGGAAGCTGATCGCGACGTGGCCGGGGCTCCCCGCGTCGATCGTCGGGAAGTTGGACGCCTGCAGCCCCGGCGGGGCGATCAGCATCGCCGGGCCGAAGGTCTGGCCGTGGTCGCGGGAAACCGCCATGTACGGCAGGAAGTTCTTCGCCGACCACCAGACGTAGTAGAGGTTGCCGGCAGTGTCGCTCGCGACCGAGGTCTGGATGCCGGCGTCCTGCATGCGGTTGACGAGGGTGTGCGTCCAGGTCTGGCCGCCGTCCTCGGAGATCGCCAGCCACGGGTTGTCGCAGTGGCCCTTCGGGATGTACAGACGGCCGGCAGGGTCGGTGATGATGTGGCCGTGCAGGCTGCCGCAGACGTCGCCGGTGCTGCTGCCGGTGCCGTCCTGCGGGTCGGTCTGGACGCCCTCGAACGCGGGGCTGCCGGACGCTGAGAACGTCATGCCGCCGTCGAGGCTGCGCGCGCACTGCACGTCGGCGACCTTGTTGACGCAGTAGTAGAGGACATTCGGGTAACCGACGGTGGGCAGCCCGCCGCGAGGGTTGCCAGCGACGATCGTCTGGTGGTCGTCGACCGGAGCGTCACAGGCCTCGGGGTTGCCGTGGCTCCACGTCTTCCCCTCGTCGTCGGACCACTGCAGCAGCGAGCACCCGACCAGCAGGTCGTCGCTGAAGATGCGGTTGGTCTCGGGATCCACGTACATGTAGGGGTCCAGGGTGGCGGGCGGGAAGGACTCACCGACGACCGCAGGCGAGACGTTCTTCCACGTCTTGTTGCCGTCATACGACGCCCAGATCGTCGTCCTCGCCTCGCCGACGACGTTGTCGAAGTCCGCCGCCACCATGAACGCGTTGCCCGTCTTGGTCACGCCCATGGTCGGCTCGAGGGCCTTGTGCCCGACGTACGTCGCCGACAGCACGACGGGACTGGTGTCGCGGATCGGCTTGTTGGCCGCCGCCAGCTGATCGGCGCCGGCCTTGTAGTACGACGCCCGGTAGGCCTGCCTCAGGGAACCCTTCACGGCGGACGGCCCGCTCGGCGCCGCGCCCGCCGGAGCGAGAGCAGCGGTGACGCCGGCAGCCGCGAGAACGGAGCCGGCCACGAGCAGACGGAGCGACCGGCTGGTTGAGCGCACAGGGAACCTCACGGATCAGGGCGGCTGGGTCCAGCCTGGTTTCGCCGCCGCTGACCTATCTCCTGCCGGGTCACTACCCCGGCGTCAGCTCCAAGCGAGCGCGGTCGCCGGGTCGGCCAGGACCCGGGCGATGTCCGACAGGAACTGAGAGCCCAGCTGCCCGTCGACGTTGCGGTGGTCGAAGGACAGCGCGAGCTGCGTCACCTGCCGTACGACGATCTCGCCGTCGACCACCCACGGCGTCGGCCGGACGGCGCCGAAGCACAGGATGGCGGACTCACCCGGGTTGATGATCGGCGTGCCGTTGTCGACGCCGAACGTCCCGACGTTCGTGATCGTGATGGTGCCGCGCGCCATGTCGGCCGGCTGCGTCTTGCCCTCACGGGCGGTCGCGGTGAGCTGCTGCAGGGCCTGCGCGAGCTCGGGCAGGGTCAGCTGATCGGCGTCCTTGATGTTCGGCACGATCAGCCCGCGCGGCGTCGCGGCGGCGATACCGAGGTTGACGTAGCCCTTGACGACGATCTCCTGCCCCGCCTCGTCCCACGTCGCGTTGATCTCCGGGTTGCGCTTCACCGCGAGCAGCAGGGCCTTCGCCACGAGGAGCAACGGCGTGACCTTCACCCCCGCGAACTCCGGCAAGGCCTGCAGCTTTCCGCGCAGCTCCATGGAAGGAGTCATGTCGAGGGTGATGAACTCGGTGACGTGCGGCGCGGTGAACGCGCTACCGACCATCGCCGCCGCCGTCATCTTGCGCACGCCCTTGATCGGTATCCGCTGCTCGCGCGTCGCGGGGTCGTAGTCGGGGACCGACCGCAACGGAGCCGCCGACTCGCGGTAGGCAGCCGGCTGGGCGGCGGCGTTCTCGACGTCGCTGCGGGTGATGCTGCCGTTGGGGCCGGTGGCGACGACAGCGGACAGGTCGACGCCGAGATCCTTGGCCAGCTTGCGGACCGGCGGCTTGGCGAGCACGGTCAGCGCGCCCGCCGAAGCTGCCGCCGACTGACCTACCGCCGCGGCAGAGACGCGCGCGGCGGTGGCCGGCGGTGGCGCGGCGACCGCCGGGACCGAAGCCTTCGCCGGCGTCGCGTGGCTGCTGTCGCTGCGCGGCCGCCGCTTCGCCGTCACGGACTTCGGGCCATAGCCGACGAGCGTCGCCGTACGACCGCTCGGTCCGACCTCGCCGATCAGTGCGCCCAGCGGACCGGACTCGTCGCTGGCGGGGGCGGCGTGCAGACCCGGCTCGACGAACCCCTCGGCCGGCGGCTTGGGCACCATGTCGCCGATCTCGGGGTGCGTGCTCACGACCGACGCGGTCGCGACCGGGTCGAGCGCTCCGGCACCGGGCTCGGTGTCGAAGGTGATGATCGGGGATCCGACGTCGACCGTCGCACCGGCCGCGTGGTGGATCTCGTGCACGACGCCGGCGTACGGCGAGGGCACCTCGACGGCCGCCTTGGCCGTCTCCACCTCGACGATCGGCTGGTTGAGCTTGACCTCGTCGCCGACCTT
>JAWWOH010000120.1:0-7226 GCA_033851845.1 Actinomycetota bacterium
CCGGCACCGGCACGCTTCTGGGGGGGCACTACTTCTTCCCTGCCTTCTTCTTGCCGGCCACGGTCTTCTTCGGGCCCTTGCGGGTCCGGGCGTTGGTGTGGGTGCGCTGGCCGTGGACCGGCAGGCCACGACGGTGCCGGATGCCCTGGTAGCAGCCGATCTCGATCTTGCGGCGGATGTCCTGCGCCACCTCGCGGCGCAGGTCGCCCTCGACCTTGTAGTTGGCGTCGATCCAGTCGCGGAGCTTGACCAGGTCCTCATCGGACAGGTCCTTCACCCGGATGTCGCCCGAGACGCCGGCCTCGGCCAGTGTCTGCTGAGCACGGGTACGGCCGATGCCGTAGATGTAGGTGAGCGCGATCTCGAGCCGCTTCTCGCGGGGAAGATCGACGCCGGCAAGACGTGCCATCTGCGGGCTGTCTCTCTTTCTGGGGACCTTGTCCCCTGTCGGAGGTCGTTGCGCGGCACTGTCCCCTCCTGCCCTGGAAGGGCCCCGGCCTCCGACCGGGGGTGACCGACCCTCGCGGGACGGGTGTGCGCGCTTTGTCTAACAAAGATGGGACTGCGTGCTGGTGGTCCTGTCAGCCCTGCCGCTGCTTGTGCCGAGCGGTGGACGAGCAGATGACCATCACGCGGCCGTTGCGACGGATGACCCTGCACTTGTCGCAGATCGGCTTGACGCTTGGCTTGACCTTCACAGAACTCGTTCCTGGCTCGTGCAGCAGCGGCCCTCTCGAGCCACCCTGCGGTCGGGCTTGCTGTGTAGCGGTGGGCTTACTTGTAGCGGTAGACAATGCGTCCGCGGGTGAGGTCGTACGGCGAGAGCTCCACGACGACCCGGTCCTCGGGCAGGATGCGGATGTAGTGCTGGCGCATCTTGCCGCTGATGTGGGCCAGGACCTTGTGCCCGTTCTGCAGCTCCACGCGGAACATCGCGTTGGGGAGCGGCTCGACGACACGACCCTCGATCTCGATGGCCCCGTCCTTCTTCGGCATGTCCTCCGCTAACGATCGCAAAAGTGATGGCATGGTGCTTTGCTGGTGCTGAACGCACGCGCCGACCAGCCATCGACAGGCATGCTGGTTGGCCGGAACGCCGTCCGACCTGCCGAGTCTACGCCCACGCACGCGTGGGGTCCAACCTGTGCGAGCGTGTGAGACAGGCCACACCGCTACGTCAGCCCCCACCCGCCCGGCCGCCGTCCAGAGCGGTCAGCACCCACGGACCGTCCGGGGTGACCGCGACCGTGTGCTCCCAGTGCGCCGCGGGCAGCCCGTCGAGCGTGACCACGGTCCACTCGTCGTCGAGCTCGGTGACTTTCGGGTCACCCAGGGTCACCATCGGCTCGATGGCCAGCACAATGCCCGGCTCGAGCTCCATCCCCCGGCCCGGCCCGTGCGGAGCCAGGTTGGGCACGGCCGGCGGCTCGTGCATCGACGTGCCGATGCCGTGCCCGGTGTACCCGTCCAGCAGGCCGTAGCCGTGCGGGCGGACGAACGCCTCCACGGCGGCCCCGATGTCGGAGAGCCGGCCGCCATCCCGCATGGCGGCGATCCCCGCCTGCATCGCCTGCTCGGTCACCTCCGAGAGCCGAAGCAGGGCGGGGTCGCAGTCGCCGACCGGGACGGTCACCGCCGCGTCGCCGTGCCAGCCACCGAGGACGGCGCCGCAGTCGATCGAGATCAGTTCGCCTTCGGCGAGCACCCGGTCGGCCCGCGGGATCCCGTGCACCACCTCGGCGCCGACCGAAGCGCAGATCGACCCGGGGAAGCCGTGGTAGCCCAGGAAGGACGGCACGGCGTCCTGATGCCGGATGGACTCCTCGGCCATCCCGTCGAGCTCGCCGGTGCTGATGCCCGGACGCACCGCGGCGGTCAGCAGCTCCAGCGTGCGCGCGACCACCAGGCCGGCAGCGCGCATCCTGGCCACCTGGTCGGCGGTCTTGACCGTCACGCCGCGCGGCCGGCGGGCGCCCAGGATCACGGGGTACGACGGGGGTCGGCCATCCGACCAGTGTGCCGTCAGATCGCTGCGGGCGGCGGCGCGTCCGGCGTACCGCGGTCGAACGAGACCGACTCTCCCGACGCACGAAGCGCGAGCACGGCGAAGACGGTCTCCGCGATGCCCGCCAGCACGAGCAGGTACCCGCCCCAGCGCATGCCGCTCGAGTAGCTGGTGCCCACCCCCTCGAACTCGCTCCCGCCCCACGACAGCCCACGGACCAGCACCATCAGCGTGCCCAGGGCCGCAGCCGCTGCGACGAGCACGTGCCAGCCGACGGGCAGCGTCGGCAACGTGATGTCGGCGAACACGCGGGCCGCGACGACGCCGGCGGCCACGACCAGCAGGAGCAGACCGAGGAAGGCCCACCCGTGCCACGCGTTGATGTGGGCGCTGCCGCCGCCGAAGCCCTTGACCTGGTACGACGCCCCGACGTACGGCAGGAAGGAGAAGACCAACGCCGCCGCGCCCGCCACCATCACGCCGAGATCGTTCGTGCCCACTTCACGTCCGCCGACGTTCGCCATCTCGTCCCCCTGCGCCAGAGGACGGCCCCCCGGCCGCCGAGCCAAGTGTGGACCTCGTCGGGGCGGTTCGGGGCGGAACTAGTGGTCGGCGGCATGGAAGGGCCGCAGGGCGTCGATCGCCCGGAGCGTGACGTCATCGACCGGACCGGTGGCGTCGATGCCGACGAGCACGCCGCGGCCGGCGTAGTAGGCGATGAGCGGTGCGGTCTGCTCGTCGTAGACCTCGAGGCGGTTCTCGATGGTTGCCGGCTTGTCGTCGTCGCGCTGAAAGAGCTCGCCGCCGTCGATGTCGCAGACGCCGTCGACCTGCGGCGGGTCGAAGTCGACATGCCAGATGTGGTTGCAGGTGCGGCAGGTACGCCGACCGGAGAGCCGGCGGACGACCTCCTCGTTGTCGACGACGAGCTCGAGCACGACGTCGAGCTTGGTGCCGGTCTCCCGCAGGATGTCGTCGAGGGTCTCCGCCTGCGGCACGGTGCGCGGGAAGCCGTCGAGCAGGAACCCCTCGACCGCGTCCTTCTCCTGCAGCCGGTTGCGGACCATGTCGTTGGTGACCGCGTCGGGGACGAGGTCGCCCCGGTCCATGTACTCCTTGGCCTGCAGGCCCAACGGGGTTCCTTGGCTGACGTTGGCCCGGAAGATGTCGCCGGTGCTGATCTTCGGTACGCCGACGTGCTCGGCCACGAACTGGGCCTGCGTCCCCTTGCCCGCTCCGGGTGGCCCGACCAGGACGAGCCTCACTACCGAAGGAAGCCTTCGTAGTTGCGCAGCATCAGCTGGCTCTCGACCTGCTTCACGGTTTCGAGGCCGACGCCGACGATGATGAGCACGGCGGTGCCGCCGAACGGGAGCCGGTTGGCTCCCCCGGTGACGCTGAACAGCAGGTACGGGAGGACGGCTACGCAGCCGAGGTAGAGCGCCCCGAAGGTCGTGATCCGGGACAGGATGTAGTCGAGGTACTCAGCGGTCGCCCGGCCAGGACGAATGCCGGGCACGAAGCCGCCGTACTTCTTCATGTTGTCGCTGACCTCGACGGGGTTGAACGTGATCGCGACGTAGAAGTAGGTGAAGAAGACGATCAGGCTGAAGTACAGCAGCAGGTAGAGCGGGTGGTCGCCGGTCGCGAGGTAGCGGTTGACGAACTTGCTGAAGCCGACGTTGCTCGACCACACATTGGCGAGCAGCTGCGGCAGGTAGAGCAGCGACGACGCGAAGATCACCGGGATGACGCCGGCCTGGTTGACCTTGAGCGGGATGTAGGTCGACGTGCCGCCGTACATCCGGCGCCCGATCATCCGCTTGGCGTACTGCACCGGGATGCGGCGCTGTGCCTGCTCGACGAAGACGACGAGCGTGATGACAACCATGGCGAGCAGACTGATCGCGACCAGGATGAACGCGCCGTTCGCCTGGCCGGCGACCCGGTAGGCCTGCGCCGGGATCGACGAGATGATCGACGTGAAGATAAGGACCGACATGCCGTTGCCGACGCCGCGGTCGGTGATCAGCTCACCGAGCCACATGATCACGGCCGTGCCCGCCGTCAGCGTGAGAACGAGCACGAGGATCCGGAACAGCGACTCGTCCGGGATGATCTTGGCGGTGCAGTTTGGGAACAACCGGCCCGAGCGGGCCAGCGCCACGATGCCGGTCGACTGTAGGATCGCGAGTGCGACCGTCAGGTAACGGGTGTACTGCGTGAGCTTCGCCTGACCGGACTGGCCCTCGTTCTTGAGGGTCTCCAGGCGCGGGATCACGACGACCAGCAGCTGCACGATGATCGAGCTGGTGATGTACGGCATGATCCCGAGCGCGAACACGCTCAGCTTCAGCAGCGCGCCACCGCTGAACAGGTTGACCAGCCCGTAGAGCGAGTCGCCCTGCACCTGGTCCAGGCAGCTCTGGATGGCGACGTACGAGACGCCCGGTCCCGGGACGACCGAGCCGAGCCGGTAGAGCCCGATCATCGCCAGGGTGAACAGCAGCTTCCTGCGCAGGTCGGGTGTCTTGAAGGCCCGGCCGAAGGCGGTGAGCAAGGCTCCTCCTGGCGTCCGGCCCGGTTGCCCGGGTCGGTGATGTCGGCTCTCGGCGGGCCGAGGGTCAGGGAAAAGGTCAGGGCATTCGGGCACGCTGCGATGACGCCGTGTGCCAGCGTCAGATCAAGGTCCCCGTCGGACTCTAACAGCCCGAATCGGGGGTCCGGCCGGTCGCGAAGACCGGCCTCTACAGCTCGGTGGCCGTGCCGCCCGCGGCCGTGATCTTCTCCTTGGCGGAGCCGGAGAAGGCGTGGGCGGTCACCTGGAGGGCGACGGACAGGTCGCCGCCGCCGAGCACCTTGACCAGGTTGTTGTCGCGGACCAGGCCCTTGGCGACCAGGTCCTCGACGCCGACCGTCCCACCCTGCGGGAACCGGTCGGCGATCTTGTCGAGGTTGACGACCTGGTACTCGGTGCGGAACCGGTTCTTGAAGCCCTTGAGCTTGGGCAGACGCATGTGCAGCGGCATCTGCCCGCCCTCGAAGGCGACCGGGACCTGGTAGCGCGCCTTGGTGCCCTTGGTGCCGCGGCCGGCCGTCTTGCCCTTGCTCGCCTCGCCGCGCCCGACCCGGGTCTTGGCGGTCTTGGCGCCGGGAGCCGGCCGCAGGTGGTGGGTCTTCAGCAGGGTGTTCTCAGCCATCGGTTACTCGACCTCCTCGACCGTCACCAGGTGCGTGACGGTGTTGACCATCCCGCGGATCTCGGGACGGTCCTCCTTGACGACGGTGTCGTGCAGCCGCTTGAGGCCGAGGGAGCGCAGCGTCTGGCGCTGGTTCTCCTTGCCGCCGATGCCCGACTTGACCTGGGTGACCTTCAGGCGACCCATCAGCTGTGCCCCGATGTCGCTCGGGCCCGCAGCATCGCTGCCGGGGCGACCTCTTCGAGGGTCAGGCCGCGCTTGGCGGCGATCTCCTCGGGACGGACCAGGCCCTTCAAGGCGGCGACCGTCGCGTGGACGATGTTGATCGGGTTCGACGAGCCGAGCGACTTCGACAGCACGTCGTGGATGCCCGCGCACTCGAGCACGGCACGCACCGGCCCACCGGCGATGACGCCGGTGCCGGGACTGGCCGGCTTGAGCAGCACGACGCCGGCAGCCGCCTCGCCCTGGATCGGGTGCGGGATGGTCTGCGCGATCCGCGGCACGCGGAAGAAGTGCTTCTTGGCCTCCTCGACGCCCTTGGCGATGGCCGCGGGCACCTCCTTGGCCTTGCCGTAGCCCACGCCCACCTGGCCGTCGCCGTCGCCGACGACGACGAGGGCGGTAAAGCTGAAGCGACGACCGCCCTTCACGACCTTCGCGACGCGGTTGATCGCGACGACGCGCTCGATGTACGCCGTCTTCTCACCACCGGCGCCGCCGCGGCCACCACGGCCACCGCGGTCGCCGCCGGCACCTCCTGGACCTGAGCCCTGGCCCGGACCTCCGGCTGCGGGAGGCCCACCGGCTTGTCCGCCGGCCTGTCCTCCTCGACGCTGCTGTCCTGGCATCAGACGGTCCTCTTCTTCTTGCTAGCAGTGGCAGAGATGCTCATCAGAACTCCAGCCCGCTCTCGCGGGCGCCGTCCGCCAGCGCGGCGATCCGGCCGTGGTACTTGTTGCCGCCGCGGTCGAAGACGACCGCCGCGATGCCCTTCTCCTTCGCGCGCTGCGCGACGAGGGCTCCGACCTGACGGGCGAGGGCGCTCTTGTCGCCGTCCCCACCCTCCTTGCGCAGCTCGAGCGTCGACGCGCTCGCCAGCGTGTGGCCGGCCAGGTCGTCGACGACCTGCGCGGTGATGTGCCGAGTCGAGCGGGTCACGACGAGGCGCGGACGCGCCGCCGTACCGGCGACCTTCTTGCGGACGCGGAAGTGCCGACGGGCCTTGCCCAGACGACGTGTGGTCGAGATGTCAGCCATTACTTACCCGTCTTCCCGACCTTGAGCTTGATCTGCTCGCCCTCGTAGCGGACGCCCTTGCCCTTGTAAGGGTCGGGCTTGCGCAGCTTGCGGATGTTGGCGGCGACCTCGCCGACCTTCTGCTTGTCGATGCCGCGTACGACGAACTTCGTCGGGCTCTGCACCTCGAAGCTGATGCCCTCCGGTGCCAGCACGGGCACCGGGTGGCTGTAGCCGAGCGCGAACTCCAGGTCGGAGCCCTTGGCCGCGACTCGGTAGCCGACGCCGCGGATCTCCATCGGCTTGGCGTAGCCGTCGGTGACGCCGATGACCATGTTGGCGACGAGGCTGCGGGTCAGGCCGTGCAGGGCGCGGCTCTCCCGGTTGTCGTCAGGACGCGTGCACTGCAGGGTGCCGTTCTCGGCCTTCTCGATCCGGATCGGCTCGGCGATGGTGTGCGACAGGGTGCCCTTCGGGCCCTTCACCGTGACGCTCTGGCCGTCGAGGGTGACCTCGACGCCGGAGGGGACGGGGATGGGCAGGCGACCAATTCTCGACATGGTGGGACGGCCTCCTAGTAGACGTAGGCGAGGACTTCCCCACCTACGCCCTTCTTGTTGGCCTGGCGGTCGGTGAGCAGACCCGACGACGTCGAGATGATCGCGACACCGAGACCGCCGAGCACCTTGGGCAGGCTGCCGGCCTTCGCGTAGACGCGCAGACCGGGCTTCGACACGCGGCGCACGCCGGCGATCGACCGCTCGCGGTTGGGGCCGTACTTG
>JAWWOH010000136.1:0-10670 GCA_033851845.1 Actinomycetota bacterium
CGCATCGACGGGGTGCTGCACGACGTACTCAGTCTGCCGGTCGAGATGGGTCCGGCGATCGCCAGCCGGATCAAGGTGCTCGCCGGGATGAACATCGTCGAGCGACGCCGCCCGCAGGACGGCCAGCTGAGCATGGCCGTCGACGGCCGCAGCATCGACATCCGGGTCGCGATCAGCGGCACGGTGACCGGCGAGAAAGTCGTCATGCGGCTGCTCGACAAGACCAAGCCGCTCTTCCGGATCGACCAACTCGGCATGACCGCCCGGACGCAGGCGCGCTACACCAAGTTGGTCAACGCGCCCTTCGGGATGGTCGTGTGCGCGGGCCCGACCGGCTCCGGCAAGACGACCAGCCTCTACGCGACGCTGACGGAGCTCGACAGCCCAGAGCGCAACATCATGACCATCGAGGACCCGGTCGAATACCGCTTCCCGACGGTCAGTCAGATCCAGATCAACGAGCAAGCCGGCGTCACGTTCGCCGCCGGGCTGAAGGCGATCCTGCGGCAGGTCCCGGACATCATTCTCGTCGGCGAGGTGCGCGATCCCGAGACCGCGCGGATCGCCGTGCAGAGCGCGCTCACCGGGCACTTCGTGCTGTCGTCGCTGCACGCGACCGATGCGACAGCCGCGCTGCACCGCTTCCTCGACATGGACATCGAGCCGTTCCTGATCGCGTCGGCAGTCAGCGGAGTGCTCAGCCAGCGGCTGGTCCGCCGCATCTGCGACCACTGCCGGCGGCCCTACCAGCCGACGCCCGACGAGCTCGCGTTCTACGCCGAGTCCGGCGGGTCGGCCGATCACGTCTTCTACGCCGGCGACGGCTGCACCTTCTGCGCCGAGACCGGCTACTCGGACCGCGTCGGCGTCTACGAGCTCATCGTGATGAGCCCGGAGCTACGGCAGCTCGTCGTCGAACGCCAGTCGCACCAGGCGATTCGGGCGATGGCGATCTCGCAGGGCACGAGCACCCTCAGCGTCGAAGCCGCGCGTCTGGTTGCGGCCGGCGTCACTACCATCGCGGAGATCATCCGCAGCATCTACACGCTGTGAGCGTGATCTGAGTGGCCAGGTTCGACTACTCGGCGGAGTCCGCTGCGGGCGAGGTGGTGCGCGGTTCGATCCGCGCTGCCACTCCGGCCGATGCGCGCACGCTGCTGCTCGACCGCGAGCTCATCGTGGACGACGTCAAGCAGCGCGCACCCAAGGTCAGGGTGCGGCGCAGCCGGGTCAGCCGCACCGAGCTCATGCACCTGTCCCGTCAGCTGGCCGCCTTCCTCACCGCAGGCATCCCGATCCTCGAGGCGCTCGAACTGCTCAGCGAGGAGTCGGCGAACGTCCGGCTGCGCGACGTACTCGGCGAAGTCGCCTCGGCCGTCGGAGCGGGCGAGACGTTCTCGGCAGCCATCGAGGCGCATCCCAAGGTGTTCCCGCTGTCCTACCGGACGATGCTGCGCTCCGCGGAGTTGACCGGTCAGCTCGACGTGGTGCTCGAGCAGCTGTCCGAATATCTCGAACGCGACGTCGACGCACAGCAGAAGATGCGCGGCGCGCTCGCGTACCCCGCCATCGTCGCGAGCCTGTCGATCGTCACCGTGCTCATCATCACGGTCTTCGTGCTGCCGCGGTTCAAGCTCTTCTTCGCGTCGCTGCACCGACAGCTGCCGCTGCCCACGCGGCTGCTGATCTCGATCACCGACGTGCTGCATCTGCTCTGGCCGTTCCTGCTGCTCGGCTTCGTCGTCGCTGCGGTCGCGATCGCCGCTGCCATCAGGACCGACCGCGGCCGGCTGGTGCGGGACACCATGCTCCTGCACACTCCGGTCATCGGCGAGATCGTCCGGTTCTCGGTCGTCGAGCGGTTCTGCCGCATCCTCGCGACGATGGTCGTCGCCGGCGTACCTATGCCGGAGGCGATGACGGTCGCCAGCGTCGGCGTCGGCAACGCGGTGTACGAGGCGGCGTTGCTCAAGGCGCGCGAGCGCATGCTCGAGGGCCAGGGCATTGCCCGGCCGCTCGCGGCGAGCCGGGTGTTCCCGGCGGCCGCGACGCAGATGCTGCGGGTCGGCGAGAGCACCGGTTCGCTGCACGAGCAGCTCGTGTCCGCCGCCCGCTTCTACGAACGCGAACTCGGCTACAAGATCAAGCGCTTCACCACGCTCGTCGAACCCACGGTCATCGTCATCATGGGGCTCGTCGTCGGCTTCGTCGCGATCGCGCTCGTCTCTGCGATGTACGGCATCTACAACCAAGCCGGGATCTGATGGCCGAAGCACGGCGCGGCGATCGCGGCGAGACCCTGATCGAGATCCTCATCTCGCTCGTGATCATGGGGTTGGCGATGACGGCTCTGCTTACCGGCCTCGCGGCCGCCAGCCGCACGGCCGGTCTTCATCGAGACGAAGCGGACGCCAACACGTACGTCGTACAGCTCGCTGAGCAGCTCAAGGCGGTGACTTACGACACGACATGCGCCGCCAGCCCCTACTCTTTGACGGGAGTGGTGCCCGGGGCATGGCCCGCGCCGACCGCCACCGTGAAGTACTGGGACGCCGCAGCCGGCACGTTCACCGGCAGCTGCCTGGACGGCAACACAGCGCTCGCGAGCTACCGCAAGATGCAGCAGGTGACCATCAAGGTGACCGCGCCCAGCGGAATCTTCGACAGCATCGTTCTCGTCAAGAGGTACCAATCGTGACGCGGCTGAGGCGCGCGCTGAGCGCACCGGCCGCCGGGTTCACGCTGATCGAGCTGCTGATCTCCATCCTCCTCAGCGCCATGCTCGTCGGCGTGCTCTCCACTTCGTTGGTGCTCGGCGTGCGCGGTGCCCGGACGACAGCAGAGACCCTCTCCAACTCTGCTGACGCGCAGTCGCTCGCCAGCTACCTGCCGCAGGACATCGAGAGCACGCACTCCTCAGGCGCGGTGACGACCTCGGGTGCGAGTGGCTGCTCAGGTGACGTCGGCACTCCTGTGCTGAGGCTGGAGTGGCCGGGAGACACCGGTTCGGCGACACCAAAGTACTCGGCGACGTACTTCATCTCGCCGAACTCTGGGGGCGGACCAGTGGCTGGTGATCGCTACCAGCTGACGCGGTACTTCTGCGAGCTCGGGGGCTCGCCTCTGAACACGCCGAGCCGGACGGTCGTCGCCCGGAACCTTGCCAGCGCCTCCGCCCTTGCCGTCGACAAGGTGAGCGACGCCACCCGCCTGACGGTCGCCTTCACGGACCTGCAGACTGACGGCAGCAAGTACAAGTTCACAATTGCCGCGAGCTACCGCACGCTCGCCGCGGTGGCGACGACAACCGGCCCGACACCGACACCGACCCCGTCGGCGACACCGGCGCCTGTCACCGCCATCGCTGCCAGCCTCACGGACACAACAGGGACCGCAGGTTTCTACGACACCATCACCGTGAACCTGGACGGGGTTGCCAACGGGACGTGCAACACCGGGTGGAGCGTGACAGGGCTCGCCACCGGCTACTCCGTGCAGAGCACGACGGTGGCGGCGGGCGGGCTGTCCGTCAGCATCGCCATCGCGGCCGGCGGCACCGCGGCGGCGAACACCTCGAGCGTCGGCCTCGGGGTGACCAGGGCCAAGACCGGAACCTGCAGCCTCGAGGCCGTCAACCTCTCCAGCGTCGTAGACCAGGCGGCTCCGGTCCTCATCGCCGCTGCGAGCACGACGCAGGGGACGACGAGGGGGCTCATGCAGACCGGCGACGTGCTCACGCTGACCTTCAGTGAGCCGATGACTGCACCCGCTGTCGGCGCCACGACGATCACCGAGACAGCAAGCACGGGCGGGTCGGCGAACGACACCCTCACCATCACAGGAGTAACTCCGGGCGCGACCTCGGTCGACACCGGGCGTGCCGTGTCGGCCGACCTTGGCAACAAGAGCTACGTCACAAGCGGATCGGCCACCGCGCCCGGCACCCTAGCGGTGCCCGCAGCCGCTACATCAACGCTGACGGTCACGGTTGGAACCCCGATCGTTGGAGGCTCCAACCTCAAGGTGACCGGCGGCTCAGGCGGGAAGGGGACGCTCAAGCTCACCCCCACCGCCATTCTCACCGACCGTGCGACACCACCTAACCCAGCATCGAGCAGCCAGTACGTATCCAGTGCGCAAATCGAGGTCTTCTGATGAGACGCATCCGCGGAGCTCCGAACGACGAGGGGGCCGTTCTGCTCCTGGTGCTGCTCGTGCTGTTGGTCTTCGGCATCATCCTCGGCGCGCTGTTCACCAACGCCAACGGAAGCGAGCGGAGCACACCGTTCGTCCGCGCAAATATGGCCAACGTGTATGCCGCGGATGCCGGCATCGACGCAGGCCTGCAGCGGCTTCGGCAGAACAGCGAGTTCTGCGCGACGAAGAACAACGGCGTCGCGTACACCGAGACGTTCAGCAAACTGGCCAACGGCCACGACGTCAAGGTCACCTGCAACGTGACCTCGTCCGCAACGTCACTGCTCGGAGCTGCGGGCTACGCCGCGGTGGTCCTCTCCAACGACGCCGACTCGCTGACGCAGTTCCGCAGCGGGACACCGGTCATCACCGGGCCAACCTTCCTGTCCGGCCTCGATCCGAGCAAGCTCCAAAACCCGATCCAGGTCAAGACCGGCAACGTCGATCACCTGTGCACCACCGGAGGCCAGAACCCGATCGCGCAGGACGCCAAGATCGTCATCGACACGGCCAACGGCTACGAGTGGAACCCCGACTGCTCAACCACCCCGGTGGTGCCCCACATCCTCCCGCCGGAGCCGTGTGCCAGCAGCAGTGTGGGCGCCTGCGACGTGTTGCTCAACTACCAGGGAGTCGAGACCGCCTCCTGCCGCATCTTCGCGCCTGGGACGTACACGACGGCACCCGCGCTCAGCAACACCAAGCTCAACTACTTCGCGAGCGGCGTCTACCACTTCAAGGGCATCGGCGGCTGGCAGATCAAGTCCGACTCGGTGGTGGCTGGGCGAGAGCAGGGCCAGGACGCGCTGTGCTCGACGAACCTCATCGACGAGCCGACAATCACCATCGGCACGACCAGCGTCAACACGGCCAACAACGGCTACGGCGCCACCTTCGTCTTCAGCGGCGACTCCTACATCAACACCGACTCGAACGCCTCGCTGACCATCAACGCCCGTCTCCCGCAGTCGGGCACGCCGTCGTGGACGCAGCGGCTCAGCATCGTCGCGCTGGAAGACCTGACCGGCAACGCGGGCTGGGCAACGAGCAGCATCACAACGGACATCATCGACCCGCAGCTAGGCAACACCCCAGCCGCTGACGTCCGGGGGGTGGTCTACGCACCGAAGGCCACTCTCACCGTGGACCCCAACAACACCGCCGTCGAGAAGTTCACCGGCGGGCTCTTCGTCAACAAGCTGCACATCGGGAACACCACAAACGCGATCGGTCTTGTCATCGGCGCCACGCCGGTCTTCGGCGACCGCACGGTGACCCTGACGTCGACGTCGCAGCCGACCGCAGGCGAGAAGCCCGTCACGGCCGTTGCGGTGGTCACCGTGTCAACCACCAGCGGCTTCCCGACTGTGGTCAACTCCTGGCACAACAACCCGCCGGACTTCTGCTCCACCGTAAGCCCACCCCCCAGTTACTGCTCGTGACGCCAGAGAGGGACGACGTCCAGATGCCTTTCCGCGCCCGTCTGCGAGCCGACCGCGATCGCGGCTTCACGTTGATCGAGATGCTCGTCGTCATCTTGCTGCTCGGGACGCTGGCTGCTATCGCGGTGCTGGCAACTACCAAGTTCCGCAAGAGCTCGACCACGTCCGCCTGCACGACGGACGTGCGCTCCGACATGCTCGCGCTGGACCAGTACAAGACGAAGTACAGCCAGTACGCGACGAGTACTTCGACGCTCACCACGGAGAAGCTGATCAACAACCTTGAGGAGAGCAGCGCCTACAAGATCACCTACGCGCCGAACGGGACCTTTACGGACTACACGCTGACCGTCAAGGTGCCCGAGACCGAGGCGGGGGCGGCACCGGGCGACATCCTCACGAAGGACAGCACCCAGGCGGCCATCAAGACGGCCTGCACCGGGTAGCTCTCAACGCAGGAGTTCCATGCGTACGCCCTGCTCGTCCCACTCCGGGTCCTCGGGCAGCCGGGTCACCGCCCGCGCCGCGATGCGCCGCGCGGTCACCAGGTCCGCTGTTGCGTCGAGCAGGTGCGCGAGGGTGACTCCGGGCAACTGGGCGTTGAAGATCGTGTCGCTGCCGGGGACCTTGTTCTGCACCAGCCCCCGTCGCTCGCCGACACCCTTCTCGGTGTGCTTGCTGTACTTCATCGGCTTGTCGTCGTTGAGCTGGTAGAAGCTCAGCTCCGGGTGCACCTCGAAGACCTGTCTCTGCCGGTAGGGCTGCATCTCAGCAGCGACCTCGGCGTACCGGCGCATCATCCGAGCGTTGATCGGGTTCAGCCCCTTGCGGGCTCGCGCGTCCAGGTCGCCCGTCTGCATGTAGTGCCGGGACGGCGGCGAGCCGATGGCCCCGCTGCGCGGCCAGCCCAGCAGCTGGCGGGCCAGCTTGTCGCACGTGCGCCCCCCGGCCGTGTCCTCCTCCGGAAAGGACAGATGGCAGTGGATCGCGATGACCTCGAAGCTCGGGCGGTAGTCGAGGATCTCCGCGAACGTCGCGAACACCTCGGGCTCCTGCGGATGCGCCGTGATGCCCTGCAGGCGTGCGCTGACCACGAGCCAGCCGCCGGGGCATGGCTCGACACCGGCGATCAGGCGGTACGGGAGCTCGGGCCCTCCGCCGCGTCTCTTGGGAGGAGGCATTCAGACGAGACTAGCGGCGGCCGCGCCGCTTGCCCGCAGGCTCTGGGACGGCGGCCTTCGGCGGGTCGATCTCCTTCGGGAAGAGCGACACCAGCCGCGCGGCCTCGTAGTCGACCGTGCCGGAGGCCACCAGGTCGCTGAGCGCCTTCTCCAGGGTCTGCATGCCCTCGGTCTGCTGGGTGGACACGACGTTGCGGATCTGGTTGGTCTTGCCTTCCTTGACCAGGTTGCGCACCGCCGACGTCGCCGTGAGGACTTCGTACGCCGCAACGAGCCCGCCACCGACCCGCGGCAGCAGTCGCTGATAGACGATCCCGGTCAACGCATTGGCCAGCTGCACCCGGATCTGCGCCTGCCGGTCGGACGGGAAGACGTCGATGATGCGGTCCAGCGCCTGCGCGGTGTCGTTGGTGTGCAACGTGGCAAAGACCAGATGCCCGGTCTCGGCGATGGTCAGCGCGAACTGGATCGACTCGAGGTCACGCATCTCACCGACCAGCAGGACGTCGGGGTCCTCCCGCAACGCGGCTCGCAGCGCAGAGGCGAAGGAATCCGTGTCGGCACCGACCTCCCGCTGGTCGACCGCGGCCATCCGGTGGTCGTAGACGTACTCGATCGGGTCCTCGATCGTGATGATGTGGCAGGCGCGCGTCGCGTTGATGCGGTCGATCATCGAGGCCAGCGTCGTCGACTTGCCCGCGCCCGTTGGTCCGGTGACGAGGACGAGCCCCTGGCGGAGCGAGGCGAAGCGCTCGATCACCGCCGGCAGGCCGAGGTCGTCGAAGGTCGGGATCTCGTGTGGGATCAAACGCAGCGACAGCGCCACATCGCCCTTGGTGCGGAACGCGTTGCCGCGAAGGCGCGCCTGCCCCCGCCAGGTGAACGAGAAGTCGACCTCGCGCCCCTCGTCGAACAGGCCCGCCTGCGCCTCCGTCGTGAGCTCACGCATCAGCCGTTCGGTATCGCCGCTGTCCAGTGCCCCGTAGCCCTCGAGCCGGCTCAGATCGCCATCCACCCTGACCATCGGGGCGATGCCGGGCGTCAACAGCATGTCGGTGCCCTTGCTGTCCCAGAGCTGCTCCAACAGGTCGTCTGCGCGCGGGGCGGCGGTTTTCACCATGGGCGGAGTGTAGGGACGGCGAGCGACATGTACAGGCCTTTCGTGGGATCCGTCCGAATCGCGGCTACGGCGGGTGACCGCCGGTGTCTCACAGGCGAGGATTACGTGCGACCGTCAACCGAGATCCAGCCGGCGCCGAAGGAGAACCGTGGAACCCGTTCTTCTGTCCAGCGGTCTCGTCGTCGACTTCGGGCACATACGGGCGGTGGACGGCTTCGACCTGTCGGTCGGGGCGGGCGCCAGCGTCGCCCTCGTGGGCCGCAACGGCGCCGGGAAGTCGACCACGATGCGCGTGCTGGCCGGCGTACTGCCACCCACGGCAGGCACCGTGACGGTGCGCGGCGTGGATGCCAGGACGGACTCGGCAGGGGTACGGGCGCTCGTCGGCTACTGCCCCGACGTAGGCGGGCTCATACCGCGCGCGACGCCGTGGGAGCACCTGCAGCTGTCGGCGAAGCTCCGCGGCATTGCGGACGGCTGGCAGTCGCGCGCGCGCGAGCTGCTCGAGATGTTCGAGCTCGACGCCGCCGCCGACCGCATCACGGCTGGGTTCTCGCACGGCATGGGCCGGCGGCTGTCGGTCGTTCTGGCGGTGTTCCACCAACCGGCTCTGCTGCTGCTGGACGAGCCGTTCGACGGGGTGGACCCGCTCGGCGTCGAGGCGACGCTCCGGTCTGTCGCCGCAGCCCGCGAAGAGGGCTCGGCGGTGCTGATCAGCACGCACCTGCTCGACCTCGCCGTGCAGGCCTGCGAGGAGGCGGTCGTCATCAAGGCCGGCCGCGTCGTCGGCGCGGCCCCCGCGAACGACTTGGTCGGCGAGGCGGGCCGGGCGCGCTACCGCGCGCTGATCACGTGACCGGAGGAGTCCGCCAGCTCCGGGCATTGATCTGGATCCGCTGGCGGATGATCCGCTCCACGGGCGTGCGTGCCGGCTTGCTGGTCAGCGGCGTGGTCGTCGTCGCGCTGCTCGTGCTGATGGTGCAGAGCGCACCGCTGCTGAGCTCGCCGGCACTCGTCGCTGCCGTCGCCCTTGCGCCGGCGGCCTATCTCGGCTTCGGGGTCCTCGCCGTCGTCGCCCCCCTCACCGCCGGTGGAGGTGTCGACGTCGTCCCGGCCTCCCAGCTCGTGGCCTACCCGGTGCGACCCGCCACGCAGTTCCTCGGCGGGCTCGTCCTCGCCCCGGTCAACCTGGTCTGGATTGCCCAGCTGCTCACCCTGGCCGCGGAGTCGACGTACCTGACCGTCGACGGGCACCGCCTCTCCGGCGGGTTGGTCACGACGCTGTTCGTCATGTGCGTCACGGTGCTCGGCCAGGCGGTCGCCTGGTCGGTGGTCGGGTTGCGTCAGTCGCAGCGCGGTCGGCGGCTCGTCGGCGTCGGCGGCGCAGCGGTGCTTCTGTGCGCGTTCGCCGTCATCCGACTGGACCGCACGGACGAGGTCGTCGCACACAGCCCGACCGCCTTGGTCGTGCGGGCCGTCGGCACCCGCATCGACCTCGGCTGGATCACCACCGTGATCGTCCTGGCCGGGCTGATCGCGGCCGGGGTCACCCTCGGTGGCCGAGCCTGCGCTTGGGCGCTGCAGCGGCCGGCCGACGTCGGTGCGCCGAGCCTTGATCGCCGGGTGTCGCGACGACGCGCACGACCGACGGCGTACGCCGAGCTGGTCACGACCGATCGCGCCAGCGTCTGGCGCGCGTCGGCGCTGCGCCGGGGTGGGCTGGTGCTGCTGCTGCTGCCGGGGCTGATGGCGATCGGCGCAGCCATCTCGTGGGAGTCCCTCGCCGTGCTGCCGGGTCTCGTCGGGGCAGGCGCCGGGCTGCTCTTCGGCGTCAACGCCTTCTCGCTCGACGGGTCTGGAGCCGTCTGGCTCGCATCGCTTCCCCACGACCCGCTGGTCGGCGCGAGGGCCAAGGTGCGCGTGCTGGCGGAGACGGTTCTCGCGGCGTCGGTCATCGCCGTCGTCGCCGGCTCGCTGCGGAGCCCGGGCACGCCGACGGCGACGCAGGTCACCGCGATCGTCGGGTCGGTGCTCGCGAGCTGCAGCCTGATCGTCGCGACGTGCATGGCGATGTCGGTCCGGCATCCGCACCGCGCCGACCTGCGCGGGCCGCGGGACGCGGTTGCTCCGCCGGGCGCACTGGCAGCCGCCTCTGCCCGCCTCGCGCTCCCGGCCGGCGTGCTCGGACTCGGCTTCGCGGGCATGTCAGCGAGCGGCATCTGGTGGCTGCCGGCTCTGCTCTGCGTCCCGGTGATGGTGGGCGCCGCGATCTGGCTGCGCCGGTCCCTGGTCCGCTACGGCCGCCCCGTGGTCCGGGCCCAGGTCGTGGCCACCGTGTCGGCCGGCTGAGCCCGACGAGGGGTTCTCGCTGCCGGTCACGACGCCAGTGACATGGCCCGGATGGGCCTTCCTCACCGGCCCTTTGGACGAACCCGGCCCGCAGCGGCTCGGCGGTGCTTAGCGTGGCTGGAGGTGACCGGCCGTCACCACCGGCCGGTAGGGATGACGATGCGTGCTCGAGCAGGGCTGGCCGTGTCGGTGGCGGCCGTGGTCCTGCTGTCGACGGCGCCCGCACTGGCGGCCCCGTCCCCTTCGCCGTCGCCCTCCGTCAGCGGGTCGCCGTCGCCGACTCCGAGTCCGTTGCCGTCGACCGACGCCGCTGCCCGAGAGGTGCAGCGCCAGCAACGTGCCCTCGCGAAGGAGACGGCAACGCTGGCCAAGGCTGCGCTG
>JAWWOH010000054.1:0-2732 GCA_033851845.1 Actinomycetota bacterium
CCTCCTCGGTCGGGACCTCGATCTGGAAGATGTAGTCCTCCATGTTGAGGCTGGAGATGCGGCTCTCGAGGTTGGTCTTCACCTTGTTCTCGTAACCGGCGTACGAGTGCACGACGTACCAGTCGCCCGGCAGGCCGGCCAGCGCGCGACGCATCTCGTCGGCGGGGTCGTCCGAGGCCGGCTCCGGCTCAGCCCCCGGCGCCAGCTCGCTCTCGACCTCGGGAGCGTCGCTGAACGCGGCAGCCGGGGTCGGCTCGCCCTCCGGCGCCGCATCGTCGAGGTAGCCGCTCGGACCCTCGACGCCGCCGAGACCCAGCTCGTCGATGTCCGCAGCCGCGGTGCCGGCCTCGGTCGCCGGGGCGAACGCGGTCTCGGTCAGACCGGCGGCGCCGTCGACGGCCTCGCCCTGCTCCGACGCGGGCCCCTCGAGGGGCTGCTCGTCGGTCGGGAGGCTGTACTCGGACACGGACACGTCCTGTTCTTCTGGTCGGTCGATGGGTGGGCGGGCTACTGGCCGAAGATCGCCAGCACGGCCTTGCCGAAGGCGAGGTCGAACACGGCGACGATGGCGGTGATGATCAGCACGAACACGACCACGACGGTCGTGTAGGTGACGAGCTCCTTGCGGGTAGGCCAGATCACCTTGCGGAGCTCGGAGACGACCTGCTTGTAGAACGTGCCGATGTTGCGGATGCGGCCGCCGCCCGCGCGACCGGTGTCGCGCTTGGTCCGCTCGCTGCCTGCGCCGTCGCGCGACGGACTGCCCACGGCGGTACCGGCGCTGTCGCTCACGGGTCCTCGTCTCGGCTGGGGTCGTGGTGTGTCGGGGTGCTGCGGTGCTGCAGGGGTGACAGGAGTCGAACCTGCGACATCCGGTTTTGGAGACCGGCGCTCTGGCCAACTGAGCTACACCCCTCCGAGGGCTCTTGGCCGAACAGCTGCCAGACCCTGCCGGCCGGTGCGCGGGCGCGCCGGAGCAGAGGCGTCGAGCCCCCAGAGCGACGAGTGTACGGGCTGGCCCGGTGGCGGACCAACCAGGCGCAGTCGGACAACCCGGTGGACCGCCCGTGCCGGGTGTTGGGACGATGGGGCCATGAGCGCCCCCCTCACCCCGTCCTCCCGAGCCCGCACCTCTGCCCGCATCGGCGGCATCGCGGAGTCGGCCACGCTGGCCGTGGACGCGAAGGCGAAGGCCAAGAAGGCGGCCGGCGAGGACGTCATCGGCTTCGGTGCCGGGGAGCCCGACTTCCCGACACCGGCCCCCATTGTCGAAGCCGCGGTGCGGGCCGCGCGGGAGCCCCGGTTCCACCGGTACACCCCGGCCGGCGGTCTGCCCGAGCTCAAGGACGCCATCGCGGCGAAGACCAAGCGGGACAGCGGGTACGACGTCTCCGCTGGTCAGGTGCTGGTGACGAACGGCGGCAAGCAGGCGGTCTACGAGGCGTTCGCCACGCTCCTCGACCCGGGCGACGAGGTGCTGCTGCCCGCGCCGTACTGGACGACGTATCCCGAGGCGATCCGGCTCGCCGGCGGTGTGCCGGTCGAGGTGCACACAGACGAGTCGACCGGCTACCGCGTGCAGGTCAGCCAGCTCGAGGCGGCCCGCACGGAGCGCACCAAGGTGCTGCTCTGGTGCTCGCCGTCCAACCCCACCGGCGCGGTCGCGACACCCGCCGAGGTCGAGGCGGTCGGCAGGTGGGCGGTCGAGCACGGCATCTGGGTGGTCGCCGACGAGATCTACGAGCACCTCGTGTACGGCGACGCCGAGCACGTGTCGATGCCGGTCGCTGTCCCGGATCTCGCGGACATGTGCGTGGTCGTCAACGGCGTCGCCAAGACCTACGCGATGACCGGGTGGCGGGTCGGCTGGCTGATCGGCCCCGCCGACGTCGTGAAGGCCGCGACCAACCTGCAGTCGCACGCGACGTCCAACGTCGCCAACGTGTCGCAGGCCGCGGCACTCGAAGCACTGACCGGCGACCTGTCGGCAGTGGCGGAGATGCGCAGCGCCTTCGACCGCCGTCGACGCCTGATGGTGAGGCTGCTCAACGAGATCCCCGGCGTCACGTGCCCCGAGCCGGAGGGGGCGTTCTACTGCTACCCGTCTGTGAAGGGAGTGCTCGGCAAGACCCTGCGCGGGCGGACACCGGAGACCTCCGCCGAGCTCGCCGAGCTGCTGCTCGACGAGGCCGGCGTCGCCGTCGTACCGGGTGAGGCGTTCGGCACTCCCGGCTACTTCCGATTGTCCTACGCGCTCGGCGACGAAGATCTGGAGAAGGGCGTCATGCGGATGAAGGAGCTGTTCGCCGAAACGACCTGATCCGGTTCAGCTCGCCGAGCGGGGGGCCGGCACAGCCGCCAGCTCGGTGCGAAGCAGCTCCTGCATCTCGGCGTAGCCCCGTTCGATCAGCTCCGGCGTGTGGCTGAAGTCGCGCAGCTCGTGCTTGTCGAGGTCGAGCTTGGGCAGCCGCGCGACCCGCTGCCCCGGCCGACCGCTGCCGCGGGCATCGAGGCCCGACCGGCTGATCGCGAACGACAGCAGCAGCACGTCCAGTGCGGTCATCCGCTCGTCGCGGCGGCCCAGGGTCCCGCCCGTGACGTCGAGAACCCAGGTGCGGACGGCACCGAGGTCGAGCGCGCGGTCCACGGGGACGGGGCAGGTCACTCCGCCGTCGACGTGCAGCCCGCCGCCGAGCCGCACCGGCGGGAAGACAGCGGGCAGGCAGGCGCTC
>JAWWOH010000089.1:0-27589 GCA_033851845.1 Actinomycetota bacterium
ACCGCAAACCCGCAGGTCAGAGCGGGGGCGCAGCGGAGGCACTCGCCCCGCCGACCTCCCCGCCAGGCCCCCCGGACCCCAGGTGGCTCCACCGGGGGGCCTAGCGAGCACCCTGCCGAGCACCCGCAGCCCTTCCCCGAGCCTCATGAGCGGCCTCTCGTCCGGGGCCGCGCGCGCTCCAGGGCTGGGCCGTCAGGCCCCGCTCGTTTCACCAGACCAGGCCGGCCAGGGGCCCGGCGGTCAAGGATCGGCCGAAGGCCGACCGCGAAGCGGCGCGCAGCGTCCTTGAGGGCCGGGGAGGCCGGCCGTACCGTGCGCGGCCCCGGACCGTCGGCGCCACGTCAACGCGGCCAAGGACAGCAGTAGGGCTGGGTCCAGCCGCATCCCTCGGCCGTACTGTCGACCGGTGGACGAGGACGGCGCGGCGCCCGACTTCACGCCGACCGGGCGGCCCGATCGACCAGCTACTGATCGCGAGGTCGACGCGGCTCTGCTCTCCGCGCGTCGGCGAATGCGCAGGGCGTATGCCCGGCTCCAAAGGACTCGGCCACTCGAACCGGCCGCGGAACTGCGAACACGTGCAGCGCTCGGCGGCGTAGCGCTGCTCGAGCAGGAAATCTCGCGTCTTTGGGATCTCGAGCTCGCGTATGAGGACTGGTTCTTGCAGGAGCACGACGCCGTCGTCGCCCCCGGCCTCATGTATGCGCTGTCGCATCTCCAGGCAGGGATCTACATCAACGACCTCACGACGCAGGTGTGGTGCGCTGACGGCCGGCGGCCGCGAACAACCGTTCTGGTTGAGCTGAACGCGGCGAGCACTGCGGTCTATGGCGAGATTCTGACTCTGCTCCGTCACGGCTACCCCGCAGGTGCGGAAGCTCGCTGGCGGACGCTGCACGAACTTAGCGTGACTGCGCGACTGGTAGCGAAACGCGGGCAACGGATCGCGTCGAGATACCTGGACTCCCGGTTCCTCGAGCTGAGGCAGTTAGCACGAACCGGCAATCTGATTCCGGCGTCAGTGCGCAGAACGGCGGAGGCGGTGACCCTCGTCGAGGAGATCGAACACCGAGCCGCGGAGGCTGAAGCAACCCACGGTTCGGAGCTGGCTCGACCAAACGGCTGGGCGTTCCCCATCGTCGGCAAGCGCAGGATTACTTTCGCTGACCTTGAGGCGGCCGCCGGCGTGACAAGTCGTCGCCCCGCGTATGCAGAGGCGAGTCGACGGATACATGCGGGTCGTCTCGGCACTCTGCTGAACCTCTTAGTCGCCAGCGACGATCAATTCTTCGTGGGCAGGCAGTTCGACAACTTCCTCAGGCCAGCACTGAGAAGCATCTGGTCGCAGGAGGAAATCCAGCATCTGCTCTTGCGAGAGGTTCATCGAGCCACAAAAGACGACGAGCCGCTTCTGTGGTCCGAGTACCAAACGCAACTGGCAGCGGAAGCGGACTTCGAGTTTCGTCGAGGTGCATCGATGCGGCTGCTTGAGATGGGAGAACACGCGGCGTCCCTGGAGGTGCTGCCATCGCCCGCCGCCGCCTTCGCTCTCATGCTGCGGGACGCCAAGAAGCCGAAGATGCCGCCGGACAGGGGCCTCGCGGCCCATTGAGCGGCGGGGCAATCGCGAGCTCTGTGCTCAGCCGCCCACGCATACGATTTGCGCCCACAGCGGGTCCTCAACCCGGGCCGCGGCGTCGCGGCGCATGCGCCCGGTTGCGCACCCTCTGGACTCCCTCCGCGAATCTCTCGCCGACTATTTGACGCCTTCAGTCGGCAAGTGACTACAGTCGGCGGCGGGCACGTCCGGCCACAGCAGGAGTTCGATCTGTGTGGCGGCGTCGTGTTGCATGCCGGCTAGTACATGGCTGTAGACGTCGAGGGTCATCCCGATCGAGGCATGACCGAGACGCTCCTGAACGATCTTCGGGTGGATGCCGGCGACGAGCGCCAGCGTCGCCGACGTGTGCCGCAGGTCGTGCAGGCGAATGCGCGGCAGGCCTGCGGCCGACGCGGCCTCGTGGAAGAGGTCGGTCAGCCGCTGCGGGTGGTAGCCGCAGCCACCCTCGTCGACGAAGACGAGTCCGGTCGCCTCCCACGCCACTCCGGCCGCCAGCCGCTCACCGGCCTGCTGGATCCGGTGACGTCGCAGGGCCGCAACCGTGCGCGGAGCCAGCGCAACCGCTCGTCGTGAGCTGGCCTTCGGCTCCTTGCTCACGACCTTGTAGTCGCTGTCGGTGGTGCGCTGTACAGCGATGCGCACCACGGCGCGGTCGAGGTCGACGTCCTCCCAGTGCAGGCCGGCCAGCTCCCCTCGGCGCAACCCCGCCGTCAGCGCGAGCACCCAACAGGCACCGAGCCGTTGTCCCTCCACGGCGACGACGAAAGCGGCTCCCTCCTCCGGCGTCCACACCCGGAGCTGCACACGGCGGCGCTTCGGGACGCTCGCCCGCAGGGCGGGATTGATGCCGAGCAGCCCCCAGCGCACAGCGTCGTTGAGCGACTTGCGCAGCACGCCGTGCACCAACCGCACCGTCGTCGGCGACAGCGGCCGGCCCTTGCGACCGCCACTACGCAGCAGCTCGGCGTACAGCGCAGACAACGTGAGCGGCGTCAAGAGTCCCAGCTGCACCGTGCCGACACGAGGCAACACGTAGAGGTTCAGCATGTTGCGGTAGTTGGTCCACGCCGCCGGCTCCAGCGATGCCTGCACCGCCTCGAGCCACTGCAATGCATAGTCCGACAGCGTTCGTCGGCCGGGGTTGGCGAGTTCTCCGCGCAGCAGCAGCGACTGCGCCTCGAGCATCGCCGTCTGCGCGGCCTTCTTGGTCGGGAAACCGCGCCGGCGGTACTGCTTGCGTCGTCCGTTGCCGTCGATACCGCGGTCGATGACGTACTGCCACGTCGTGCCTTGCCGTGTGACCGATCCAGCCATGCCGTGCTCTCCGATCCGCACTTCGGCGGAGACGGGAGGCTAAGAACGGCAGGTGCCACAACCGGTGCTCACAGAGAGCCTTCACGAAAGTTCTGTGACCACGGTGTGACCACGGCGGTCAGCGGTGAAGAGGCGGTGAGGCTTGCAACGCCCTGACCTGCGCGTTTGGGTGCGCCCGAAGGGATTCGAACCCCTAACCTCTTGATCCGTAGTCAAGTGCTCTATCCGTTGAGCTACGGGCGCGTGGGGTTCCCCCCTGTGAAGCAGCGGCCAGCATACCGGGCACGCGCGTCGGGTCCTGCGGTCCAAGGGGGGCAGCGCGGAGCATCGGTCGCAGCCTAAAATCGGGGTCATCTTCGCGCACCGACCGTTCCGCCCGGCGTTCGCTGCTCTGCTCGGCGTCGCCGTGATGGGCTGCGCCCAGGGCAGCGCAGCGATCAAAGTGCCGGCGTCGCCCTGGCAGACAACCGCAGTGCAGGCGATGAGCAAGGTGCGCGACATCGCGGCGCAGAACGAGACCTGCCGCCAGTTCATCCGGACGACGGCCGACGGGAGCACGATCCGCCTACGGCTGTCGAACGCGATGAGCCCCACTCCGCTCAGCCTCTCCGCGATCACGGCGGGAATCCGGCTGTCGGGCGCGGCGCTGGTCGGGCCACCCGCGCTGGTCACGGTCGGGGGTTCGCCGAGCGTCACGATCGCCCCGCACCGGGTCGTCACCACCGATCCGGTGCAGCTGCCCATCACGACCGGCCAGGAGGTCGCGGTCACCTTCGCTGTCAGCGGTACGGCGAAGCTCACCGAGCACCTCCTGGGCGCTGCCACCGGCTGGTGCTCAGGACCCGGCACGGGCGACCACACGGCCGATCCGAGCGAGGACCCGTTCGGCCAGGAGTCCCGCGAGGGCCTGGTGGTGGAGTCACTCGAGGTCAAGACCTCGGCACCGCGGCCCGACGGCGTGCTGGCCGTCGGCGACTCCCTCACTGATGCACCGCTGCCGCCGGATACCTACCAGCGCTGGACCGACTTCGTCGCAGCAGACACCCACCGCGCCGTCGGCAATGCCGCCATCGGTGGCAACCGCGTGATTCTGTCCGGCGGGTACGGCCCAACGCTGACGCAGCGCTTCTCTTCCGACGTGCTTTCACGACCCGGCGTCGCGACACTGGTCCTCTTCGCCGGTACCAACGACGTGTCGACCGGCATCGACGCCGCTCGGCTGACCCGCCGGCTGAGCGAGCTGTGCCGCCGAGCCAGGGCACGCGGGCTGCGTGTCGTCCTGGTCACCCTGCCCCCGGCGTGGAAGCGCAGTGCCGACAAGGAGCAGCTGCGTCAGCAGGTCAACCAATGGATTCGCACGACGCGGGAGGCCGACGCGTACGTCGATGCAGACACCCTGCTGCGCGACCCCGCCCGACCGACCCACCTGCGGGCGGTTTACGACTTCGGCGACGGGTTGCACATCTCGGCCGCCGGCCACCGGGTCCTCGGACAGGCCATAGGTACTGCACTGTCCGGGTGACGGGCGGGGCCATTCGACCTGAAAGCGGGGGACCCGACGGGCTATGGCCCTCGATCCCCACCGGACGCAGAGTTGCCGCAGGAGCGACTGACTGGAGCAGCACTGTGCGGACACTGATCGTCGACGACGTGCCGGACATGCGCTTCCTGATGCGGGTCACGCTGTGGAGCCAGGACAGCACGGACATCACCGACGAGGCCGAGAACGGCGAGGACGCGCTCGCGGCCTGGGACGTCGGCCGGCACGACATCGTCGTACTCGACATGAAGATGCCCGGCATCTCGGGGCTCGACGTCGCGCGGGCGATCCTGGCGGCAGACCCCTACCAGCGGGTCGTGATGTGCTCGGCGTACATGGACCAGGACGACATCGCCGAGGCCACGAAGATGGGCGTCGCGGCCTGTGTCGACAAGTACCAGATCGCGACGCTGCCCCACGTCGTGGAAACGGTGCTCGGCGCCGCCTGACGGGGCAGCTACTTGCCGTAGACGAAGGTCCCCGGTGACGTCAGCTCGTCGAACACGCCCAGGACGAACACGCTCGTCGTCGCCTGGATGTTGGTCACCTTGGCGCCGATGGGCGCGTCGGGGTTCACCGTCCAGGTGATCGTCTGCTTGGCGGCGTCGACTTCGGTCGTGCCGATGTCGACTGCCGTGCCCGCGGACCCTGCGGGCTGCTGGCAGACCGCGAGGTCCGTCGACAGCGGCCCGAGGTCCTGGTGGCCGAACTGCATGGTCGAGTTGGTGCCGTCGCACGTCGAGGAGATGTCGGCGGTCAGGCCGTAGAGCACGTCCTCCGTCGGCGCGGCCGCGAGCTTCAGGGTGATGGTGAAGCCGTGCGGGACACGCCGGCCGCCGACGGTCCGGTAGACGGTTTTGAAGGCCAGCGAGGTGATGTCGGCCGCGGCGACGTCGGCCGGCGCCGTCGACGTGCTCGGCACGGGGAGCCCGAGCGCCTGCGAGTTGAGCCCGTTGGCGTCGCCGACTGCGTCGGTGACCGTCAGGCCGCCCGCAGCTTGGGACGGAACGGCGAGTGCGACGACGCCAGCAGCGAGTGCGATGGAGACGAGACCGCGGCGGCGCATGAGGGCCCTTTCGGACGACGAGGGTGCTGCTGCAGATTTCGCCGCAGCGGTCGTCGCACCTCCTGGCAGTCGGACGCCGATTTCGATCGTGGAGCGGAGGCTCGGGGATTTGAACCCCGGATGGGATTGAAGTCCCAAACCGCATTAGCAGTGCGGCGCCATAGACCGGACTAGGCGAAGCCTCCTGGAGCCTTCCGGCTGCCGGGGCAAGCCTACCGGGGCGCGTCGTACGACGGCAAAGTGAGCGCATCAGCCCGATCGCCATCTCGGTCGCAAAGCCCTGACCTCGGTACGCCGGCGCGACGCTGTAGCCGATCTCGACTGCCCCGGCCGGGTCTCCGGCGGGGCGTGAAAGCCGATCCGTCCAACGACCCGACCTGTCTCCCGCAGCAGCGCCACCCGATACAGCCAGGGCTCCTCGGTCGGATCAGCCGTCAACTGCGCGTGCCGGCGGGCCAGGACGTGCTCATCCCCTTCGAACGTGCTGTCGTCAACCGGAAAGGGCGCCAGCGCGCGGGCTGCATCGAGGTCCTTCCCGACAAGGGCCGCGACGAGCGCGGGGGGAAGCGGCACGAGGTCGAGCCGCGCAGTGGCGACGAGCACTACTCGACCTTCTGGAACTGCCGGACCGCGACGCCCATCAGCACGACGCCGATCACGGCCACCAGGAGCAACTGCACCGGCGTCGGGACAACCCACCCGTTCCAGGTGATCGGCGGGTTCAGGCGGGCCCGGACGTCGGCCGGCATCGAGAGGTGGCTGAAGACCGCCGAGCGAATGGGGTGAACGGCGTACGTCAGCGGGTTGATCCGCACCGCGATCGACAACCAGGTGGGCAGGTTGGACAGCGGGTAGAGCGCACCGGACAGGAACGACAGCGGCAGCAAGAGGACCTGCATGAGTCCCATCACGGTCTGCACCTGCCGGATCCGCGCGACCACGGCGAGCCCGAGTGCGGTAAGCGTGAACGACAGCAGGAAGACCTCGGCCAGCAGCGTCACCACCAGCCCCGGCGTCAGGGGCACGTCGACCAGCGGCGCGAGCACCAGCACGAGGATGCCCTGCAGCGTCGCGACGGTGGCGCCGCCGAGTCCCTTGCCGAGGATGATGCTGCTCCGTCGCACCGGCGCCACGAGCATCTCCCGCAGGAAGCCGAACTCGCGGTCCCACACGATCGACACCGCGGAGAAGATCGCCGTGAACAGCGTCGACGTCGCGAGGATCCCGGGGAACATGAAGGTCCTCAGGTCGAGCGTCCCCGTCGATCGCTGCGTCAGCGACGACAGCCCGCTGCCGAGAACGAAGAGGAACAGCAGCGGCTGCACCAGCGCCGCCACGAACCGGGTCCGGTCCTGGAAGGTGCGGATCAGGTCGCGCTGCACGACGATCTTGATGGCCCGCAGGTCGAGGACGAGGCCGCGCTGGGGCACGGCGACCGCCGCCACCGTCGTCATCGCCGAGCCATCGCAGACATGAAGGCCGGCATCCCCGGCGTCTGCTCGGAGTCCCGGATCGTGCGGCCGGTGTAGGACAGGAACACGTCATCGAGCGAGGGCCGGGTCACGGTCACGCTGGTGATCGGCACGGTCAGCGTGGCGAAGAGCTTGGGTACGTACGCCGCACCGTCGTCGACGGAGATGAGGATGCCGTCGGAGCTGGCGACCGCCCCCGGCAGCACCGCCAGCGCGGCGTCGTCGTCAGCCGTCTGGATCGTCACCCGGTCGGTCCCGACCGATGCCTTGAGCCGCTCCGGCGTGTCCAGCGCGACGAGCTTGCCGTTGTCCATGATCGCGATCCGGTCGCAGTGCTCGGCCTCGTCCATGTAGTGCGTCGTGAGGAAGATCGTGATCTCCTCCTGCTCTCGCAGCTGGCCGATGTACTCCCAGATCGATGCCCGCGTCTGCGGGTCCAGCCCGACGGTGGGCTCGTCCAGGAACAGCACTCGCGGCGAGTGCATCAGACCTCGAGCGATCTCCAGCCGGCGCTTCATCCCGCCGGAGAACGTCAGGACCTTCGACGCCCGGCGCTCCCACAGCCCAACCATCTCCATCACCTGCTGCATCCGGGGCGCCACGACGTCGCGGGGCATCCCGTACAGCTCGGCGTGGAAGCGCAGGTTCTGCTCCGCCGACAGGTAGCTGTCCAGTGTCGTGTCCTGGAAGACCAGGCCGATGTGCCGGCGTACGTCGTCCCGCTGCGTTCCCACGTCGAACCCGGCCACCCTCGCTGAGCCGGCGTCGGCCGTCGCGAGCGTGCACAGGATCTTGATCGTCGTGGACTTCCCGGCACCGTTGGGGCCCAGGAAGCCGAACGTCTCGCCCGCCTGGACCTCGAAGTCCACGCCGTCGACGGCCTTGATCTCGCCGTACGCCTTGCGTAGGCCCCGGACCTCGACCGCCGCCACCGCGTCCCCCCCTTGATCAGCTCAGGCAACGACCTTAGGCAGGAGTCGGGCCGGCAACCGCGAAATGGGTCGGTTGACGCAGTCTCGCCCAGCTCAGGAGCATCGATGAAGGTTCGTACGTCGTCCCGCCGCGGCGCAGCCGCCGTACTCGCAGTTGCGCTCGTCGCAACGGTCGGTACGACGCTCTCCGGCTCCGCGGCTGCGGCCGACCGCACGGCGGTGGCGCACCACGCCAACGGCAAGGTGGTCGCCACGAAGACGTCTGCCAAGCCGCGGCTGTACAACATCGGCCACCACGCCGGCGAGCCGACGATCGGCTTCGCCCGCGACGGCAGCCTGTTCTACACAGCCGGCGCCGGCTGCGTGACCTCGTGCACGGGCGACAAGGCGATGCTCGAGACGGTCACGCCCGGCGGACGCGCCGTGATGTCGACCTCCGACAACGGCAAGACCTGGAAGAACGTCAGCCCGGGCCTACCCGACCAGGGCGTCAGCCCGCACGTGACCTCGCTCGACCCGATGCTGTTCGTCGACCACAATTCGGACTCCGACCGGGTGTTCGACATCGACCTCAACGCCGCGTGCTCCGAGCTCTCCTACAGCGACGACCACGGCTCCACCTGGATCACCAACCCCATCGCCTGCGGTGAGCCGGTCAACGACCACCAGACGCTCTTCTCGGGCAAGCCCACCAAGACGCTGTCGCCGCTGTACGGGAAGATCCTCTACTACTGCTACAACAAGCTCGCCTACACGAAGTGCTCGAAGTCGCTCGACGGTGGTCTGACGTTCATAGACACGACAGGCCTGACGAACCCGGAGTGCTCCGGCCTGAACGGCCACGGCGTCACGGACAGCAAGGGCACGATCTTCCTGCCCTACACCGGGTGCGGCAATGCACCGGCCATCGCCGTCAGCAAGGACGAGGGCGACACCTGGGAGATCCTCAAGGTCCCGGGCGAGAAGGTGAACGGCGGTGACCCCAGCGTCGCCGTCGACAAGAAGGACAACGTCTACTTCATGTGGCACGACACCGACCGGCACGTGAAGCTGGCGACGTCGAAGAACCACGGCAAGACGTGGAGCAAGCCGCTCGACGTGACCGCCCCCGGCGTCAAGCTCACCGACCTCGCCACGCTGACGGTCGGCGCGCCCGGCAAGGTCGCGTTCGCCTACCTCGGCACGACGTCGGAGGAGAAGAAGGCGTTCTGGAACGGCTACCTCGGCTACAGCACCGACGTGTTCGCCAAGAACCCGGTGTTCGTCAGCGCGTCCGTCAACGACCCCAAGCACCCGCTCAAGGCCACCGGCGGCAACAACGAGCCGTGCGGCCCGGGCCGGTGCGGCCGGATCCTCGACTTCCTTGACGTCGAGATCTCGCCGACGACGGGGCAGCCGTGGGGCGCGTTCGTCGACGCGTGCCAGGCGACCTGCGAGAAGACCGGCGTCGAGACGTACGCCGACAACGAGGGCATGGCCGGAGCGTTCGTCGGCGCCCCCAAGCTGAACAAGTAGCTACCGCTGGTCTGGCCGCCACCGCTCGTGCCGGGTGGCGGCCTCGCCCTCACGGATCAGCTGCAGCCGCGGCTTCGGGTCGTCGTTCCGGCCGGCCTGCGGACGCCGGCTGCCGGCGGCGAACGGCATCGGCCAGTCGGCGCCCGGTCCCGCATAGCCCTGCTCGGCGGCGGCATGCAGCGTCCACTGCGGGTCGTAGAGGTGGGTGCGGCCAAGGGCGCAGAGGTCGGCCCGACCGGCCAGCAGGATGCTGTTGACGTCGTCCCACGAGCTGATGGCACCCACCGCGATGGTCGCGATCCCGACCTCGTTGCGGATCCGATCGGCGTACGGCGTCTGATACGACCTTCCGTACGCCGGGCGCTCGTCCTTGACGACCTGTCCTGTCGAGACGTCGAGCGCGTCGGCGCCGTGCTCGGCGAACGCCCGCGCGGTCTGCACGGAGTCATCAGCGGTGATGCCGCCGTCGTACCAGTCCGTCGCGGAGATGCGCACGGTCATGGGCTTCTCCTCGGGCCAGACGGCGCGGATCGCGTCGAAGACCTCGAGCGGGTAACGCAGCCGGTTCTCGAGCGGACCGCCGTAGTCGTCGGTGCGCTGGTTGGCCAGCGGCGACAGGAAGCTCGACAGCAGGTAGCCGTGCGCGCAGTGCAGCTCGAGCAGGTCGAAGCCGGCCCGCTCGCCGGCCTGCGCAGCCGCGACGAACTGCTCGCGGATCTCGTCCATCCCGGCGCGATCGAGCTCACGAGGGGTCTGGTTCGCAGGCGAGTAGGCGACCGGTGATGGCCCGACGAGGTCCCAGTTGCCGTCGTCGAGCGGGTCGTCGATGCCCTCCCACATCAGCCGGGTCGAGCCCTTGCGGCCCGAGTGACCCAGTTGCAGGCCGATGGCCGCGGTCGACCAGGTGTGGACGGCCTCGACGATGCGCGTCCAGGCCGCCTCGTGCTCAGGGGCGTACATCCCCGAGCAGCCTGGCGTGATCCGGCCGGTCGCCGAGACGCAGACCATCTCGGTCATGACGAGCGCGGCGCCGCCGAGCGCCTTGCTGCCCAGGTGCATGAGGTGGAAGTCGTTGGGCAGGCCGTCGGTCGCGACGTACATGTCCATCGGTGAGACGACGATGCGGTTCTTCAAAGGCAGGCCGCGCAGCTGGAAGGGCTGGAACATCGCCGGCGCGGGTCGGCCGCCCGCAGTCGTCTGCGCGAAGTGCTGGTCGACCGTGCTCGCGAACTCCGGGTCGCGCAGCCGAAGGTTGTCCGCCGTGATCCGTCGGCTCCGCGTCAACAGGTTGAACGCGAACTGGAGCGGTGGCTGATCGACGTACTGCCCGAGGCTCTCGAACCACTCGAGGCTCGCTTGCGCCGCCCGTTGCGTCGACAGCACGACGGGCCGGCGTTCCCCCTCGTAGGCCTTGATGGCGCTGACCGGGTCCGGCTGCTCCTGCAGGCACGCCGCCAGCGCGAGTGCATCCTCCATCGCCAGCTTGGTGCCCGACCCGATCGAGAAGTGGGCGGTGTGTGCGGCATCGCCGATCAGCACGACGCTGCCGTGCTGCCAGCTGGCGTTGCGGACGGTCGTGAAGCTGACCCAGCGCGAGTTGTTGGCGTGCACGGCGTGGTCACCGAGCACGTCCGAGAACAGCTCACGGATCCGGGCGATCGCCTCCTCGTCGCTCTCGCCCGGAGCGAACGTGCGGCCCGTGTCGAAGCCGGCCGCTCGCCACACCGCGTCGTTCATCTCGACGATGAACGTGCTCCCGTGCGCGTCGTACGGATAGCCATGGATCTGCATGACGCCGTAGGGCGTCTCGGCGATGTGGAACGTGAAGGCATCGAACACGAGGTCGGTCCCGAGCCACATGTACTTGCAGCGACGCACGTCGAGATCGGGCCGGAAGGCGTCCGCGAAAGCGGACCGCGTCGCCGAGTTGAGGCCGTCGGCGGCGACGACGAGGTCGTAGGAGTCGACGAGAGACCGGGGATCGGGCGCCTCGGTCCGGTGGTGGACCACAACGCCGAGCTCGCGGCAGCGGGCCTGCAGGATCTCCAGCAGCCGCTTGCGGCTCATCGCGGCGAACCGGTGACCGCCGGAGGTCACGACCTGACCCTTGTAGTGCACGTCGATGTCGTCCCAGCGCGCGAACTCGCGCGCCATCGCCTCGTGGATCACGGGATCGGCGTGCTCGATCCCGCCGAGCGTCTCGTCGGAGAAGACGACCCCGAAGCCGAATGTGTCGTCCGGCGCGTTCCGCTCCCACACCGTGATGTCGCGGGTCGGGCCAAGTGCCTTGGCCAGGACGGCGAAGTAGAGCCCGCCCGGTCCTCCGCCGATGACGGCGATGCGCATCTCAGCCGCCCTGCTGCCGCAGCGCGAACCGCTGCAGCTTGCCGGTGGCGGTCTTGGGCAACGCGTCGACGAAGTGCACGACGCGCGGGTACTTGTACGGCGCGATCTGCGTCTTGACGAACTCCTGCAGAGCAGTGGCCGTCTCGTCGGTCCTCGGCACGTCGGGACCGACGACGACGTACGCCGTCACCACCATGCCGCGGTCGTCGTCGGGCCGCCCGACGACCGCGCACTCTTCGACGGCGGGGTGGCGCAGCAGCGCGTTCTCGACCTCGGGTCCGGCGATGTTGTAGCCGGACGAGATGATCATGTCGTCGGAGCGGGCCTGGTACCAGAAGTAGCCGTCCGCATCGCGGATGTAGGTGTCGCCGGTGATGTTCCAGCCGTGCTGCACGTAGACCTGCTGGCGGTCGTCGGCGAGGTAGCGGCAGCCGGTCGGGCCCTTCACCGCGAGCCGGCCGGGCTCGCCGTCAGGCGCCGGCGCCCCGTGCTCGTCGAGCACGCACGCGACGTAGCCGGGAACAGCCTTGCCGGTCGCGCCCGGCCGGATGTCGTCGTCGGCGGCGCTGATGAAGACGTGCAGCATCTCCGTCGCACCGATCCCGTCGATGATGCGCAGCCCGGTGGCGTCGTGAAAGGCCTGCCAGGTCGCGAGTGGCAGCGGCTCACCGGCGGAGATGCAGCGGCGCAGCGAGGACAGGTCGAAATCCTCGATGCGGCGCAGCGCCGCGCGGTAGCCCGTCGGGGCGGTGAACAACACCGACACGCGATGCATGCCGACTGCGGCGAAGAGCTCGTCCGGCGGAGCCTTCTCCAGCAGCAGCGACGAAGCGCCGGCCCGCAACGGGAAGACGACCAGCCCACCGAGCCCGAAGGTGAAGGCGAGCGGCGGGCTGCCGGCGAAGACGTCGGACGGCTCCGGCTTCACGACGTGCGCGGAGAACGTGTCGGCGATCGCCAGCACGTCTCGGTGGACGTGCATGGTCGCCTTCGGCTTGCCGGTCGTACCCGACGTGAACGCAAGCAGTGCGACGTCGTCGGCTGCGGTCTCGACATCGTCGTACGACGGCGGCTTGTCGGCCGCGAGCTGCAGCAAGTCCTCGCCGCTGTCACGGCCGTAGGGCGTGATGCGCAGCCCGTTGATGTCCGCAGCCACGAGGTCATCGAGGAAGCGCGCGTCGCAGAGCGCGAGGTCGACGTTCGCGATCTCGCAGACGACCTGGAGCTCGCCGCTGCGCAGCAGCGGCATCGTGGTGACCACCACCCCGCCCGCCTTGAGCACGGCGAGCCAGCAGACCGCCAGCCACGGGTTGTTCGGACCGCGCAGCAGCACCCGGCCACCGGCAACGAGACCGAGGTCGGACGACAGCACATGCGCGACCCGGTTCGCGCGGTCGCGCACCTCGGCGTACGACCAGGTTGTGCCGTCACCTGCCACGAAGCAGGACCGTTCGCCGCCGTACCGGTCGATGGTGCGGTCGAGAAGCTCGACGGCGCAGTTGACCTGCGCGGGGTACTGCAGCTCCGGCAGGTCGAAGAGCATCTCCGGCCACTGCTCGGCCGGCGGCAGGGAGTCACGCGTGAACGTGTCGACGTACGCACTCGCGACGGTCACGGCTCCGACAGTATCGACGCACTAGGGTCGGCGCTCCAGACTCGGAAGGATCCACATGAGCCGCTTCCGCGCCTCCGCGTCGATCACCGACGACTGGCAGCACTTCGACTTCGACGTCACCGACCGGGTGGCGACCGTCACGCTGAACCGGCCCGAGAAGCTGAACCCGCTGACGTTCGAGTCCTACGCCGACCTGCGCGACCTGCTGGCCGAGCTCCCGCACCGCGGTGACACCGACGTGCTGGTGATCCGCGGGGAGGGCAAGGCCTTCTGCGCCGGCGGCGACGTCAACGAGATCATCGGCGAGCTCATCACGATGGAGCCGCGCGACCTGGTGCGGTTCACCCGGATGACCGGCGAGGTCATCCAGGCGATGCGGGAGTGCCCGATCCCCATCATCGCGGGCATTCAGGGCATGGCGGCCGGAGCCGGCTCGGTCATCGCCCTCGCAGCTGATTTCCGCGTCGTGTCCGCATCCGGCCGCTTCGCCTTCCTGTTCACCCGAGTCGGGCTGTCCGGCGGCGACATGGGGGCGGCGTGGCTGCTGCCGCGGTTCGTCGGCGTCGGCCGAGCCACCTCGCTGCTCATGCTCGGCGACACGATCGACGCCGAGACAGCTGACCGCTACGGGCTGGTGAGCGAGCTGGTTGCGGACGAGGAGCTCGAGGCGGCTGTCGCGCGGCTGGCCCGCCGGCTCGCCGACGGGCCGACGCTGGCGTTCGCGCACACCAAGGCGCTCATCACCCGCGAGCTGGACATGTCCCTGCAGTCGGCGCTCGAGCTCGATGCGATGACGCAGGCGCTCCTCATGACGACGGCTGACCACAAGGAGTTCCACGCGGCGTTCAACGCGAAGCGGCCGCCGGCCTGGACGGGGCGATGAGGTCGTGCGCATGAGAACGTGCCTCGTCACCGGGGCCGGCCGCGGCATCGGCCGGGCCGTCGCTGAGCGGCTGAGCGCCGACGGGCATCGCGTCGCCCTCGTCGCGCGGAGCAAGGACGAGCTGACCGACGTGGCTGGATCGCTGCCGGGCGAGTCGATGGTGCTGCCGGCCGACCTCACGACGGACGGCGAGGTCGACCGCGTGTTCGCCGAGGTCGCCGGCGCCTGGGGCGATGTGGAGGTGCTCGTCGCGAACGCCGGTGCCGGTCATGCTGCCCTCGTCACGGACACGACCGACGACGACTGGGCCCGCATCCTGGAGCTGAACCTCACCGTCCCGTTCCGGTGCATCCGCCGCGCGCTGCCCGCCATGGTCGACGCCGGCTGGGGTCGGGTCGTCGTCGTGGCGTCGGTCGTCGCGAAGCGGGGTGAGGCACAGGTCAGTGCGTACGCCGCGAGCAAGCACGGTGTCCTGGGTCTGGTTCGGTCGGCGTCCGCCGAGGTCGCCCGCGACGGCGTCACCGTGAACGCCGTCTGTCCCGGGTACGTCGACACCCCGATGACCGATGCGACAGTTGCCGCCATCAGCGAGCGCAGCGGACGGACCGACGCCGAGTCGCGGGCGGCGCTGGCGAAGCGCCAACCGATCGGCCGACTGGTCACACCGCAGGAGGTCGCGGATGTCGTCGCCCTCTGCGTCGGGAACGGCGCGATCAACGGGCAGGGCATCAACGTCGACGGCGGGGCGGTGCAGTCGTGAGCCTCGAGCGGATCAACCCGCCGGAGCTCGCGAGGCCCTCCGGCTTCGCACACGCCGTCCGCACGCACGGGCGCATGACGGTCCACCTGGCCGGTCAGACCGCGATGGACGCCGACGGCCGAATCGTCGGCGACGGTGTGGTCGCGCAGTTCGAGCAGGCGCTCGGAAACCTGCTGGCCGCCTTGCGCGCCGCCGGCGGTGCGCCAGGTGACTTGGTGAGCCTGACCATCTACATCGTCGACATGGACGACTACCAGGCGCACGCACGGGAGATCGGTGCAGTGTGGCGGCGCCTCGTCGGCTCGGACTACCCGGCGACGGCCGGAGTTGGAGTGAGCCGGCTGTGGGATCGCGACGCCCTCGTCGAGGTGCAGGGCGTGGCCGCGATCACGGCGCCAAGCGGCTGAGCAGCAGCAGCTCCGCTAGACAGGCGCGCTGCCACATCGCCAGGTCGAGACTCTCGTCGATGCCGTGCCAGCGCGATGCCGGGTCACCGACGCCGGTCACCAGCACGGTCGCGCCGGGATAGGCCCGAGCGAACTCCGCGATGAACGGGATGGAGCCGCCGATGCCCATCTCGACCGCCTCGTTGCCGTAGGCCTCGGCGAACGCAGCCCGGGCCACGTCGTAGACATCGCCCGTGGTCTCGAGGGCGAACGGCTCGCCGGTGCTGCCCGGGGTCACCACGACCTCCGCGCCCCACGGGGCGTGCGCCTGCAGGTGCTCGACCAGCGCGTGCTCGGCACGCGCCGCGTCGTCGCCGGGTGCGATGCGCAGGCTGACCTTCGCCCGGGCCCGCGGCAGCAGCACGTTGGACGCGTCTGCCGTCGACGGCGCGTCGATGCCGAGCACCGACACCGCCGGGTGGTGCCAGAGCCGCTCGGGCAGAGAGCCGGTCGCAATGAGCTCGGCACCGTCGAGCAGTCCGGCACCCGCGCGGAAGACCACCGGATCGATGTCCGGCGCATCCGACGTACCGAGGTGAAGGCCCTTGATCGCGACGTTTCCGAGATCGTCGTGAAGCGTCGCCAGCATTCGGCACAGGCCGGTGAGCGCGTCCCCGATCGGCCCACCGAAGACGCCCGAGTGGACCGGCCGCTCGAGCAGCCGCACCTCGACGTACAGGTCGACCAGGCCGCGCAGGCTGGTGGTGAAAGCCGGAACATCGACCGCCGCGTTGCCCGAGTCGGCGATGACGATGACGTCGGAGCGCAGCACGTCGTGGTGCTGCGCAAGCAGCGCCGTCAACGTCGGCGAGCCGATCTCCTCTTCGCCCTCGATGAACAGCACGACGCCCACCGGCGGCTTGCCGCCGAACGCGCGCAGCACCGCGAGGTGCATGAGCACACCGGCCTTGTCGTCCGCCGCCCCTCGCCCGTAGAGCCGGCCGGCGCGCTCGGTGGGCTCGAACGGCGGGCTGGTCCACTCCTCGAGCGGACCCGTCGGCTGGACGTCCATGTGCGCGTACAGCAGCACGGTCGGCGCGCCGGCCGGTGCCGGCCACGTCGCGATGACGGCGGGCCGGCCCCCGGCATCGACGATCTGCACATCGGCAGCACCGGCGTCGCCGGCGAGGTCTGCGACCGTCTCCGCCGCTGCCTGCACGTCCCGCGCCCGTTCGGGGTCGGCCGAGATGGACGGCATCCGCACGAGCGCTTCCAGATCGGCGCGGGCACCGGGCAGGACATCGGTGAGGGCAGTGCGCAACGCGTCTGTGCTCATGGCGCAGGAAGGTACGCCGCCCGATCGGGTCAGGTGATCTGCACGTCGACGGTCTGACCCTCCCGCACGTCGATGACGAGTCCGCGGCTTCCCTCGATCAGGTAACGGCCCTTGTCGAGTCCTTCGATCCGGACGGTTCCGTCCGGCTGCACGAGGCCGGCGAAGTCCGGACCACCCGGAGCCGGGTCCGTCCCACCGCCCGACACGCGCATCGCGCGCACGAGCGATCCGCGCTTCGCGGGGTCGGTCACGTGCCCGACGATGACCCCACCGGGCGGCATCCGGACGTCGACGATGCGGCCGCAAGCGTCGTGGGTCAGAACCCGACGCCAGGCGTGGTTTCCTGCTCCCGGCGAGCGCTCGAACGTGCGACTCGTCGGCGCGCTCGGGGCGTACGCCGCGAAGACCAGGTTGACGCCGCACCCCACGTCGTACCGACCGCTCGCATCGGTGCGCGTCAGCACCCGGGACAGATCAGTGGGCAGCACGGCGATGCGCGCGAGCGGCACACCGCTCGCATCCAGCGCGCGGCCGATGATCCGCCCGGGGATCCCGCCGGGCGCGCCCCGCGGGTTGCCCGCGACCTGGAGCGAGTCCGCCGGGCCCGGGCCGAGACCGGCCAGGACGGCGCCTGCCACTCCGACGACGATGAGTGCAGCGCCCCCGGCGCCGGCCGCGACGTGCCGCCTGCGCCGACCCGCAGCGCGCGCGGCGGCCGCACCGCCGGGCGGCACAGGCACGTGCCGGCGCTGCGGCGGCGGGAGCCCTGGCAGCTCGCTCACGACTCACTCCGCAGCGTCTCGGCGAGGTGGGCGCGGGCCTCGTGCAGCCGGCGTTTCACGGTGCCGGCCGGCCGGCGGAGGGCGCGCGCGACGTCATCGACGGGAAGGTCGGCGTAGTAGTGCAGGAGCACGACGTCGCGCAGCTGCTCGGGCAGCCGCTCGACCGCGTCGAGCACAGACCGGTCAGACGGTGCCGCGTCGGCAGCGACCAGGTCGCGGAGCGCGGCCTGCTCGTGCTTGCTCCGTCGCCACCGGTCGCGGGCGAGGTTGGTGACGATGCGGAAGGCGTACGGCTGCGGCTCGCGCAGGACGAACCAGCGCGCGTAGACCCTCGCCATCGCTTCCTGTGCGAGGTCCTCCGCCGTGGCCCGCTCGCCCGTGAGCGACCAGGCGTACCCCGCGAGCAGTCCGAACGTCTCGGCGTAGAAGCGGTCGAACGCCTCATCAGCCGGCACAGCCCAGATCCTGCCCTCATACCTGTTCCACGTCTGATCGACGCCCTCGGTTCGGTTCCGGCGAGCTGTGTCAGACCCACCCGTCACGCTGACGGCGTGTCCATCTCAGCGAGGCTGGGGCAGGGTCCCCGGACGGCTACCGTTCCGGTCGTGACCCGGAAGCGGAAGGCGGCCTCGACCGAGCCGCCCGACCGCCCCTTCCACCTCCACCGCGGCGACGTTCTCTCGGCGTACGCCGACTGGGCGGCGCCGACGGCGATCGTCTCGGACGGCGCCTACGGCGTGGGTGGCTTCCCCGGCGATCCGCGCACCCCGGCTGGGCTGGGTGAGTGGTACCGGCCGCACATCGAGGCGTGGAGCCGCTATGCAGCGCCTGCGACGACGTTGTTCTTCTGGAACACCGAGCACGGGCTGCTCACCGTGCACCCGGTGCTCATCGCCAACGGCTGGAAGTTCGAGCAGGTCATCACCTGGGACAAGGGGATGGCGCATGCCGCGGGCAACGTCAACGGCAGCACCATCCGCCGGTTGCCGACCGTCACCGAGGTGGTGGGCTTCTACTCGCGCGAACTGCTGCTCCCCACTCCCGATGCCGGCCCGTTGCCGGTGCAGCAGTGGATGCGACACGAGTGGCAGCGCGCCGGGCTGGCTCTCTACCAAGCCAACCTCGCGTGTGGGGTGCGCAACGCGGCCACCCGCAAGTACCTCACGACCGATTGGCTGTGGTACTTCCCGCCCGGCGAGATGCTGGAGAAGCTCGCGGCGTACGCCAACGAGAACGGCCGTCGCGGTGGCTGGCCCTACTACTCGCTCGACGGCACGACGGTGCCGTCGGCGAAGGAGTGGGACGCGCTGCGCTACCGCTGGAACCACCAGCACGGCCTCACGAACGTGTGGAAGCACGGTGCGCTGCACACCGCCGAGCGACTGCGCGGCGGTGGTGAGCGCAGTGCACCGCGCAAGCACAGCCCATCCGAGAAGAGCGCGACGCATCTGAACCAGAAGCCGCTCGAGCTGCTGCGCCGGTGCGTCGACGCCGTGACTGCGGCAGGCGACGTCGTCTGGGAGCCGTTCGGTGGTCTGTGTACGGCGTCAGTGGCCGCCGTGGCTTCCGGCCGGATCGCGTACGCCGCAGAGGTCGTGCCGCGGTTCGCGGACCTGGCAGAGGAACGGCTCTACGCGGCCTGGCGACAAGCAGCGCAGTGACCCTGCCGTTTCCCGACCTCGGCGTCGGCATCCGTGAGGCGCTGCTCGCCATCGAGGGTTCGGTCCTGCAGGACTTCAAGTTCCCGTTGCCCGGTGACCTGAAGGACCTCGCGAAGGCGTCCGACCTGGTGAGTGGCGTCGTCGAGGACCGCATCCCGGCGCTGCTCAACAGCGTGCGCAGCACAACGTGGGACGAGGACGGCAAGCTCGGGGACTACGAGTGGCGCAAGTTCGCGATCGGCTTCCCGGACATCCTGCTCGTACGGCGGAGCGATCCGACGGACGTGCTGTTCGAGATCGAGGCGAAGAGCTGGTACATCCTGTCCAATGACCCGTTGACCGCCCGCTTCCTGACCTCGCAGACGGTCATCAATGACGGCACGTTGGTGGTCGTCGTCGCGTGGATGCTCGATGGCGTGGTCAGTGGATCGCCTGTGCTGCTGCGGCTACACGTCGATGACGCCCGCCGGCTCGCACGAGTGCGTGACGACAAGTGGGTCACAACGACACCGGCTGACAGCCATCGCATCGTCGACCCAGACAACGCCCCCGGGACCCCCCGCAACCTGCTTAAGACCCAGGTGCGCGGCGAGATGAAGAGCACCGCGGGCACGTGGCACAAGGACTCGGACAACTTCGGCAAGCTCGACCGCCTGTACGACGATCAGGTGCGCGCGTTCCGAGACGGCGTGTGGGAGCTGACGGCGGCCGGCAAGTCATTGAAGGCGTGGCGCGACTTCATCAAGAGGAGTGACGCCAGCTAGCCGGCGAGGTGGCCCCAGTCGTCGGCGAGCTGGCTCCACGGTCCAACCGCTGCGACGCGGCCCTCGGCGAGAACGACGACCCGGTCGGCCTGCTGCAGCGCGGCACGCTTCGAGGTGGATCCGAGGACGGTCGTACGGCGCTGTCGTAGCGCGGTCCAGAGCTCCACCTCGGTCCGCGCGTCGAGCGCACTCGACACGTCGTCGGCCAGGACGAGCTCGGCATCGGCCGCGAGTGCGCGGGCGAGGGCGAGGCGTTGCACCTGCCCGCCGGACAGACGCACACCCCGATGGCCGACGACGGCCTCGACGCCGCCGGCTTCGGCGATGTCGTCGGTGAGCCGCGCGTCGTCGACGGGCACGTCGAGGTCGCGCGGGTGGTCCAACCGCAGGTTGTCGCCGAAGGTGCCCGAGAGGACGCGCGGCACCTGCGCGACGTAGGCGACCTGACCGGGACGTAGGAACAGCTGCGGGTCGCCTACCTCCTTGCCGTTCCACCGCACCGAGCCGGCGTGGTCGACGAGGCCGGCAAGAGCCGCGAGCAGGCTGGACTTCCCGGATCCGATCTGGCCGACGAGCAGCACGAGCTCGCCCTTGTCGACGGTCAGGTCGACGTCCTCGACGCCCAACGTCCCGTCGTCGTGGATGGCGGTCAGGCCGGACAGCTCGAGGCGCTCCAGTCGCTCACGAGTCGGCGTGTCCGGCAGCGGTGCGATGCCCTTGACCAGGTCGACGCCAGGCGGCAGCGCGACGATGTCCGCGCCACCCGCAAGTCGAGCCGTCGCCTGCGCCCAGTTGCGCGTTCCCGGCGCCTCGGTGATGACGGCGCCGGACACCCGGCCAAACCAGTCGAAGCCGGAGACGGCAGTCGTGACAAGCAGTGCGGTCGCGAGGCTCCATCCGCCGAGCAGGTAGACGAGCCAGCCCGTGACGACGCCGCACTGCACGAGAACGATCGGTACGCCGTCCAGGACAGCCTGCACGCGGTGCTCCCGGACGGCCGCGTCGACGCGGCCGCTGTCCACCTCCTGCAGGTGCCGGTGCACCGCAGGCGTCGCCGCCGCGAGCTTGACGGTGCGCGCGGACTCGAGGGCCGACACGAGGAACCGGCCGAACTGCGCGCGTGCACGCGACGACGTGGCGACGGTCCGACCAGCTATCGGTGACCCGACCGTCGAGGCGGCGGCCGAGACAGCCATGACGGTGAGCAGCGTTCCGCCGGCGAGGAAGCTCTGGCCTGCGATACCGGTGACGACGACGATGATGATGCCGTTGATGAAGTCGACCCAGCGGTCGGCGTACCGAACGAAGCGGTCGGCGTCCATGCTGCGCCCGACGACCTCACCCGGCGGGGTGCGCGGCAGCCGGTGCTGCATCGTCTGTCCGCGGACGACCGCGAGGCGCACCCGGAGCAGGATCGAGACCCACCACTGCGGGTAGAGGCGGAACGCCTGCGCAAGCAGCAGCGGTGCACTGAGCAGGCACGCCGCGAGCACGATGCTCAGCCCGACCGGGTGACCGCCCTTCTGCAGGTCCTCGACGAGGTGTCCCCAGACGTAGCCGGTGATGGCACCGAAGGCCCCGAGCGTCGACGCGAGCAAGAAGAGGACGCCACCCAGCAGTCCCCAACCCGGGTGAATGAGCAGTGCCTTCGTCGTGGCCCGCGCGAGGCTCTCGCCGCTGCTGACCTCCTGTGGCTCTCTCTGCTCACCGGGGCGTCGTGCGGTGCCGACGGACGCGTCGTTGATCGCTTCGAGGAGGGCGCCCTCCTGCTTGCCGGCGGCGACCAGCAGGTCGCGGAACGGGCCGGGCTGCTCCGCGAGGTCGGCCCGGCGGCCGCGTTGCACGACCCGGCCGCGGTCGAGGAGCGCGACGTGCTCGGCGCGGCCCGTCGTCGCCAGACGATGTGCAATGACGAGCCCGGTCCGGCCGGACAGCAGCCGGTCGGACGCGGCGACGACGCGTGCCTCGGTGACGGGGTCCATCCGCGCGGTGGCCTCATCGAGGACGACGACCTGGACATCGCGGACGAGCAACCGCACGAACGCGACGAGCTGCTCCTCCCCGGCGGACAGCGTCGTGCCGCCTGGGCCCAGCAGTGTGTCGAGGCCCTCGGGCAGACCGGCGACCCAGTCGTCGAGGCCGAGCTCTTCTACGGCCGCGACGACGGTGGAGCGCGGTACGTCGGTGAACAGCGTGATGTTGTCGACCAGGGTCGCAGCAAGCACATCGGTGCGCTGTGTCACGACACCAACGGCGGCGCGCAGTGCCTGCAGGTCGAGATCGAGGACGTCGATGCCGCCGAGCAGGACTGTGCCGGGTGGCGGGTCGATGGCGCGCGAGACGAGGGCGGCGAGGGTCGACTTGCCGGAGCCGGTGCGGCCGACGAGCGCAAGGGTCTCGCCGGCGGGCAGGTCGAGGTGGATGTCGCTCAGCGCGAAGGTGCCTTCGGGGTAGGCGAAGTGCAGTCCCCGGATCTGCAGGTCGAGGGAGCCGTCCGGGATGCGCAGGCCGCCGACGGGCTCGGGCTCGGCCTCGAGCATCTGGCGCAGTCGGGTGAGCGCACCGAGGCCGGCCTGCAGGTCGGGCAGGTGCCGGGCGATCTGGTCGATCTGGCCGACGAACGTCGTCGTGACGAGGAAGAGCGTCACCAGCTCGGCGGTGGACAGGTCGCCCTTCGTCACGAGGAAGGTGCCGGCGAGGGCAGTCGCGGCGAGCAGGCCGTGCAGCAGCGATCCAGCCCGCCGGCCGATCTTCGCCGCGCTCACACAGCTGGCGGCGACGCGCTGGTGCACGACGGCCGAGAGCTCGGCGCATCGGCGTACGAGAAAGGCCTGCCCCAGACTCGAGCGCAAGTCGTCGCGCGCAGCGACGCCCTCCTCCATGAGCGCGGCGTGATCGGTCCAGGCGATCTCTTCGGCGAACTTGCGCTTCGAGATCTCCGCAGTGAGTGGGCGGACGATGAAGACCGTCAGTACGCCGACAAGCGGGAAGAGGACCCACGCCGGCCACCAGGTGAGACCTGCGACGACCCACATCGGGACCGAGCGGAACAGCGTGCGGACGAGGTCCCACGCCATCCGGCGCAGCAGGTTGCCGAGCTCGTGCGTGTCGTCATCGACGCGGTCGAGCACCTCACCGACGGCCTGCTCGGACAGCACGGCGAGGGGCTGGTGCAGCGCGGCGTCGAGCAGGTCGGCGCGGAGCTGTCCCTCCGCCCGGTCGACGACGCCGGCCCAGGCCGCGCGACCGACCGTGTCGAGCAGGGCGGCACCGACGACGCAGAGGGCGAGCAACGAGACGAGCATGCCGGTCGGGTGCTCGGCGATGCGACCGGCGACGATCGTCCCGGCGGTCTGGCCGATCGCGGCGGCGGCCGCAGCGGCCATCGACCACCACGTCACGACCGTCCGCAACCTGGTCAGACCGACCTGTCGAGACGGGTCCGCTCCGGACTCGGTGACGATGGCTGTCGGCGTACCGAGGTCGAGGAGGGTCATGGCCCTCCGACGCTACGTGCCGCCTCCGACAGGTGTCTCCTGGTTTGTCGTCGCGTTCGCGACGACCAGCGTCCGGTCAGTCCGGACGTACGGCGCCGTCGCGGTAGATGCGACGGATGATGTCCTCGATGTCTCGCGGCGACGGCAGATACTGCGCCCGTGCCTGACGACCGGCGGCTGCGCCACACCTTCGACATGGCGGCTCAGCTGTACGACGCCGCGCGTCCGGGATACCCGCAGGAGCTGTTCGACGACCTGCTCGCACTGACCGGCGCCGGCCCCGGCGCGCGACTTCTCGAGATCGGCTCCGGCACGGGGCGGGCGACGCGCGAGCTGGCCTCGCGCGGCCACTCGATCACCTGCGTCGAGCTGGGTCCGGCGCTGGCTGCTGTCGCGGCGGCGAAGCTCTCGTCGTACCCGGACGTCACGGTCATCAACGCCGACTTCGACGATTGGGCGGCGACGGCCCAAGAGCGCTTCGCACTCGTGTACGCCGCCACGTCCTGGCACTGGCTGGACCCGACGACGCGGTATGCGCATGCGTGGCGGCTGCTGGAGCCGGGCGGGCATCTCGCCTTCTGGTCGGCGACGCACGTGCTACCGCTCGGCGGTGATCCGTTCTTCGGCGAGATACAGGCGGTGTACGACGAGATCGGCGAGGGTCGGCCGGCCGGCGAGGTCGACGTGCGGCCGGGCGAGGTGCCGGACTCAGCCGCGGAGATCTCCGGCAGCGGCTGGTTCGACGACGTCGTGACTCGGCAGTACGACTGGGAGATCACGTATGACGCCGACTCGTACCTTCATCTGCTCGACACGTTTTCGGGTCACATCGCGATGGCGGATTGGCAGCGGGACAAGCTGTACGGCGAGATCCGCCGCCGCCTGGCCGAGCGGCCCTCGGGTCAGCTACGCCGTCACTGGGGCGCGGTCCTGCATGTGGCACGCCGTCGCAGCAGCAGGTCGAGCGGAGGGCGTGGGATTCGAACCCACGATGGCGCTTCCGCGCCATAGCGATTTTCAAGACCGCCGCCATAGGCCACTAGGCGAGCCCTCCCAGGCACCTGACTCTAGGGGCCTTACGGGAGTCGGACCTCGCGCGGAGCGGACCGGGTGCTGGCCAGCGCCAGCATCAGGGTGTCCATCGACACGATCCCGACGAAGCACCCCGATCGGTCGACGCACACCAGTGGCGCCAACCGATCGGTGAGCGGTCGCGTCATCGCGCGCTGCGCGACGCTCGCGATGTCCTCCGACGCGGTGACGGTCATGGCCGGGTGATCGTGCTCGCGGCCGTCGTCACCCATCGACACGAGACCGTTGGGTCGCCCCGCTCCGTCGACGATGACCGTGTGCCGACCGAGGATCGCCTCCGGCAGGTCGTCCGGCGTCTGCCCGACAGCGTCCCCGACGCGCACCGAGGCGGTGAACATGTCGACGTACGGCGCGACCTTGTCCGGGTGTCGGGTCAGCCCGGCGCGGAACTTCAGCCGCACCGCCAGGTCGTCGTCGACGAACCGCGACGTCGTGCCCGATGGCCGACCGAACACCCAGCCCTGCGCCAGCGGCACGCCCATGCCGGCGAACAGGTCGAGCTCTGCGTACGTCTCGACGCCCTCGACCAGCAGATCCAGGCCAAGACGTGAGCACAAGTCGAGCATCATCCGCGCGATCGCCTGCCGCACCGGGTCGGCCGGTGCCGCAGTGACGAGCGTGCGGTCGAGCTTCACGATCTCCGGACGCAGATCCATGACCTGCTTGAGGCCGGCCCAGCCGACGCCTACGTCGTCCAGCGCGATCCGAGCTCCGCGCTGGCGGAGCACGGCGACCGCCTCGCGCAGCGCCTTGTCGTTCAGCACCGGCGCGTGCTCGGTGAGCTCGATGACCACATCCGCGAGGTCACCGCCGACGCCGAACGCACGCAGCACCTCAGGCGCCGGTAGCAGCGCCGGCGTGACGTTGACCGACATGAAGGCGCCCACCGGCAGACCGGCGCGGGCTTCCAGCGCTTCGCGAATGAGCAGGGCCTCGAGCGGCGCGGCCTGCGGAGTGCCGGCGGCTGCCGCGAACCACGGGCTCGGGGAGGTGGTGAGGCGCGTCGCGAACCGGGCGAGCGCTTCGTAGCCGACCGCGGTACCGGTCTGGATGTCCACGATCGGCTGGTACACCAGGCGAACAGGGCGCGAGCCGCTCACGATCTGGAGCAGCTCGTCGCGGCGATGGGCACGGCTCGCAGACCGCTGCCGCGGGATCTGCGGCGACGCGCGAGCCACTGACGTCACGATGAGCCTCCCTGTCCTACAACAGTCGACATGGATCGGCCGAACCGGACCCCACAACGGCACCGCTTGTGGGTAGTCCGATCTGACCAGCGAGGAGGCGTCACCGGCGTACGACATCCACGACGCCGGAGCCCCTGCCCCACCGCCACGTCGGCGTGAGGCGCGGCGCAGCCAGCATCGCCCTGAGCAGGTAGTAGTCGGCGTACGGGAACGACGTCTCCTCCTGCATCGCGACACCCACCTGCCCGTGCGCGGCGAAGGTGAGCACGGCCGGCTGCGACGCGGCGGCGAGATACGGCGGCTGTAGCAACGCGAGCAGCGTGCGGCCCGCGGCTGCGCCCCAGCCTGCTGCCAGCGTCGGCGCCGGGTCGGTCTGAGCGAGCAGTCGCAGGCCGTACGCCGCCACGGCGCCGGCCGCGGTGTCACGCGGCGTCTGCGTGCCCGCCGGCATCGACAGGTCCCAGTACGGGACGCCGTCCGCCGGCAGGTGGTCCAGGTAGTAGCGCGCCGCCTTCCGGGATGCATCGAGAAGCGCCTGGTCATGGGTGTGCGCGTAGGCCTGGATGAGCCCGGTGAAGAACCAGGTCTGCCCGCGCGCCCACGTGCTGTCGTCGCTGTACCCCTGTGCCGTATGCGTGCCGAGCAGTTGTCCCGACGCCGCGTCGTAGTCAAGGACGTGGACCGTCGAGCCGTCAGCCCGCATCGCATCGCGCGCGAGCCGAAGCACGTGGCTGCGCGCATGCGAGGCCAGTGTCGCGCTCCCGCCGTGCTCGGCCGCCCAGAACAGCAGCTCCATGTTCATCAGCGAGTCGACGATCACCTCGACCTGCCCGGGCGGAGCAGGCCACGACCACAGCAGGCCAGGCCCCGGCCGCCAGTGCGTGTCAAGCGTCGTCGCCCCGGTGCGCAGCAGCTCGGCGTACTTCTCGTCGTGCGTCGAGAGGTACGCCGGGATGTACGGCGAGCCGAGCATGAAACCCAGGTCATGCGGACTCGTGTCCCGTGCCTCCCGCGGCAGCGTCGCGTCCATCGCCTCGGCCAGCCGGCGCCACTCGGGCGACCCGGTGGCGCGGTACATCTCCCACAGCTGACCGGGGACGAAGCCGGCTGCCCAGTGCCAGGCACCCGCCGTCGTCCATGCGGTCGCTCCCGGTGCCGCCTCCACCGGGAACTGCCCTGCCGGCGTCGTGGCCGCTGCGCGCCGCAGCTTGTCGGCGAAGATCTCCGTCGGGGTCGGCAGCAGTCGCACGATGCCGCCTGCGGGCGCGGGCGCAGCTGCCGCGGGTCCAGTCGTCAGCGACGCCGCGGCGAGGGCAGCGCCGAGCGCACACGCGACTGCCCGCAACGACCTCATCACAACAAGCAGTGTCTCTCACCAAATCACGCGTGCGTCGCGATCGGCTCAACTAGGTTGAACTCGTGAGAAAGGAGGGCGTGGCACGGCTGACGGCTGCTGCCGTCGCGTTGCTCGCAGCCCTCTGCGTCGCCGCCGGGCCCGCGGTCGCCGACGAGGCCACGCCCCCGGCTCCCGCCGCGACGCCGACCGGTGTCGGCGGCGCCTGGTCCTACTTCTCGGATCCCCGCGCCGTGCAGGTCACCATCCCCCGCAAGCTCATGTGGTCGGGCTGGGTCACCGCCAACGGCAGCATCGCCGCCGGCGTCTACGACCCCGCGACGCAGCAGGTGCAGACCGCGGTCCTGCACGACCGCCTGCAGAACGACGACCACGCCAACCCCTCCGTGCTGGCCCTTCCGGACGGACGCGTGACGTACTTCTGGAGCGCGCACAACGGGCTGTTCATGTACTACCGGACGACGAC
>JAWWOH010000105.1:0-15641 GCA_033851845.1 Actinomycetota bacterium
CCGGCCGCCCGCAGCAGCGGTCGACGGGCGATCGGCTTCGTCCAGACCGGCCGGTCCGGGCTCACGCGACGACGCTCCGGCGGCGCACCGCCCAGCCGACACCGAGCATCGCGAGCGCGAGCAGCGGCAGCAGCGCGGCCACCGGCCCCTCGGGCACGTCGACGCTGGGATCGATCGCCGGCGGGTCGCTGAGCACGCCCGCGGCGTCGATGGCCTGGGTGGGGGCGCTGTTGATCTCGTCGTACCCGTCGCGCACACCGCCGCGGTTGACGAACGCGACCTCACCCGGCTGCAGCGCGGTAGCCGCCAACCAGCTGCCGTCGGCCTGCTTGACCGCCGGAACGTTGCGCAGCGCAACGCCATCGCGGGCGACGGTCACCGTCACCGACTCGACCGTGCCGGTCCGGGCCCACGGCCGGAACGAGCAGGTCTTGCAGAAGTTGGACCCGGCGCCCGGCTTGTCGCCGCCGTCGTCCCTGACGAACGGGAAGGACGCGTCGGCGGTGTACGTCCGGGGGTAGACGACGGGATCGGTGTGCACCACGACGTTGCCGCCGTCGGCGACGGATGGGTCACCGGCCTTCAAGCCGTCCCACGGCTGCACCTGGAACACCTTGCTCTCCAGGTGGTACGCCGCCGGGCCGCCCTTCTCGATGTGCCCGTCGACGACGAAGCGGTAGGTGCCGGCCGGCACCTGGCCGCCGGGCACGTCCGCCTTCGGCCAGGCGTCGAAGGCCTCGAACGTCGCCGTCCACAGCCACTCCTGAGTTCCCTGTCGCTCGGCGACCAGCGAGACGCCAGTGGGCTTGTGGACCGTGGTGATGATCTCGCCGCTCTGGTCGGCGTAGTCGGTCCACGCGCCGTCAACGAGGCGCTGAACCTTGACGTTCGGGTTGTCGACCCAGTTGCTGCCGCCGCGCCAGGTCACAGCCGCGGCGTCGAACCGCTTCATCGCCGGCTTCGGGTCGACCGTCACTGCCGCCGGCCCGAGGTCATCTGAACGGCTCTGGTCCCACGTGTCGAGGTACGTCGCGCCGAGCTTGCCGAGTGCTGTCGCCTCGGCCTGCTCACGTTGCTCGTCGGCGTCCCCCTGCGCCTGGTTCGGCACCGGCGGGATCGATGTCCCATCGCGCAGGAACCTGGCGACGTCCAGCAGGTGGGTGTTCATGTAGTCGGCGGTGTGCGGTCCGTACGACGTGAGTGCCTTGCGGTAGGAGTCCCGGCTCTGGAACTCGCGGTAGCTCACCGTGTAGCCGTCGTAGTCACCCGTGTGTCCGAGGCCGACGACGAGCTGGTAGCCCTTGTTCGCCGGCAGCTCGGTCTTGGTGAAGTTGCCCCAGATCTTCGTGGGATCGGTCGGCTCGGAGTTGGCGTCGACGGCGTTGGCCGGGTTGTTCGCGTTGAGCGGGTCGTCCCAGCCCTTGGCGTCGTTGTGGATCTCGGCCTGCATGTGCTTGACCTGCGCGTCGGTCAGGCTGGCGAACAGGTTGAAGCCCGTCCCCGCGCCGGCGTTCGCCTGCTTGCAGGTCCAGGTGGTGTCGGCGTGCTGGACGCAGCCGTTGTGCGCCGGGTCGCCGTGGTCGTCGACGTAGTCGTAGCCGTCGTAGATGTTGCCCGCGACGTTGTCGAGGCGGCTCTCGAGGTTCTTGATGATGTCGACCTGTGCCTCACACGAGCACGACGCGAGCATGATCTCGCCGATGCGGACGGCCTGCAGCTTTATCCGCATGTTCTCCTCGACGGCGTTGAAGCTCGTGCCGGCGTAGGTGTCGGGGATCGGCAGGCCCGCGGCCCGCAGGTTGTCGTAGAGAGGAGAGGTCGGGACCGGGAACGGCGAGTAGCTGTTGACCCGCTCGCAGTCCGGCGCTCCGCCGACACCAGGGTCGCCGTTGAGCGTCGACTGCATGCGGCAGTTGCCGTACGCCGGGTAGGGGTGCGACAGCGGGCCCGGGATCCAGTCGGTCACCATCCGCACCGGCGCGACAGACGTCATCGCCACCTGGCCGTTGCCGCTGACGATGTCGCCCCGGCCCTGCTCGACCGAGTCGGCGAGGATCCGCGCACCGCGCTCGGCCTGCGCGTAGCCGATGTGCGCGAACGCCTTCTTCACACCCGCAGACGGACCGCTCGGGTAGGTCGGGGGCTTGTTCCCCGGGTAGCGGTTGTCATACGGGCCCTCGCTCGAGCCGACGCCGCCCTGGGAGAAGATGAGCGGAGCGCCCGTCTCCCGGTCGATGTACCGCTCGAGCGGCGCCAGGAAGTCGGCGCTGATGAGGTCGTAGCCGTCGAGGCTCTCGCCGTGCTCGCCGTAGTTCATCCAGGTCGCGATCGCCTTGCCGGTGTCGGCGTTGTCGACGCGCATCACCACCAACCCGTGGTCGTTCTCGTCCTGCGGGTAGCCGGCCGGCGTGCCGTCGTCGGCGCGGCTCGGGCCGACGATGTTGCTCTGCACGAACGGCTGCTCGATCGTCGTGGCGCCGATCTTCGCGGGCGCCAGCCGCGACTCGGCCAGCTCGATCGAGTGAGCGATCGCGCGGGCGTGGTACTCGAAGAAGCGAAGGTCGAAGGCGTCCTGGAAGACCCACACGCCTGCCGCCGGCGTCGAGTAGTACGGCGAGTTGTGGTCGTGGGTCGCCGACACGAGGATGTTGTCGTAGGTGACGCTGCTGTGGTCGGCGGCGAGGATCTGCGCAGCCCGTCGTACCACCAGGTCCTGGGCGAGATACAGGTCCTGCTTCACGATCGCGACCGGCGCGTCGTTGCCGCTCTGCAGGACGAGGGAGCGCACCGACATGCGCGACGCGACGCCGTATGACGGCGCGTTCTTCACCGACATGGCGTTGGGGTCCCACTCCGCACTGATGTCGGCCGAGCTCGCGTACTGGCCGGCCGAGGCGCCGACGTGCCAGGTGTCGTCGACGACCGCAGCGCCGGCCTTCAGCGTGCCCGCCACCGGGCCGGCGGCCGTCGCCACCGTGCTGGTCACACCGGCACTCGCCAAGGCGAGCGTGGTGGTGAGTGCGGTCAGTGCCGCGAGCCTTCTCATGCGGTTCTCCTGGTACGACGGGGGGTGCGGAGGACGAGCACGCCGACCGCGAGTGCGGCGAGCGGGAGGAGCAGGGCGAGCGGTGCTTCGGGGACGACGGGGTCGGGCGTCCCGTCAGCCGGGTCGACGGAGAGCGTGCGGGCGGACCACTCCTGCGGCAGCGCGATGTCGTAACCCGCAGCCAGCTGCGCGCCGGTTGCCGTGGTCACCAGCTCCCCCGTGCGGACGTCACGGATGGCGTACGTCGTTGCGGGGTCGACGCCGTGCAAGCCGACGTGCGCGACCGGGCTGCCGCCCGCCTGGCGGAATGCGAACAGCTCGCCGTGGCCGTTCGACCACGGCTGGAAGACCGTCGACCCCGAGCCCGCGAGCGGGTCGGTGCCGGTCAGCTCGTAGACGGCGCCGCCCAGGTCGTCACGGTGCGCCTTGTACCAGTTGGACCACCACTGGATCTCCAGCCCGTCGGTGTGCCCGAACTTCCAGCTGTCGGTCCAGAAGGTGATGTGGCTGAGCAGCATGAGCTGCGAGAGATAGGACACCGAGCACGGGCCGGCGCAGCCGTCCGTCCGGATGCTGCCGTCGAAGGCGCCCATGCCGATGCCGGACGTCGGCAGCCACGGCGCAGCGGTCCACAGGTCGTGCAGCAGCTTCGCGGCCTGGCCGGACCCGTGCAGGTGGCCGTTGTCGAACCACGACGGCCCGATCGCGGCCGACTCGAACGGCCAGGCCCGCTGGTCGTTGGTCTCGTCCAGCTCGAACGTGACGGTCGGGTGATGCGCCTGCTGCAGGTGCACCCACGCGACGAACGCGTCCTCGTAGTCGTTGTAGTCGTGCGTGCCGCAGTCGACCCAGGCCTGGAAGTCGAACTTGAACTCCCGCACGTCGTACGCCTCGATCAGCCGGTCGACGACGCCGGACAGGTGGTCCTGCAACGCGGGGTTCGTCATGTCCCAGACGCCGAGGCCGGCGTCGTCCGGGATCTGCGCGGTGACGTCTCCGGTGGGCGCGCAGGCCCAGTCCGGGTGCGCGGCGTACGTCGTCGATGCCGTGTTGAACTCGGCTGGCGACATCCAGAGCCCGAGCTGCAAGCCCTCGATGCGCAGGTTGCTGAGGAAGTCGGGCTGCCCGTCGCCGTCGGCGTCCGGGAACCGCGCGGGGTCGAAGCGCCAGTCGCCGGACTCGCCCCCGGGGCCGCCCTGCCACTGGTCGTCGATCATGTAGCGCTCGACACCCAGCCAGGCCGAACGGCCGAACTGCTCGGAGAGCACGTTGCCGTTCAGGTCGGGACTGTGGCCCCACGGATGGAAGGAGTTCTGCCCGACGGTCAGCGGGAAGTGCGGCGCGACGTTGCTGGTGAAGTCGTCGACGAAGGCGGTCGCCGCGCCGGCCTCGCCGTCGGCGTACACGCCGGTGAAGGCACGACCGAGGGCGAGGGTCGCGTTCGGCTGCAGCGTGCGCTGCCGGACCGGCACCGGGTAGACGGGGTTCTCCAGCCGGTTGTAGTCCGGCGCCTGCATCTCCTGGTCGGTGTTGGGCGGGATCGGCCCGAAGTCGAAGACATCACGGGCCGGATCGACGCCGGCCCAGGTGCGGCCTGCCGCCTCGCGCCCGACCCGGCTCGCCGCGCCGCCCCGGCGCTCCGTGACGAAGAACCAGCCGGCACCGCTGCCGTCGTCGAAGCGAGCCGTCTCGCCCTCGTCGTCGAACGCCCCGGCCTCGGTCTTGGTGACGCGGTAGTCGTCCCGCCAGTCCGATCCGCCGTGGTAGGCGAGGACCTGCGCATTCGCGGTGCGCAGCGGTGTGGCGGGTGTGAGCTCGTCGAGGGAGTACTGCCCGATGCGCAGCGCTGCCGCCCCCCGGTTGACCAGCGTCGTCGTCGTCTCGAGGACAGCCGAGCCGTCGTGCAGGGCCACGACCCGCACGAGCTCCACGCTCCCGGTCGTGAGGTGCGCGTCGGCGAGGGCGTAGCGGAAGGTGAGCTGCTTCCCGGGCCGAGCCTCCGGGCGGGACGGGTCGGACGCGAGCCCGGGGCTGACGGAGATGAGCGACCAGCCCAGGGTCGAGGTCGTAGGGACGCCCGCGACGTCGATGCGGAAGTCGGGTGAGGACGACGCCGACAGCTCGCGACTGCCGGACCGCAACGATGCCGTCGTGACGGCGCCGCCGACGGTGAAGGCCCACGTCCGCGACACGAGCCCGTCGGTGAGCATCGCCGAGGCCGCGCCCGCCTTCACGGTCGCGGCGTGCGCGGGTGACTCGGCCACGACCGGCGAAGCGGTCAGCAGCGACCCGCCCAGCACCGCGACAACGGCCCCCACGGCCGCCGGTCCTCGACGCATGGCGTCAGACCGCGCGACGGCGGCGGGCCATGACGACGACGGCGCCCGCACCGATGCCCACCAGCAGGAGCAGGACGGTGTACGGCGCCTCCGGGACGTCGGTGCCGGGCTGGCCCGGGACCGTGGTCGTCGTCGAGGCGAACTGGGTCTCCCAGCCGGCCGGGATCGCGCCGTCCTGGCTGAAAGCAGCGCACTGTGGCTCGAACGTCGGCTGGATCGTCGTACCGAAGTTCGCCGCCTCGCCGCGCAGCTCGGCGCAGACCAGCCGCTGGCCGAACGTCTCGGACAGGTTGAAGAAGAAGTTGTCGTTGCCGATGGGGTCGGGGCAGCCGACCGGCGAGGGAACGCCGCTGCAGTCGCTCTGGTTCGGCGGTGGTGAGCCGTCGAGGATGGAGTGCCGGATCGGCTCGGGATAGGCCTCGAACGGGTAGATGATGTAGCCGAGGAAGTCCCCCGCCGTACCGATCGAGAAGTAGCCCTGCTTGCCCGGCAGCCCTTCGCGGGCGCGCTGCAGGATCTGCGGGTACGCCTCGCCCGGAATGCCGTTGAGGACCAGGTCACCGATGCGGCCGGAGAACATCGTCGTGCCGATGACGTTGGCGTTGGTCCACGGCGGCGTCTCCGCCCGCAGCAGCGGCAGACCCGCGGCGAATCCGCCGAAGTCGCCGGCCAGGATCAGCGCGTTGGTCGCGGCGTCGGTGATGAAGTACGACGAGAGCGCGACCAGCTTCGGTCCCTTCACCGGCTGCGCGGCGGCAGTCGCCTCCTGGGCCCGCTTGGCGACGCGCTCGGCGTAGCCGCGCAGGCACGCGACCTGCTGCAGCTCGCCGTTGAGCGGCTGCGGGCAGGACCCGCGACTGGGCTGCTCACGGCCGAGCGTGCCGACCTGCGCGAAGCCGAACCCGCCGTTCTTGCCGAGCAGCTCCGACAGCGGACCGCTGTAGTCGCCGGTCACCAGCCTGTTGCCCGAGCCCAGGACGTCGGCATGCGCCGAGAAGTTCGCGTAGGTCACGACCGGCGCGTGGGTGATCGGATTGCGGGCCTGGATGACGCGCACCTGGTCGTCCACGCTCTGGTTGTTGAGGTCCTCGTGGTACTGGTTGGTCATCAGCCGGTCGAGCTCGGTGCCGTCGGGCTGCAGCGGGTACGTGTACTGCGCGCCCTCGACACCGGCCGGCCGGTCGCCGTAGAAGAGGTCAACCGGCTGCAGGCTCTTCCACGCGTCGACGATGGCCTGAACAGTGCGGTCCTTGACGAGCTTCAGGTAGTCCATGTCGCCGTGGTACTTCGGCTCGGTCGGCACACCGCCCCACACACCGGCGGTGTCCGGGCCGCCGTGCGTGTGGTTCGAGTCGACCAGGATCGAGCGGGCCGGCAGGTCGTTGATGCCCGTCGTGTGCGTCGCGGCCTGCAGAGCGGCGATCTGCTTCGCGGCCTCGCGGCGGATGTCGACGATGCCGTAGTCGCCGTTCTTGTAGGCGAGGAAGTAGCCCTGCGTCTCGATCTGCGCGGTGACCATGGCGTGCTTGCCGTCGCCGAGCGCCATCGCGCGAGTGCTCGCGCCGTACGCGCCGGGAAGCACACCGGTGGCGGCGCGGCCGCTGTCGTACATCGGCGCCGAGGAGTTGATGTCGTTGAGCAGCGTCTTGCCGCTGCCGAAGCCGAAGCCGCCGAGGTAGAACTCGCCGGTCGCGATCATGGCGGGAGTGGGGTTGATCGACTGCGACGCGCCACCGGCGTACCAGCCGGTGCCAGGGGTCAGGTCAACGGCGCCGGCACCCGGGAGCGGCAGCGGGTCGACAGCGGCACGGCCGGCGGCCGCGGCAGGCGACCCACCCAGCGGCGACGCGAGCGCGACCAGGGCACCGACGAGCGGGAGCAGGGCAGCATGAACAAGGCCACGACGGGGGGTCATGCGCTACCTCATTCGGTACGGCGACGCGTTTCCCTGCTGTTGCGCGCTCACATCCGGTCGCGCTGCGCTTGTGACAGGTCACAGTCCGCTATGTCGGGAATGCGACGGACGCGACCTCAGGCCGGGTCGGGATCGGGCGCCTCGTCGCGGCCGAGCAGGAGTCCGAGGAGCACCTCGGCGTAGTCGCACGGCTGGTCCGGCGGTGGCAGCAGACCGCGGCGGGCCGCCGACAGCGAGGCGCACGACGTCACCAGCGCCATGTGGGTGAAGGCCTGCGGCATGTTGCCCAGGGCCGCACCCGTGCGCGGATCGATCTCCTCGGCGTACAGGCCCACGTCGTTGGCATGCGACAGCAGCGTCTCGAGCAGCTTCTCCGCGTCATCGAGCCGGCCGGTGTGGATGAGCACGTCGAGCAGCCAGAAGGAGCACAGCAGGAAGGCGCCCTCGCCGCCGACCAGCCCGTCCGGCGCGAGGTAGCGGTGCACGAGGCCGGCCGGGTCGGACAGGTCCCGACGTACGACCTCGACGGTCTGCAGCACCTGTGGCGCTGCGCTCGGGAGGAAGCCGAGGGCGGGCACGAGCAGGGCGCTCGCGTCTGCGGTGTGGAAGCCGACCGCCTGCGGGAACCACCCGTGCTCGGCGCCCTCCTCGAGCAGGTAGGCCCGCAGCAGGTCGCGCTCGAGCGCCCAGCGGTCGAGGTCGCCGGGCAGGTCCTGCGACTCGGCGAGCTTCACCGCTCGATCGAGCGCGACCCAGCAGTTGAGCTTGGAGTGCACGAAGTGCCGGGGGTCGTCGCGGATCTCCCAGATGCCCTGGTCCGGGAGCCGCCACCGCTCGACGACTATGTCGGCGACGCCGGCAAGGAAGTGCCAGTTGTCCTCGGTGAGCTCGCCGCCGGCGAGGCCGTACAGCCAGGCCGCCTCGAGCAGCTGGCCGTAGCAGTCGAGCTGCATCTGCTTGACCGCGCCGTTGCCGATCCGCACCGGCTTGCTGCCGCGGTGGCCGGACAGGTGCGTCAGCTCGAGCTCCGGCAGCGACCGCTCTCCGCAGATGCCGTACATGATCTGCAGGTCCTGCGGGCGCCCGGCACCCGTGCGCTCCAGCCACGTCTTGAACGCGGTCGCCTCCCGGTCGAACCCGAGGACGAACAGGCTGATGAGGGTCAGCGTGCCGTCGCGGATCCACGTGTAGCGGTAGTCCCAGTTGCGCTCGCCGCCGAGCTCCTCGGGCAGGCTCGTCGTCGCGGCGGCGATGACCGCGCCGGTGGGTGCGTAGGTCAGCGCCTTCAGCACCAGCGCGCTTCGTCGTACCTCCGCCTGGTAGTCGCCGTCGTAGCGGCAGCCGGCGATCCAGTCCTGCCAGAAGCCGATCGTCTCCTCGAGCCGCCTCGACAGCGTCGTCTCGCTCGGCGCATCGGCCGGGTGCCGTACGACGTGGCTCGACGTCCAGGCCGCCTCGATCCATGCGGTCTCGCCCTCGCGCAGGGTCCACGTCGTGCGCACGGCGCCGTCCTCGACGGCGAGCGGGCGGGTGGCGGTGACGTGGATCGCGTCGGCGCCGCCGACGACGTCCGCGGTCTGCAGGCTGGTCAGCCGGTGGCGCGGGACGACCGCGCCGTACTCCGGTCGTGGTGTGCACGAGACCGTCACCTCGAGGATGCCGCGCGTGCAGGTCAGTCGTCGCAGGATGGCGTGCTGCGGGACCGGCTCGCCGTCGGATCCGGCGCGCACCGGCATGCAGTCGGTGACCTGCAGCTCTCCGTCCGGAGTGGTCAGCGTGGTGACCAGGACGTTGGTGCCGTCGAGGTACCCGCGGTCGGTGCTCTGCAGGTCCGGCACGTCGACGTCGAACGAGCCGCCGCGCTCCTCATCGAGGAGGCGGGCGAAGACCGACGGCGCGTCGAAGCGCGGAAAGCAGGCCCAGTCGATGCGGGCGTCGCGGGTGACGAGCGCGCACGAGTGGCAGTCGCCGATGAACGCGTGGTCGGCGATCTCGTCCATGCCCATGAGGGGCAACGTATGCCCAACCCCCCGCGTTGCGTCCGACTGCGGGGTCGCCATAGCGACCACCGCGTCGGACGCACCGGCGGCTTAGAGGGCCAGCACCTGCACGAGGTCGCGGGCAGCCTGACCGCCGGCGTCGGTCGCGATGTCGATGGCGCGCGGGATGTCCAGGTTGTCGGCGAGTGCTTCGAGCACCGCGGCTGTCGCGTCAGATCCGCTGGGCCGGCCGGCCGCGACGTGGAGCGCGTCGAGGCGATTGGCGGCGTCGGTCAGGGCGACGGGCGTGTAGTCCCATGCTGCGTCCCAGCGCCGGTCGAGCAGCAGCATGCGCACGGCGGGACCGCTGCTGTTGGCCACGAGGCCCGAGACGAAGACCAGGTTGCCCGTCGACTTCGCCATCTTCTCGCCGCCGATGCGCACCGTGCCGACGTGCATCCAGCTGCGGGCGAACGGCGTGACGCCGGTCGCCGACTCGGCCTGTGCGGCCTCGAACGCGTGGTGCGGGAAGCGCAGGTCCGCGCCGCCGGCGTGCAGGTCGAGCGACGGACCGTAGGTCGACAGCGCCATCGCGGTGCACTCCGCGTGCCAGCCGGGGCGGCCCGGTCCCCACGGGCTCGGCCACGCCGGCTCCCCCGCGTCGCTGCGCTGCCAGACCGCCTGGTCGAGCGGGTCGGCCTTGGCCGGATCGTCGTTACGGCCGCCGTTCTGGGCGAGCAGCTCGACCGCGTCGTTCATGAACAGGCCGGCGCGATCGGCCACCGGAGCGCCACCGAAGTAGACGCTGCCGTTGGCGAGGTAGGCGCTCCCGTTGGCCAGCAGTGCGGCGGCGAGCTCGATCACCTGCGGGACGAACGTGTGGGCACGGGGCTCGTGCGCCGGCCGGCGGACCCCCAGAGCGTCCATGTCGCGGTCGAAGTGGAACTGCTGGACCGCGGCGAAGCGGTCGTAGTGGGCGCCGGCCTTGGTCGCCGCATCGAACAGCACGTCGTCGACGTCGGTCACGTTGCGACAGACCTCGGCCTGTACGCCGAGCCGGCGCAGCACCCGCTCCGCCGCATCGACCCAGACGAAGGTCGCGGCATGGCCGAGGTGCGTCACGTCGTACGGCGTCACGCCGCAGACGTAGATGCGCGCCCGGCCGACGACCGATACCGGCGTACCACCGATCCGCAGGACGGGCGGCGTCGCATCGGCTGTCTCGGCGGTCACCCGGCCAGCCTGCCATCCCGGCTGAGCAGGGATTCGGCCACCGGTGTCGAAACAGAGGGCACCCAGCATCCTCGGAGGTAGTCGTGCAGGCCCGTCTCGCTCTCGTTCCCGTCGCAGCGCTCGTTGCGCTGGTCGCACCCGCCGCCGTGGCCGCACCCAAGACAGGGCCGGTGTGCAACACGATCACCGACCCGGCCGGCGACACCTTCGCCGTCCGCTCGCAGGACGGCGAGGGCGTCTACGGGCCGCAGGACGACTCGCTCGACGTGATCAGCGGCGACCTGGCCAGCGACGGCAAGGTCGTGACCGCGGTCGTCCGCATCAAGAAGCTCAGCCGCACCGTCTCGACCTCTCCGACCGGCCTCACCGCGTCGCTCGGCTTCCTGATCGGCGGCAGCAACACGCAGGTCCGCCTCTACGCGGTCCTCGTGTCCGGCCAGGCCGACCGGTTCGAGGTCGGCTCCCTCGCGTCGGACGCCGTCCCGAACACCCCGTCGACGTACGTGGGTGAGGCCAAGGGTGTTGTCGACCTCGCGAAGAACGAGGTCCGCATCACCGCGCCGGCAGCCCTGCTCGCGCCGTTCGGCGACCTCAAGCCTGGTACGCCGCTGTTCCCGAACGAGGCCGAGTCGGCCACGGTGGCCCGTGGCGTGCCGGCGATCACGACCACGCCCGGTCAGCCGATGTCGACGCGTGGCCCGTTCGCGGACATCGCTGCCGGCGGCAAGGCCATCAAGGTCGGCGCACCGTCCTGCGTCGTACCGGGCAAGTAGTCGGGTCGACCCGCGGCCGATAACCGCGGGTCTTCTCGTACGCCGGCTGCTTGGATGCGTGACGTGTCCAGGCTGCTGAACCGCGTGCTGCCGGCCAACCCGCTGGCGCGCCGGCTGTCGGTGCAGTCGATCCTGTTCGCCGTCGGCGAGGGGGCCTTCCTCACCGGCAGCGCGGTGTTCTTCACCCGGATCGTCGGGCTCTCGGCTGCACAAGTCGGGCTCGGCATGACGATCGCCGGCGTCATCTCGTTCTTCTTCGCTGTCCCGATGGGGCGGGTGGCCGATCACGTCGGACCGAAGCGGATCTGGGCGCTCGGCGCGTTGGCGGAGGCTTTCCTGTACCTCACCTGGCCGGTCATCCACGGCTTCGCTGCGTTCCTCGCGATGATGATCGTGCTCGAGGTCGTCGACACGGGCGGGAGCGCGGGGCGGGGGGCCTACACGATCGACGTCTTCACCCGCGAGGAGCGGGTGCGGTCTCTCGCCTTCATGCGCTCGGCGCTGAACATCGGCTTCACGCTCGGCGCGCTGATCGGCGGCCTCGCGCTGGCGACGGGGAGCAACGCGGTGGTGCGCGCCGTGCCCCTGCTGACCGGCGCGATCCTCGTGCTCAACGCGCTGCTGATCAGCCGGCTGCCGGCCGCGAGGCACGACGAGGGCGATGCGGCGCCCGATGAGGTGATCCCGTCCGGCGCGCTGCGCAACAAGGGCTTCCTGGCGCTCAACGTGTGCAGCGGCGTGCTGATGACGAACCAGGTGCTGCTCAACGTCGTCATCCCGCTGTGGCGCGTGCAGGAGACCGATGCACCGCGGGTGCTGCTCGCCTACCTGTTCGGGACGAACACCGTGCTCGCCGTCCTGCTCCAGGTGGCGGCATCGCGCGGGGCGGAGACGGTGCCCGGAGCGATGCGGGCCGCGCGGATCAGCACGGTGTTCTTCGTGCTGTCGTGCCTGATCGTCTCGGTCACGCACGACACGATCGGCTGGGTGACGATCGGGCTGGTGTGGCTGGGGCACGTCACGGTGACGGGCGCCGAGCTGTTCCACTCGGCGTCGCAGTGGGGTCTGATCGCGGAGCTGTCCGACCCGCACCGGCGTGGCGAGTACCAGGGCGCGGCGCGGCTCGGCCGGACGCTCGGGTCCGTGTGGGCGCCGGCGGCGTACACGTTCCTCGCCATCAACTGGGGCATGCCGGGGTGGCTGATCATCGCGGCGATCGTGGTGGTCGCGACGATCGCGATGCACCCGGCAACGCGGGCCGCCGAGCGGTTCCTGCTACGGGACGAGGCGCCCACCCCGCAAGCGGCCTGACTACTCGAGCGCGGAGAGCCCGTCGGTGTCGAGGATGAGGCCGCGGGTGTCGGTGCCCTCGGCCGCCAGCTCCTCCTTGACGATGCGGAAGGCGAGGCCCGCGTTGTAGCCCTTGCGGGCGAGCATGCCGGCGAGCCGCCGGACCCGTGCCTCGGCCGCGAGGCCACGGGTGGACGGCAGCTTGCGCTGCACGAGGGAACGGGCGGTCGCCTCCTCTTCGTCAGGGTCGAGCGCGTTGAGCGCCTCCCTGGCGGTCTCGTCGTCGACGCCCTTGCGCCGGAGCTCCTGCTGCAACGCGCGACCCGACAGCCCGCGGCCGCGGTGTCGCGACTCGACCCACATCTTCGAGAACGTCGCGTCGTCAATCAGCCCGACCTCCGTGAAGCGGCCGAGCACCGCCTCTGCGGCGTCGTCCGGGACGCCCTTCTTGGCAAGTACGGCGGCAAGCTCCGCGCGGGTCCGCGGCGCGAACTCGAGCTGGTGCAGGCAGATCTGTCGGGCTACCGACTCGGGATCGGCCTCCGGCTCGGGCGGACCGTCGACCTCGGGCGGCTCGCGATCCCGGCCGCCGCGCGACCGCGAAGAGCGATCGAACGACGACCGGGATGCGAATGCCACTACAGACCCGCCACTACTTGTCCTGCGCGGGCACCAGGTCGATCGGAACCGGCGCCACCATGTCGGCGTCCGCGTCAAGGACCGCGCCGATGCCGAGCTTCTCCTTGATGCGCTTCTCGATCTCGTCGGCGAGGTCGGGGTTGTCGTGCAGGAACGCCCGCGCGTTCTCCTTGCCCTGCCCGAGCTGGTCACCCTCGTAGGTGTACCAAGCACCGGACTTGCGGACGATGCCCTGCTCCACGCCGAGGTCGATCAGCGACCCCTCGCGGCTGATGCCGATGCCGTACAGGATGTCGAACTCGGCCTGCTTGAACGGCGGGGCGCAGTTGTGCACCACGACGTCGTTCGCGACCAGGTTGTGGTGCTCCTCGACCTCGACGTCGAACGTCCGAGCGCGTCGGATCGGCAGCACCTCACGGACCGCGGCGAACGCGAGCTCCTCGGCCAGGACGCCGCGCAGGAACGCGTCGTCGAGCGCATCCGCGATCGCCGCAACGCGGTCGCGACGCAGTCGGCTGGCTCCCAGCACCGTGCGCATCCCACCGCGGGGGTCGCCGGCGCGGTCGCCGATCATGGCCGCTGCCTCGGCCGCGGTCAGCCCGCGCTGCCTGAGGTGCGCGAGCACCGGCTCGATGTGCTCGGGCGACAGGTAGCCAGTCTGCGACCCGCGGCGACGACGGGTGTCACTTGTGGCGAGATATGCCATGACCTTCTGTCCGCGCGGCCCCCACATCGGGACCGCCTCGGCGAACGCAGCAACGTTGTCGCTGCCGGCCACACGCACCTCCCAGATGGGCCGCTTGGAGATGACTCGACGACCGTTGATCAGGCTGGGCCGCTTCCCTGTCGGGTCGTATGTCCGCACGCTGCTGGTGATCCCCCAACGCAGCAGCAGCCAGTGGATCTGGTGGGCGAGCTGCTCGGACGTGGTGCAGAACCCGACTCGCAGCGCCCCGGTCTGCTCGACGCTGGCCCAGCCGTCGCTCTCGAAGATGCCGAACAGCAGGTTGCCCACGACGTCGGCCGCGACGTCCGGCGCGAAGAACGGCGCCGGGATCGTCTTCTCCCACGCCAGCTTCCCGTAGATGCCGGCCTCGCGGCACAGCGCGAGCAGCGCGTTCTTCTCTCCGGGACGATGCGAGAAGCTCTTCGTGATGGCGTGTGACGTGTCGTGCACCTCGCAGCCAAGGCTGTGGGCAATGGTCGCTGCGTCGGCCTGCAACGATTCCTGCATGTTGATGAACTGGATCGGCGTCTTGCCGCCGACATAGCCGTCACCGATCAGGTAGCCCAGCATCCGGGCGTGCTCGATCGCCATCGGGCGCTCGTCGCCGAAGCCGAGGAACTGCCGCGGACGAGCAACCTGGTCGCCGGGCTGCAGCTCGCCGGCCAACCGCCAGCCGCGGTCGGTCAGCACCTTGTGGTCAGGAGTGACCCAGATCTGCGCCCCGCCGCGCAGCTTCAGTCCGAGCACATCCTGCTCACCCTGGTCGAACCATGAGACGACCGGCCGGACGTGCAGCGTGCTGTCCTTCGCCGTAGCGACGACCGACACCGGCAGCTTGTTGTCGACGATGTCCTCGATCCGGTGCGTCAGCCCGGTGACCGGGTCGAACACCAGCGTGCCCTCGGCGAGGCACTTGTTCTTCACGACCTTGACGCGGGTCCGGTTGCCGACCGCATCGGTGCCGTCCTTCAACGTCTCGATGCGGCGGATGTCGAGTCGGACCGAGGCGTAGAACTTCAGCGCCTTGCCGCCAGTCGTCGTCTCAGGTGAACCAAAAAAGACACCTATTTTTTCGCGCAGCTGGTTGATGAAAATGACGGTCGTGCCGGTGTTGCTGATGGCGCCGGTCATCTTGCGCAGTGCCTGGCTCATCAAGCGAGCCTGCAGCCCGACGTGGCTGTCGCCCATCTCCCCCTCGATCTCGGCGCGCGGGGTCAGCGCAGCCACCGAGTCGACGACCAGGATGTCCAGCGCACCGGAGCGGATGAGCATGTCGGCGATCTCGAGTGCCTGCTCGCCAGTGTCAGGCTGCGACACCAGCAGCGCGTCGGTGTCGACCCCGAGCTTCTTCGCGTAGTCGGGGTCGAGGGCGTGCTCGGCGTCGATGAACGCCGCGATGCCACCCGCGGCCTGCGCGTTGGCCACTGCGTGCAGAGCCAGGCTCGTCTTCCCCGAAGATTCCGGTCCGTACAGCTCCACCACGCGACCCCGCGGAAGCCCGCCGATGCCCAACGCGACGTCGAGAGCGATGGCACCCGTCGGGATGACACCGATCGGGACGCGCACCTCATCACCGAGGCGCATCACCGAGCCCTTGCCGAAGTTCTTGTCGATCTGCGCGAGCGCCATGTCGAGCGCCTTCTCGCGGTCCGGTCCTGCCATTGCATCTCCTGCGGTTCTGGACGAGCGAGCGGCTCGTG
>JAWWOH010000034.1:0-3373 GCA_033851845.1 Actinomycetota bacterium
GCGGCTCGGATCGCCGTGCCGGTCGCACTGCGCTGCAGGTAGAGCGCAGTGCCCACCAGCGCGAGCGCCGCGACGATCACGAGCAGGATGTCCGGCAGACTGAACCGCACCTGACCTAGGTGAAAGCTGACGTCGACCGGCGGTGGCACCGCCGTGGTCACACCGATCTGCAGCCGTTGCTGCTCGGTGCTGAGGACGTTGACGATGCCGTGCTGCAGTCCGGCGAGCAGGGTGAGCAGGAAGACCGAGGCGACCGTCGCCACCAGCCGGGCGGCGCGGTCGAGGCGCCGGATGATGCCCACGTAGATGAGCCATGACAGCAGCACCGACGCGGCCAGGGCGACCACGAGGGAGGCCCAGTAGTTGACCGTGACGGTCGATCCGGAGATCCGCTCGAGGCACGGCGGGCACAGCGCCCGAATGCCGCGCGGCATCGCCTGCGCGTGCACGAGCACCGCGAAGAGCGTGCCGCCCACCGCGCCGATCGAGATCTGGGCGAAGTTGAGGAACCGGTTGCTCCGGAAGACCAGGACGATGCCCGCGGCCTGCAGTGCGAGGAACGACCCTTGCACGACGCCGAGGCCGTAGACGCCCTTCGGGGTGTGGCCGGGCAGCAGGAACAGCACCGGGACGACGGCGAGCATCGCGATGAGCTCGGGCCGACGCCGAATGAAACCGATCACGAGCACGCGCCCGCGAAGAAGACCGGGTCGGACCGCCGCCACTCACCGAGCCGGTAGCGCCGGCCGTGGTCGACGTAGCAGACCGCCCCGGGGATGGATGGGTCGATCGTCCCGGGTCGGCTCGGGTCGTACCAGAACATCGCGCCGTCGACCATCATCGTGTGCCGGCCGCCGTCGAAGCCGACCCGGCCCTGGTAGTAGGGCGGCCCGGCGGCACCCGGGTTAGGGAAGCGCGCCCGTGCCAGCCCGGCGGCGAACGACTGCGGCGTGAGGTGCGGCCCGGCTAGCTGGATGCCCGACGCCAGCAGGAGCAGCTGCTCGTAGCGGGAGTCGGCGGAGTAGTAGGTGCCTGCGCTCGGGTCGGCGTTCGGGTCGGCCTCGCGCAGCGCCCAGTACCAGGGCATGTCCTGGCGCGGCAGCAGCTTGTTGCGGAAGGTCACGCCGAGCACGTGGGACGCCTGGTCGGGTGGTGCGTTGCCGCCGCCGTACGAGTTGTCGAGGTCGTTGTTGATGTACGTCGACTCGACCCACTCCGGTTGGTAGCCCTGCCCGGAGGCCGCCGGCATGTAGACGCCGCGCGTGTCCAGGATGTTGCACAGGCACATCACCGACGTGACGCCGGCGTTCTGCATGGAGACCATCGTGTTGACGCCGTTGCGACTCGGGTCCCCGTTCGCGTCGTCACGTGCCTCGAACAGCGACTGACCGCACGACTTCAGGCCGTTGCGCAGCGGCGTGATGTCGGGAACCGTGCCGTCGGTCGCCCGCGTGTAGACGAGCCCGAACTTCCGGGTCGCGGCGCGGGCCTGCGCGGCGCCGGCGTACCGAGGTGGCCGTCCAGCGAGGGTGGCGCAGATGAACTGCGCGGTGCTCGCCAGGATGGTGTCGACGCCAGGCTGCACGTTCCACTCGTAGGGCGCACGCGCGGCGTAGTGGGACTCGACGCCGTTGGTGAGGTTGCCGTCGGTGACGCTGATGGTCTTCCGCTGGGCCAGTGCGTCGTAGTAGTGGTGGTCGGCACCGGAGGCGTTGCAATAGGCCAGTGTGGCGAACGCCTGCAGCTGCTCGTCGACCGCGATGGCGTCGTCACGCATCTTGGCGGGGTCCGGCTGGCTGCCGCTTGCGCACCCGGTCGGCTGGTAGCTCGTGAGGATGAGCTTGCGGCCGTAGAACTCGTAGCGCTTGTTGAAGAACGTCGCCAGCTTCGGAGCGATGGACTGGTCCTCGAGGAACTGCTGCGGGATGGCGACCGTGATCGAGTCCTTCGTCACGCCCTTGCTCGTCGCGCCGCCGTTGTCGAGCTTCGGGTCGTAGTAGGCGACGCACGGCGGCGACTGAGGGTCCTCGGTCTGCCGCGGCGGGTTGCCGACGCACTGCCGGACGCGGGGGACGACAACGGTCGGCGGGGAGGGGAGCGCGGAGGCCGAGGCCTTGCTGCCGGGCGGGGACGGCGGCGGGGGACTCGCGTTGGACCCGGCACCTAGGCCCCTGTCGGGCACCTCCTCCGGCTGGTCGTCCAGTGCCTTCTTGATCTGCTGCACCGGCTGCGGCGCGAACTCCGCGACGGATGGCGGTGTCTGCGCGCGCGAGGTCAGAGCGACTGCGGCCACCAGGACGGCCAGGGCGGTCACTACTGAGCCAAGGACGATTGAGGGCGTTCTGGGGCGATTCGCCGCAGCCACCCGCTCGCCCCCGTCCGCTACCGACGCCCGACCACGGCGTATCGGGGTCATCCTGCCCGACGCAGGGCGTCAACCGGCAGGAGAACGGCCGTCGGTGGCGAAGTCGTCAGGAGACCGTCACCCCACCCAGCCGGCGATCGTTGAGGACGACATGAGACCCGCTGTTCGTGCGCTGCTCGCCCTGCCGATGCTCGCCTCCCTCGCGCTGACCGGAGCCGCCCACGCCGGCGCGCCCAAGCTGGGGCCGAACCTCGCGCCCAACCCGAGCTTCGAGGAGTCGACGCAGGACACCGCCACGCAGAACGGCGTGCCGGTGACACCGGTCGGCTGGAGCTTCGAGGGCCTCACCCCGCTGTTCGACTACAACCAGCGTGGCGGGCACACGGGCGCCCGCAACGTGCAGATCAGCGGCGCGACGGGCGGTGGACGGCAGGTGTGCGACCACAGCGTCGACGGCAGCGAGCGGTGTGCCCCCAACCCGGCCTATGCCCAGACGCACCAGGTCGACGAGCAGCTCGCGCCGACGTACTCCGTCCGGCCGTTCTGGGTCACTGCCTCCGCGTTGCCCGTCGCCGCCGGCAAGACCTACCGCTTCTCGGTCTTCGCGATCCGTCCGTCGCTCGCGCCCGACGCGGGTGTCGTCGGCGAGGGTGCGGAGACGCGGGTGCGCTGGGTCGACGCGGCCGGCAACGGCATCAGCGTCGTCAACGGCGCCAGCCTGGTGAAGGGCCCGAAGCGGCAGCTCGGCTTCAAGCTGATCTCCGCAGACCTCAAGGCCCCGGCGGGTGCGGCCGGCGCCGTCCTCATGCTCGGGCACACGGACTACTCGCACACCGGCGCCGCTGTCGCCTTCGACGACGTGTCGTTCCAGCTCGTCGGCTAGCACCTCCGGCCGGGTCTAGCCTGACCCGCCATGACGGCACCGGTTCCGTACGTGGTCCTCGTCACGGGCGGCTGCCGCGGCATCGGCCGCGGGACGGTAGAGGCGGCCCTGGCGCGTGGCTGGGT
>JAWWOH010000043.1:0-3977 GCA_033851845.1 Actinomycetota bacterium
CCGGTGGCCTGGGGTGCTTGGACGGACGGATGAGGATCGAGCTGGTGCGAGGGGACATCACCCGCGAGGACGTCGAGGCGATCGTCACCGCCGCGAACGAAGAGCTGCGCGGCGGCGGCGGAGTCGACGGTGCCGTCCACAAAGCGGCCGGTCCGCACCTGCTCGAGGCCTGCCGGCCGCTTGCCCCGTGCCCGGCCGGCTCGGCGGTGATCACGGCGGCCTTCGATCTCGCGCCGGTGAAGTGGGTGATCCACGCGGTCGGCCCGATCTACTCCGGGCCGGCGGACGCGGTCGTGCTCGCGTCGGCGTACAAGACCTCTCTGCAACGGGCCGACGGAGTCGGTGCGAAGACGGTGGCGTTCCCGTCGATCTCGACGGGGGTCTACGGCTATCCGGTCGAGGCGGCCGCGCACGTCTCGGTCGAGGCGCTGCGGAGTGCGAGCACACACGTCGAGGTGGTCCGGCTGGTCGCGTTCAACGACCCTGCCCACGAGGCCTGGGCCGAGGCGCTGTCCGACCGAGGAGCTCGCTGACGTACCCCCTCGTCACGTCACCGAGCTCCCCGGTCGTGCCGGTCGGATCACACCGCAGGGAGAAGCTCCACTCGCCCCCGCGACGCCGCCCGGTCCTCGATCTCCGCGACCGCCCGCGGCCCGAAGGCCAGCACCCGCGCCGGCCCGGCCGTCACGACCGACACCTGTGACGGGATGGCGGCCAGCAGCGTCTCGGCACCGATGAGCGCACCGCGGCCGAGGATGCCGAGCAGCGCCCCTTCGGCGGTGACGGTGGCCTCGCCGTTGAGAAGGACGAAGAACTCGTAGGGCAGGACGCCCTCCTGCAGGAGCGCGAACGGCTGGCGGACCCACAGCACGTCGGCGCCGAGCGAGAGCATCGCGAGCTCCTCGTCGGACCAGCCCGCGAAGATCGGCAGCGGCCGCAGGACGTCGAGGGCCGTCTGGGTGTTGCGTTGCCGGATCATGGTTCCCCTCCCGGTGGTCGGCCCGCCAAGGCTGACGAGCCGCTCGCGACGGAACATCACCCAGGTGGCCATGCTTCGTCTGTCGCCTAGGCGACACTTCGGGCGGAACATTTGTGATTTGCGAGCGAACACGACCAAGGAGTACGACGTTGGCCAGCCTCGAGCGCGACGGTGCCGTCTGGGTGCTCGACCTCGGCGACACCGAGAACCGCTTCAACGCCGACTCGCTCGCCGAGCTGTCGGCGCTGCTCGATGAGGTCGAGGCTGCCGAGGGACCGAAGGCGTTGGTGGTGCGGGCCACCGGGAAGTACTGGTCGAACGGGCTGGACCTGGACTGGATGATGGCCGACCCGGAACGCCTCGGACCGCTGCTGGCCGGCGTACATGCGCTGTACGCGCGGGTGCTCGTGATGCCCCTGCCGACCGTCGCCGCGCTCACCGGGCATGCGTACGCCGGCGGCGCGATGCTGTCGGTGGCGCACGACTTCAAGGTGATGCGGGTCGACCGCGGCTACTGGTGCCTGCCCGAGGTGGATCTCAGCCTGCCGTTCACGCCGGGGATGAACGCGCTCCTCGTCGCCAAGCTCCCGAAGCGGACCGCGCACGAGGCGATGACGACGGCCCGCCGCTACACGGCTCCCGAGGCACTGGACGCCGGCATCCTCGACGCGACGGCCGAAGAAACGTCAGTCGTGAGTACGGCGATCGAGCGAGCCGCGGCTTTGGCGAACAAGGCCGGCCCGGCGCTCGGCGAGATCAAGAGCCGCTTGTACGCCGATGCTGTGGTTGCACTGTCGAGCTAGCGGTGTCAGCCGTACCGTGCGCACATGCCGATGCTGCCGTCGACAAGACGTGGGCGAGTCACTGCGCTGGTCGTCGTGCTCATCCTGCTCGCGGCCGGGGTGACGACTTTCGCTCTCCGCGGCGGGCAGCACAGCCCCTCGAAGGCACGCACGGCTGACCTGCTCAGCGGCCCGGTCAGCGTTGTCGGCTGCGCGCACCCGGCGGCCGTGCAGGTCGCGGCCCGCAGCGTGCGGCGCTCGATCCGCACACCAAGCCAGGCAAAGCCGGCCCGCAAGCCGCTGCGGTCGTCCGGTGCCCCGAGGCCCACAGCGACGCCTTCGCCGACGCTCACTCCGAGCGCCACACCGAGCGCCACGCCGAGCCCGACGCCGAGGTCACCGGCGAGCCCAGCACCGACCCGCACACCGAGCCCGACTCGGTCACCTACGCCGAGCTCCAGCCCGATTTTCACGGGCCCGTCGTCGCCCAGCGCGAGGCCGTCACCGTCGCGCGCGACTCCCACGCCCAGGTCGTCGCCGACGTTCTCCACGCACGGCGTCGCTACGGGGGTGGTGTCGCAGGCCCTCGAGCTCGCGCCGCTCCCCGTCCGCGCCACGGTCACCGATGGGCATTTCCACCTCGAGGGACTGCAGCCCGGCGAGCTCTACCAGCTAGGGGCGAGAGTGCCGGACTGCGGCACGGCCAAGGTGGTCGTCGCCAATGCCGGCTTCTTCGTCGCCGGCAAGACCCAGGCGCCCGCGATCGCGGTCGTCGCGCCCCCGGAGGTCGTGCGCACCGGCAACGGCTTCAGCTGGACGGGCGGGCCGGCGACCAGTGGAGCGTCGTACACCCTGTCGGTCGGTGACAGCCCGACGACCTGCGCAGCCGCCAAGGGCGTGCTCGCCTCTGGTGACCTCAGCGGCCAGGCGGGGCGATTCGACCTCGACCCGCGCAAGGTGGAGCAGCGGATCGCCGCGGCCGGTACGCCGTACAAGGGAGCACTGCACTTGCGGGTCACCCGTAAGGGCGGCCCATGTGTGCCGAGCACCGACCTGTCGCTGCCGCTGGCGGTGACCGGGTTGCCGCAGTCCGGGGAGACGCAGCTCGAGGTCTACGACCACCCCAAGCTGGCGACTGAGCTCGGCGGCAACTGCGAGGTGTGCAGCGGCTGGCCCTACGACCCGCACTACTGGGCGACCAGCAGCGCGTTCGACTGGACCGTGCCGGAGTTGTCGAGTCGGCCGTTCCACTGGGCGAGCAGCGCACCTGGCACCACCGACGGCCAGTGGCAGCTGTCCACGGCGCCGCTACCGGCCACCTGCAAGCCGGCCGGGCTGGTGGCCAGCGGGCCGACCGGCTTCGCCCCGGGACCGCTGGCGACCGACAGCACGCACACGCCGCCGCTGTTCACGATCGACTTCAAGCCCTACGGGCTGGACCAGGCCACCACCTACTACCTGCGCGTCGTGCCGGTGAACGCCAAGGGCGGCTGCACCGGACCGGCCTCACCGTCGATCACCCTGACCTACAAGCAGACGCCGACGTCCGGCGGTTGCCTGCTCGGGTGCCTGCCGAGCCCGAGCAAGCCCCCTGCGCAGGCCGCGATGCTCGGGATCGTGCTGACCTACCAGCCGCTGACGGGCGCGAGCCCGACGCCGCCGTACTGCTTCCAGGCGCTCCGGGACCACACGGTGAGCTCTGACTTCACAAAGATCACCTCCGACGTGGTCGGGTTCGTGACCGTGGGCATGGGCAAGTCCATCGCCGCCGGCACCGAGGTCTGCTTCACGCCGGACAGCGGAGGCGACAAGAGCTTCTGGGACGACCTGGAGTCGGTCGCCGACTTCGTCCTCGACGTCGTGAGCTTCCCCGCCAAGGTGTACGACGAGTTCGAGCAGATCATCCCGGGCATCCTGGCTTCGCTCATCCCGGGTTGCGACGACAGCTGCCGCGACTACCTGCTGACAGCCGAGAAGATCGGGCTGGCCGCGGTCGGGCTGCCGCCGTCGCTGCCGGATGCCTCGAGGCTGGTGCACGACGGCGAGGACTACCTGGTGGGCGAGGCGGCGGAGGCGGCCAATATCCCGGAGGACGTGGCACGGGTGGCTTACGACAAGGGCAAGGAGGCGATGGTCGATCAGCTGGCCGCCACCTCCAGTCAGCAGAGCGGTCTGAGCTGCGACTGGTGTGCCTTCGACAACGGCGTACGGGCTCC
>JAWWOH010000047.1:0-3599 GCA_033851845.1 Actinomycetota bacterium
GAGGCGTGGGACGTCGGCGCGACCGAGGTCTGCATGCAGGGCGGCATCGACCCCGCACTGCCAGGTACGGCGTACCTCGATCTGGCCAGGGCTGTGAAGGCCGGCGCACCCGGGCTGCACCTGCATGCCTTCTCGCCGATGGAGGTCGTCAACGGCGCAGCCCGGATGGCGGTGTCGATCGAGGAGTTCCTGCTGGCGGCGCGCGAGGCGGGCGTCGACTCGCTGCCGGGGACGGCCGCCGAGATCCTCGACGACGACGTGCGCTGGGTGCTCACCAAGGGCAAGCTGCCGACCGCGCAGTGGGTCGAGGTCATGGCGACCGCGCACCGGCTCGGGATCCCGACGACGAGCACGATGATGTACGGGCACGTCGACCAGCCGCACCACTGGGTCGCGCACCTGCGGCTCTTGCGCGAGCTGCAGGGGGACACAGGCGGCTTCACGGAGTTCGTGCCGCTGCCGTTCGTGCACACGAGCGCGCCGATCTACCTCGCCGGCGTTGCCCGCCCGGGCCCCACCGCGCGGGACAACCGCGCGGTGCACGCTGTCGCGCGGCTGCTGCTGCACGGCCGCATCGACCACATCCAGTGCAGCTGGGTGAAGCTCGGCCCCGAGCAGTGCGGGCAGGTGCTCGCAGGTGGTGTCGACGACCTGGGCGGCACGTTGATGGAGGAGACGATCAGCCGGATGGCGGGGTCGCAGTACGGCTCGCGCAAGTCGGTCGAGGAGCTGGAGGCCATGGTGGTCGCTGCGGGGCGTACGCCGCGGCAGCGCACGACGACGTACGGCGTGGTCTGCGCCGAGCGGCACGAGGCCGCTCGACGGGCCGTCCGCCACGAGCCGGCAGCGGGACTTCCCCTACGGGTGCTCTGACGCCGATACGCTGCGCCGAATCCGTTGGCTGGGAGGCCCGCACGTGACCACGGTCGATCCGAAGGACGCTCTGCAAAGGCGTCTGGAGCAGCTCGCCGCGTTCGACGAGGACGCGGACACCCCTGCTCCACCGCCGATTGACCTGAGCGGCATCCGCGCGGACATCGCCGGCGTACGCGCCGAGCTCGGCACCCTGCGCACCGAGATGGGTGCGGTCCGGTCCGACCTGGACGCCGTGGGCGGCCGGCTGACGGGTTCCGTCGCCGCCAGCCGGACGGAGACCTCGACCCTCGTCCGTCGCCTGACGGAGGTGTCGGGCCGGCTCGACACCATGAGCGGCCGGGTCGACGAGGTGCGCACCGGATTGCCGGGTCTGGCCCGCGAGGTGCGCGAGGGGCTGGAGAAGGTCCCCTCGCAGACCGGCGCGCTGCTCGAGGAGCTCACCGAGTCGATGGCGGAGCAGGTTCGCCACCGGCTCGAGGACGTCGCGGCCGACGTGCGGCGGACGCTCTCGGCGGCGCTGGCGCAGGAATCCGGCGCGGCCGCGAGCACCCAGGCGGCACTGGTGGACGCGCGCAGTGCGATCGAGTCGCGGCTCGCGGTGCTCGAGGACGAGCTCGACGGGATGAGCGAGCGGATCGAGTCGCTGGCCCGGGACGGTGCCAGCACGACGACCGCGAAGGTCGACGGTGTCGCCGCGCAGGTCGCGGGCCTCGGCAAGAAGCTCGATGCGCACGTCGATCGGATCGTCGCCCAGGTCCGGGAGGCCAACGAGGAGCGGCTCCGTGAGATCTCGCTGGAGATGGAGGCGCAGCACGAGCAGCTGCGCGGCGAGTTGGCGAAGGTGCGCGACGCGGCGCTCGCCGAGAGCGCGACCACACGCGAGGCGATCGCCGCGTTGACCGAGACGGTGAAGGCTGGCTTTGACTCGTTCTCCGGATCGATCGACATCGGACTGACCGGGATGGCCGGCCTCGTCGCGACCACGCTCGAGGACAGCCGGGACAAGACGCGCGACGAGACCCGCGGCGAGCTCGACAAGGTCGCCGAGAAGCTCTACATCACACTCGGGGCGCTGGGGGAGCACTTCGGCGGCCGGGACGATGCGCAGGCCGCGCAGCTCGCCGCCCTGCAGTCCGCGGTCGAGACCCGGGTGGAGGGCGTGCGGTCGCAGGTCGCGTCGGCACTGGCCGACATGCGTGCCGAGCTGTCGTCCGAGCTCGGCCAGGTGCGCCCGCAGATCGAGGAGCTGGCGGCGTCCTCCGGGGTCGCGAAGGACTCCTTCGGGTCGCTGCGCGTTGACCTCGCGGACGCGATCGAGGCCCTTCGCGAGCGGTTGGTCTCCTCGACGTCGGAGTCGGCGGAGGCAGTGCGCGCCGCGCTCACCGAGATGCGCGCGGAGGTCTCGACGGCGACGCGCGGTGCCCGCGAGGACGTCCTCGACCGGCTGGAGGAGCGCTTCGCGGCGCTCACTGCCCGGCTGAACGAGGTGGTCGGCACGGTCAGCGCCGCCGCGACGGCCACGCGCGAGACGCAGGAACGGGTCGCTGCGTTGTCGTCGGCGTACGACGACGTACGCCGTGGCCTCGAGCCGGCGCGCGGCGAGTCCAGGACATCCCGCCCCATCTCGCCGGCCGCGCCGAAGTCCGAGCCCGCCGAGCCGCACCTGGCAACGTCGCACCCACACGCACCGCAGAGCGTCCGATCCGGCGCGGCGGCATCGCCGGCAGCACCGCCGACCACTGCGCGAGGTCCCGAGGCCGCAAAGGCGGAGGCGGACGCGGACGCGGCTGCCGCGGCGAAGGCCGACGCGGACAAGGCGAAGGCCGATGCCGACAAGGCGGCCGCAGCGAAGGCGAAGGCCGATGCCGACAAGGCGGCGGCAGCCAAGGCGGATGTCGACAAGGCGGCTGCGGCGAAGGCGAAGGCCGATGCCGACAAGGCGGCAGCAACCAAGGCGGATGCCGACAAGGCGGCTGCGGCGAAGACCGACGCCGACAAGGCCGCAGCGAAGGCTGCTGCCGACAAGGCAACCGACGCCCCGGTGACCTCCAGGTGGCGGGTGCCCCCCGCGGAAGAGCGCGGCTCTACGCCGGCCGCCAAGGCACCCGCACCCGCGAAGGCACCCCCGCCGGCCGAGGCGCCGGCCAAGGCTCCCGCGCCGGAGGCGAAGGGGACCGCGCAGCCGCAGAAGCCGCCGTCGGCGAAGGCGACGCCGAGCAAGGCTGCCCCGACGAAGGCAGCACCTGCGAAGGTCGCCAAAGCACCAGCCAAGGCACCGGCGAAGTCCCAGCCCGCCAAGCCGGCGAAGGCGCCGACCCGTGGTGACCGACGGGGCCGGCTCGACACCATGCCCGAGGTGCCGAGCCCCAAGGTCGCGCTCGACGCCGCCGTCGACCAGCCGCGCCCGGCGGGTGCGGCGCCTGGCGCCCGTCCGGGCGGTGCCTCGCGACTGCCCAGTGCCGCCGGCAGCCGGCCCGGGTCACCGACTCCGGCTCGCCCCGCGTCCCCGAGCCCCGCGTCCCCGAGCCCGGCGCGACCGGCCACCGGGCCGTCCAGCGGTCCCGCGGCCCGACCCGCTACCACCCGCCCGGCGGCAACCGGCCCCGCGGCGGCCCCGGCCCGGCCCGGCCAGCCGCCGTCCCGGCCCGGCCAGCCGCCGTCCCGGCCCGGACAGCCGACGTCCCGGCCCGGCCAGCCGACGAGTCGCCCGGGGACCCCGCCCG
>JAWWOH010000074.1:0-46496 GCA_033851845.1 Actinomycetota bacterium
CCGAGACGCCCGCCGAGTAGCAGGTGCCGGACGACGTCTGGCTCGTCGTCGGGCTCGGCAACCCAGGGCCGTCGTACGCCGGCAACCGGCACAACGCCGGCTTCGGCGTACTCGACGAGCTCGGTGCCCGCGTCGGCGGGAAGTTCAAGGCGCACAAGGGTCGCGCGGATGTCATCGAGGGCCGCGTTGCCGGGGTGCGCACGATCCTGGCCAAACCCAAGTGCTACATGAACGAGTCAGGGGGACCGGTTGCCAGCCTGCGCGACTTCTACAAGATCCCGGTCGACCGGATCGTCGTCGTGCACGACGAGCTCGACATCCCGTTCGGCCGGATCCGGCTCAAGCGGGGCGGGACGGAGTCGCACAACGGGCCGCGCTCGGTGAGCAAGGCGCTCGGGTCCCGCGACTACCTGCGGGTGCGCTTCGGCATCGGCCGCCCGCCCGGGCGACAGGACCCTGCCGACTACGTCCTCAGGGACTTCTCACCGAGCGAGCGCAGGGAGCTGCCGTTCCTCTACGACCGCGCTGCTGATGCGGTCGAGGCACTGCTCACCGGCACGCTCGAGGCCGCCCAGAACACGTTCCACGCCGACGAGCCGCCCGCGTAGATCGCCCGGGCGGGACTGTCACCGGCGGCCCGCACGATCATGCGATGGGACACGGTTTCACGGTGACCGGCGGACGCAGCGGTGCACGACCTCCTCTACACCTAGCTGCGCAGGACCTTGGCCATCGACTTGCCTCTCGCGAGCTCGTCGACCAGCTTGTCGAGGTAGCGAATCTTGCGCATCAACGGGTCGTCGATGTCCCCGATGCGCACCCCGCAGATTGTGCCGGTGATCGACGACGAGCCTCTTGGGTGCGCCCCTTCTTCTCGACCTTCGCCAAGTAGTGCGGGTACACGGAGCCGAAGCTGGTCGTGAAGATCCGGTGCACGTGTCGAGCGTAGGGCGGCCAGGACGCACTCACTCACTCACTCACGGATCGGTCCGACGTTGAGCGCTTGGCTCGCGAGGTTGGTCGCTGCCGCCAGGCCGGCGCTGATCAGGGACGTGCCCCGTTGGCCGAGGACGGCGCCGTCCAACACCCGGCCGTGTTGCAGCACGCGGAAGACGAGGCAGCCGCCGGCCGCGCTGGTCGAGCCGGTTTTGCCGGCGACGAAGCCGTCGTGGCCGAGCAGGCTGTTGGTGTTGCGCACCACTCCGGCGTCGGGCACGTAGGCGGACGACTGGCCCATGATGCGAGCCAGCGTCGAGGAGCGCATCGCCGCACGCAGCAGCAGAAGCTGGTCGTGCGCCGTTGACACCGTGCTCGGCTGGAAGCCGCTTGGATCGGTGTAGGTGGTGTCGGTCATGCCGAGGCCCCGTGCAGTCCGGTTCATCAACCCGAGGAATGCGGGCCAGTTGCCGCTGACGCGTTCAGCGAGCATGGCCGCGACGTTGTTGGCTGACGGCAGCAGCAACGCTGTCAGTGCCTGGTTGCGGGTCAGGACCTCGCCTGCCTCCACCTTCACGATCGACTCGCCGCGACCCTTGCGTCGGTGCATGTCGGCGACGTCGCCCTCGTCGATGACCAGTTGCGCGCCGGCTGTGAGGTGTTGGACCGTGACGTAGGCCGTCATCACTTTGGCGAGGCTGGCGATCGGAACCGGTGCCTGATTCGGGGAGTTGAAAACCATGCCGTCGAGCTCGTAGCTCGCTTGGCCTGTCGCCGGCCACGTGACGGTCGACCGGCCTGTCGCCGGGGCGGACATCGCGGCTGACGGAAGAGGGCGAGTCGGTAACAGGCTGGCGGGTTGCGGTCTCGCGGCGCAGCCAACGACGAGCAGGAGGAGGATGGTGCTCAGGCGACGAGCTGAGACCGGCATGAGCGCACGCTGGGAGACCGTCGTCGCGGCGATATCGCTGTCGCGTCACGAGTCCGCCACGCTTTCTGTGGCACGGCTGTGACGTTCAGCGAACATCGCGGTGGCAGGACCGCAGCAGGCTTTAAGACGTGCTCCGACAACTCACCCTCGATGCGCTCCGACAGCTGACTGCTGTCCCGCCCGGGTCGCGCCTGACATCGCTCTTTCTGTGCCTGCTCGTCCTGGTTCCCTCATCGGCAGTCAGCTGCGGCTGGCTGACCCGCTCCCGCGCGTCCGCGATGCTCGGTGCACTCGCCGGCTCGGCGCTGGCGGTGGCGATCACGTTGACCCTGTTCCGAGGAGGCTTCGGACACGAGAGCCTGGCCCGGCTGCGCACGTGTGCCGTCACCGACCCGCTGGTTTTGTCAGCGGACGGTCTGGCGAACCTGGCGCTGTTCGCCCCGACCGCCTTCCTGGCCGTGCTCGCGATCGGGAGGCCGTGGCTTGTGAGTCTCGGTGTCGCCGTAGTCAGCCTGGCCGTCGAAGCACTGCAAGCGCTCGAGTGGATCGGTGTCTGTGACTCCAGCGATGCCGTGCACAACACGGCGGGCGGGCTTGCGGCAGCACTCGCCGCGGCGGCGGTGCGGGCGGTGTGGTTCCGGAGGTATCCAGCCGTGTCAGGATCGGGCGCGTGCCCCAGATCCTGCTGATAGAGGACGACGCCCACGTCCGCGAAGGACTGGAGATCGCGCTGCGCCACCTGGGTCACGAGGTGCGGGCCCGGGGCGACGGTGAGACAGGAATCGCCGCCGTCCAGGAGTCCGAGCCCGACGTGGTCGTCCTGGACGTCATGCTCCCGGGCGCCGACGGCTTCGAGGTCTGTCGCCGGCTCCGCGGTTTCTCGAACGTCCCGATCGTGATGCTCACCGCCCGCAGCGACGACATGGACGTCGTCGCTGGGCTGGAAGCCGGTGCCGACGACTACCTCGCCAAACCGGTGCGGCCGCGGGTACTCGAGGCCAAGCTGAAGGCGCTGCTGCGACGCGCGGCGCCCACCATGCCGCCCGGCGGCCCCCTCGTGTTCGGTGACCTCGTCGTCGACCGCGGCTCTCTCATCGTCACCAAGGCGGGCCGGCACCTCGACCTGACCCGGATGGAGCTACGGCTACTGCTGGAGCTCGCTGGCAACCCGGGGCTGGTCCTCTCGCGCCAACAGCTCCTGGCCTCGGTCTGGGACCAGGACTACCTCGGCGACTCGCGCCTCGTCGACGCCTGCGTGCAGCGGCTCCGCGCGAAGATCGAAGACATACCCGCCGAACCTCGGTTACTGCGGACGGTCCGTGGCTTCGGCTACCGCTTCGGCCCATGATCGTCGGGCCCGGCAGCCTCCAGCGTCGGCTCCTGCTCGGATTCGTCGGCATCGCCCTCGTCACCGCGATCGTCGCCGCGGCGGCGACGATCACCGGCTTCCTCGTCGTCGCAAACCAGCACCCCATCGGCGCGAACCGCTATGCCCGGCGCATCATCGCGTGGCTGCCTTTGAACCCCTCGACACGGCAGGTTGAGCTCACGCTCGTCGTCATCGGCATCGTCCTCATCACGATCGCTGTGAACACGGCGCTGTCCATCGGGCAGCGCGTCCTGCGTCCCGTCGGCGAGCTCGCCGACGCTGCAGACCGCATGGCTGCGGGCGATCTCGGCGTCCGGCTCGACCCGCAAGGCCATGACGAGATCGCCGACGTCGGACGGTCCTTCAACGTGATGGCCCAATCCCTCGAGGCCTCCGTCCACACCTTGCAGCACATGGAGACCACCGCTCGCCGCTTCGCGGCCGATGTGTCTCACGAGCTCCGTACACCGCTCGCCGCGATGACGGCCGTGACCGACGTGCTGTCGGCCCACACGCCTGGGATGAACGCCGAGGCCGCCCGTGCGACAGACCTCGTGGTCCGGGAGATCGGACACCTCGACCGCCTGGTCAGCGACCTCATCGAGATGTCCCGCTTCGACGCCGGCACAGCGCTTCTTGACGCCGAGCTCGTCGACGTACGCGTTGCCATCACGACATCACTCGAGGTCCGCGGCTGGGGCGACGACGTGCACGTCGATGTCGAGCGGGGGCTGAGGGCGCACCTCGACCTGAGGCGGTTCGATGTCATCTTGGCCAACCTTGTGGGCAACGCCGTGAAGTACGGCTCGCCCCCGATCACCGTGACCGCCCGGAACGGTCTCGTCATCGAGGTAACCGATCACGGCCCGGGTATCCCCGAAGAGGCACTGCCGCACCTGTTCGAGCGGTTCTACAAGGCCGATGCCGCCCGCGCACGGTCTGACGGCAGCGGTCTCGGACTGGCCATCGCGCTGGAGAACGCACGGCTCCACGGCGGCGACCTCCAGGCCGGCAACCGCCCCGACGCCGGCGCCGTCTTCCGTCTCACCCTGCCCGGTAACTCGGTCGTCCGCCCGATCGCCAGGACCCCGCCGACTACGTGCTGAAGGACTTCTCACCGACCGAGCGCCGGGAGCCCTGGGTCGATGTCACTGTCGACGCCGAGTACTTCAGTTGTGCAGAATGCAGGCTGGTGTTAGAGAGCTACGAGCTGCTGGAGCAAGCCGGCCTCGAGACTGAATTCGGCGCCATCGGCGACGTGAGTGAATTCACGGACCCCGGCGATTTCGGGAATGAGTAACCGTCCTTCCACGGCGCGGAACTGACGGTGATCCGTCCGGTCATGCCGCTGACCGCGCCTCGCTCGAACCGTCCAGGAGGGCCGCTAGGGAGGGCGTACCCGCGGCCGCTGCCCCGGGGCGTCTGACAGGCTCGGCCGGTGAGGGACCAGCTCAGGCGCTGTCTGATCGGCTCACGCGGCGCGTCGACGTCTGCGCCGTATCAAGCCGAAGATGCCGCCGGCCAGCAAGGGCAGCGGCCAGAGCAGCGGTACCTCCGGCACGACCGCTGTGGGGTCGGTCTGCGTTACCAGTGGCAGCGTCAGCTTCCCGAGCTGGTTGGGGCCGTCTGCGATCGTGACCGTTGACGGGGCGACGTTCCCCTTGTAGGCGGAGTCGCCTGCGGCCAGCACTAGCCGGATACGGTGGCCGGCGCTGAAGCGGTGCACGATCCCCGGCAGTTCGATGTGGAGCGGTTTGGTGACGTCGACGATGCGGATCGGACTGATCAGCAGGTGTATCAGGCTTTGGAAGCCATTGGTATCGACGTCGTAGAGCTTGGCGTACAGGACGAGCTGACCGATCGTGCCTTGCGTCTGGCTGGTTGCGGCGGCCGGGGCCGCCAAGGCGACATCCAGCGTGGGCACGCCGGCTAGGTCGGTATCGACGGTGAGCGGAGCAGTGCTCCACGCGGCGAACGTCCCGGGGCTCTCGGTCTGGGTTCCGCCGTATGCGCCTAGCGAGGAGGTCTCTGAGTAGCCGACCGGGGTGTTTCCGCCAGGTTGGGCGAAGGTCTGCGAGCCCACGGCCACGATGTTCGTGGCCGGGACGAGCGCGCTGCCCCCGGACAGGCGCATCGCGGTCGGCGGCGCCACCGGGTAAGACGGGGAGTCGCTGTACGCGGCTGTCGCTGCGGCCAGTCTGGCTTCGGTCGTGGCGCCGGCCGGAGGGGCGGTGTAGGCGTAGTCGCGGAAGTAGCGCACATCGGGCCCCAGGTCGTTGGGGACGTCGCGTAGCCAGTGGGCGAACCAGTCGATGAAGATCCGCCCCTGGTAGGTGTCGGCCAGCGTCCCAGTGCCAGGGGCGGTCGTACCAGGGTCGAGCTCGCCGTCCACCGGGACGGCATAGCTGTGCCCCCAGGACTGCCACACCATGCGGACGGGGGTGCCTTGGGCGCGGAGTTGACGGAAGGTCGCGATCGCCTCCTGCAGGTTGAACAGGGTGTCGTTCTCGCCTTGCGAGAGCAGGACCGGGATCTTGATCTTGTCGATGTAGCTCGAGACGCTGACCGATCGGAAGAAATCCACGGTGGACTGGGACGGATAGCCCACGGTGTGCGCCTCGATGTTGGCCTGGCACATCTCGATGCGGGTGCCGGGGCAAGTGGACGGCGGCGCGACCTCGGGGGTTACCGCGGCCTGATACAGCCCCAGCCCGAAGAACAGCGATTGCCATTGGTACTTGTCAGCGCCAGGGGTGGCGGTCCGGACCCCGGTCTGGTCGACATTGTTCGGGACGATCGAGTAGCCCAGGTCATTCCAGGTGTATGTCGGGGCGAGCGCGTCGACACGCGGGTCGATCCCGGCGACGGCGAACTGGATCTCGCCGCCGGAGGAGCCGCCGATCTTCCCCACCCTCGGGTCGTATTGCTGTGGGACGCCGGTGTGGTCGGTGGCGTCATGTATCACCAGACCCGGGATGGCGTAGGGCACGCCGGCGCTGGTGGCGATGCCGGGGGCGCCTCCGAGGAAGCTCACTAGCTGGCTGGCGGCCTGCCCGTCGATTGCGGGATCGTCGATCGTGATGTCACAACTGCTGAGCCCGAAGCCCAGACCGGAGTAGGACAGCGTGACGTATCCGAGCTCGGCGAAGCGTGCCCCGTAGGCCCCGTTGCCGTTGGGACCGGTGTCGAGCCTGCTTCCCCCGAAGCCATTCGTCATCAGCAGAGCCGGTGCCGGACTTGCCGTGCTGGCCGTTGAGGGAATGCGCAAGTCGCCTTCCACCGTGCAGGAGTGCCGCGCGGTCGGCGGACCTACGGTCACGGCGAACGTGAGGGGTGTGACGGTGAAGGTGCCGGCAGCTGCCGCGGGAGTTGCCGCAGCTGCCCCAGCCGGCGACAGCGGGAGACTGCCGAGGCCCACGGCGAACGCAGCAAGCCAGCCAGCCACAGCGTGTCGGGACATGGAGTCGCCTTAGGTTGAAGGGTTGATCTGCGTGGGACGCGAGGACACCACGGTGAAGCGCATCGAACCCCCAGCTGGACAACCGGTGGCCACAGAAGCCGCCAAGCGCGTGCAGGAGGGTTCGACCTCGTTGCGCCACGTTCCTGGCACAGTTCCTCCAACGTTTCGGTCGCGCGCGCCGAGGGAGGGTGGTGGACGGCCGGGGCTGTTGGCGGAACCGCCAAGATCGCACCAGTTGAGGTCGCGGAACGTGATTACGTGCAGCGTCCATGGCTGGGAGCCCGGGGGGCCCGACGGATAGGGGCGATCCGGCACACTTGCGCCGGGGGCAGCAGTGTCGAGCGCGTTCGGCCGCATCGCGCATATATCTGATCCGGTCGGCAGCGGACCTCCTCCTCCGCCGGTCGCGGCAAGTCGTCAGCCGACTGCGACCCTCGACCCAGACGTTTGAGCCCGCCTGCCGTTGGATGATCCGCGGGGTACAACGCGAGCCGACGGGTTCGGGGGCCCCGTGATCGCCGGGTTTTTGGAGGAACTGTCACAGGAATGCGGCGCTGCAATGGCGAACCGCTTACACATGCGCCAACTCCCGCGTCCTGTTGACGCCGCCGTCGCCCTGGCTCTTCTTCTGGCGGTCGGGCCCGCTGTGTCCGCCTTGGCAGCACCGTCGGCGAGTTCCGGCCTCGCGATCCAGGTCTTGTCGAACCGCGCCGACCTGATCTCCGGCGGTGACGCCCTCGTCGAGCTGGAGCTGCCCCAGCGGCACGCGCAACCTCGCGTCGCGCTGGACGGGCGGGACGTCTCGAAGGCGTTCGCGCTCCGGCCGAACGGCAGGTACCAGGGCCTGGTGACCGGCATGCGCAACGGCAGCAACACGCTCGTCGCCCACACGGACGGACAGATCGCCGGCGTCGTCATCACCAACCACCCCAACGGCGGCCCCGTCTTCTCTGGGCCGCAGATCCAGCCATGGACGTGCCAGACGACCGCCGTCGACAAGCAGTGCGACCAGCCTGCGGCGTACGCCTTCCAGTACGTGTCGTCGACCGACGGCTCGCTGAAGGCCTACGACCCGCACAGCCCCCCGTCCGATGTTGCGAACACCACGACGGACCAGGGCGTCACGGTGCCGTTCGTCCTTCGGATCGAGACGGGTTACCAGGACCGCGACCAATACCAGATCGCGGTGCTGTTCGACCCGAAGAAGCCATGGAGTCCCTGGGCACCGCAGCGGCCGTGGAACCACAAACTCGCCATCGAGCACGGGTCAGGCTGCGGCAACCACTACATGACGGAAGCCGCGCCGAGCGTGACCGGCTTCGGTGGGGACGTCGCCCTCGGACGCGGCTTCGCGGTGCTGTCGACGACGCTCGACAACGCCGGGGGCAACTGCAACGTCGTCACGCAGGCCGAGTCGCTGATGATGGCCAAGGAGCGCCTGGTCGAGCGTTACGGCCCGATCCGCTACACGATCGGCATCGGCTGCTCGGGCGGCTCGCTCACCCAGCAGCAGGTCGCCAACGCCTACCCCGGTATCTACCAGGGGATCATCCCGCAGTGCAGCTTCCCGGACGCCTGGACGACAGCGACGCAGATCAACGACGCCCACCTGCTGCGCGGCTACGAGGAAAACCCCACGAAGTGGCAGCCGGGCGTGGCGTGGACACCCGCGGACATCGCCGCCGTCGAGGGACATCCCAACCATGCCAACGCCGTCGAGTTCGACGAGCTGTTCTGGACATCGCTGTTCTCCCCGAGCAGCAACCAGTACACGACCCACGGCGTACCCGGCGGTTGCTACAGCGTGAACGGCCCGTCGTACGACGCCGCCGGCAAGCCCGACGGCACGCGCTGCACCTTCGCCGACTGGATGATCAACGTCTTCGGGCCGCGACCGAAGAACTTGTGGACCCCCAACGAGCGCAAGATCGGCCGCGGCTTCGCCGGGCTGCCGATCGACAACGTCGGCGTGCAGTACGGCCTCGACGCACTCAAGGAAGGCCGCATCAGCCCCGCGCAGTTCGTCGACCTCAACGCGAAGATCGGTGGCATCGATATCGATGCCAACCCGACGGCGAAGCGTCTCGCGGCTGACCCGACCGCGCTGCGCAACTCCTACCGCAGCGGAGCGGTCAACTCCGCCAACAACCTCGACCAGGTCGCGGTCATCGCCCTCAGCGGAGCCGACTACGGGAGCTTCCACGACGCCTTCCGGACGTGGGCCCTACGCGCGCGGCTGCTGCGCGAGCAAGGGCAGCTTGGCAACCACGTCATCTGGTACGACGGCAGGACCCAGTACGACCACAACTTCGTGACAGATGCCTTTCTCGCGATGGACCGCTGGCTGACCGCCGTCGAGCGGGACCGCAGCGCCGCGCCACTGGCGGCGAAGATCGTGCGCGACCGACCCAAGGACGTCCAGGACCGCTGCACGACTGACGGGTACGACGACAACTCCCTGCCGGATGCAAGCCAGATCTGCGCCTCGCCGGCGTTCCGAACCCTGTACAGCTCACCACGCAGTGTTGCCGGCGAGGACATCGCCAACGACACCCAGAAGTGCGCGCTCAAGCCGCTACGGCGTCAGGACTACTACCCGATCCTGTTCGACGACGCCCAGTGGGCGACGCTCCGGGCGACCTTCCCGACCGGCGTCTGCGACTGGAGCAAGCCGGGACCCGGCCAGGTCGGCGCGACGCCGTGGCTTACCTACCAGGACCGTGCCGGCAAGGTCGTGTACGGCGGCCAACCGATCACCCCGGCGCCGACAGGCAGCGGCTTCGGATGGACGAGCGCAGCATTCGACAGCTGGACCGACGGCTCCCGGCTCGGCTAGAGACGTCTTCCGCTCACGCCGCAGGGCGTGCGTCCATGGCACATGGTGGCCAGGCTTCGGAGTTGGCACACCGTGACGACGGCAGCAAACGCGCTCCGTCGAGGAGCCTCGTACGCACCTGGCCCGGTTCGGTCGACCTGGAGGGGTCACGCGCGTTCGTGACGCTCGCGGCTGCGACGTTCGTCCGGGCGATCGCGGGCACTGCCTCGCCGGCGAGTGCCCGCGCCGTGCGATCGCGCACATTGACCTACCTTCCCGGGTGCCCTGGGCATCAACGACAAGTGGCCAATGTGAGCAGGACACAGTCCTCGTCGGGATGCGGTCCAGTCGAACCGGTCTCGTACGGAAAGCGGCTTGTTGCCATCCACGTCACCTTGACCCTCATGGCTTGCTTTTGCGCCGATCGCGCCGATGCTTACGGCAGAGGCCGTTGAACGGAGGCGGACGCTCGGGCAGCGTGCCCGCGCTACCACGACGTCACTGTCAGGGACCGCATGCCCAGCGCGATCGGCACTCCCGGCCTGGTCGACGCAGGCGTTTTGCGTGAGGCCATCCAGAACGGTGAGCTGGTGCTGCACTACCAGCCCAAGGTGGACCTGCGCGACGGCAGCTGTCGCCACGTCGAGGCACTGGTTCGGTGGGCGCGACCTGGTGGTGGTCTGTTGTACCCCGATTCGTTCATCCCGCTTGCCGAGACCTCGGGATTGATCCGAGAGCTCACCGTCTGGGTGGTCCGCGAGGCGGTCCGTCAGGCCCGGTCCTGGAAGGACGAGGGCCTGTACCTCGGGGTCGCCGTCAACGTCGCTTCGTCGTCGTTGCAGAACACATCGGCGATCGAGATGGTTCGGGCCTCGCTCGAGGAGTTCGAGGTCTCGCCCTTCTCGATAGAGATCGAGCTGACCGAGAGTGGCGTGATGTCGGACCCGTCGGGGGCCCAGGAGATGCTCGAGCAGTTTGACCGGTTGGGCGTGAAGGTCTCGATCGACGATTTCGGTACTGGCTTCTCATCGCTGGTCTATCTGCGCGACCTGCCCGTGCACACTCTCAAGATCGACAAGTCCTTCGTGATGGACATGACGACCAACGACCGCAACAGGGCGATCGTCGGCTCGACCATTGATCTCGGTCGCGCCCTGGGCCTGCGGGTGGTCGCGGAAGGCGTCGAGGACGAGGCGACGGCCACCGCCCTCCTCGACCTCGGTTGCGACGAGGGACAGGGCTACTTCTGGACGAAGGCCCTACCGGCGGCGGAGCTCACTCGCTGGTTGGCGGCGTTCGGAGCCCAGCCGGTCAGACCGGCTGCTACCGGACCGGTAACGCATGAGGCACACGCGTTGCAAACGGTCACCCGCCTGCTCGCGACCAGCGGCGCGGAGAATCTGACGCAGACCCTAGTGGCGCACGTCCTTGCCGTTGGCGGCACAGTCACCGGAGCTGACGACGCCAGCCTGGACGGTCTGATGCATCTGGACCTGACGCTAGGGACCGCGGAGGCGATCTTGCCGGTCGCTGCCATTGGAACGCTGACTCGACGGCATCTGGACCAGACTCTTCCGCTTCTGCTCACCACCGCCCAGCTCGTACTGGACCGTGGCGCGCAGGACGAACCCGCGCCCAGTTCAGCGGATGCCGAAACCGCACATGGCGGCACCGGCGACTTCGTCGTGCAGAGCAGGATCTCGGTGCCGGAAGCCGGCATAGCCGCGCTCGAGGACGCCTTCCGCAAACGGCTCCGGGCGGTCGAGAATGCCGCCGGATTCCGGCGCCTGGAAGTGTGGGCTGACGGCACAGCGAGCGGTGTGTACGAGATGGTGTCCTGGTGGGCGTGCCGGGCCGACTTCCAGGCCTACATGAAAAGCGATGACCACCGACGGTCGCACGCGCGAATCCCGCGCGGTGAGAATCGACCGCGCGCCGTGTGCGCGCGCCGCTTCACCGTCATCTGCGAATGAGAGACGGCGACCGCGACGCGGCTGCGCGCTTCATCGGTCTCCTCGAAGCGCGAGACCGGCTGGGAGCACTGAGCTTCGCGCAGTCGCTGCTCGACTCCGGGTGGTCGCGCAGCGACGTCGTCATCGGGGTCCTTGCCGCGGCACAACGCCGAGTCGGCGAGTTGTGGGCGGCTGGTTCTTGGACCGTGTCTCAGGAGCACGCCGCGACCGCCATCGTCGACGTCATTTTGACGGCACTGTCGAGCACTCAAGCCGGCTGGCGCGGCCGGCTTGTCCTGGCCTGCTGCGAGGAGGAGTGGCACAGCCTCCCGGCCCGCATGCTGGCCGAGCTGCTGCGCGATCTCGGCTGGGAGGTCACCTTCCTGGGGGCAGCGACTGACGCCGACAGCCTGGGCGAGTTCCTGCGAGGGGAGCTGCCAGTCGCGATGCTGGTCAGTTGCTCGCTCCCGATGAACCTCGTCGGTGCCTCACGGATGACCGACGCAGCACACGCCGCCGGCTACCGCGTCCTGGCCGGGGGGGCGGCCTTCCCGGACGCGAAGCGAGCCCTCGCGTTGGGTGCGGATGGATGGGCGGCATCGTTGGCCGAAGCTGACGCGCTGCTCGAGGCCTGGCAGCACGACGGAGGCGCGCCACGAGCCGCAGCTGCGGCCGGAAGGACAGCTGCCGCCAACGTGCTGGCCGCCCAGAGCGAGCTGACCGACCGGGCGATGGACGCCCTGCTGATCAAGCTGCCCGTCATGGCCGAGTTCAGCGACCGACAGCTCGGCCGGACGCGCGCTGACTTCCGCTACATCGTCGCCTTCGCGGCGGCAGCGATCCTGGTGCAAGAGCCGGCGGTGTTCGAGGAGTTCCTCGACTGGCTCGACGCCATCCTCACCCGGCTGGGACTCTCCGCCGTCCTACTGCTATCAATCGACACACTGGCATCGGTTGCCACCGGCTATCCGCAGCTTGTGAGCGTCCTCGCGACTGGGCGAGCACACCTGAGCTGAACCCGAACCGCCGGACGTGGAGCGTGGCGTTGGCGGGGCCGCCAACGCAACGGCAAACCCGACTCGGCTCGGGAACGCGACCCGCCGGTCGTCGGCGCAGCTCGTTCTCTGCCCTCGACGCTCCTCAAGCCCCGCGGAAGTAGGCGTGGCTACAAGACGCGCCGAATGCACTCATCTGACGCTTGTCGTTCACTGATCGACGGTGGCCATGTTGTCTTCGTCGTGGCGATCGCCGGCGGCGGGGATGAGCTCATTGAGCCGCTGGAGTTGGTCGGCGGTCAGTTCGATGCGCAGGTTGCGTTGGAAGTTCTCGCCGGTGAGCCGCGGGTTGGTCTTGCGCCAGTCGTCGTCGGGGATGTCGTCGGGCGTGCGGATCTGACCGGTGAGGAAGCCATGGCCGAGGGGCGAGTGCGGAACGAAGCCGATCCCCAGCTCGCGCAGGATCGGCAGCAGCTCCGCCTCGGGGTCGCGGGTCCACAGGGGGTACTCGGTCTGCAATGCCGAGACCGGGTGCGCGGCGTGCGCGCGACGGATCGTGTCGGGCCCGGCTTCAGACAGCCCGATGTGGAGGACCTTGCCTTCGGTGACGAGCTCGCCCAACGTGCGGACCGACTCGTCGTCGTCCAAGCCACCGCCGGTGGTGTAGACGCCAGCCATGGTCATCGCGCCCAGGCCGATGCGGGAGACCTCCAGACCTCCCAGCGAGACGTGCTTCATGGTTTGCTTCCTCTGCTCGATCGAACGCATCGTGTGACGAAACCCAGTGAACGTCGGCGAGGCTGGCGCCGGGAGTGCCGAAGCAGAACCCCCTTCGCCGCCACCACCTCGACGAGTTCGTCGACTGCTACCGGCCGGGCCTGCCGCGTTCGAGTCGCGCCGAGTCGGAGCGGTTCAAGCGCTATGCGTACGACGAGCTCGTGGCGCGGGACAAGGCGAACCTCGACCTGGTCTGGCTGCGAGACGCCTCACTCGAGGACGCCGACAGTCTCCCGCCACCGGAGGTGCTCGCCCGCGAGATCGTGGACGACCTCGAGGCGGCGCTCGCGGAGTTCACCGCCGTTGCCGAGGCGCTGGAGAGGGCGGCTTCCGAGCGGGCCACGACGGGGTGACTCCACCGCCCACGTAGGCTGGACTCGCTCCTCCCACCCCCCGGTCTCTCGCCGAGCGGGGATAGTTGCGTTGCCCTGGAAGGCCCCCGAACGTGCTGCTGTCCGGTCTGCTCGACGTCGTTGTCGGCGACCCCGCGCTGGCGCGCACCCTCGACACTCCTGAGGTCCCGAGCCTGGATCTGTCGGCGCCGCAGGGGCTGCGGCCGTTCGTCATCGCGGGGCTGGCCCGCAGGGGCCGCACGGTCCTCGCGGTGACCGCGACCGGTCGTGAGGCCGAGGATCTCGTCGCCGCACTCGAGACCCTTCTGCCGCCCGACCGCGTGGCGATGTTTCCGTCCTGGGAGACCCTGCCGCACGAGCGGCTCAGCCCGCGCGCCGACACTGTGGGGCGGCGAATCGCGGTGCTTCGCCGCCTCGCCCACCCGAGCCCCACCGACCCGACGATCGGTCCGCTCGACGTCGTCGTCGCACCGGTGCGCAGCATCCTGCAGCCGCAGGTCCCGGGACTCGGCGACCTCGTGCCTGTCGAGCTGCAGCAGGGCGAGGACATCGACGGCGGGCTCGACGCCGTCGTACAACGCCTCGTCGACATCTCCTACGCGCGCGTCGAGCTGGTCGAGAAGCGCGGCGAGTTCGCGGTCCGCGGCGGGATCCTGGACGTCTTCCCGCCGACCGAGGAGCACCCGATCCGGGTCGAGCTGTGGGGCGACACGGTCGAGGAGGTCCGCTACTTCAAGGTTGCCGACCAGCGGTCCCTGGAAGTCGCGACCCACGGCCTCTGGGCGCCCCCCTGCCGTGAGCTCCTGCTCACGCCCGAGGTGCGCGCGCGGGCGCGTGCCCTGGCCGCCGACCACCCCGAGCTCGTGGAGATCCTCGACAAGATCGCGGACGGTACGCCGGTGGAGGGCATGGAGGCCCTCGCGCCGGTGCTCGCCGACGAGCTCCGGTTGCTGATCGACGAGCTCCCGCCGTCGACATCGGTCGTCGTCTGTGACCCGGAGAAGGTACGCACCCGCGCGCATGACCTGGTCCGCACCAGCCAGGAGTTCCTCGAGGCATCGTGGTCGACGGCGGCTGTCGGCGGCAAGGCGCCCATCGACCTCGGCGCGGCGGCGTACCGCACGCTCGTCGACGTGCGCGAGCACGCTGCGCAGCTCGAGTTGCCGTGGTGGTCGATCACGCCGTTCACCGCCGACGAGGACCTCGACCCCGACACCGTCGTGCTCGCCGCGAACCAGCCGACCGCCTACCGCGGCGAGACCAAGCGCGCCGTCGACGACATCCGCGACTGGATCGCCGCCGGCTGGCGGGTCGTGCTGACCGCGCCCGGTCATGGCAGCGCCGATCGCATCGTCGAGGTGCTGCGCGGCGAGGACCTGCCCGTGCGCCTGGACGGCGACCCCGAGCCCGGCATGACGACCGTGACGACCGGCTGCCTCGAGACCGGGTTCGTGAGCGAGCTGCTGAAGACCGCGGTGCTGGCCGAGACGGACCTGACCGGCACCCGCGGTGTCGGTGCGAAGGACATGAGCACCCGGATGCCGTCGCGGCGTCGTAACGCGATCGACCCGCTCCAGCTGCGGCCGGGCGACCTCGTGGTGCACGAGCAGCACGGCGTCGGTCGGTACCTCGAAATGGTGCAGCGCACGGTCGCCGGCGCGACCCGCGAGTACCTCATCCTCGAGTACGCCAAAGGGGATCGCCTCTTCGTCCCGACGGATCAGCTCGAGCACGTCACCCGGTACGTCGGCGGCGAAGCGCCGTCGCTCGACCGCCTCGGCGGCAGCGACTGGGCGAAGCGCAAAGGCCGCGCCCGCAAGGCCGTTCGGGAGATCGCGGCCGGCCTCATCCAGCTGTACAGCGCCCGGATGGCGTCACCGGGGCACGCCTTCGCACTCGACACACCTTGGCAGCGCGAGCTCGAAGACGCCTTCCCGTACGTCGAGACGCCCGACCAGCTCGACGCCATCAACGAGGTCAAGGGCGACATGGAGAAGGCCGTCCCGATGGACCGCGTCATCTGCGGCGACGTCGGCTACGGCAAGACCGAGATCGCGGTGCGCGCCGCCTTCAAGGCGGTTCAGGACGGCAAGCAGGTCGCGATCCTCGTCCCGACCACGCTGCTCGTGCAGCAGCACTACAACACCTTCCGCGACCGCTTCGCGCAGTTCCCCGTGACAGTGCGCGCCGTCAGCCGCTTCAACTCGGACAAGGAGCAGAAGGAGGTGATGGAGGGCGTCACTGCCGGCAGGGTCGACGTCGTGATCGGCACTCATCGGCTGCTGAGCAAAGAGACGAAGTTCAAGGATCTCGGACTCGTCGTCGTCGACGAGGAGCAGCGCTTCGGGGTCGAGCACAAGGAGTTCCTCAAGTCGATGCGCGTCGCGGTGGACGTGCTGACGATGAGCGCTACGCCGATCCCGCGGACCCTCGAGATGTCGCTCACCGGCATCCGTGAGATGTCGACGATCCTGACGCCGCCGGAAGAGCGCCATCCAGTGCTGACGTTCGTCGGGCCGTACGACGAGAAGCAGATCAGCGCGGCCATCCGCCGTGAGCTGCTGCGCGAGGGACAGGTCTTCTACCTGCACAACCGGGTCGAGTCGATCGACCGGACCGCGAAGCGGCTGGCCGAGCTCGTGCCCGAGGCGCGCATCGCCGTCGGCCACGGGCAGATGCACGAGGACGCCCTCGAGCAGGTGATGGTTGGCTTCTGGGAGAAGCACTTCGACGTACTTGTCTGTACGACGATCGTCGAGAGCGGTCTGGACATCCCCAACGCCAACACCCTCATCGTCGAGCGGGCCGACGCGTTCGGCCTCAGCCAGCTGCACCAGATCCGCGGGCGCGTGGGTCGCGGCCGAGAACGTGCCTACGCCTACTTCACGTACCCGCCGGAGAAACCGCTCACGGAGACGGCGTACGACCGCCTTGCCACCATCGCGCAGAACACCGAGATCGGCGCGGGCATGGCCGTCGCGATGAAGGACCTGGAGATCCGCGGTGCCGGCAACCTGCTCGGCGGCGAGCAGTCCGGCCACATCGCCAGCGTGGGGTTCGACCTCTACATGCGGCTGGTCGGCGAGGCCGTCAGCGACTTCAAGCGCGGCGGCGGCGGGGCGGCCGACGAGCCCGAGCCGGTCGAGACGAAGGTCGACCTCCCGGTCGACGCGCACCTCCCGCACGACTACATCCCGGGTGAGCGGCTGCGGCTCGAGGCGTATCGGCGGCTCGCCGGGGCCGGGGATCCCGCTGCGATCGAGGCTGTGCGGGCTGAGCTCGTCGACCGGTACGGCCCGGTGCCGACGCCGGTCGAGAACCTGCTCGCCGTCGCCGCGTTCAGGGCCCGCGCCAAGCAGTTCGGCATCACGGACGTGACCCTGCAGGGCACGTCCATCCGCTTCGCCCCGATGAGGCTGCGCGAGTCGCAGGTGCTCCGCCTGCAGCGTCTGTACCCGGGCACGATCGTCAAGCAGACCGTCGACACGGTGCTCGTTCCCCGCCCGAAGATGGCCCGGATCGGTGGCACCCCGCTGCGTGACACGGAGCTACTGGCGTGGTCGACGGGACTGCTCGACGCGGTGCTCGGCGACAGCGTCACCGCCGCAGCGACAGCCGCCACGTGACGACATGGGAAACTTGTCCCGACTCGACGTCCCGAAAGGACCCCACGCAGTGACACGCACCCCGCGGCGGCTCGCGACCGCCTCGCTTGCCCTGAGCCTGGCGCTCGTCGTGGCCGGTTGCGGCAACGCTCCGGTCCGCTCCGGAGCGGCCGCCACGGTCGGTGACAAGAGGATCAGCACCCAGGAGCTGGCCGGGCTCGTGTCACGGGGCCTGAAGGATCCGCAGGCGCAGCAGCAGCTCGGCGCGGACAAGGCGAAGTTCCAGCGCAGCGTCCTCGAGCGGCTCATCAAGCACGCGATCCGGGTCGAGACCGCGAAGCGTGAGCACGTCACTGCGACACCGGGCGCCATCGACGCCAAGATCGCCGCGTTCGAGCAGCAGGCGGGTGGGTCCGCCGCTCTGTTGCAGCAGGCTGCTCAGGGCGGGATCGCGGCCGGCGACCTTCGGCCATTCATCGCAGACCTCGTCCTCGACGACGCGATCGGCGACAAGCTCACGGCAGATGTCGACGTGCCCGAGGAGCAGATCAAGGCGCTCTACCAGCAGAATGCCGCGCAGTTCGACCAGGTGCACGCCGCGCACATCCTGGTCGCGTCGAAGCCGCTCGCCGACTCGATCCTGGCGCAGGTCAAGGCCGACCCGTCGCAGTTCGCGCCGCTCGCGGCGAAGAACTCCATCGACACGTCCAACAAGGACAAGGGCGGAGATCTCGGCTTCGCCGGCAAGGGCCAGTTCGTGAAGGAGTTCGAGGCGGCCGTGTTCGCCGCGAAGGCGGGCGACTTCCTCGAGGTCAAGACGCAGTTCGGCTACCACGTGGTCCACGTGATCGATCGCAAGACGACGACGCTGGAGCAGGCGACGCCAGACCTTCGCCGTGGTGCTCTGCAACAGCAGCGCGAGCAGCGTGTCAACGAGCTGCTGTCGAAGGTGGCAACCGAGCTGCACGTGAAGGTCAACCCGCGCTTCGGACGTTGGGACGCGACGCAGCTCCAGGTGGTCGAGGCGTCCAGCCGGGATGCCGTGAGCAGCCCCGCTCCGTCGCCCGGCGAGGGCCAGGTCGTCCCCGACCAGACCGGCACCAACCCGCAGCAGGGTCAGCAGCCGGGTGCACCGGCCTCGCCGCCGACGCAGTGACCGGCGACGTCCCTGGCCGGCGGCTGCTCGACGTCGTCGCCGTCATGGACCGGTTGCGGTCTCCCGGCGGCTGCCCCTGGGACGCGCAGCAGACCCACGAGAGCCTCAAGCCCTACCTGCTCGAGGAGGCCTACGAGGCGTATGCCGCGATCGAGGGCGGTGACCGCAAAGACCTGCGCGAAGAGCTGGGTGACGTCCTGCTCCAGGTCGTCTTCCATGCCCGGCTGGCTCAGGAGCACGACGAGCCGTGGTCGATCGACGACGTCGCCGCCGACCTCGTCGACAAGCTGGTACGCCGGCACCCGCACGTCTTCGCCGGTGCACCCGCGGACGACCTCGACGCGACGTGGGAGCAGATGAAGCAGGCCGAGAAGGGCCGGACGTCGGTCACGGAGGGCGTGCCGCTCGGCCAGCCCGCGCTGTCGCTCGCCGCCAAGCTGCAGAAGCGAGGCGCGCGGGTCGGCGTACCCCTCCCGTCGTACGACGGAGTGGGCGGCGAGTTGTGGGCGCTGGTAGCGCGCTGTCGGGCTGAAGGGCTCGATGCCGAGGCGGAGCTGCGCCGGGTGGCCCGGGACTACCGCGATCGGCTGGCGGCCATCGAGGCCGACCTGCTGGCCGAGGGCATCGACCCGGCCACCCTGACCGAGGAGGACTGGCGCGAGCGGTGGAGCTGATCGGGACAGTCGTGCGGCTGCAGGTGCAGCGCTCCCGGCTCAAGCCGGGCCCGGCGACCACAGGCGTCTACGACCCGGCGCCGCTGCTCGAGGTCTCCGAGCTGCTGATCACGCCGCGCGGGGTGGTCGGTGACGGCGTGCTCGACGTCCACCACGCCGACCACCCGGACAGTCGCAACGTGAAGCTGCTCAACGGTGTCTCGGTCATGACGGTGTCCCGCTATCGCGCGCTTCGTTCGTCGTACGGCGACCACCTCGTCGACGGGATCGCGGGTGAGTCGCTGCTGCTGGACAGCGAGCACCTCGACGACCTGTCCGGCCGGCTGGTCCTGGAGACGGACGGCGGCCTCGTCGAGCTCGGCAGCTTTCCCACGCCGCCCTGCGTGGAGTTCACCAGGTTCGTGCTCCGGCGCGAGGCCGGCGACGTCGGGCCCGAGGTGATGGCGACACTCGAGGCTCTCGGCGGCGGCGCACGGGGCTACTACCTGCAGACAACCGGAACGGGCGCCGTCCGGGCCGCCGCGCGGCTGCTCCGGGCCTGACGCGGGGCGGCCAGCCTGCGCAACCGGCCGAAACGCCGCCGGTACGCTCGGACAGACCCTTTCGTTTCCCCCGACAGGAGAACCGTGCCCTCCATCGAGGCCGTCGGCGCCCGCGAGATCCTCGACTCACGCGGCAACCCCACCGTCGAGGTCGAGGTGGCCCTCGACGACGGCACGATGTCGCGTGCGGCGGTGCCGAGCGGCGCGAGCACGGGCGCGTACGAGGCGGTCGAGCTGCGGGACGGAGATGCTTCGCGGTACGGCGGCAAGGGCGTCCAGCGCGCGGTCGAGGCGGTGCTCGAGACCATCGGTCCCGAGCTCATCGGCATCGAGGCCAGCGAGCAGCGGATCGTCGACCAGGAGCTGCTCGACCTGGACGGAACCCCCGACAAGAGCCGGCTCGGGGCCAACGCGACGCTCGGCGTCAGCCTCGCCGTCGCCCGCGCCGCTGCGGAGTCGGCCGGGCTGCCGCTCTTCCGGTACGTCGGCGGGCCCAATGCGCACCTGCTGCCGGTGCCCATGCTCAACATCCTCAACGGCGGTGCGCACGCCGACACCAACGTCGACGTGCAGGAGTTCATGGTCGCGCCGATCGGAGCCGCGACGTTCAGCGAAGCGCTGCGCTGGGGTGCGGAGGTCTACCACTCGCTCAAGAGCGTGCTGAAGGCGCGCGGCCTGACCACGAGCGTCGGCGACGAGGGCGGCTTCGCGCCCGACCTCCCCAACAACCGGGAGGCGCTCGACCTCATCCTCGAGGCCATCAGCAACGCCGGTCTGACACCAGGCCGCGATGTCGCGCTCGCGCTCGACGTCGCGGCGACGGAGTTCTTCAAGGACGGCTCCTACACGTTCGAGGGGGCGGCGAAGACCGCCGACCAGATGACCGACTACTACGCCGACCTCGTGTCGTCGTACCCGATCGTGTCGATCGAGGACCCGCTCTCGGAGGGCGACTGGGACGGCTGGGCCCGGCTGACGGCGGTCCTGGGCAGCCGCGTGCAGATCGTCGGCGACGACCTGTTCGTCACCAACCCGCAGCGGCTCGCCGACGGCATTGGCAGGGGGTGCGCCAACGCGCTGCTGGTGAAGGTCAACCAGATCGGCACCCTGACCGAGACCCTCGACGCCGTGCAGCTCGCGCACCGCAACGGCTACCGCTGCATGATGAGCCACCGCTCCGGCGAGACCGAGGACACGACGATCGCCGATCTCGCTGTCGCTACCGACTGCGGCCAGATCAAGACCGGGGCCCCGGCGCGGTCCGAGCGGGTCGCGAAGTACAACCAGCTGCTGCGCATCGAAGAGGAGCTCGACGAAGCCGCTCGGTACGCCGGTGCGCGCGCCTTCCCGCGTTTCAGCCCCGCAGAGGGCAGCGTCTAGGGCATGACCGCCAGTCCGCGCCCGGCCGGGCTCACCACGCGCGCCGCGGTGCTCGGTCTGGTCCTGTGTGCGCTGGTCGTCAGTGCCGCCTTGCCGCTGCGCGAGTTCTTGAGCCAGCGCGCCGACATCCGGCACCTGCAGCAGGCACAGGCGGCGACGCGGGCGCGGGTCGCGTCGCTCGAGGAGCAGAAGGCCCGGCTCGAGGACCCCGACTACGTCGCGGCGCTCGCACGTGACCGCCTGCACTTCGTCCGGCCCGGCGAGGTGGCGTACGTCGTGATCGCGCCCAGCGCCGCGCCGAGCACGCCGACCGATCAACGCCGGGCCGCCTCGGCACCGGCTGGTCCCGAGGCGCCCTGGTACTCCCAGCTGTGGGGCAGCGTGCGCAGCGCCGATCGCCCTGTGCAGGTCCGTCAGCACAAGTGAGCGAGCCCCTCACCGAGCGCGACCGGGAGGTCGTCGAAGCCCAGCTCGGCCGGCCACCGAGGGCCATGCGTGCCGTCGCGCACCGCTGCGGCTGCGGGCTGCCCGACGTCGTGGAGACCAACCCGCGGCTCGAGGACGGCACCCCCTTCCCGACGCTCTACTACCTGACCTGTCCGCGTGCGGCATCTGCCATCGGACGGCTCGAGTCCGAAGGCCTGATGCGCACGATGACGGCACGGCTGGCCGAGGAACCGGAGCTCAAAGCGAGGTACGTCGAGGCCGCCGCCGACTACGTCGCCCGGCGGGATGGGCTCGAGGTGCTCGCGAAAGTGCCGGCCCAAGGGGGTATGCCGGATCGGGTGAAGTGCCTGCACGTCCTCGTCGCACACGCGCTGGCCGTCGGCCGCGGCGTGAACCCCTTCGGCGACGAGGCGCTCGAGCTGCTCCCCGACTGGAGTGCCGCCGGCCCCTGCGTGGACCCATGACAAGGGTCGCCGCGGTCGACTGCGGAACCAACTCGATCCGCCTGCTGGTCACCGACATCACCGACACCGCGCACACCGACCTGCACCGCGAGATGCGGGTCGTGCGCCTCGGCCAGGGCGTCGACCGCACCGGACAGCTCGCGCCGGAGGCGATCGAGCGGACCCGGCTCGCGCTCGTGGACTACGCCGCGACCTGTCGCAGGTTCTCGGTCGAGCGAACCCGCATGGTCGCGACCAGCGCGAGCCGCGACGCCGACAACAGCGACGACTTCCGAGCCGTCGTGCTCGACGCCCTAGGGGTCGAGCCGGAGGTCATCAGCGGTGACGAGGAGGCAGCACTCTCCTTCGACGGCGCAACGCGCGGACTCGACCCTCGCGACGGTCCGTTCCTCGTGATGGACATCGGGGGTGGGTCGACGGAGCTCGTCCTCGGCGGCGATCGGGTCACTGCAGCGCTCTCTGTCGACATCGGCTGCGTGCGCCTCACCGAGCGGCACCTCGTCGACGATCCGCCGACGCCGCAGCAGGTGACTGCCGCGGTGCGCGACATCGACGCAGCGATCGAGCGGGCGCGCGCGGTGGTGCCGGTGGCCGAAGCGCGCACTGCAGTCGGGCTGGCCGGCTCCGTCACCACGATTGCTGCGCTGTCGCTGGGGCTGCCGTCCTACGAGAGAGACCGCATACACCTGAGCCGGCTGACTCGCGCCGACATCGAGAAGGTGGCGACAGACGTGCTGGCGATGACGCGCGCCGATCGTGCTGCGCTGCCGGTGATGCACCCCGGTCGCGTCGACGTCATCGGCGCAGGCGCGCTGATCCTGCGCACGCTGGTCGAGCGGCTCGACCTGCCCGAGGTCCTCGTCAGCGAGGCCGACATCCTCGACGGAATCGCCTGGAGCGTGACATGAGCAAGTCCGATTGGGTCAGCGCCGTGCAGCGCACCGACAAGCCCTGGGGGCACGAGGAGCTCTTTGCGCACGTCCCGGGCAAGTACGCCGGCAAGGCCATCCACGTCGACGAGGGACATGCGCTCTCGCTGCAGTTCCACGAGCGCAAGGAGGAGACGATCTCGTGCCTGTCCGGCCGCTTCAAGATCGAGGTCGGCCATGATGAGCTACACCTCGAGGAGTTCGAGCTCGCGCCTGGCGAGTCGATCCACCTGGCGCCCGGGGTCCGTCATCGCGTCACCGCGCTCGTCGACTCCGTCTTCCTCGAGGCGTCGACGACGGAGCTCGACGACGTCGTACGGCTCGAGGACCGCTACGGCCGCGAGGGCACCAGTACGCCGTGATCCCGCCCGGCAGCGGCTTCCCGACGGACAAGGCATCACCGCGTACGCCGGTTGCCAGCAACCCCGGCGACGTCGTCCGCCTCGCGGCCAGCGCAGCGTCCCTCGACCTTGTCGACGCCCGGTCGTCGGTCTGCCGCACCTGCCCGCGCCTGGTCGCCTGGCGAGAGGAGGTGGCGCAGACGAAGCGCGCGTCCTTCGCGAGCGAGGAGTACTGGGGGCGTCCGGTCACCGGCTGGGGTGACCCGCGAGCCCGCATCGTCGTCGTCGGACTCGCCCCCGCCGCCCACGGCGGCAACCGCACCGGCCGGATCTTCACCGGGGACCGCAGTGGCGACTGGCTGTTCGCTGCGCTTCACCGCGCCGGGCTGGCCGAGCTCCCGACGTCGACCTCGGCCTACGACGGTCAGCGACTCACCGACATCCGGATCACGCTGCCGGTGCGCTGCGCACCACCGGCGAACCGGCCGACGACGCAGGAGCGCGATGCGTGCGCTCCGTGGCTGCGCCGCGAGGTCGAGCTGCTCCTGCCGACAGCACGCGCCTTCGTCGTACTCGGCGGGTTCGGGTGGGCATCGACGTGGACGGCGCTTCGTGCGGCCGGCGCGGCCGTGCCGCCTCGGGTGCCGGCCTTCGGCCATACCCGTGAGGTTGCGGTGCAGGGCGGTCCGACCGTCATCGGCTGCTACCACGTCAGCCAGCAGAACACCTTCACCGGTCGGCTGACGGAGGCCATGCTCGACGCTGTGATCGCCCGGGCGAAATCCGTCGCCGGGCTGGTGTGACTACTCCGTTCGGACGCGTCCCCACTGGTCCGTCAAACTGGTGCAGTACGCGCCGAAAGGTCGTATCGGCAGGCGGCTGCCGGGCCTGTAGGCCCAAACGGCCTACAGAATGTCATTCGTTCTGCCGCAATTGAGTCACATGTCCGTTATTTTTTCTCAACGTTCTCTAGCGCAACACTGGTATTCGTCTCTACTCTGCTCCGTACTAGGCCGGACGGCTCAGTCCGGTAGGGGCCGAATGGAGGCGAAAGATGCGCAACATCAGCTGGAACTAGACGCTTGATCGCCGACGCGATCAACCCAGTCCTGTCCAGGGGCTGGGAGTGGGTGGTGCTACACCCATTCCCAGCCCCTGGAACGTTTTTCGAGGCAGCGGGCCAAGGGCGCGTGGAGCGCCCGGCGGCTACGGCCGATTCGCCCGCTCGCCCTGGCGGAGCCAGCTGCTGATCTCCATGGTCGGCATCGGCCGCGCGTACAGGTAGCCCTGCAGCTCGTCGACCGCCAGGTCCTGCAGCACGTTGCGCTGCGCCTCGTTCTCGACGCCCTCCGCGACGACCCGCATCCCGAGGGTGTGCGCGATGTCGACGACGGCCCGGACAACGGCGCGATCGGCCGGCTCGCGCACCAAGCCGTTCACGAAGCCGCGGTCGATCTTGACCTCGTCGACCGGCAGGCCCTTGAGGTAGGTGAGGGAGGAGTAGCCGGTGCCGAAATCGTCGACGGAGATCTTCACGCCGATGGCACGCAGCTCGCCCATCCGCTCCGCGGCCAGCTCGGGGTCCGCCATCACGACGCCCTCGGTGAGCTCCAGCGTCAGCAGCTCGGGGGCGAGGCCGGTCGCGGTCAGGATGGCCACCACCTGCGTGACGAAAGAGGAGTCGAGAAGGGTCGTCGCGCTGACGTTGACCGCGACTCCGACGCCGGGGTTGCGTCGCTGCCAGCCCTTGCACGCCGTGAGCGACTGCCGCAGCACGGTGCTGGTGAGCAGACCCATCAGACCGGATGCCTCGGCCAGCGGGATGAACTCGTCGGGACCGATGGCGCCTAGGGCGGGATGCGTCCAGCGCGCGAGCGCCTCGACACCGACGGGCGCCGCCGTACAGCTGTCGACCTTGGGCTGGAAAGCGACCCCGATGGCGCCGGTCGAGAGGGCCTCACGCAGCGCACTGACCACCGCAAGGCGCCGCTGACCCTTGACCTCGTACGCCGGCTCCCACACGACCGGGCCGCCGTGGGCGTTCCGGGCGCTGTGCATGGCGGTCTCGGCTCGGCGGAGCAGCGTTGCCGCCTCGTCGCCGTGCTCGGGTGCGCGTACGACGCCGACCGACAGCCGGATGTGCGTGCCGACCCCGCCGAGGTGAGTGGTGCCCTCGACCTGGGCGCGGATCCCGAGGCCGAACATCGCGGGGTCGTGGCCGAGCGACGAAGCCGGCATCGCCACCGCGAAGCGCCCGCCACCGATGCGCCCGATGACGGCGTCGGGGAGTGCGCGCCGCAGGCGCTCGGTGACCTCCAGCAGGAGGTTGTCACCGACCTCGTGTCCGAGCGTGTCATTGACCTCTCGGAAGGACTCGACGGCCACCGCGGCAACCAGCAGCTCGTCGACGTCGAGCGCCGCGTTGATCCGGCGGGTGACCTCCGCCAGGTTCGGCAACCCCGTGAGGGAGTCCTCCGTCGCGGACCGCTCCAGGTCCCGGAGCAGCTTGCCGCGTTCGAACGACGTCGTGAGCTCTGCGGCGACGGTCTCCAGCAGTCGCATGTCGCCCATGTCGAATCTGCGGATGTCGCCCAGTCGGTCGGTCACCGTCAGGATGCCGACGAGCGTGCGCGCTCCGATCAACGGCGTGGACATGCGGTCGAGGTCCCCGGGAGTGCTCCGCAGCGCGGCGCCGGCTCGCGCGACGGCCTCGGCGACCTCGTCGGCGTCCTCGCCGACGGTCGCGAGCGAGTCATCCTCGCAGGAGACGTGATGCGTCCAGCCGTTCTCAGCGGGCACCGCGAGGTCGAGGTGACGTGCGTGCAGGAGGGCCCGTACCTCCTCGAGCAACGGCGCGAGCGCCGGCGAGTCGAACGCGACGGGACCCAGGTCCTTGACGAACTCGTACAGCTGCTCCGTGGTGCGTTGCTGGGCGAACAGCCGGCGGTGACCGCGGTAGGCGAGCGCCAAGCCGCCACCCAGGACGGCCATGATCAGCAGGCTCGTGCGGTCGGTGTACACCGCCGACACCGCGACGATCGACAGGCCCGTGAAGGTGGCCGTCATCACGATCGCGAAGCCGAGTGGCTCGAGCATCTGGCGTGGGTGCACGGGGACGCCGACGATGCGCCAGACGGCCGCCAGGGCTGCGACGCCGGCGACCTCGGTGAGGACCTGACTGACGATCAGGGCCAGCCACAGCGCCGGGCCGGGCCGGTCACCGTGCGAGATCAGGCTTACCGCGGTCGCAGCGACCCCGAGGTCGAAAGCGGCGCTACCGATGTTGAAGCAGACCTTCAGCGGAGCCTGGCGGCGAAGGACGACGCAGTCGAAGGCGACGCCTACGACGCGGGCCAGTAGGTGGTACATCGGGGCGACCAGGACGATGCCGAACGTCAACGGCAGCTGGTTGAGGTTGGCGCTGAACGTTCCGCGGCGGTTCTCGAAGTCGACCGGGTAGTGCTGCGTCACGGCGTACACCGGGATCAGCACCCACCAGGGCAGGGAGAAGGCCGCGGTGATCGGTGCAGGACCGCTCGAGAGCGCGAGGGCCGAGCCCAGGCCGATCAGGCACGCGCAGAAGAGCAGCGCGGCGGTCTGCCGCGCTGCCTGCCCACCGGCTTTCGCTTCCCCGGTCATCCGGTCGATCGTCGACGTCCCTCGGCAGTTCCTTGAGCGCCCGCAAGCGTGCTTTTCATCGCAACCAGGGCGATCAGCCCGAGGCCGGCCGTCCCGGCAACGACGTTGCGCGGGCCGAGCGAGTCCGCGAGACCACCCGCGATGAGGAGCGCGCCGCCCTGCGCGAGCATGAGCAGGGTGCTGGCCAGGCCGAATGCCCGGCCACGGAACTCCGCCGGTGTCCCAGCGACGTACGCGACGCTGGCGACGAGCTGCGCGGCGGTGCCGGCACCCGCCACCACCCACAGCGCGGCCGTCAGGGCGGGGCCGCCGACGAGCGGCGTGAGCAGCAGTGGCACGCACAGGAGGAGCGTCAGCGGGAGCAGCTGCCGGGCCCGTTGCTCCGCCGTCAGGCGCAGGATGAGTGTGCTCGCCAGCACGTATCCGAGCGGGATGGCCGCCGTCAGGACACCAGCCGCCCGTGCACCCTGCCCGTCGTCTGCGGCGATGGCGACGGCCAGGCCCTCCGGGACGATCGCGACCACGGCGCCCACGACGCCGAAGGTGAGCAGCCCCAGCAGGTAGGCGTTGCCGCGGACGAAGTGCACGCCGGCAACGACGTCTCTGAGCAGGCTGCTGCGCTCGCGTTGCGCCACTGGGCGCTCCGCGATCGCGACCCCCAGCAGCAGTGCGGACAGCAGGAACGTTGCTGCGTCGATGGCCAGCGCCCCCCGCGGGGACGTGAGGGACACCAGCAGTCCGCCGAGGAAGAACCCCACGACCTGCGCGCCCTGGATGGTCGTGTTGATCAGCGAGTTCGCGGCGACGTACAGCTCGCCCGTGACGATGTCGGGCAGGATCGCGCTGCGCGCGCTCTCGAACGGAGGGGTGAGCAGCCCGACCGCGGCCAGCACGGTGAACACCACCCAGAGCGGCGGATGCGGCACCAGCAGCAGCAGCACGAACGCGCAGCGGGCCAGGTCCGTGACGATCATGATGCGGCGGCGCGGCAGCCGGTCGGCCAGCGCGGACAGCACGGGTCCGCCGGCGAGCCAGGTGAGGAACGAGCAGCCGTACGTTGCGGACGCGGCAAGGGCCGATCCGGTGCGGGCGTAGACCAGCAGCGCGATGGCGATCCGCGCCATGTGGTCGCCGACCAGGCTCAGCCCCTGCGACACGAACATCGCGCGGAACTCGCGGACGGCAAGCGCTTCGCGGTACGTCGCACGCGTTTGCCCGGATGTCACGCGCGAGAGTCTGGCGGAAGATCGACTCGGTACCGCCGTACCTGGCAGTGACACGCTGCGGTCATGACGACGTATGCAGTGACCGCGGTCGGCCCCGACGGCCCGGGTGAGGTGGCCGCACTGGCGGAGGCGCTCGCCGAACTCGGCGCAAATCTGGAAGACGCCTCGATGACCCGGCTGCGCGGGCACTTCGCGATGACGCTCGTCGCCGCGGTCGACGCCTCGGCCGCAGATGTCGAGCGCGCGCTCGAACCGGTCGGTTCGTCGACCGGCTTGCACATCTCCGTCTGGCCGGTCGATGCTGACGCGCCACCGCCGGAGAACGGCCGGCCGTGGCGGGTGACGCTGCACGGCGCGGACCGCCCCGGCCTGGTCGCCGGCGTTGCTCGTCAGCTCGCATCGGCGGGCGCGAACATCACCGATCTGTCCTGCCGGCTCGCCGGTGACCTGTACGTCATGACGCTCGACGTCGACTCCGTCACCGAGCCGGCGCTGGCCGACGTCGCGACCCGCCTCGGCGTCACCCTGCACGTCACCCCCGCCGACGAGGACGTCCTCTAGGTGGAGCTCGACGTCCGGCACGCGCCGGACCCGGTCCTGTCCGTGGTCTGCGCGACTGCTGATCCACTCGACCCGGCCGTGCTGGATCTCGCCGACGCGATGGTCGCCCTTATGCGCGCGTCACCCGGATGTGTAGGCATCGCCGCGCCGCAGGTCGGTCACGCGATCTCGCTGTTCGTCCTCGACGTCACGGGTGCCCGCCGCGTCGAGTCGTGCGCTGGTCTCGTCGTGCTCTGCTCGCCTGTTCTTGTCTCGAGTGACGGCAAAGAGGTACGCCGGGAAGGCTGCCTGTCCGTGCCGGACCTCACCGGTGACGTCGCGCGCGCGACGTCGGTCGTCGTCGAGGGTCTCGTCCCCGGCGCCGGCGAGGGGCGGCGCATCGAGGCGAACGCCTTCGAGGCGCGCGCCTTCCAGCACGAGCTCGACCACCTGCAGGGGCTGCTATTCCTCGACCGCATCGCCGGCCCGCACGCCCTGTTCCCGCGGAAGCGCTACCTCTGAATCTGTCGTACCCCGCCGCAAGAATGCCGTCATGTCAGACACAGCCAGGTCGTACCAGAAGCTCTGCAAGGTGCCGGACGACGAGTTGATCGCGGCGGCATCAACCGCGAAAAACATGCGGGCACTCCTCCGGGCCATCGGCATCGCTGAGTACGGCGGCAACTACGAGTCCATGCGCAAGCGACTCGCGAGATTGGGTGAGGTTCCGGAGCGCTTTCGCCCTGTCCGGGAACGGTCGCCAAGCGGATCGCTCGTCGCAGTCTCGCGTGAGGCGTTGGAATCCGCGGTCGCCGGGAAGCGGACCAAGGCCGAGGTGCTGCGCGCTCTTGGATTCGAGCCGCGAGTGGCTCTGTATCCCGAACTCAATCAGCGACTTCGCGATGATGCCGTGGACACGAGTCACTTGGTTGGGCGGGCGTGGAGCCGCGGCCAGCGACTGCCTCGGTTGTCCATTCAGGACGTCCTTCAAAGGGGGTCGAACATCAGCACGTCGGACCTCCGGCTTCGTCTGCTCCGCGAAGGTGTGTTTGCGCACCGTTGTGCGTGCTGTGGCCAAAGCGAGTGGAACGGCGCTCCGATTCCCCTTGAGCTTGACCACATCGACGGCGACCGTACAAACAACGAGATCGGCAACCTCCGCCTTCTCTGTCCGAACTGCCACGCGCAGACGGACACCTACCGCGGTCGCAATGTCGGACGCCCACACGGTGCGTCCAACATTGAATCAGCGGAGCCGCGAGAACCCCTGCGGCCGGTGGCGTTACGGCGTCTGGCCAGTATCGTCGGCGCTGCTTGAGTGAGTCGTCTGCCCGAGGGCCCGGGTGGTGGAACGCATACACACCTTCCTTAAAAGAAGGCGCTCGAAAGAGATTGCGGGTTCGAGTCCCGCCCCGGGCACAGAAATCCTCTGCCATACGTTGTTCCACCCGAAGGACCCGGAACCGCCGGGGCCATCACGCGAGGAGCCACGTGCGCGCCACCAGCAACAACCCAGCGCTGACCCGGATCCCGGCCTTCGCCGGCGCCAACAAGACGGTCGGTTTCGGCGCGCGCCCGCAGGCGACTGACCCGATCGACGCCGGCTACTTCGGTCCGACCGCGACCTCGCGCGACACCGGCCGGATGACCATCGAAGACGTCACGGTCCGCACCGCCATCCTGCTCGTGACGTTGATGGCGACCGGCGGCATCACCTGGTACCTCGGCCTCGAAGCCCTCGCGCTTCCGGCCGCGATCATCGGCATGATCCTGGGCATCGTGATCTCGCTCAAGCAGATCACCAACCCCGCCGCGATCCTGTCCTACGCCGCTGTCGAAGGCGTCTTCCTCGGTGGCGTGAGCAAGCTGTTCAACGACGCGTACGACGGCATCGTCGTACAAGCAATCGTCGGCACTCTCGGCGTCGCGGCGACCATGCTGTTCCTCTACCGCAGCGGCAAGATCCGGGTGACGCCGCAGTTCACCAAGATGGTTATCGGCGCGACCATCGGCTACGCCGTCCTGCTGATGGTGAACCTCATCGCGAGCTTCTTCCACTCCGGCGGCCTCGGCCTGTTCAACGGTGGCCTGCTCAGCATCGGCATCTGCGCGATCGCCATCGGCCTCGCCTCGATGAACCTGGTGCTGGACTTCGACTTCATCCAGAAGGGCGCGCAGCAGGGGTTGCCGGAGCGCTACGGCTGGCTCGCCGCCTTCGGCCTGGTCGTCACCCTGGTGTGGCTGTACATCGAGATCCTGCGGATGCTCAGCTACCTGCGGCAGCGCTAGCCCTCGCGGTCGGGCCCGGCCCGCGTCGCGCTGATGCGGATCAGGCAGCGCTGGTCGCGCACCATCGCGGCGCGGTAGTCGTCCCAGTCCGGGTGCTCGCCGGACAGCGTCCGGTAGTAGTCGACGAGCGGCTCCATCGCGTCCGGCAGCGACTGGATGTCGACGTCGCCCTCGACGAACACCCACTGCCCGTAGAAGGCGTCGGTGAGCACGCACAACCAGGCGCGTGGGTCGCGGCGCAGGTTCTTCACCTTGTACGCCGTCTCGCGGCTGCTGATGACGAACCGCCCTTCACCGTCGACGGCGACGTTCAGCGGTGACATCTGTGGCGTGCCGTCCTTGCGCAGTGTCGTCAGCACCGCGTTGGAGTTGCCGCGGACGAACTCGCGGGCCTCGTCGAGATCCATCGCACTCCTGTCAGCGCTTGCGGGCGCGGTACGCCGCCGTCTTCTCACGGTTGCCGCAGACCTGCATGCTGCACCAGCGGCCGGAACGGTTGCGCGAATGATCGAAGAACACCCACCGGCAGGAGTCGCGCGCGCAGGTCTTGATGCGTGACCACTCGCCGGTCGCCTGCAACGCGAGCACCTCGCCGAGCGACTCGGCGACGACGTCGAGCAGGGGCCGGCCGGTGCCGACCAGGCGCGGCCCCTCATCGGTGATCGTCACCCGGAGCGGCACGTCCGGCAGCTGGGTCGGCGGGCCATCGCCGAGCTGCCCGCGCAGAGCCGTCCGCACGTCGCGGGCCAGGGAGAGCTCCTGCACCGACACCTTGCCGCTGCGGTCGACCGACTCCAGCCACGCGGCCGCCGACGCCATATCGGCGAGCCGGTCCGGCTCGTCGACGGCGTACGTGTTGAGGAACTCCTCGAGGAGCACGACACCAGCATACGCACTTTGGGGGTTGCGCTTCGCTGTAAACACCGTCATACTCGGTTTGCTGGTGTTCAGGCGATCGAGGGAGAGACGAGACATGGCGTTCGGGGAGATGTGGATGGAGCTGGCAAAGCAGCGGGCCGAGGACCTGCGCGAGGAGGGCTGCCGCAGTCGCCGGTTCCGGCGTAGCGCGACGTCGGCCCGGCCGGCAGCGCTTGCCGGCCGGGTGGGGTGCCTGCCGGCGGAGGGCTCCGCGTGAGCCGGCTGCAGACGGTCGTCATCAACGCGACCGACCCGCCGGCGCTGGCGGTGTTCTGGGCCGGGCTGCTCGGAGTCGAGGTCGTCGAGAGCACCGAGGACTGGGCCCAGGTCGAGGGCGTGGGCTTCCAGCGCGACCCCGTCGCGAAGGTGGGCCCCAATCGGGTCCACCTCGATGTCAAGGTGGACGATCTCGATGCAGCGACGGCAGCGGCCGTGACGCGCGGGGCCCGGCCGGTCTCCGAGGTGCAGGACGGCGAGTCGCCCTGGCGGGTGTTCGCCGACCCGGAGGGCAACGAGTTCTGCCTGGTGACGAGCTAGCGCAAAGCACCTGCGGCGGTGAGGACGCGGATGGCGGCCGGCAGCCCCGCGAGTGAGGCGCGGAGGTCGTCCGGGGTCGTGATGCGGTGGGCATTGCGGCGGACGTGACAGCGCAACGCGTTGTCGAATGCCGCCGCGCCGGCCGCCCGGCGGGCCCGCAGCAGTGCCACGGCGCCTTGGATGTAGACGGACCGGAAGTAGATGGACTGCCGCGACTCCCAGAACGTCATCGGCATGCCGGCATGGCCCCTGCCGCCGCTGGGGATCGTCATCCGCTCGTACGCCGGGCCGGTGCCGCGGTCGAGGGCTTCCGCGTACGTCGCGAACGACTCGTCCAGCCACGGGTCTCTCGCCTGGTCGTCGCCGACCAGGCCGTAGAACCACTCGTGCGCGACCTCGTGGCTGGCCGTGGCGTCCAACGTCTGCTTGGTGCCCAGCAGGACGACGCCCGGGTACTCGATGCCGCCGTGGATGTCGGGAAGCACCGCCACCGCCAGTCGCTCGAACGGAAACGGCCCGAACCTGCTGCTGTGCGCCCGCACCGCACGGACCAGCTCGGTCGCCGTACGCACCGGATCGTCGTTCACGCCGGACGCGACGCCGACGTCGACGACAGACGAGCCGGTCGAGACCTGCGTCGTACGAAATGCGCCGACGGCAACGGCGACGTCACGGACCGACCGCGCGTGGAACTCCGCCGTCGTCCCGTCGTCGGCGATCTTCAGCCCCGTCGCCAGAACCCCGAGCCCCCTGGCGCGTCGAACGCGCAGCGACGTGAGCGCCATCGCCTCGCTCGTGCTCGCCTCCGCGAACGCGGCCGTCGCGGGTTCGACGGCCCAGCCGCGGCCGCGCTCCCAGGCCAGCAGCGGTAGCCCGCTGCCGAACCACGCTGTCGCACCCCGGTGGCCGAACCGGTCGTTGATGCCGGTCGGCAGGCGAAGCGTGAAGCCGACCTCGACGACGACGGTCCGGCCGGCCGCGACCTGAGCCGGCAGCCGCAGCACTGTCGCGGCCGTCCGGCGCGAGGCGACGGCCTGACCGTCGATCCGGGTCGACGTGATGTCGATGCCGCCGCCCGCCCGCGCCGGCCGCGGTGCCGCGGCCCACAGCCGGAGCACGATCTCCGAGACCGACAGATCAGGGGTGAACGCGATCCGCTCGGAACCCGTGACGGTGCCGCCCGAGACCGACACTTTCGCCGACAGCCGCGGTCGCTGCGGGTCGGGGGGCGCGTACGCCGTCGGGCACGGCGCCATCGCGACCGACGCGGAGCTGCGTGGGACGGGCGTTGCGCTGGGGCTGGCTGTCGGGGCAGTCGCGACTGCGGTCGACGTCGCGCTCGGGAGGACACCCGGCGACCCCGTCGACGACGGACCCTCGGCGCTCGGCGTCGACGTGCTGCAGCCGGCGAGCAGTGCGGCCAGCACGAGCCACGACGTGCGCACCCTGCGACGGTAGCCTCCGCACGTGCCAGCCGCGGCGGAGCTGTTCGCCCGCGAGGCACGCTCTCTCGTCGAGCGGTTGCGGCTCTGGACGCCGCAGCGGTGGGCTGCCAGCTCTGGCAGAACATCGCCGCCGTACGGAACTCGCGGTGATCTCGTGCACCACCTCGCACAGTCCTTCGTCACAGCCGCCGGCGAGACCGACGGGCAGCTGCCGAGGCTCGACGATCTGGTGCTGCCGGATCAGCTTGCAGTGACCGCCGACGACCTCGTCCGCACCGGCCGCGCAACAGTGCAGCACGTGGCGCACCTGCTTGCGCACCGCGCGGACCTGCTCGGCGAGGACGTGCCGCCGTCGCTGCTCGCGGAGCTCGGCAACGTCCCGATCGAGTGCCCTGCCTAGCTGAGGCGCTCCAGCACCATCGCCATGCCCATGCCGCCGCCGACGCACATCGACTCGACACCGAACTGCTTGTCCAGCGTCTGCAGTCCGTTGATGAGCGTGCCGGTGATGCGCGCGCCCGTCATGCCGAACGGGTGGCCGACGGCGATGGCACCGCCGTGCACGTTGAGCTTGTCGATCGGGATGCCCGCGTCCTTGTACGACGGGATGACCTGCGCCGCGAAGGCCTCGTTGATCTCGAACAGGTCGATGTCGTTGACGGTCTTGCCGGCCCGCTTGAGCGCTAGCTCGATCGCCTCCTTCGGCCCGTAGCCCATGATCTCCGGCGACAGGCCGGTGACCGCGGTGGAGACGACGCGGGCGAGCGGGGTGATGCCCAGCTCCTTGGCCTTCGTGTCGCTCATGACGATGACCGCGGCCGCGCCGTCGTTGAGCGGGCAGGCGTTGCCGGCCGTGATGAGGCCGTCCGGGCGGAAGACCGGCTTGAGGCCGGCCATGCCCTCGACAGTGACACCCGGCCGCGGGCCGTCGTCGGCGCTGACCTGGCTGCCCTCGGGAGTCGTGACGGGAGTGATCTCCTTCTCCCAGAAGCCGTTGGCGATGGCCTTCTCGGCAAGGTTCTGCGAGCGGGCGGCGAACTCATCCATTTCCTGCCGGGTCACGCCCTTGAGCCGCGCGAGGTTCTCGGCGGTGTAGCCCATGCCCATGTAGATGTCGGGCACGTCGCCGCTCTCGCGCGGATCCGACCACGAGTCGGCGCCGCCTTCGGCGAGCTTCGCCGTGCGCGCCTCTGCTTCGGCGAAGTACTCGTTCTTCGTGTCGGGCAGGGAGTCGCTGTTGCCCTTCACGAACCGGCTGACCATCTCGACACCGGCGGAGATGTACGCGTCGCCTTCGCCGGCCTTGATCGCGTGGAACGCCATCCGGGTCGTCTGCAGCGACGACGAGCAGTAGCGGGTGATCGTCGTACCGGGCAGGAAGTCGTAGCCCATGCGTACGGCGACGACGCGACCCATGTTGTAGCCCTGCTCGCCGCCGGGGAGCCCGCAGCCGAGCATCAGGTCGTCGATGTCCTCGGGCTTGAGGTTCGGGACCTTCGCGAGGGCGGCCTGGATGATGGTGGCGGCCAGCTCGTCGGGGCGGAAGCCGGTGAGGGAGCCCTTGAAGGCGCGCCCGATCGGGGAGCGGGCGGTCGAGACGATCACGGCTTCTGGCATCGGGCTCTCCTGTGTCGGTTCCGGTCTGACGAACGCTAACCCTCGTCGGGCGGCGACCCTTCGGCGAGGGCCACTTCGGCGAGGTCCTCGGCAGACGTCGGCCCGGCGGGCGCCCCGCCACCGACGACGGGCAGCCGCCGTCGCAACCTGGCCAGCCGACCGGGGCCGGCCGAAGCGGCGCCCTCACCGCCTTCCAACGTCTCGACCTCGAGCCCGGGTGTGCTCGCCGCGACGGCGGCGGCGACATCGAGGTCCTGCACCGTGTCGCCCAGCACTTCCGTGTCGCCCTCGACGCCGAGTGCCTGCAGCACGGTCGGCAGCAGCGCCTCGACGACCCGCGCATAGCCGGCCGGCGAGGGGTGGAAGCGGTCCTCGCTCCACATGCCCGGGTCGTCGGCGAACTCCGGCCCGAGCAGGTTGCCGAGCGACACCGCTGTCGCACCGTGCTCGACCGCGACGACTGCCTGGGCCTGCGCCATCGCCCGGCTGCGCACGCGGGCGAGCGCGCGCAGGGGCTGCATCAGCGGCTTCACCGTGCCCAGGTCGGGACAGGTGCCGACGATGACCTGGACGTCGGCGGCGCGCAGCGTGGCAATGGCCCGGCCGAGGTGCCGGCAGGCGACGTCGGGAGGGACCCGGTGCGTGACGTCGTTGGTCCCGATGAGGATGACCGCGACGTCGACGAGATGACGCAGGACCCGCTGCACCTGGATGTCGAGGTCCTTCGACCGGGCGCCGGTCACGGCTTGCAGGTCGAGCTCGACGCGTCGGTCGAGGTCACGAGCGATCATGCCGGCGAGCAACGCGGCCGGGGTCTGTGCGCTGTCCTCGACGCCGAGACCCGCCGCGCTCGAGTCGCCGAGCATCGCCAGCCGCATCGGCCGAACTCCACGCCGCGGTCGGCCGTAGGAGCCGGCCGGGTCGGGCGCGTGCTCGGTCGGCTCGCCGATCGTGCGCCGGGCCAGCTTCGCCTCGGCGGCGACGAGGCCGGCGCCGAGCGCCGCGAGCAGCCCGGCGGCGCCCCCGCCGTACACCGCCCTGCGCGCGACCCATGCCGCTCGTCGTCCCGGCCGCAGCGGAGCGAGGTCTGGACTTCTCATCGAGCGCGTCCCCGCAGGAAGGCGCGCACCGCCTCGCGAGCTCCGCTCGAGATGTGCTCCCCGTGGGTGAACGCGACGACGTCGTACTCGAGCTCGCCCAGCCGGTCGGCGGTCTGTCGCGACAGCGGGATGTCCGTGCAGAACAGGGCGGGCGAGTAGCGCAGACCGCGCACGTTGAAGATCGCGTCGCCGGTGATGAGCACAGCCGTCGGCTCGTGCAGCAAGGAGACGTGCCCGGGGGAGTGGCCGGGGGTGTGCACGACGCGCAGGCCGCCGCCGATCGGGAGCAGCTCGCCGTCCTGGAAGGTCTCGCCGACGTCGACCTTGCCGAAGCCGCCGCGAGCCCGGTTCATGACGCGTCCGCTCAGCCGGGTGGCGTCCAGCTGCGGCGGCTTTCCGCGCTGCAGGTAGACCGCGTCGCGGTCGTGCGCGTGCACTGTCCCGCCGGTGGCCTGCTTGACGGCGGCGAGCCCGCCGGCGTGGTCCTGGTGGGCGTGCGTCAGCACGATCCGCTGCACGTCCTCGGGCGACTTGCCGAGTGCGGCGACGGCGGCGAGGACCTTCTTGTCGGCGCGCTTCAGGCCGGCGTCGACAAGGGTCAGCGAGCCGTCGTCGTCGGCGAACAGGAACGAGTTGACGAGGGCGAAGGGCGCGGTGGGGATGCGCCAGACGCCCTTGGCGAGCTCGACCGCGGCCATCCCACCCCCTCATGGCTACTCGTGGGTAACAGAGCCTAGCCGCCGTACTCTCGCGGTCATGCAGGTCAGCGACCACATGATCGATCTCGTCGGCAACACCCCGCTGGTCCGTCTCAACCGGGTCACCGAGGGCATCGCGACGCAGGTGCTGGCGAAGGTGGAGTACTTCAACCCGGGCGGCTCGGTGAAGGACCGCATCGCGCTCGCGATGGTCGAGGCGGCCGAGCGCTCGGGCGCCTTGCAACCCGGTGGGATCATCGTCGAGCCGACCTCCGGCAACACCGGTGTCGGCCTGGCGCTGGTCGCCCAGAAGAAGGGCTACACCTGCGTCTTCGTCTGCCCCGACAAGGTCGCCAAGGACAAGATCGACGTGCTTCGGGCGTACGGCGCGCGGGTGGAGGTGTGCCCCACTGCGGTGGACCCGGACGACCCGCGCTCCTACTACTCCGTCTCCGACCGGCTGGCTCGCGAGCTCCCCGGTGCGTGGAAGCCGGACCAGTACTCCAACCCGGCCAACCCGCAGGCGCACTACGAGTCCACCGGTCCGGAGATCTGGCAGCAGACGGACGGCCGGGTCACGCACTTCGTGGCGGGCGCCGGCACCGGGGGGACGCTCGGCGGGGTCGGCCGGTACCTCAAGGAGGTGTCGGGCGGCGCGGTGAAGATCTACGGCGCCGACCCGGTCGGGTCGGTCTACTCCGGCGGTGACGGCCGGCCCTACCTCGTCGAGGGTGTCGGTGAGGACTTCTGGCCGACGACGTACGACGCGTCGATCCCCGACGGGATCATCGCCGTGTCGGACCGCGACTCCTTCGCGATGACGCGGCGGCTCGCCCGCGAGGAGGGCCTGCTGGTTGGCGGCTCATGCGGGATGGCGGTGGTCGCGGCGCTCGAGGTGGCGGCGAAGGCAGGGCCGGACGACGTGGTGGTGGTGCTGCTGCCGGACTCCGGCAAGGGCTACCTGTCGAAGATCTTCAACGACGAGTGGATGGCCGACTACGGCTTCCTGCAGGCCGACGGCCAGCAGACGGTCGGTGACGTCATGGCGCGCAAGGCCGCCGGCGGGGCAGCAGGTGGGGGACTGCCGTCGTTCGTGCACACCCATCCGTCGGAGACGGTCCGCGAGGCGATCGACATCCTGCGGGAGTACGGCGTCTCCCAGATGCCCGTCGTGCGGGCCGAGCCGCCGGTGATGACGGCCGAGATCGTCGGCGCGGTGCACGACCGCGACCTGCTCGATGCGCTGTTCACCGGCAAGGCGCAGCTGGCCGACCGGTTGGCCGACCACCTCTCCCCGCCCCTTCCGCTGGTCGGCTCCGGGGAGTCGGTGACCGCGGCGATGGCGGCGCTGGAGACCGCCGACGCGGCCGTCGTCGTGTCGGACGGCCGGCCGGTCGGCGTCCTGACCCGCCAGGACGTGCTTGCCTTCCTCTCCCACGCCTGAAGCCGGCGCGCATGCCCGCGCCGCTATGACCCCCGGCGCAACCGCCACGTCTTGTCGTTCGGACCGAACTCGCCCTCGGCCGAACCCTCTTGCTGAACTTTCTGGCCGGATCCGGCCAGCTTGGCCGGATCAGGCCAGCGGCGCGGCAGGAAAGCGTCCACAATTTCGTGCCGCGGCGTGGGCCGGCGTCCGAGTGGGCAGCATCGTGCCGCTGTGGACGTCCGAGAGCTGCTGGTTCGAGCGCGCAGTCGGGCGCAGATGAGCCGTACCGAGCTGGCCCGAGTTGCGGCCACATCACCGTCCGCCTTGTCCGCGTACGAGCGCGGGATCCGCTCGCCGACCGTGGCGACGCTGGACCGCCTGCTGCAGGCGTGCGGGTTGCAGATCCGCCCGGAGCTCGAGCCCTACCTGGCCGACCTGGATGCGGCTGTCGACGCCCTGCTCGCCGGTCCGGTCGAGCTGCCGCACAACCTCGACCGCCTTGCGGCAGCGTTCGACGAGGCGCGGGTCACCTGGGCGCTGGACGGGAGGACGGCGCTCGTGCTGCACGGCTTCGCTGCCGACCGGGGCACGCACGTGGAGGTCGTCGCTGCGGCGTCGGACGAGCTGCGCCGGCTGATGTACGGCCTCGGCGGGGTGACCATCGTCGACCGTGACGGCGAGCCGATCTGGGACAGCTGGCTGTCGGTCGACCTCGAGCGGGTCGGCATCTGCACGGCCTACACCCGGATCGGTGGCCTCGCGCTACGCGTGGTGCCCGAGCTCGCGGCGCCGGTGCGCATCGAGGTGGGCTCGCACGTGTATCCCGGCCTGGCGCTCTGGGACATCGAGTGCGCCCACCCTGCGCTGGCAAAGGTGCTCGCGAGGTTGCGGCAGCGTCGTACCGTCTGATCCATGAGCGACGAGTGGAGCGACGGGGGCTACGGGTTCGAGACGCTCGCCATCCACGCGGGGCAGGACCCGGACCCGACGACCGGAGCCGTCGTCGTCCCGATCTACCAGACGAGCACCTACGTCCAGTCCGAGGTCGGCCGGCACAAGGGCTACGAGTACAGCCGCTCGGGCAACCCGACCCGCGCCGCGCTCGAGACCTGCCTCGCTGCGCTGGAGGGCGGACGCGTCGGGCTCGCCTTTGCGAGCGGTCTGGCCGCCGAGGACTGCATCCTGCGCACCCTGACCAAGCCGGGAGCGCACGTCGTCGTACCCGATGACGCGTACGGCGGCACCTACCGGCTCTTCGCCGCGGTGCTGAGCAGGTGGGGCGTCGAGAACACCCCGGTCGCGCTCAACGACGTCGATGCCGTGCGCGCGGCGATCCGTCCAGAGACCGTCCTCGTCTGGTGCGAGACGCCGACCAACCCGCTTCTCAACGTGGCCGACATCGAGGCGGTGGCCGGCGTCGCGCACGAGGCAGGTGCCCGCCTCGTGGTGGACAACACCTTCGCCAGCCCGTACCTGCAGCAGCCGCTCGCCCTCGGCGCCGACGTGGTGGTGCACTCGACCACGAAGTACCTCGGCGGGCACTCCGACGTCGTCGGCGGTGCGCTGGTGACCTCGGACGAGGCGCTCGGGCAGGAGCTCGCCTACCACCAGAACGCGATGGGCGGGGTGCCGGGCGCGTTCGACGCCTGGCTGGTCATGCGCGGCGCCAAGACGCTGGGGGTCCGGATGGACCGGCACTGCGCCAACGCCCAGCGCGTCGTCGAGCTGCTGCAGAGCTCCTACAAGGTGGCCAGCGTGCTCTACCCGGGGCTGCCGACCCACCCGGGGCACGAGATCGCGGTGAAGCAGATGCGCGACTTCGGCGGAATGGTCAGCTTCCGGCTGGTCGGCGGGGAGCAGGCCGCGCTGGAGGTCTGCCGCCGTACCAAGGTCTTCACCCTCGGCGAGTCGCTCGGGGGTGTCGAGTCGCTGATCGAGCACCCCGGCCGGATGACGCACGCCTCGGTGGCGGGCTCCCAGCTCGAGGTGCCGGCCGACCTGGTGCGCCTCTCGGTGGGGATCGAGACCGTCGACGACCTGCTCGAGGACCTCGCGGCGGCACTCGGAGCGCTGTGAGCGTCACCTTCCGCGTCGCACCGGCGTTGAGTACGCCGTGAAGACGCCGCGCTGGCTCGCCGAGGTGACCGCTTGGGCGGCCAGCCTCGTGCTGATCGCCGGCATCATCGGTGCCTGGAGTATCCGCGGCGTCGACACCACCCAGGACGCGCAAGCCGAGACGCCGGTCGTGCAGACGCTGCACGAGGTGCACACCAAGGTCCCGATCAGGACCACCACGAAGAAGGCGGCAAAGGTCCGCCGGACCCCCACTGCCGCCCTGCCCGCCCTCGGCCCGCCGCCCGGCCCGCAGTACGACCCGCCGCCGGCCCAGACCGCGCCGCCCGAGCAGCGGTTCGCCTTCATCGCCGGCATCACCAACTACCGCGCGCCGACGCACGACACGATCGGCGCCGCCAACGACGCGCGCTTCATCGCCGCGTTGCTCGAGCGCAACGGCTGGCTCCCCCAGAACATCCGGGTCGTCACGGACGGCGAGGCCACCGGCTCCGCCATCCGCAGCGGCCTGTCCTGGCTGGCGAGCAAGAGCACGCCGGGGACCTTCACGCTCTTCCACTACTCCGGGCACGTGAAGCAGGTCGGCAGCACCGAGAAGCTGTGGCCGGTGGACCGCGCGTTCATCACCGACGACGAGATGGGCAGCCTGCTGGCCCGTGGCACCGGCAAGATGTGGGTCGACATCGCAGGCTGCGAGGCCGGCGGGTTCATGGGCGACCTGCCCAGCAGCCGGGTGCTGTTCTCCGGGAGCTCGCACGGCAACCAGAAGTCGTACGAGTACCCCGAGTGGGGCGAGTCCATCTGGGCCGGGCTGCTGTTCGACATCGGCACCGGTCAGGGCGCGGCGGACGCCGACCACAACGGCCGGGTGACGGCCGGCGAGGCGCTGCGCTACGCGTCGTACTACGCCCAGTCGATCACCAGCGGACAGCGCCCGTACGGCGCCCAGACCCCGCAGGTCGAGGGGGACCCGATCCGCGGCTGGACCCTCGCCGACCCGCCCGCCTGATCCCCGCCGTTGCGGCGGGGGCGGCGACCCGCCACTATGTGCACGCAGGTTGCGGATTCGTGACATTCCCGTGCCTGCCGGCGGCAGGATTCGCCGCCGTAGTGGCGAAGGAAGCGTGACAGATGATCTCGAGGGCGGGATCGGTGAGCGGAGGAACCATGCGGCCGGCGGCGCGATGGATCAGCGTGGCAGCGATTGTCGGCGTGGCGGGCGTCCCGGTCCTGCTGGCGACGAGCCCGGCCTGGGCTGACGCTGCCACCCCTGTTCCGAGCTACAGCAACTGGTACTGGTCGGGCAAGGACGGCGCCGCCTCGACCGTGACGGGGAGCACGCCGGTCGGCAACGGCCCGTTCGCCGCCCCTGACCAGGCTTCCGGCGTCCCGGACGGCGACCTGGGGGTCGCCTACACCAACGACGTCGACAAGGTCGCGGCCATCAACTTCGGCCTGCAATCCATCCCGGACGGCGCGACCGTCACGAAGTTCGCCGTCGTCATGCCGCTCGACACGACCGCGTCCAACCTCGCGGCGACCGACGGTCCGGCGATCACGGCCTGCCCGGCCATCGCGCCGTTCGAGCCCGCCATCGGCCCCACGGAGCTGTCGAAGGCACCGGCGCAGGCGGCCAACGTCTGCATCGACGGCAAGTACGACGCGACGGCCAAGACCTACACGTTCGACATCGCCACGGCCGCCGACGACTGGAGCGCCGGAGCGCCGGCCAACGGGATCGTCATCCGCCCCAAGCTCGGCGAGTCGACGCAGTTCAACTACGCGTTCAAGGGCATCAACGCCATCAAGGTGACCGCTGACTACTCCGCCGCGGCCAACCCGGTCGTCGCTCCGGCCGCGCCGGTCGACACCGGCAGCGGCGTTGCCGCACCGCCTGCGCTCGACAGCGGTTCGGTGTCGATCCCCGCCGTCCAGCCGGTGACGCCGGTCGCTCCGCAGCCGCAGGTCATGCCGGCTCCGGCTCCGGTCGTGGCCGCTCCGAACACCGCGCCCGTCGCGGCGACCATCCACGTCGATGCGCTGCGACCCAGCGGACAGTTCTGGCTGGCCCTGCTCGGCCTGGCCGTGATGCTGCTGCTGGCCGCGTTCGTCCTCGGCGACCCGATGGACCCGGTGGTCGTCGACGCTCGCCGGCGCCGGTTCGCCGAGATCGTCCGGGCCCGGGCCGCGGCCCGCGCGACCGCGCCCGCCGGTCGCCGCCCGGCGACCACCCCGCGGGCCCGTCACGCCTGATCCGCTCTACTAGTCCTGCAGACCTCCACCCAGCGCCTCCCCACACAGGAGCAGCACGCATGTCTCGACGTCGTCGGCCGGCCGCTCTTCTCTGCGGCTTCATCGCCGTGTCCCTCCTCAGCAGCTCCTGCGGCCTCAAGCCGGAGCAGAAGGACGCCCTGAAGCAGGGCACCGCCTCCGGGGCGGGCGGCAACGCTGCCGCCAGCACGGGCGGCGCGGTCCAGGACCCGAGCCTCGGGGGGACCACCGGCGGTGGGGCCGCCACGACCGGTGGCGCGGGCACGACCACGGGCACCATCGCGGCCGGGACCTCCGGGAGCTCGGGCGGCTTCTCGACCGGGGGCACCACCGGCACGTCCGGCACGTCCGGTACGTCGGGAACGACCGGCGGGACCACCGGCGTCGCCGCTGCCCCCCAGGGGACCAGCAAGTGCTCGACCGCCGGCGGCAACGCGACCGGCATCACGAAGAGCACGATCAACATCGGCATCCACGCGCCGCAGACCGGCACGGGCGCGCCGCTGCCGCCGTCGTTCAAGGACGGCGTGGCCACCTACTGGAAGGACCCCGCCCACAAGATCTGCGGGCGCACCGTCGTCGTCGACTTCCAGGACGACAAGTACACCCCGTCCACCGCGCGTGACGTCTGCGGTCCGATGTCCCGGCGCGACTTCATCGTCATCGGCGCGGCCGGCACCGACCAGATCCAGTCCTGCGCGACGATGCCCGACATCGCCGGCAAGGGTGTCCCGTACCTCTCCGCAGGGGTGACGACCAACGGCCTGACCGGCCTGCCGCACTACTTCGCGACGACGCTGACCTACGCCGACCAGAGCAGCCTCGTGCTCCGGAACGCCAAGACGCAGGGCCTCGGGATGAAGAAGTGGGCGGTCGTCACCAGCCGCACCGACAACTTCAAGGACGCCCGCAACTCGATGGAGGCCGTGCTGAAGGCCGCCGGCATTCCCTTCGTCGACAAGCAGGTCGATGCCACCAACGACAGCGGCCAGCAGAGCCGCGCGGCGCAGACCGGCGTCGAGCTCGCCAGCGGCAACTTCGACACCGTCTACGTCGACACCGCTCCCGGCTACTTCCTGTTCATGGCGGGATCGGCCAGCAAGCAGGGCTTCATGGGCACCTACACCGGCCCCGGCGTGACGATGACCGAGGTCACGGTCGCCCAGCTGGTCTGCAGCTCGTCCGGTGGCCTGGTGAAGGCCAACTTCCTCGCTCCCTACCCGGGCATCGACCGGGTGACCGAGGACTTCAAGAAGGCCTACGGCACGAAGTACGACGACATCAAGTGGTCGCTGTGGGGGCTGTCGCAGGCGCTCGAGCAGATCCTGAACGCGTCGAGCAGCCTGACCCGTGAGGGACTGATCGCGTCGATGCCGCGCATGTCGAACCAGAACGGCGTCTACCCGCCGACGAAGTTCAACGGCGGCCACTTCGGCGGCACCGGCGCCTACTCCCAGAAGCTGAACTGCAGCGAGACCGAGCCTGACGGCAACAACCAACCTGGTCAGTGGGACACCGTCGGACCGGTGCTCTACAAGTGAGCCTTGCCGGCACCGCACTGGCGGCCGGCGCTCTGCCGCTCGCGCTCGACGTCAAGCTCAAGATCGGCCAGCCCCTGGTCATCGGGCTCCTGCAGGGGTCCGTCTACGGGCTGATCGGCCTCGGCCTGGTGCTGCTCTACAAGAGCAACCGGATCTTCAACTTCGCGCAGGCCGAGTTCGGGACCGTCGCGGGCATCACGGCCTACCTGGGCCTGAACGGCAAGCTCTTCCACATCCCGTGGCACATGCCGTACGTCGTCGCCTGCGTGGTCGGCATCGTCATCGGCACGCTCACCGCCGTGCTGACCGAGCGGCTCGTCGTGCGGCCGCTGTTCGACCGGCCGAAGGTGATCCTCGTCGTCGGCACGGTCGGCGTCCTCTTGCTGCTCATCGCGTTGGAGAGCCTCGTCTTCCCGGAGGGCAAGACCCTGCCGGCGTTCAACAACGCCAAGCAGGGCATCTTCCCCTCCCTCAAGGACCCGGCCACGCACCTGGGCTGGGCCAACTACAACCTGCAGTGGGAGCAGCTGCTGACGCTCGGCACGCTGGTCGTGCTCGCCCTCGGCACGGTCGCGTTCTTCCGCTACTCCCGCAACGGGACCGCGATCCTGGCCGTCAGCCAGGAACCCGTCGCCGCCCAGACCGTCGGCATCAGCGTCAGCCGCATCTCGCTCATCACCTGGACCCTGGCCGGCTTCCTCGGCTCGGTCGCCGGCATCCTCGTCCTCGCCGGCAGTGCGGTCGTCTCGCCGGGCGTCGTCACGGGTACGACGCTCGTGGGCGGCATCACGGCCGCCGTGCTCGGGGGGGTCACGAGCCTGCCCGGCGCGTTCGTCGGCGGCCTGCTCGTCGGTCTCCTGCAGGCCTACGCCGGCACCTTCCTGACCCAGTTCCCCGGCTCCGAGAGCGTTGCGGTCGGGGTCGTCCTGCTGCTGGTGCTCCTGATCCGGCCGCGAGGGCTGCTCGGACAGGAGGCCTGACATGACGATGACGACGCCGGAGGGCGCCGTCCTCGCCGTCGACGAAGCGCCCGCCGCCGACTACCGGCCGGGACCGGCCGGACGCGTCGGTCGCGGCTTCGCCTGGGTCACTCTCGCCGTTGCGCTGCTGCTGCCGATGCTCACGGTCGACTTCGCGCAGGCCTGCTCCCTCGCCGCCATCTACGCCATCGTCGGCCTCAGCCTGAACATCGTCGTCGGTTACACAGGTCAGCTCAGCCTGGGGCACCAGGGCTTTCTCGGTCTCGGTGCGCTCGTCGCGGCGAACATCGTCTTCAAGGCGCAGGTGCCGTTCTACGTCGGGCTCGCCGGTGGCGTGGTCGCAGCCACGGTCGCGGCGGTGGTGCTGGGGCTCGTCGCCCTGCGCATCACCGGGCTCTACCTGTCGCTCATCACGCTGGTCTTCGGTACGGCGATCGCCTCGTCGCTCTTCTCGCTCGGGTCGCTGACCCGCAACGGGTCTGGTGTGCCGGCCAACCGGCCCGAGCCGATCCATACCAACGCCAGGTACTACCTGCTCTGCCTCCTGGTGATGCTGGTGATCTTCTACCTCGACACGCGGCTGACTGCCAGCAAGACCGGCCGGGCGCTGCTGGCCATCAAGGAGAACGAGCGGGTGGCGGAGGCGTTCGGCATCGGCGTCACGTCGTACAAGCTCATCGCCTTTGGCCTGTCGGGTGCCATCGCCGGGCTGGCCGGCGGACTGTTCGCCTTCCGCAGCCAGACCTACGCCGCGCAGGACTTCACCGAGACGGGCCTGTCCCTTGCGCTGCTCTTCGTCGTCATGGTGGTCGTCGGTGGCCTCGGCAACCGGGTGGGCGTCGTCATCGCCGGGGCGTTCTTCGCGCTGCTGAACTACCTGCTCGACAAGCTCTTCATCTCCTGGGTCGGCTTCCGTCACCTCGTTGAGCACGTGCCCGTGCTCAACGGCTACTACGGCCCCAACAAGGGCGCCCTCGCCGGTCTCATCGGCGCGGTGCTGCTGCTGCAGACGCTCATCTTCAACCCGGGCGGCATCGGCGAGAGCGTCGCGCCGATCCAGCGCTGGCTGA
>JAWWOH010000104.1:0-102018 GCA_033851845.1 Actinomycetota bacterium
ACCAGCTGAGCCGCCTCGTTGATCTCGAACAGGCCGAGGTCGGAGCCGCCCGAGATCGACAGCAGCACGCCGCGGGCGCCGTCCATGCTCGCCTCGAGCAGCGGGCTGGAGATGGCCATCTCGGCCGCGACGACGGCGCGGTCCTCGCCGCGGGCGGAACCGATGCCCATGAGGGCGCTGCCGGCGTGGTTCATGACCGACTTCACGTCGGCGAAGTCGAGGTTGATCAGGCCGGGCGTCGTGATCAGGTCGGTGATGCCGGACACGCCGGACAGCAGGACGTGGTCGGCGCTCTTGAAGGCGTCCATGACGCTGACATGGCGATCGCTCAGGGCGAGCAGCCGGTCGTTGGGGATGACGATGAGCGTGTCGACCTCGGAGCGCAGCGCGTCGATGCCCTCCTCTGCCTGCTCGGCCCGGCGCTTGCCCTCGAAGGAGAACGGCCGGGTGACCACGCCGATGGTGAGGGCGCCGATGGACTTGGCGATCTCGGCGACGATCGGCGCGCCGCCCGTGCCGGTGCCGCCGCCCTCACCGGCGGTCACGAAGACCATGTCGGCCCCCTTGAGGACCTCCTCGATCTCGTCGCGGTGGTCGTCGGCGGCCTGCCGACCGACCTCGGGCGCCGCACCGGCGCCGAGCCCGCGGGTGAGCTCGCGGCCGATGTCGAGCTTGACGTCGGCGTCGCTCATCAGCAGCGCCTGCGCGTCGGTGTTGATGGCGATGAACTCGACGCCCTTGAGCCCGACCTCGATCATCCGGTTGACGGCGTTGACGCCACCGCCGCCGATGCCGACCACCTTGATGACGGCGAGGTAGTTCTGCGGAGCTGCCACGGTGTCGGAGACCTCTCGTACGACGGGGGGTGGGCGCGGGGCGTGCGGGCGCGGGGGAAGGCACCGGGGACGGAACGGAACGGTCGTGCACGACCGGGATGGCGGCGGTGCGGAGAAGGCACCACCGACGGTCCGGCGGATGCGCGGAGGAGGCTTGCGGGAAGCTCCGACACCCTCACTCTCAGGTAGACGCTTACAGTTATGTCAACCTGGGGAGTGAGGCCGGACGTTACGGGGAGTGCCGTCCGGCGGTCAACAGACCTGCCCGGCGTGTCGCCGACCGGTCTGCTCAGCACACACCCGAACCACCCCTCTTCTCGGCGTACATGCCCCGATCTGCCCGTGCCAGCAGCGTGCCGGGCTCGGTGGAGCCGCCGTGGCTGGTCGCCACGCCAACACTCACTCCGACGTTGAGGGTGAGGTCGCCGACCGTGATCGGCTCGGCCACGGCGGCGCGCAGGCGTTCGGCCAGCGCCTGCACGCCGTCGGCGGTGGCCCCCTCGACGAGGACGACGAACTCGTCTCCCCCGAGCCGGGCAAGGGTGTCCGACGGACGCACCGCATGGCTCAGCCGACCGGCGACGGCGCGCAGCACCGCGTCGCCCACCTGATGGCCGTGGTCGTCGTTGACGGCCTTGAAGCCGTCGAGGTCGAGGAAGAGGATGCCGCTGCTGTCGCCGGTGCGACCGTCGCGCGCGAGGACGGCTCGCAGCCGCTCCTCCAGCAGGGACCTGTTGGCCAGGCCGGTCAGCGGGTCGCGCACCGCCCGCTCGGCGAGCTCGTCGGTGAGCTTGCGCAGGTCCTGCTCGGCCCGCCGGCGCTCGGTGATGTCCTGCGCGCTGACGGCGAACCACGCCGGCCGGCCGTCGGGGCCGGGAACCACGGTGACGCCGTGCAGGACCCAGCGCACCTGCCCGTCGAGGGCGACATAGCGCTGCTCGGCCTGCAGCGCGTGCTCGGCGCCGTGCAGGAGCAGCGAGACCCGCGACTCCTCGTCGGGCCGGTCGTCGGGGTGCAGCAGGGTCGAGAACGGCACGCCGATGAGGTCCTCCGGCGCCCGGCCAACCAGGTCGGCGTACGTGCTGTTCACCCGGACGTAGCGGGTCGTCAGGTCGGCCAGCCCGAGCCCGATCTGCGCCTGGTCGAAGAACAGCTCGAACACGTCGGCGGAGCCGGTCAGCGCCGCCATCGAGGCGCGGGCGGCCTCCGCCCGGTTCGTGCTGGGGGTGGGAACGGCCGTCGGGGCGGGGCTCGAGGCCGTGGTCGAGGCGGGCGTCGGGGCCGGCGTCGGGGCAGACTCGCCGGCTGCGGGCAGCCGGCCGGCCACATCGGACGACGGCGGGTCGGCCGGCACGGCGGGCTCCCAAGCAGGAAGGGGGGCAGGACACCTCGACTCCTTCCCGCTCACCCAGCGTGCATCCCTCGCAACCGGGTGACAGCGCCCACCCGCCGATCCGCCCCCAGCCGCCCTTCCGCGCTGCCTGCTCCCGGGCCCGGAGCGTGATCAGGGCCGGGCGTACGGGAGATGGGGTTAGCGACCGGTGGCGCGGTGGTCGGCCGCTCAGCGGCGGGTGACGACGCCGGGCCGGCTGACGTCGTACACGCTGCCCGGCATCTTCAGCAGCGCCTCCGCAGCCGCCACCTTCAGGGCCGTGTCGTCCACGCCGCCCCACAGCACCCGGCGCCCGTCGCGGAGCACCAGCGTCACGCTCGACGGTGACGCCGCCCGGATGATCCGCACCCGCCCGCGCATCGGCTCCGGCAGCACGGCCAGCACTCCGAGGGCAGCTCGGGTGGTCGGGTCCTTCGGACCCGGCCGGACGACCTGCAGCCGGACCACCCCGGGCGGCAGCGCGGGCGCGTCGGCGAACAGCACACCCGTCGGGTCCACCAGCACGACACCGGACCTGGTCACGACACCGGCGACCGGGGTGCGCTCGACCACCTGCAGCTTGAGCGTGCTGGGCCAGGCCCGCGTCACCCGGACGTCGGCGACGGCCCGCAGGGCCTCGACCCGTCGTACGACCGACGACGCGTCGACCCGGGCCAGCGGCATGCCGCGCACCACGTCGGCGGCCGCCCGCACCTGATCGGCGCTGAGCCGGCTGGTGCCCGTCACGGCCACGTGGCGGACGGCCAGCAGGGGTGACATCAGCAGCAGCCAGGCCAGCAGGGCGAGCGGCGCGAAGGCCGCCGCCCCGATGCCGGCGCGGCGCAGCACCCGGCGCCGGCGCGCCCAGCGCTCTGCCGAGGCCTTGGCCTTCAGGCGAGCGGTCGCCGGCACGACCTTCGCCGGCCGGGGCGTCATGCGAGCTCACCACCCAGCAGGCGCAGCACCTCGGGACCGACCTGCGTGATGTCGCCGGCCCCCATCGTCAGGACAAGGTCGCCCGGCTGTGCCAGGTCGGCCAGCCGACCGGGAACCGCCGACCAGGACGGCTCGAAGACGACATGCTCCCGAGGCAGGGGCACCGCGTCGGCGACCAGGGCGCCGGTCACGCCGGGCACCGGGTCCTCCCGGGCGCCGTAGACATCCATGACGACCACCTCGTCGGCGGCCCCCAGCGCCGCGCCGAACTCCTGGGCGAACGCTGCGGTCCGGCTGTAGAGGTGCGGCTGGAAGGCCACGATCAGCCGGCCGCGCCCGGCGACCTCGCGGGCCGCCACGAGCTGCACCCGCACCTTCGTCGGGTTGTGGGCGTAGTCGTCGTAGACCGAGACACCCGCGACCGTCCCTTTGAGCTCCATGCGACGGCGCACGCCGGTGTATCCGCCCAACCCGTCGATCAGCTCGGTCTCGGGCAGCTTCAGTCCCAGCCCGGCGAGCAGCGCGGCGGCGGAGTTCAGGGCAAGGTGCGCACCGGGCACCAGGAGGTTGACAGCAGGCAGCCGGCGACCGTGCAGGACCGGCTCGTAGCGGCTCGTCGTGCCGCTGATCGTCAGCTCGGTGAGGCGCAGGTCGGCGTCATCGCCGAGTCCATAGGTGCGTACGTCGTGACCGGCCGCCTGTGCCCACGACCCGAGCCGGGCGCTGCCGGGGTCGTCGGCGCACATCACGGTGAAGCCGTCGGGGTCGACGGTCTCGACGAACTGCTCGAACGCCCGCTCCACCTCGGCCAGGTCGGCGTAGTGATCGATGTGGTCGAGCTCGACGTTGGTCACGACCGCGGCGTGCGGGTGATAGGCGAGGAAGGACCCGTCGCTCTCGTCGGCCTCGACGATGAACAGGTCACCGCTGCCGTGATGGGCGTTGCTGCCGGCCTCGTTGAGGTCGCCACCGATGGCGAACGACGGATCGACGCCGCAGTGGAAGGCCGCGACGGTGAGCATCGAGGTGGTCGTCGTCTTGCCGTGGGTCCCGGCGACCGCAACGCCACGTCGCCCGGCCATCAGCAGCGCGAGCGCCTCGGCCCGCGGCAGCACCCGGAGCCCGTGCTCGCGGGCTGCCCGCAGCTCCACGTTCTGCTCGCGGATGGCACTCGAGACGACAACGGTGTCGACCCCGTCGACGTACGACGCATCGTGGCCGATGTGCACGGTCGCGCCCAGCGCCCGCAAGGCGGCGATCGCGCGCGAGTCCTTGGCATCGCTGCCGGTCACGGGCACCCCGCGGGCCAGCAGGACCCGCGCGATCCCACTCATGCCGGCCCCGCCGATGCCGACGAGGTGGACGGTGCCGATGTCCGGGGTCACGAGCGGGCCGCGTCGAGCACGAGCCGGGCCAGTGCGTCGTCGGCGTCGCGGTGCCCGAGCGCCGCCGCCTTCGACCCCATCGCGGCCAGCCGGGGTGGGTCGGCCAGCAACGGCAGGACGTTGCGGCGTACCCACTCCGCGTCGAGCGCGGCGTCGTCGACCAGCAACCCTCCCCCGGCATCCACGACGGGCCTCGCGTTGAGCGCCTGCTCCCCGTTGCCGATCGGCAACGGCACGTAGACCGCCGGCAGGCCGACCGCAGCCAGCTCGGCGACCGTGTTGGCGCCGGCCCGGCAGAGCGCGAGATCCGCCGCCGCGTAGGCCGCGTCCATGCCATCGACGTAGTCGTGCACGTGATGCGTCGGCGGGACGACGGGTCCCAGCTGCTCGCGCACCTCCTCGAAGCGCGCCGCGCCCGTGATGTGCAGGACCTGTACGCCGGCGGCGGCCAGGTCGGCGGCCGCGTCCGCGATAGCCGTGTTGATGCGGCGGGCCCCGAGCGAGCCACCGGTGACCAGCAGCACCGGACCATCGGTCAGCCCGAACGAGGCGCGTGCCGACGTCCGCCGGGCACCACGGTCGAGCGTGGTGATCGACCGCCGCAGCGGGATGCCGATCACGTGCGCGTCCTTCAGACCCGACCCAGCGACGGCCGCCGCGACGGTCCGGGCCCACCGCGCGCCCAACCGGTTTGCGATACCCGCCCGGGCGTTCTGCTCGTGCACGACGATCGGTGTACGGCGGCGCCTGGCCGCCAGGTAGGCCGGGACCGAGACGTAGCCTCCGAACCCGACGACCACGGACGCATCGACCGCATCCAGGTGCGCCCGGGCCGTCTTGACGGCACGGCGGAGCCGCCCCGGCACACGGAGCAGATCAGCCGTCGGCCGGCGTGGCAGCGGCACCTTGGGCACGACGACGAGCTGGTAGCCGCGCAACGGCACCAGGCGGGACTCCAGCCCCTCCGCGGTGCCCAGCGCGGAGATGCCGATGTCGGGATCGGCCCGGCGCAGGGCGTCGGCGGTGTTCATCATCGGCTCGACGTGACCCGCCGACCCGCCGCCGGCGAGCACGACGTGCACCCGGCTCACCGCCCGCGGGCGCCGGGACGTCGCGACGGCGACCGGCCCTTCCGGCGGGCGCCGCCGCGGGGGGCCCGGGTCCGGGCGGCTGCCGGCGCGGCCCGGCGGAACGGGTTGATGCGCCGGGCGGCCAGGGCCTGCGCCGCCCCCGGCTCGGTCCGCGCGAACGACAGCAGCATCCCGATCGCCACCAGCGTGGGGATCAGCGCGGACCCGCCGAAGGAGATGAGCGGCAGTGGGATGCCGGTGATGGGCACCAGTCCCACGACTGCACCCATGTTGATCAGTGCTTGGGCGGCGAGCCAGGCCGTCACGCCGGTCGCGGCCAGCCGCGCGAACGGGTCGGTGGTGCGCTTGGCGATCCGCACCCCGGCGTACGTCAGGGTCGCGAACAGCAGCAGCACCGCGATCGTGCCGAGCAGGCCGAGCTCCTCGCCGATGATCGCGAAGACGAAGTCGGTGTGAGCGTTGGGCAGTCCGCCGGACCACTTCTCGCGGCTGGCACCGAGTCCGAGCCCGAACCAGCCGCCGGACGACAGGGCGTACAGGCCCTGCACGGCTTGGTAGCCGGTCCCCTGCGGGTCGTCGAACGGGTGCAGGAAGGCCGTGAGCCGGGCCATCCGGTAGGGCTCGGCGATGGCCAGTGCCGTGCCGAGCGCGGCCAGGACACCGAGGAAGGCGGCGAAGTAGCGCAGCGGCGTGCCGACCACCCACAGGAGGGCGACGACGATCGCGACCGTCGCCAGCGTCGTACCCATGTCGGGCTCGAGCATCACGAGGAAGCAGATCAGCCCCGCGACCGGCAGCAGGGGCACGAACAGGTGCTTCCACTCCCGCAGCAGCTTCTTCTTGCGGACCAGCAGGTCCGCGCCCCACAGGGCGACCGCGAGCTTGCCCAGCTCGCTGGGCTGGACGTTGAACCCACCCGGCAGCGGGATCCACCGGGTCGCTCCGTCGACGTTGCGGCCGATGCCGGGCACGAGCACCAGCACGAGGCCGGCGATAGCGGCGATCAGCAGCGGGTAGCCGAGCATCCGCCAGACCCGCACCGGCAGCCGGGACGCCGCCCACATGCAGGGGATGCCGACCGCCATGAACAGCGCCTGCTTCATCGCGATGGCGTACGACGAGTGGTAGGTCGCGTAGGACTTCACGCTCGACGCGGAGAACACCATCACCAGGCCGATGAGCAGCAGCGCGGCGGTCGAGGCGAGAACGAGGTAGTACGACGCCAGCGGCCGCTGCAGCACCGCGGTCTTCGGCGTCGCCTTCGCTGCGGTGGCCTTCCGTGGCGGCGACAGGGTCGAGGTCGCTGTCACGCCGCGATCACCCTGCTGCCAGCGCCGCGAACAGGTCGCCGCGCTCCTTGTAGTCACGGAAGCAGTCCATCGACGCCGCGGCCGGCGCGAGCAGCACGGTGTCGCCCGGGCGCGCAAGGCGGCGCGCGGCAGCAACGACCTCGGACATGGCCTCAGTGTCGAGCCGCTCGACCTCCACGACGGGGACATCCGGGGCGTGTCGCAACAGCGCGTCACGGATCGGTTGCCGATCGGTACCGAGCAGCACGACCGCGGCGAGGTTCGGGGCGGCGTCGCGCACGAGGTCGTCGACAGCCGCGCCCTTCAGCAGACCGCCGGCGATCCAGACGATCCGGTCATATGACGCGAGGCTGGCAGCGGCGGCATGCGGGTTGGTCGCCTTGCTGTCGTCGACCCAGGTCACCCCGTCGCGTACGACGACCACGGCGTTGCGGTGAGGGTCGGCGACGAAGGTCTGCAGACCCGTGCGGACCGCCTCGGCGGAGACTCCGTAGGCACGGGCCAGCGCGGCGGCGGCGAGCGCGTTGGCGACGTTGTGCGCTCCGATCACCGTGAGGTCACCCAGCGACGCGAGCTCGGTCGCCTCACCGGCGACGTCCTCGAAGGCGCGGTCGACGAGCAGGTCCTCGACGAGCCCGAGCTCACCCGCCCGCGGGGTCCGCAACGTGAAGCTCACCCGCCGACCGGGCGCGCGGCTGAGCAGCGTGCGCGTCACCTCGTCGTCGGCGTTGCCGATGCTGGTCTCGCCGGCCCAGATCCGCGCCTTCGCCTGGGCGTACGCGCCCATCGAGCCATGCCAGTCGAGGTGGTCGGGCGCGACGTTGAGCACGGCTGCCGCGATCGGGCGCAGCGACGACGACCAGTGCAGCTGGAAGCTCGACAGCTCGACGGCCAGGACGTCGTACGACGGGTCGAGCACGGCGGTCAGCAGCGGGAGCCCGACGTTGCCCGCCGCGACCGTGTGGTGACCGGCGGCGCGCAGCATCGACTCCAGCATCTTGACCGTCGTCGTCTTGCCGTTGGTGCCGGTGACGGCGAGCCACGGAGCGGCGTCGGGTGCCCGGAGTCGCCAGGCGAGCTCGACCTCGCCGTACACCTCTATGCCCTTGGCGGCCGCGTCGAGCAGCAACGGTGAGTCGGGCCGCCAGCCCGGGCTGGTGACGACGAGCTCGGTGCCGGCCGGAACGGTGTCGGTGACGGCGACGCCGTCTCCCCCGCGGGCGTCGACGACGGTGACATCCGCACCTCGCTGACGCAGCGCGTCGGCCGCGGCGGCGCCCGAGATCCCGGCCCCCGCGACGACGATGCGCTTCCCGTCGTACGAGGTCATCAACCGAGGGGGCCGGCCGAGAGGAACTCGGCGTAGAACACGCCCAGGCCGAAGGCCACGGCCAGCCCGGCGATGATCCAGAACCGCACGATGACGGTGTTCTCCACCCAGCCGGCCAGCTCGAAGTGGTGGTGGATCGGGGCCATGTTGAACATCCGCTTGCGGGTCATCTTGAACACCCCGACCTGCAGGATCACCGACAGCGTCTCGACGACGAACAACCCGCCGAGGACGATGAGCAGCAGCTCGGTCCGGGTCACGATCGCGATGCCGGCGAGCAGGCCGCCCAGCGCCAGCGAGCCCGTGTCGCCCATGAAGATCTTCGCCGGCGAGGCGTTCCACCACAGGAAGCCGAAGCAGGCACCCATCGCGGCCGCGGCCACGAGGGCGACGTCGAGCGGATCCCGCGCGCTGTAGCAGGACGTCTGCGCAACACCCACCCGGGTGCAGGCGTTCCCGAACTCCCAGAAGGCGATCACGACGTACGCCGCGAAGACCATCACGCTGGTGCCGCTCGCGAGGCCGTCGAGGCCGTCGGTGAGGTTGACGGCGTTCGACGTCGCGGTGACCACGAGGTAGGCGAACAGGATGAACCCCGCTGTCCCGAGCGTGATACCGGTGTAGTCGCGGACGAACGACAGGTGCTCGGACGCCGGCGTGAGGCCGTGCCGGTTCTTGAACTGCAGTGCCGCGATCGCAAAGCCGACACCGGTGAGCAGCTGACCGGAGAACTTCGCGGCCGCGGTCAGGCCGAGTGATCGCTGCTTGCGGATCTTGATGAAGTCGTCGAGGAAACCGACCAGGCCGAGGGAGGTCATCAGGCCGAGGACGAGGAGCGCGCTGGCCGTGGGCCCGCGACCGCGCTGGTTGGCGACGAACAGGTGCGCCACGAAGTAGCCGATGAGCGTCGCGACGATGATCACGACGCCACCCATGGTGGGGGTGCCGCGCTTCACTGCATGGCTGGAGGGACCGTCCTCGCGGATCTCCTGGCCGTAGCCGCGACGGCGGAACAGCCGGACGACCGCCGGCGTGCCGAGCAGGCTCAGCACCAAAGCCGTCATCGCCGCGATGAGGACGCTCCTCATCCGGCGGTTCCCTCGATCAGAGCCGCAGCGAGCTTCTCGAGCCCGACCGACCGCGACGCCTTCACGAGCACGACGTCGCCGGGACCGACCTGCGCGCGCAGCAGCGCGAGGGCCGCGTCGACGTCAGCGACGAGCACGGCGTCGCGGCAGCCCTCGGTCACAGCGCCAGCATGGATGCCAGCCGCCGCAGAACCGATGACCACCAGCCGCGACACGGCGAGTCGTGCGGTCCAGCGGCCGAGCTCCTGATGGGCCGAGGCGGCATCGGGACCGAGCTCGGCCATCTCCCCGAGCACGGCCCAGGTCCGGCGTCGGCCACCTCGGCTCATCACCTGCAGCGTGCGGAGCGCGGCGAGCATGGAGTCGGGGTTGGCGTTGTAGGCGTCGTTGACGACCGTCACGCCGTCCGCGCGCTCGGTGACCTCCATCCGCCACCGGCTGACCGCCTTGGCCGCACTGAGCAAGTCGGCGACATGAGCCACGTCCGAGGTGACGCCGGACCCGATCACCGCGGCCGCCACGGCCAGGGCGTTCCAGGTCTGGTACTCACCGCGCAACTGCAGGGACACCCCGGCGGCCCCGCTCCGCGTCTCGAGCCGGAACGACGGTCTGCCCTCGTCGTCCACGCTGATGTCCGCGGCCCGGTAGTCAGCGGCGTCAGACCGGCCGAAGGTCACCACGGGATGCACCGTGCGGGCCGACATGCCGCGCACCAGCCGGTCGTCGGCATTCAGCACCGCCAGCGACGTCGCCGCCTCGACGAGCTCACCCTTGGCCAGCGCGATGTTCTCCACGCTGCCGAACTCGCCGAGGTGCGCGGAACCGACGTTGAGCACGATCGCGACGTGCGGTCGCACGATGTTGCACAGGAAGGCGATGTGGCCAACTCCGCGGGCGCTGTACTCGAGGGCGGCGTACGCCGTGTCGCTCGTCCGCTGTGTCGCGGTGAGCGGCAACCCGATCTCGTTGTTGAACGAGCCGACCGGTGCAAGCGTGGGGCCAAAGGCCGCCAGGACCTGCGCGAGCAGGTCCTTCGTCGAGGTCTTTCCGCTGCTCCCGGTGAGCCCGAACGTCAGCGGCTGGTCGAGCGAGAACACCTGTCGGGCAAGGGATTGCAGAGCCGCGAGGGCGTCGGGTACGACGATGTCGCGCGACGTGGTCCGTCGTTCGACCAGTACGCCGACGGCGCCGGCGTCGACAGCCGCCGGCGCGAACTCGTGCCCGTCGCTGTGCTCGCCGCGCAGCGCCACGAACAGGTCGCCGGGGGCGACCAGGCGGCTGTCGATGCGCACCTCGCCGGTGACGACTCCGTCGAGGACGGCGTCGGCTCCCACCGTCCCGGCGACGTCCACGAGGCTCATCGGGATCACGACAGCGCCTCACGCAGGACCTCGCGGTCGTCGAAGTGCGTGACGACGCCGTTGATCTCCTGACCCGTCTCGTGGCCCTTGCCCGCGACGACCACCGTGTCCCCCGGCTTGGCGCGCGCGACGGCCAGCTCGATGGCGACCCGGCGATCGGGCTCGACGAGGGCGCCGGGTGCGTCCGCGGCCATCTCCGCGAGGATCGCGAGCGGGTCCTCGCTGCGCGGGTTGTCGCTGGTCAGGATGGCGAGGTCAGCGCCGTCGACCGCCGACCGCCCCATCAGTGGCCGCTTGCCACGATCGCGGTCCCCGCCGCAGCCGAGCACGACGATGACCCGGCCGGGCGTGACCTGCCGGACGGCGGCGAGCAGCGTGGTCACCGCCTCAGGCGTGTGCGCGTAGTCGACGACGGCGAGGAAGGGCTGCCCGGCATCCACGCGCTCCATCCGCCCGGGCACACCAGCCAGCTCGCCGACGCCACGAACCGCGTCCTCGACCGGTACGCCGGCGGTGGCGAGGGTCGCGATCGCGCAGACCGCGTTGCTGACGTTGAACGCGCCCGGCAGCCGCACGCTCGCCCGCATGTCGAGGCCGTCCGGTCCGCGCAACCGGAAGCTGCTGCCGTCGTCGCGAAGGTCGACCTGGCCGGCGCTCCAGTCGGCGTCCTCGCCGTAGGTCGTGAAGGGGACCAGGCCCGCGTGCAGGATCCGGCGCCCGGCCGGGTCGTCGCAGTTGACGACGCCGTGCCGGGAGCGCGCCGGCGTGAAGAGCTGCGCCTTCGCCGCCTCGTAGTCGGCCATCGTCGGGTGGAAGTCGAGGTGGTCCTGGCTCAGGTTGGTGAAGGCCGTGACGTCGAACACCAACCCGTCGACCCTGCCGAGTACGAGCGCATGACTGCTGACCTCCATGGCGACCGCCGTCACGCTCCGCTCGCGCATCACCGCGAACATCGCGTGCAGGTCGGTCGCTTCGGGTGTCGTGCGGATGCTCGGCAGCACGTCGTCACCGATGCGCGTGAGCACCGTGCCGAGAAGTGCGGTCGAGTGGCCCGCGGCCCGCAGCCCCGACTCGAGCAGGAACGCCGTCGTCGTCTTGCCGTTCGTCCCGGTGACACCGAGCAGCAGCAGCCCGGCTGCCGGGTCGTCGTGGACCCAGCGGGCCACGGCTCCCAGCACACCGCGCGGGTCTTCGGCGACGACGACCGGCACGCCCGAGAACCGGCCGGCCCCGGCCGGGTCGCTCAGCACTGCCACGGCTCCAGCGGCTACCGCGTCCTCGGCGAAATCCGCGCCGTGCGCCCGCGCCCCGGGCAGGGCGGCGTACAGGTCGCCGGGGCGCACGGCCCGCGAGTCGTGCGTGCAGCCGGTGACCTCCACGCCGTCGAGGCTGCCGACGACGCGCAGTCCCGGCACCGCATCGAGCAGCGCCGGAAGTGGCCGCCGCGGCGGGGACGAGGGGCGCAGAGCCGTCGTCCCGTCGGGGGTCGCGGGCACGTCGGCAGGCTATCCGGCGGTCAGCTTGACGACCGGCGCGGTCGTGCCGGTCGGGGGGATCTTCAGCCCGCCGAGCGCGAACGACATGATCTGCTTGAACACCGGCCCGGCCGTGGCGCCCCCGTAGTAGACGTTGCCGTGACCCGTTCCCTGGAGGACGACTGCCGTGACCAGCCGCGGTGCGTCGGCCGGTGCGAAGCCGATGAACGAGCTCGTGTAGTTGCCGGGTGCGTAGCGCCCGTTGACGACGCGCTGCGCCGTACCGGTCTTGCCGGCGATGCGGTAGCCCGGGACGGCAGCGAGGGGCGCCGTGCCCTCGGCGCTGACGACGGCCTCGAGCATCGTGCGCAAGGTCGCTGAGACCTCCGGCGAGATGACTCGGCGGCTGGTCGGCTTGGCGGCCGGCACGAGCCGCCCGGTGTCGTCGGCCACGGCCTTGATCACGGTCGGGGTCACTCGGACACCGCCGTTGGCGACGGTCGCGTAGACCGAGGCGACCTGCATCACGTTGACCGAGACGCCCTGACCGATCGGGATGGTCGCGATGGACGTGCCCGACCAGTCCTCGGGCTTCGGCAGCCGGCCACGGCTCTCACCGGGCAGGCCGAGCCCGGACTTCTCGCCGTACCCAAAGCGCTTCATCGCGTCGTACAGCCCCTGCGAGCCGACCTTCTGCGCGACCATGACCGTGCCGATGTTCGAAGACTTGGCGAGTACGCCGGCGAACGTCAGGTGCTCGACGCCGTGTTGCTCCGCGTCGTGAACCGTGTGGTGCCCGACGCGCAACGTCGGCGGCACCGTGATCGGCGTCTCGGGCGTGACGATCCCGGCCTCGAGCGCAGCAGCAGCCGTGATGACCTTGTTGACCGAGCCCGGCTCGTAGACATCGCCCACCGCCACGTTGCGCAGCGCGTCCCGCGGCGGCTTCACCGCCTTGTTGTCGGGGTTGAACGTCGGAGCGGTCGCCAGCGCGAGGATCTCGCCGGTGCGGACGTCCATGACGACAGCCGAGCCGTTCTCCGCGTGCACCTCGGCGACCTTCGCCGCGAGCATCTGCTGGGTGTACCACTGCAGATCACGGTCGATCGTGAGCTGCACCGCGCGGCCGGGCACCGGCTCGACGCTCGTCGTCGTGCCGGTCGGGATGATCCGGCCCGCCTTGTCGACCTCGGCGGTCGTCTTGCCGTCCTTGCCGGCGAGCACCTTCTGCATGCCGGACTCGACGCCGGCCAGGCCACGACCGTCGCGATCGGTGAAGCCGGTGACGCTGACGGCGAGGTCACCCGCCGGGTGCGTCCGCTGCGACTCGTACATCACACCGACGCCGACCAGACCGAGCTCGCGCACCTTCACGCCGACTGCCGGGTCCAGCCCGCGGGCGAGGTAGACGAAGGCGCTCTTGCGCGACAGCTTCGCGGTGAGCTCGGCCGCCGGGAGCTGGAGCACGGGTGCGAGGGCCGCCCCGATCGTCTCCGGCGTGCAGGGCTTGTCGGCATGCGGTGGGCAGTCGGCGGCGGCGATGATGCGTGGCTCGCCGTAGACGGCGCGAGCCTCGACCGACTGCGCGAGAGGTTGACCGCTGCGGTCGGTGATCTCACCGCGCGGAGCGACGAGCGTCGTGGTCCGCAGTCGCTGGGACGTCGCGTCGGCGGCGTACGCCGTGGACTGCAGCCCCTGCAGCCAGACCAGCCGGCAGGCCAACGCGACGAGGACGACGAGGACAAGGGCGAAGCCGCCGCGCAGCCGCAGGCCCGGCTGGCCGAGCGGGGTCCGGCGGACCGGCCGCCGACCGGCCGGCCGCGACACCGGCCGGCGGGACGGGTGGGAAGCGCGAGTGCGCGTCGACGACGCCGGGCGGGCCGGCTTGCGAGCGGCGGTCGGGCGAGCGCCGGACCGCCGTGCCGGCGGCGGCGTGCGGCGAGTCGTCGTCATGGCCGTGGGCTCGGCTTCGGTGCCGGCTTCTTCGCGGTTGGCTGGTGCGCCGGGACGGTGACCCAGCCGCCGGTCGAGGCCGCGGACGGCTTCGGCTTCGCGGGGGTTGCGGCGGCGGGGGCGGCGCCGGTGGGGGCGGCGGCGACAACGGGTGCCGGGGCGACCTCGCCGGGCAGCGCGACGCCGAGGACCTTGCCGTCCGAGAGCCGAAGGAACGCCCGGGTGCCACCGGGCACCATGCCGAGCGCAGTGGCTCGCGACGCGAGCGACTGGGGCGACTGCAGGCGCTCGACGTCGCGCTGCAGGCCCTGCTCCTGGTCGGCCAGAACATGGCCCTGCACCTGCAGGGCATGCAGCTGGAAGGCGTCCTGGGCGAGGACCGTGTTCAGCAGCAGCAGTCCGAGCAGTCCCACCGACAGGATGACGACGACGACGGCGATGAACGGCGCCCGCGCGGCGCTGGACCGGCGCGCGGCGACCAGTCGCAGGTAACCGACAGAGCGCGCCGACGGTCGAGTCGTGGGACGCGTGGCGCTGCGGGCCGACCGCGTCGATGTGCGGGCAGTGGCGGCGCTCATGCCGCGTCCCGGAGTCGCTCTGCGGCCCGCAGCCGCACGGAGGCGGCCCGCGGGTTGAGCTCGATCTCTGCGGCAGACGCCTTCTCCGCGCCGCGCACCAGCAACCGGAGCTCCGGCGAGGAGCCGGCCGGCACGAACGGCAGGTCGACCGGAACATCGCTCGTCGAGCGGGCGACGAGCTCGGCCTTGACGATGCGGTCCTCCAGCGACTGGTAGGACAGGACGACCAGCCGGCCGCCGACCGCAAGCGCGTCGACCGCGGCCGGGATGGCGCGGCGCAGCACCCCGAGCTCGTCGTTGACCTCGATGCGCAGTGCCTGGAACGTCCGCTTCGCGGGGTGCCCGCCCGTGCGCCGCGTCGCCGCCGGGATGGATGTCCGCACCAGCTCCGCCAGCCGCGCGGTGCTCGTGAACGGCTCGCGGCTGCGCTCGCGAACGATGGCGTCGGCGATCCGGGAGGCGAAGCGCTCGTCGCCGTACTCGCGCAGGACGCGGGCCAGCTCCTTGCCGTCGTACGTGTTGACGATGTCGGCGGCGCTGCGACCGCGGCTGGGGTCCATCCGCATGTCGAGTGGGGCGTCGTGGGAGTAGGCGAACCCGCGGTCGGCCTCGTCGAGCTGCAGCGAGCTCACGCCGAGGTCGAACAGGATTCCCTGCACGCTGTCGAGCCCGAGCCCGGCGAGCACCGTCGGCAGCTCGTCGTACACCGCGTGCACGAAGGTCGTTCGATCGGCGTACGGCGAAAGACGGGCCGTGCTGCGACGGAGCGCCTCCGGGTCGCGGTCGATGCCGACGAGCCGCGCGGGCGTCGCCTCGAGGAGCGCCTCCGCATGACCGCCCATGCCGAGCGTGCAGTCGACGACCACGGCGTCGGCGTCGGTGAGCGCTGGAGCGAGCAGACCGACGCACCGGTCGAGCAGCACCGGCACGTGCGCCGGGCGGCCGGGAGAGGTCATCTCAGCCGAGCAGGCTGAGGGCGGCCTGCGCGGCGACGGTCACTGCCGCCGTGATGCCGATCGAGATGCCCAGGAGCAGAAAGCTCTCGCGCACCTCGGCGCCCAAGCCGCTGTCGTCGTCGGCGGGGCGTGCAGCGTTGCTGTCCATCTCGACCCTCTCGGTGGTGCTCTGTGCGGCCCGGGCTCGCGGTTCCGGGTCGTCGTGCGGGTGCTGCGGGCGGTGCGTGCGGTGCCGGTGGTGCCCTGTCCGCCAGGTCCCCGCCCGCTCCCCGCCTGGCGCCGGGGAAGGTGCGCCAGGAAGGGAGCGGTCGGAGGCCTGAAGACAGGGCCCTGAAATGAGGGACAGCGCTGCTAGATGAGGACCGGCGCCCCCTCGTCCTGGTCGGCGAAGGCCTGCTCCTGCTCGGCCTCGTATGCCGCCCAGGCAGCCGCGTCCCAGATCTCGAGCCGGGTGTTGGCGCCGATGACGACGCAGTCCTTGGTGAGGCCGGCGTACTGGCGCAACGGCTGCGGCAGGGTCACCCGACCGGTCTTGTCCGGGATCTCGTCGGACGCGCTGCTGAAGAACATCCGGCCGTAGTCGCGGGCGGCCTTCGAGCCGATCGACTGCGTCTGCAGCTCCTCGGCGCGGGCGGCGAAGGCGGCGCGGGTGAAGACGTAGAGGCAGCGCTCCTGGCCCCGTGTGATCACGACGCCTCCTGCCAGCTCGTCCCGGAACTTCGCCGGCAGGAACAGCCGGCCCTTGTCGTCGAGCCGGGGGGTGTGCGTGCCGAGAAACACGGCCGCTCCTTCCCCGTCGCCCCGATGTCCACCACGTTACTCCACTTTCCCCCATCGTCAACGCGAATCGCCAACTGAAGCCCTACTTCTCATCCACGTCGTTGGTCCGCCGTACGACGGCGGTTTCCGGGCCGTCCACCGACGGAAATGCACACTCCGGAGGCCGCTGCTCGGCCGCCTCGCGGGGGGCGCGCCGCGGGTCGCACGCTTTCGTGCATTTGTGTCGGCGCCGGGGCGGACGGTTGCCGAACCGTTGCGCGCGAGAGGGTGCCGACAACGCGGCCGGATGCGAGCATGATGTGACTGCCATCAGCCCGGCCACCAGGCCGCCGTCACAGGAGGCCCCGCCGGTGGTCCGCCGCTCCCCCCGCACCAGCACGGCGCCGGCCGGGCTCGAGGACCTGCTCGAGTCCTCCAGCCGGATCCGGGCCAACATCGAGCAGGTCATCGAGGGCAAGAGCGACGCGGTCCGGCTCGCGCTCGTCGTGCTGCTGGCCGAAGGGCATCTGCTGATCGAGGACGTCCCCGGGGTCGGCAAGACGCTGCTGGCCAAGGCGCTGGCCCGGTCGATCGACTGCAGCGTGCGCCGGATCCAGTTCACGCCGGACCTGCTGCCCTCGGACGTGACCGGCGTCAGCGTCTACAACCAGGAGAGCCGGGAGTTCGAGTTCAAGCCCGGTGCCGTCTTCGCCAACCTCGTCGTCGGCGACGAGATCAACCGCGCCTCGCCCAAGACGCAGTCCGCGCTGCTCGAGGCGATGGAGGAGCGGCAGGTCACGGTCGACGGCATCACCTACATCCTCGAGTCGCCTTTCATGGTCATCGCGACCCAGAACCCGATCGAGATGGAGGGCACCTATCCGCTCCCTGAAGCGCAGCGCGACCGCTTCACCGCGCGGGTGTCGATGGGCTACCCCTCCGCGAGTGCCGAGCTGGAGATGCTCGAGACGCACGGCGGCGCCGACCCGCTCGACGACCTCGAGCCGGTTGCCGACGCACTCGAGGTCCGCAAGCTCATCGAGGTCGTCCGGGGCATCCACGTCTCCGATGACGTACGCCGCTACGTCGTCGACCTCGCCACCGCCACCCGCGAGTCGCCCGACCTGCGGCTGGGCGCGTCCCCGCGGGCGACGCTGCAGCTGATGCGGGCCGGCCGGGCGCAGGCCGCCCTCGAGGGTCGCGACTACGTGCTCCCGGACGACATCCAGGAGCTTGCCGGTCCGGTGCTCGCCCACCGGCTGCTGCCGACGGCAGAGGCGCAGGTCTCGCGCCGTACGCCGGAAGCCGTCGTGGCCGACCTCGTCGTACGCGTGCCGCTGGCCGACACCGCACCGGCCCGCAAGAAGTGAGCGCCGCTTGACCGGTGCCCTCGCCGCGCTCAGCGGCCTGACGACGCGAGGGCGCTGCCTGCTCGCCGCCGGCATCGCACTGGTTGCCTGCGCGCTAGCGCTCGGGCAGCGCGACCTGCTCCGCGCCGGCATCTTCCTGGCGGTGCTGCCGGTCGCTGCTGTCGCCGTGGTCGCCCGCACCCGCTACCGGCTCGCCTGCAGCCGCCGTCTCGACCCGCCGCGGGTCGAGGCCGGCCGGGTCGCGACGGTGCGGCTGCGGCTCGACAACGTCTCGCGGCTGCCCAGCGGCGTGCTGCTGATGGAGGACGCGCTGCCGTACACCCTCGGCGGGCGGCCGCGCTTCGTCCTCGACAAGATCGAGCCCCGCGGCGTTCGGGACGTGACGTATCCGGTCCGCGCCGACACCCGCGGCCGCTACGCCGTCGGCCCGCTGGCGGTGCGACTCACGGACCCGTTCGGGCTGTGCGAGCTGACGCGGTCGTTCGCGACGGTCGACGACCTGATCGTCACACCGGTCGTGTCGCCGCTCCCGACGGTGCGGCTCGGCGGCGACTGGGCGGGCGGCGGCGACTCGCGCTCCCGGTCGGTGGCGGCGAGCGGCTCCGACGATGCGGCCACCCGCGAGTACCGGCACGGCGACGACCTGCGCAAGGTGCACTGGCGGTCGACGGCCCGCGTCGGCGAGCTGATGGTGCGGCGCGAGGAGCAGCCGTTCCAGAGCCGGGCCACGCTGCTGCTCGACGGCCGGCTCAATGCGCACCGCGGCGACGGGCCCGGTTCGTCGTACGAGTACGCCGTCAGTGCGATCGCGAGCATCGCGGTGAGCCTGTCGCGGGCAGGCTTCCTGCTGCGCCTCGTCGGCGAGACGGGCGAGGACATAGGGCCGCCGCACGTGCCGCTGACCGAGGGCGTCGTGCTCGACTCGCTCGCCCTCATCGAGCCGTCGCGCGGTCACAGCCTCGCGCCGGCCGCGGCCCGGCTGCGCAGCGGGATCGACGGCGTCCTCGTGGCCGTGATCGGCGCGCTCGATGTCGTGGACGCGGAGAAGATCGCCCGGCTGCGCGTCGGCGCCGGCACCTGCGTCGCCGTCGTCCTCGACGTCGACAGCTGGGCTCCGATCAGCGCTCGCCAGAAGAGCACCGCGCAAGCGAACACTGACCGCACCGCGGCGCTGCTGACGGCAGCGGGCTGGCGCGTCCTCCCGGTGTCCTACGGCATGACGCTGGCATCGGTGTGGCCGATGGCCGGCACCCGGATCGCCTCCGAGGTCCCGGCGTGAGCGCGCGGGAGCGGCTGACCCTCGCGGTCGCGCTCGCGGTCGCGCTCGGCGCCGCCGCCGTCGTACCCCTGTACGCCGACCTGCACTGGCTGCTGAAGGCCGCCGGCGGCATCGCCGCGGTCGCGGCCGGCGGGCTGGCTGCCCGCAGGGCGAACCTGCCCGGCATCCTGCAGCCGGTCGCAACGTCGGCCGCCCTGCTCATCTACGTGTGCCTGGTCTTCGCCAGGACGACGTTGGCCCTGGGGCTGCTGCCGACAGGCGACACCGTCTCCGCGCTCCACCACCTCGTGCAGAGCGGGCTCACCGACATCGACCGGCTGGCTCCGCCGGTGCCGACGAACGCCGGACTGACCCTCGTCGCCGTGCTCGGCGTCGGGGCGGTTGCGATCGTGGTCGACCTGATCGCGGTGGTCTTCGGCCGGGCGGCGGTCGCGGGTCTGCCGCTGCTCGTGCTGTACGCCGTCCCGTCGGCCGTGCTGCCCGGTGGGCTCGGCTGGATCCCGTTCGTCTTCGTCGCGGCCGGCTGGCTGTGGTTGATGCTCGTCGAGGGCAGTGATCGCGTCAGCCGATGGGGAACGCCGCTCAGGACCGATCGTCCCGATCGAAGTGCCCGGTACGACGACACCTCGCTCGGTCGCGTCGGCCGTCGCATCGGCGCGGCCGCGTTGGGCGTGGCGGTCGTCGTCCCGGCGATGATCCCGGGACTCGACGCGCGGTTGCTCGGCGGGACCGGCGGTGACGGCAGCGGCAGGGGCTCACACACGACCACGACGTACAACCCGATCACCAAGCTGCGCGACGACCTCAGGCTGCCGAAGGCCCACGACGTCCTCACGTACTCGACGAACGCAAACACCCCCGACTACCTGCGGATGACGACGCTCGACCGGTTCAGCGACGCGGGGTGGTCGTCATCGCGACTGTCCGGCAGCACCCAGAAGGACGGCGTGAAAGGGACGCTGCCGTTCCCGCGTGGGCTGAGCTCGGCAGCGACCGATGAGGTGCGGGTGAAGGTGCAGATCCGCAACCTCGACGCGCAGTGGCTGCCGGTTCCGGCGGTGCCGAGCAAGGTCGACGTCGACGGTCCGTGGCTGTACGACGACCGGAGCGAGACGGTCTACAGCATTCGCAGCAGCACGAAGAAGGTGAAGAAGCAGTACGCCGTCACCGCGATCAAGGCGACTCCCGACCGAGCCCTGCTCGAGCAAGGCATCGACACGGGTGGCGACAACGACATCCGGCAGTACGCCGCAGATCCAGGCGACGAGGTCACGCCGTACGTGCGCTCGCTGACCGCCAAGGTCATCAAGGGCAAGGCGACGCCGTACGCGAAGGTCGCGGCCATTCAGGCGTTCTTCTCCCCCGGGCACGGCTTCCGCTACTCGACGACGACACAGGTGCCAGGGATCGACAGCTCGAGTGCGCTCGAGGCGTTCCTGCGTGGCCGGCGCGGCTTCTGCGAGCAGTATGCGTCGGCGATGGCTGCGATGATCCGCATTGCCGATGTGCCGGCGCGCGTCGCCGTCGGTTTCACGATGGGGCACCGGCAGGCGAACGGGACGTACGTCGTCACCACCGACGACGCGCACGCCTGGCCGGAGGCCTGGTTCAGCGGCGCCGGCTGGGTCCGCTTCGAACCGACGCCACGGCGCGACGGGCAGACCGTCGTGCCGGCGTACGCGCTCCCGGCCGGCGCAGCAGGGTCGGATCAGCAGGGCACGCTCGAAGGACCGGACCTGCCCAACCGGGACACCGCAGGCGACACGACCGGCCAATCGGCGTTGGACGCGAAGCGCGACCGCCTCGACGACCCCGGGCCTACCGCGGCGCCTGTCGCGGGTCCGGCCCGCCACACGACGCGCCGGTCGCTGAGCCTGCTCCTGGGGGTGGCGCTGCTCGTCGCGCTGGTGCTGCCGCGACTGCTGCACCTGCTGCGCCGGCGGCGGCGGTGGCACACAGGTGGTGCGCTCGCCGGTTGGGAACAGGTGCGGGACGACGCGATCGACATCAGGCACGTGTGGCGAGCGGCAGACTCACCCCGCGCTGCAGCGGCTGCACTCGCGCAACGGCACTCGCTCGATGCCGGCGCCCGTGAGGCTCTGTCGCGGGTCGCCCTCGCCGCGGAGCGCTCGCGCTACGCGCGCGACGGCTTCGCCGATACCGCCGGGCTGTACGACGATGCCGCTGTGGTGCGCGCCGCGCTGCACGCCGGCATCGGTGGTGTCGCGCGGTGGCGGGCGTGGCTGCTTCCGCCGTCGACCCTGAGGTGGACGGCGTCGACGCTCGGGACGCTCGTCGCCGACGCGCTCGACGGCTTCGACAACGCCTGGTCGTCCGTGCGACACCTCGGACGTCGGCGGCCCCGCGCCGTCTGAGCCGACCGGCTACGACTCGAGGAGGAGCTTTGCCTTCTCCAGGTTGCCGTGCACGTCGCGCGCGTACATCTTGACGACCACGGAGTCGGCGAGCTTGCCGAAGAAGCCGCCGAGCGAATCCGTGTGCTGCGACCAGACCACCTTGGTCCCGCCGGGATCGTCCTCGAAGCGCATCTCGATCGTGAAGGCGATCTTCGACTCGGTGCTCGCGATCAGCGTCCGCTTTCCGTCGTCGACCTCGCGGATCGTGGTAGTCCACTCGAGCCGGCGGCCGGCCACCTTCGAGACCCCCTTGGCGACTGCGCCGACGGTGCGGTCCTCCCCCGAGACGAGCTCGAAGTCGACGACATTGCTGTTGATGAGCGGGACGTTCTCCGAAGCCGTCATGAACTCGTAGACCTCCTCGCGGGGCCGAGCGATGACGATGGACTCCTCGATCTCGGGCATGTCGCCCTCCGGCTGAGTCGGGTCGCGGCGCCTTCGGTCGCGGCTGCGGCGACGCTAGGACGGCGTGGACCCGCCGAACACCGCCGGAACCGGTCGTTTTCCCTGACTAGTTCTTGTCAGCCCGGGAACGACGCGCCCGGCCCAGCAGATATGCGCCGGGGATGCCGAGAGCAAGACAGAGCAGGCGCCGATCAGCGGCGACCTTGTTGTTCGACCCGGCCTGTTGGAGCACCGTGAGCGAACCGAGAATGTCGTCCCCTCGCGCCGGCCGCGGCGCGGCTTGCGTCGGCACGGTGAGGCTGCGGGAGTAGCCCGCCGAATCCAGGGTCCTGTGGTCCGAGGTGCCCACCGCGGAGAGGACTTGATGCGGCCAGGGCAGCACGAACACCACAGTCGCTGCCCCGAGCAGAAGCCGGCTCCACAGCCGGTCTCGAACGAGGCGACGAGGGCGCGCGGGTGGTGCAACGTCGACCGTCATCGGCATGCCGGATTCATTCGGCATCAACGTCGCTGTTCCTGCGGCAGTCACGATGCCGGCACGTTGCCGCTTTACCGACCGCCGTTCTCGATCCATGCCGTGAGCAGTGGGTCACGCACGCTGACGCTCGTTACGGCGCGACCATGACGTGGACCGTGTCGGGGTGAACGCCGTCGTACTTCATCGCGTCAGCTGCCTCAGGTGTGGCCAGAATCTGCTGGAAGGTGTCGACGTCGGGCACCTCGACCAGGAGCCCGGTGTGGTTCGACCTCTCGGCGTCCACGAAGGTTCGGGCGGTGATGCCGCGCGGCCCGAACAGCTCTTCGCGCTTCGGTGATGCCAGCCAGTGCGCGACGTCGTCAACATCGTGCGTGATCATCAGTGTTGTCATGCAAAAAGCGATACTCCTGCGTGGCCGCCCGGACAATGGTTAGTTCAGCCTGCCCTGCCGCACGAACGGACCGGCGGACCCGGGCACCCGGAGGAGTCGACCATGTGGATGCAGATCATCAAGACCCGACTGAAGCAGGGCGACGACGCGGAAGTCATCGCCTTGATGAATTCGCTCAACGCCTTGGAGCAACCCGGTTCCGGCCTGGTGCGATCCACTGCCGCGCGCGACCAGAAGAACCCGAGCGACGTGTACATCATCGTCATGTTCGAGAGCGAGGAGAAGGCGCGCGCTCGGGAAGGCGACGAGCGTCGCCAGGAGGGCCTGCAGGCGGTACGACAGGTGATGGCGGAGATGTTCGACGGGCCGCCTGAGTTCATCGACCTGAACGTCGTCGCGGAGCACTCCGGCATCTGAGGACTGTGCTAGCGGTCGCGCTCGTCCCAGCGCCGCTTCCAGCGCTCTTCCAGTCGCGCCATCATGCTGCCGCCGGCCGGCGTGCCACGAGACGTGGCACGCTTGGTCCGAGCCGGTCCGTCACTGCCCACCGCACGCAGGCCTTGCGCAGGTGACGTGCCCAGTCGCTTCCAGCTCGACAAGGCGAGCGCGAGGGCGGCGACCATCACGACGAAGCCGCCGATACCCACGGCCGGCATGTTGCTGAACAGACCGCCGAGCAGCACGACGACGCCCACCCCGAACACGAACGCCGCGCGCCGCATCCGCCGCTTCATGTGCGTGCGCAGGTCGCTCGACCGCACGGTCGTCGCGAACTTGGGGTCCTCCTGGTAGAGGGCGCGCTCGATCTGGTCGAGCAGGCGCTGCTCGTGATCGGAGAGCGGCACGGCGCTCCCTCCAGGATGTCGAGCGGTCGGGCGTGAGCCCCCAGGATACGAGCGCATCCTGCATACGTCACCCGACCGCAGGACGCGAGTGGCTAACGGTCCCGCTTTCCGCGGCTCGAAGGCGGTCGCGAGGACGGCGCTGCCGGCGCCTCGCCGCCGGGATCAACGAGCGTGGCGGGGCGGACCGCGCCCGTGCCGAACCGGCGAGATGCCTTGTCGACGGCCTGCTCCGCCTCCCGCCAACCGCTCTCCTTCTCGCCGAGGGCAAGCTGGTGAGGTACGCCGGCTGCGTCAGCGATGCCCTCGACCCGGACGCCGACCAGCCGCAGCCGGGCCCGTTCGAGACCGAGCGCCTCGTAGAGGCCTACCGCCGTCTCGTAAACGGTCCGGCCGACGTCGGTCGACTCCCGCAGCGTCCGCGACCGGGTGATCGTCGTGAAGTCGGCGAAGCGGATCTTGATGCTGACCGTCCGCCCGACCTGCCCCGACGCCCGCAGCCGGGCCGCCGTCCGCTCCGAGAGCCGCAGCAGCTCGCGAGTGACCACCGCCGGGTCGTCGACGTCGACCGGGAAGGTCTCCTCCGCACCGATGCTCTTGTCCGGCTCGTGCGGGGTGACGCGTCGCTCGTCCCGGCCCCACGCCAGGGACGACAGGTGGCTGCCGGCGGCCGGGCCGAGGGCCCGTTGCAGGGTCCCGAGCGGGGTGTTGGCGATGTCGCCGACGGTGTGCAGCCCGAGCCGGCGGAGCACCTCCTCGGTCTTCTCCCCCACTCCCCACAGCGCCCCGACCGGCAAGGGGTGCAGGAAGGCCACGACGCGATCGGCTGGTACGACGAGCAGCCCGTTCGGCTTGCAGCGCGCACTGGCGAGCTTCGCCACGAACTTGGTCGTTGCCACACCGACCGAGCACGTGATGCCCTGCTCGTCCTCGACCGTGGCCCGGATCCACTCGCCGACCTGCCTCGGCGTACCAAGCCGGCGAGCGGCACCGCGCACATCGAGAAAGGCTTCGTCCAGCGAGATCGGCTCGACCAGCGGCGTCACCGACCGGAAGACCTCCATCACGTTGTCCGACGCCTGCGCGTAGACACCCGGGGTGGGGTGGATGACGACGGCCTCGGGGCAGAGCCGCCGGGCCCGCATCATCGGCATCGCGCTGTGCACGCCGTACGCCCGCGCCTCGTACGTCGCCGACAGCACCACGCCGCGGCTGCCGCCGCCGCCGACGATGACCGGCTTGCCGCGCAGCTCGGGTCGGGCCAGCAGCTCGACGGAGGCGTAGAAGGCGTCCATGTCGACGTGCAGCACGGTGCAGCCGGTGTCGTCGCCGGGCGGCCCGCCCGCGGGCCCGACCGGTCGCAGCTGGCTCCTACTCATGATTGCTCGCTGCGCTCGCGGGGACTCACGGACTACCTGCGTACGGCGAGAACGTGCAGCGACGTCGCGAGATCGCGGAACGGCGAGCGGTCGGCGAGGGACCGCTCCAAGGCGAGCAGAGCTGCCGGGGCGCCGGGCTCGAGATCGAGGGCGGCGCTGGGGATGAGGTCCGCGACGACCCGCACGCCGTGCAGCTGCTCGACGTGCAGGCCCGCGTCGTCGACGAGCGCCACCAGCTCGTCCGGCGTCCAGCGGCGGGGCACGCCGTCGCCCTCCCCCCAACGACCGGCCGGGTCGGTGAGGGCGTGCGCAGCCTCGTCCGGTCGCCCGGCCAGGGCCCGAGCGAGCACGACGGCGTTGCGGTTGCCGACGAGCAGGCTGAGCCGACCGCCTGGACGCAGGACGCCGGCCACCGAGCGCAACGCCGACACAGGGTCGTCGACCACCTGCAGCACGCTGTGGCACAGCACCAGGTCGGCGCTGCCCGCATCGACCAGCTGGGCCAGGCTCTCCAGGTCGCCCTGGACGCCGCGGACCCGATCGGCGAGGCCCCGCTCGTCGGCCCGCCGCCCGAGGGCAGCGAGCGAATCAGGACTGGGATCGACGACGGTGACCGAGCAGCCGGCCTCGGCGAGAGGTACGGCGAAGCCACCCGTGCCGCCGCCGGCATCGACGACCTGCAGCGGTGCGCCGGCACGCCCTGCCGATGCCTCGGCGATGGCGGCGGTGAGAACCTCCCAGACGACGGCCGTCCTGGCGCTGGTGCCGGGACCGCCGGGTGCGACCACCACCGGGACTCTCCTCGCCGCGTCGACGGGCCGGCCGCGGACTGCGGCCCGTCCCCGAGACTAGGGCGGATCAGTCGTTGGCGGCGGACGCGTCCAGCGGGCGGATCACGACGTGCAGCGAGCCGCTGTTGTCGGTGCGGTTGTCGTCGCGGATGGCGAACCGCAGGGTCCCGTCGTACCGAGGCCTCACCACGGTCGTGTAGGTGTGCGTCGTGCTGTCGCAGCCACGCTCGTCCTGCACCATCGGCGACCACGACGTGGCGCGACCGTTGATCGTCAGGTCGAGACCGCCGTTGCTGCCGGACCCCTCCCACTGCGTCGTGCGGTGCCAGTTGCGGTCGCGCGGCCAGCGGCTGCACTCCGCGTCCGCCTGCATCGGGTCGCGTCCGGACTGAATGCCGTAGACGTAGGTGCCGGTGGCGGTAAGCAGGTAGTCCTTGTCGCCGACCAGCAGGAACGGCGTGGCCAGCCCGTCGTCCGTGGCCGAGACGTCCACGCCGCCCTCGCCGATGACGAGGACCGGCAGGTGATCGGGGTTGTCGATCGGGCGCGGCGCCGCTGTCGTGCTCGGCACGTCGCTGTGCCGGCCGTCGTGGTGTTCGCCGTCCGGGTCGGTGCTCGGGAACAGGTCCCGCGCCGGCGGCTCGATCGGCGCGACCGACTGCACCGGCGCAGCGGGGGCGGCCGGCGCACCCGGGGCGCGCAGCACCGGTGAGACGGCACCGGTCCAGTAGGACGTCTTCTTCAGGGCGCCGGCCCAGGACAGGCTGATGTGCATGTGGCTGGTGTGCGGGTCCGGACCGGTGTAGGGACGCCAGCCCGCGCCCGCGGCGTACGAGCTCCAGATCTTGTGGTTCCAGATGACGTACATGACACCGAGCCGACGCGCCTGCGCGAACGTGTTGCCGTAGGCGTCGGTCGCGAACAGCCAGTGCGCGAAGTCGGCGGCCTGCGCCCGCTGCTTCGGGTTGGTGTAGACGACATGCCAGTCCCAGGCCCGGCCCTCCTTGTGCTCGCTGCGACCGCCGATCGAGCAGTCGCGCGCGATCCCCGACGTGCCACTGCCGGGGTAGGCAGCCATGACCAGCTTGCTCAGCGCGACGGTGCCGGGCTTCGGCGTCGGGTTGCAGGTGCTCTGCGCCTGGTACGGCGACATGACCTCGATCGCCTTGCTCGGCAAGCGGGTCACCGGCGCAGCGGCGGCCGGTACGACGGAGACGGTCAGCGCACCGAGCAGCCCGAGCAGGACCGGGATCGAGCGGCGGACGGAGAAGAAGCGGCGGGGCACAGGAAGGGATCCTCAGCAGCGGCGGCAAGGGAACGCGCGCCCGACGAGATCGGGTGCGCGTGCTCCGTTCATCGGCCGCGCGATGTGCCGATCGGAGCAGGTGGAGGGGTCCTGTTGCCACGCCGAGAGCCACATATCCGGACAAGCTGGTGCATCTGCCCAACAGATTCACCCGCCTGCACTACCGGGACTGGAGTGCCACAAGCGACGCGGCGGGGCCGGCCGGCCGCGGGACGTGCCGGTGCCGTCTCCGGCCGGTTTCACGTCGGCGTACGGCGATGCCTTGAAGCCGGTCGCGTAGACGTGCACCGCACCGCCGACACCGGAATGGCTGGTCGGGGCGGGGACCATGACCGGGCGGGTCGAGCGGCTGGCGGCCATTCCCTGCACCGACTCCTCGCGGACCTCAGCAGGGAGCTCCATCTCCTGCCACACCGCGTCGAGCCCGCCGGACTGCCAGGCCGCGTGCAGCACCGGCAGCTCCCACGCCCCTAGTGCCTGCATCGACACCCCGCGCGGCCCGGTGCGGCGGACCAGCCCCCGGATGACGAGCAGCCACGAGTGGAACAGCGTCGAGGCGGAGCCGACCTGCGCGTCCTCGAAGCACGACGCGTCGATCGGGCCGGTCGCGTCGTCGAGGGTCACGAAGATGACCCGGCGGCCGGAGCGGATCGGTGGGGTCTGCGTCGCGACCTTCACGCCGGCGACGAGGATCTCCTGCTTGCTGCGGCAGCCGAGCATGTCGCGCGCCCTGGTCGCGCCGAGCTCGCGCAGGAACGGGCCGTAGGCCTCGATGACATGGCTGCTGACGTCGAGGCCGAGGACGTCGAGCTCGGAGCGCACCCGCTCGGCCGAGGTCATCTCCGGCAGCCCGCTCGCCGTCGTCGTCTCCGGTGCGTCACCGAGGTCGAGGGCGAGCTGCACGTCGACGGGTGCGACCACAGCGGCGGCCTGCGACTGCAGCCGCGCGCGGCCACGAACGTCGTCGATCGCGGTGACGCGGGCGGCCCCCTCGTTGGCGGCTTTCGCGGCCATCGCTCGCGCCGCCGGGTGTCGTGGTGAGACCCGTCGCGCGGCCTTCGACGTCGCTCGGCTCCACCTATCCAGTTCCGTCACCTGCAAGAGCAGGTCGCGCCTTGTCACCTGACCACGACGGCGACCGGGGACAGTCGAGCCCAGGCCGTAGAGCGAGTCGAACCCGCCCGCGACGACGAGCCGCTCCGCGATCGGCCGGCTCACCGCCGCACGGTGCCAGAAGTCCGACAGGCTCGCGTACGGGCGGCCCGCGACGATCCGGGCGACCTCCGCGTCGTTGATGCCCTTGACGTCGGCCAGCCCGATCCGGATGCCGTAGCCGCGGCCGTCGGGCAGCCGAAGGTCGTCGGGCGCGGATCTGGGCGGTGCGTCGGACGAGCCCGGCACCTGGTCGAGGACCGCGGGTGGCGGCTCGTCGAACCGGCCGACCTTCTCGACGGTGTAGTCGGCGCCCGACTGGTTGACGTCGAGCGACAGGATCGCGATGCCGAACTGCCGCGCGTCGTCGAGGATGAGCCGCTTCGGATACATGCCAGGGTCGTGCGTGAGCACACCGGCGAGGAACGCCGCCGGGTGGTGCGCCTTCAACCAGGCGGACTGGTACGTCGGAAGCGCAAAGGCAGCCGCGTGCGCCTTGCAGAAGCCGAACGACGCGAACGCCTTGAGCACCTCCCACACCTGCTCGACGAGCTCCAGGGCGTAGCCGCGGCCGAGCGCGGTCGGCACGAACCACACCCGGATCTCGTCCTGGCCCTGCGGGTCGCCGAGCGTCCGGCGTACCTCATCCGCCTCGGCCAGCGTGCAGCCGGTGAAGGTCGCGACGATCTCGAGCACCTGCTCGTGGAACACGACGACGCCGCAGGTCTGCTCGAGCGCCGGGATGAGGTCGTCGTGGAGGTACTCCGGTGCGCGCCAGCCGTTGCGGGCCTCGAGGAACGGCCGCACCATGTCGCTCTTCACCGGGCCGGGCCGGAACAGCGAGATGTCGACGATGAGGTCCTCGAACGTCTGCGGTCCGAACTTGCCGACCAGCTCGCGCTGACCTGGCGACTCGATCTGGAAGCAGCCGAGCGTCTTCGTCGCCTTGATCAGGTCGAAGGTGGCCGGGTCGTCGCGGGCGATGCCGTCGACGTCGACATCAGTGCCGTCGACCCGCTTCACCTCGGCGACCGCGTGCTGCATCGCGGACTGCATGCGGATGCCGAGCACGTCGAGCTTGAGCAGGCCGAGCTCCTCGACGTCGTCCTTGTCGAACTGGCTCATCGGGAAGCCCAGCCAGCTCGACTCGACCGGCGTGCGGTCGAGCAGCGTCGCGTCGGACAGCAGCACGCCGCAGGGGTGCAGCGCGACGTGCCGCGGCAGGCCGTCGAGCCGCTCGACCAGTCGCAGCACGAGGTCGACCCGACCGTTGCCGAGACCGCTGGCGCGCAGCTCGGGCAGGTCCTTCATCGCCTGCCGCACCTGGTTGGCGCGAATGTGCGGGAACGCCTTCGCCAGCGCATCGATCTCGCCGGGTGGCAGCCCGAGCGCGGCACCGACGTCGCGGATGCCGTGCCGCGCGCGGTAGGTGTCCATCATCGACACGCACGTGCAGCGGTCACCGCCGTACTTGTCGAGGATCTGCTCGTAGACCTCGGTGCGCCGGGCCGACTCGACATCGACGTCGATGTCGGGCAGCTGATGACGCAGCGGCGACAGGAACCGCTCCATCAGCAGCCGGTAGCGGATCGGGTCGACGTCGGAGATGCCGAGCAGGTAGTTGACCAGGCTGCCGGCACCGCTCCCCCGCGCCGCGACCCGCACGCCCATGCTCTTGATGAGGTCGACGACGTCGGCGACGGTCAGGAAGTACGACGGGTAGCCGAGCTGGCGGATGACGCCCATCTCCTCCTCGAGCCGTGTCAGCGCGACGTCGTCGCGCGCCATGCCGCGGCGGCCGAAGCCGGCGTCGCATCGCTCCCGCAGCACGGCCTCCGCATCCGAGCCGCTGACGACCCCGGCGACAGTGAGCTCGGGGAAGTGCACCTCGCCGATGCCGAGGTCACCGCGCGGGTCGACCGCGCACCGCTCCGCCTCTTTCCTGGTGCGGGCGAGCAAGGACTTTCCGTCATCGTCACGGCCGGCCAGTCGGGCGATGTCGGCGGCGACGTCGGCCATCTCCTTGCCGGACAGCAGTGCGGCCTCCGCATTGACCCGGTCGACGTGCCGCGCGTCGAGCGCGACGAGCCGGCGGGCCGCGTCGAGGACGTCGGCAGTCGGTGCGTCGGAGCGGTCGGCGTACCGCACGACATTGGTGAGTACGGCGGGGGCGCGCGCTTCGTCGGCGAAGCCGTACATCCGCGCAGCCCGCGACGTGTCGCCGGTACCGCGGTGCGACACGACCTCGACGACGACGGCGTCGCGGCCGAGGACGTCGCGCCAGCGGTCGAGGTGCTGTCGCGCGACGTCGGGGCGGCGAGTTGCGAGCGCACGGCCGAGCTCGGAGGCCGGGCCGAGCAGGACACCGACGGAGCCTGCCTGCGCCGCACTGCCGGCGTACTGGGCGACGAGGTCGAGGCTGCTGACCGGCGACCCGCGCTCCCCCGCGAGGTGGGTGGCGGACACGAGCCGGCACAGCGCCGCCCAGCCGCGGCCGTCGCGGGCGAGCAGCACGACGCGCGGATGCGTGTCGTCAAGGAACGCACCACCACGGGCAGGTGTACGACGGCCGCTACGCGGCTCCGGTGGAGTGCTCGGCGCCATGGCGAGGTCGACGCCGAACACCGGGCGGATCCCGGCGCTGCGGCAGGCCTTGACGAACTTCACCACGCCGTACATCCCGTCGCGGTCGGTCAGCGCGAGGGTGTCCATGCCGTGCTCGGCGGCGCGCTGGACGAGGACGTGCGGGTGGGACGCGCCGTGCCGGAGGGAGTAGCCGGAGGCGACGTGCAGGTGGACGAACGGGTCCATGGGCGGGCGGGCGGACGCTCAGCCGGAGGCGAGCAGGAGCTGGTGGCCGTCGAAGCCGAGCGTCGTCTCGACGACCGCCAGGAACGTCTCGGCATCGCGGACCAGGTCGTCGGCCTCCCGCGGGGTCACGGCGGACGGCAACCCGGCCTCGGCGGCGGCCCGCTTGCGCGCACCGGCGGCGAAGAACCCGGCCCACTCGGCGAGCTCGGGGGCGACGTTGGCGAGCAGCACCCACGCGCTGGTCGGCCGGGACCGGCGCCCGTTGCCGGCTGGCCGCGCCCGGCAGGCGAGCACCGCGGCCGCGGCCCGCAACGCGGCGAGGTGGGCGGTGGCGTAGCGCTCGCCGGGACGGTCGGTGGAGCTCGCCTCGACCAGCCCGCGACGGGCCAGCGCCAGCAGCGTGCCGGCCGGCAGCGGTGAGACCGGTGCAGTCATGACGCTCACCTCTCAGTCCACGACCCGGGCCAGCGACCACGCGCCGCGGGACCAGTCGAAGCACAGGTCGTAGACCCCGCGGCCGGCCGACATCGCGGCGAGCCGGCCGCTGTCGGCCTCGACCCGCCACCAGTCGCGCTCGCGGTCGTCGAGCTCGACGGGACCCGCCGCGGCGTCGGTGGTCATCGCCCGCACCCCCCGCCACCAGCCGCCGGACTCGGTCCAGCGGGCGAGCACGGCCCGGACGACGTAGAGCCGGCCGCGCCAGAGGAACTGCTCGGGCGCGTCGTCACCGCGGCGCACCTCGACGGGGTCGCCGTGCCGGCCCGGGCTGATCAGGCGCGTCATCGTGGTCCTCCTCCGGGTGCGCGGCAGCGGGTGCTGTCCGCGGGTGCCGGGGGAAGGCGGCGGTGTGCAGTGGGGCGCCACCGGTCCGGTGAGACGCTTCCCCACGCCCCGCCGGACCGGTGGATCCCGCCCGGTGCCGCGTCGGGGGTCGAGGTCCGCGCACCACCGGGCGGGAGTCCGCCCGTACGATGGGATCCGCGAGGCTCCCACCGCTGTCCTATCCAGTGTTCGAACGAGTGTTCGAACACTGGGAACAGTAGACCCCGCCACCGACAGAACGTCAACAGCGACTGTCCGAGGGCGGGGACAAGATGGGGAACGTGCCGGAGACGACCCTCTTCACGACCGTGCCGAGCCCGATCGGCGAGCTGCTGCTGCTCGGCGTACCGACCGACAGCGGCACCGCCCTGACCGGGCTCTACTGCGACCCGCCGCCCGACGGTCAGCCGCCACCGGCAGCCCGCCGCGACGACACCGCCTTCGCCGAGGCAGCCGGCCAGCTCGGCGCCTACTTCGCCGGCGAGCGACAGGACTTCGACCTGCTGCTGGCCCCGCGGGGAACGGCGTTCCAGCACGAGGTGTGGACGGCGCTGCGCGAGATCCCCTACGGCACGACGACGACGTACGGCGCGCTCGCGCGGCAGCTCGGCCGGCCGGTCGGGGCGGCTCGCGCGGTCGGCGCCTGCAACGGCCGCAACCCGATCGGGATCGTCGTGCCCTGCCATCGCGTCATCGGCTCGACCGGCAACATCATCGGGTACGCCGGCGGCCTGGACCGCAAGCGCTGGCTCCTCGCGCACGAGGCCCGCGTCGCGGACCGCACGCTGACCCTTTTCGGCTGACCGTCGGTTACGCCGAACGGCGGTACGGACGTAGTCATTTCGGACCGATCCCCCTGCAGGGCGGCCGAGGAACGGCCCGCGGAGAGGTGGGGCGGTGCGACAGGTCGGGCCGCGTCGCGCCCTGCTCCTGACTGCCGGCAGCCTCCTCATCCTGCTCGGAACCGCCGGCCCCGCCGCGGCCAAGCCGCCCGCCGACAAGCCCGGACGACCCGGCTCCGCGACCGCCCCTGCGGCGGCTGTCACCACGAGCCCGGCACCGACGCCGTCATCGACGCCATCACCGACACTGTCACCGACGCCCTCGTCGAGCCCCGTCGCCCTCTCCGTGGCCACCGCCGGCTCCGCGGGGACCATGACGACCACCGGGCACCACCCGCGCACGACGCCGACTCCCAGCACAAGCACTGCACCGACGAGGACCGCGACCCCGACCGCGACGACCAGCGCGTCCGCGGCACCGGGCACCACCCCCGGCAGGCACCCGCGGTCCTCGTCCTCACCGTCCCCTTCGACGGCGGCTCCCGCGCCGGCACCCGTAGGCGGGGGCAGCACTCCCACCACGAGCGCCAACCCGAGCAAGTCCAAGAAGCACGCCAGCCCGACGCCGAGCCCCAGCTCGGTGCCGACGTTCGTCGGGCCAGTCGCACCGCGCTTCATCGGCCCCGTGGCGCCACCGCGTCCCCCCGCCCCGCCCGCTCCGCCCGCCCGGCGGGCCTTCATCGGCCCGGTCGCTCGGCGCACCGTGCTCGCCCAACGATCGGCACCTCGCGCCGCAGTGGCTGCGCCGCCGCCCAGCCGCAGCATCGGCATCGCGCCAGAGCACGGCGACATCGGTGTCCTGCCCGGCAGCGGCATCCTCCCGGCCGTGCAGAACGCCGTGCAGCGCACGGTGCAGCAGCCCGCAGCGCCGGTCGCGATGGCCTGCGCCGTCCTGCTGTTCCTCCTCGTCCAGCACCGCATCGACCGCCGCGATCCCAAGCTCGCGCGCGGCCGGGCGGCCGAGCAGCTCGACCTGTCGTTCGGCGCCGCGGTCACCACCGCCTGAGGACCCGTCGCGGGCGCTGGTAGACAGCCAGGGTGAGCGAGCCGAGCACCGACCGCAACGCGTGGAGCGAGCCGGGCGCGTTCGAGGTCGCACCGGACGTCTTCCGGATCCCGCTGCCGCTGCCGAACGACGGGTTGCGGGCGGTCAACGTCTACGCCGTCCGCACGACGGACGGCTTCGTCCTCGTCGACGCCGGCTGGGACATCCCGGAGTCGCGTGCGCTGCTCGCGGAATCGCTAGGCAGCCTCGGCGCATCGCTGGGCGACATCCGGCGCTTCCTGGTCACCCACGTGCATCGCGACCACTACACCCAGGCAGTCGTCGTACGACGGGAGTTCGGCTCGACGGTGGGGCTCGGCATCGGCGAGAAGCCGACGCTGGACCTGCTGCAGTCCCCGCAGCGCAGCCCGTTGATGGGGCAGGTCCGGCACCTGCACGTGCTGGGCGCTTCCGACCTCGCCGACACCATCGCCGGCTTCGTGCGCAACGCGCGACCCGACCTCGACCAGTGGGAGTCACCGGACGAGTGGCTGCAGCCCGGCGAGATCGCCCTGCCCGGCGGACGTGTCCTCGACGCGGTGCACACACCTGGGCACACGGCCGGCCATCTCGTCTTCCACGACGTGGCTGCCCGGCTGCTGTTCGCGGGCGACCACGTGCTGCCGACGATCACCCCTTCGATCGGGTTCGAGCCGGTGCTGTCACCGGAGCCGCTGGGTGCGTTCCTGCGGTCGCTGGCCCTGGTGCGGTCGCGACCTGATGCGCTGCTGCTGCCGGCACACGGGCCGGTCGCGCCGTCCGCACATGCACGTGTCGACGAGCTCATCGACCACCATGGTCGTCGGCTCGACGAGGTGGAAGCGGCGACGAGGACCGGTGCAAGCACTGCCTTCGAGGTTGCCGGCGTCCTGCGATGGACTCGTCGCGAGCACAAGCTCGAGGACCTCGACCCGTTCAACGCGATGCTGGCCGTCTTCGAGACGGGCGCGCACCTGGACCTGCTGGTGACGCAGGGCCGGTTGACTGTCACCGACGACGGCGTCGTACGCCGCTACCAGTGACCGGGCGCGCCGTTGTGTCGGTGGCGGCGGCGCTCGCCACCCTGGCCATGGGCTGCTCCTCGGAGGGATCGAGCAGCTCATCGGTGCGGCTGGGCGACACCGAGCTGGTCTCGGCCGGCGCGCTGCGCGTCCACTGGACGCACACCGGCGCGGCGGCCGCTCTCACTGTCCGGCGCATGACCGGGCTCGATGCCGTGCCGATGTCCGAACCGCAGTGCGCCCGCGATCTCGCCGGGCGCCGCCCGGTGTATCTCGACGTCAACTGGCGTGCGGTCGAACGCGGCGCCGTCGTGCCAAGCGCCGCGATCAGCATGTCGGCGCATGGCAGCGCGCTGACCGTCGTAGAGCCCGACGGACGGTGCCGTCCAGTCGAAAACTATCGGCTCGAGGTTCTGCCGGGGCGGGCTCAGCGCGTGCTTCAGCTGGTCGGAGCGGAAGACCCCGATCTCGTGCTGCGCGAGATCGTCGTCATCGTCGACGGAAAGCGTGCAGCGCTGCCCCTGATCCCCGTCTGCGGCACGTCCGGGCAACCGAAGTCACTGTCGTGCACCATCGATCCGGTGAGCTATGTCGGCGGGGCACCGTTCTCCGCGGACCTGCAGGTGTGAGCGGGAGTACCCACCGCGATCAGTGCGCTTCATTCATCCCGCCCGCACTTGTCACAGGTCGAGAACCAGCAGCCGCGTCGACCGGCTGGCGACTCCGGCGACGGGACCCGTGACGTCCCACGTCCCACCATGGTCGGCGGACGCCCCGAACGCATCTGTCGGGCAGAGGCCTGGTGTCGTGCCGCTCGGGCCGGAGAGCACCACGGCCCCGGCACCGACGACGTCGCACTGCGGTGCCGCGATCGCCACACTGCCCTTGGCGCCGGCCGGCGCGCTCGCGGTGAGTGTCGCGCCTGCGGTGGCGCCAACGGCTGCAACGCCGGCGCCCTGGGCGTCGTCGTCCGTCAGCTGGTGGATGCCGCGCAGGTCGTGGCCGCGCCAGCCGATCATCTTCTCCTTGATCGTGACCTTCGCGCCGCGGGCGACGATCGCGAACCGCACGTGCCACTGATGCGTGTCGTCGCCGGTGACCGTGAACGAGGTGCCGAAGCCGAACGTGCCGTCGGCCAGCTGGCCGCAGACCGTCTGCGGGTCCTTGCACAGATCGCGATCGCCGATGGCGCCGTAGGTGTGCGCGCCTCTGGTGTCGAGGTCGATGACCTGTGGGAAGAACACGTCTCTGGGAACGCCGCCGGTCTTGTCCGCCTCGCCGGTGACCGTGGCGAACAGGCCCCGGCCCTTGCCCGGGTCGATCGTGCCGGACACGAGCAGCACGGCATCGCCGACGCCGTCGAACGAGTACATGCGCTGCACGGTGACGGTCCGGCTCGGCGCGGCTTGTGCCACGGCAGGGGCGGCAGTCGCGATCACGGTCAGGCCGACAAGCGCCGCCCGGATCCCCACCCGCATCACGCATCTCCTCGCCGGCACCGCCGCGGTGCGCTGCGGACGGACTTCGACGCCCGCCGGAGAAGTCCTGCACCGGAAGGTCGGCCTCAGGCGTCAGCAGCTCCGCCGTCTCACGGCGGTCGTCCGAACAGTCGGACCGCTGAGCTCTTGCCCTTGAGCGGCGCCTCTGGGCGTTCCTCGAACTCGATCTGCAGCGGCGCGGGCAGCGCCCGCCACGTCGTCTCCGTGATGAGGATGTCGTCGCCCGTCTCCCGTGTCAGTGCCTCGACCCGTGCGGCGGTGTTGACAGCGTCCCCGATGACGGTGAAGTCGCGCCGTCCTCCACCCCCGATGGTCCCGGCGACGACGCGACCGGTGCTGAGCCCCATGCCGACCTGTAGCTGTGACCCGTCGTTCTGGCCGACCAGCGCTGCGATCTCGTGAGCCGCTGAGACCGCCCGAGCCGCGTGATCCGGATGCCGTTCGGGGACGCCGAAGACGGCCAGCAGCCCATCGCCCAGGAACCGGTTGGCATGGCCACCGTGACGCAGCACCAAGGGGACCACCAGGTCGTACAGCGTGTTCAGAGCGGTCACGACGTCCTGCGGGGCAGCGGTCTCGGCGAAGGCCGTGAAGTCGCGTACGTCGAGGAAGAGGATGGTGGCGTCGAGCTCCTCGCCCCGCAGGTCCGTGCCCTCCGCCAGCACCCGGTCGGGGAGCGCTGGGTCGACGAGCACGCCGAGCGCGTCACGCAGCCGCTCCCGCTCGTCGAGGCCGGCCACCATGACGTTGAACGACTCGGCCAGCTGTCCGGTCTCGTCGGTGGACACAACAGGGACCCGGACGCTGAGGTCGCCCGCCGCGACTCGCCGGGTGGCATCCCTCAAATCGACGACCGGCCCGGACACGGCGTCCGCGAGCACCAGGCTGAGCCAGACCGAGACGGCGGCAGCCACGGCCAGCGCCATGAGGCTGGCTGCTCCCAGGCGGTCCAGCCGACGTGTGTTCTCGGTGAGCAGCCCGGCGACGATCACGCCGCTGGCCCACGTGACGGTCGGGACCGCCGCGACCAGCCGCCAGTGCAGGGACACCTGCATCGAGGGCACCGACGGTGCTGACAGGCCCTCGCCCAGGGCCTCGAGCGGCGGCCGCATGCCCAGCTCGAGACCGACGTAACGGAGCACGACTGACGACAGGTACAGCAGTCCCGACAGGGGCAGCAGCCTTGCCGCATCGCCCGCGGACAGGCCGAGCAGCGAGCTCAGGAGCACGTTCACCGCAACCGCTCCCAGTGCACCGAGCACGTATAGGTCGACGCGGCGCAGCACAGCGACCGGCAGCTGCGCCGCAGCCGACCACGCCCGGGTGGCGGTGTCCTCATCCATCGCTCCCGCAAGCCAGGCGCGAAGCGGGGCCGCACCTCGGCGCACGTGCGCAGCGGCGACCATCCCCTCGATGACATACGCGGCGAGCAGGCCGAGCGCGTAGACCGTCAGCTCGGATGCGCTCAGGTCCACGTAGAGCGTCACCATGACGAGACCGAAGGCGGCGACCGCTACACCGTGCAGAACGGTGCCCAGCGCGCACGGATCGACGTACGACCTCCCGGTGCGCTGGTACGCCAGGCGAGGCAAGCCTTCGAAGACGCCACGTTGGCGCGTGCGCCAGCCTCGGATGTCTCCGGGAACGCGGTCCGGGCTCTCCCGCGCAGACGTAACCATGCCGTCAGCTTGATACGTCGGACGGATGCGTGTGCGGCAGCTGCGGCGCACCGACCTGATCCTCGCGCCCGGGGTACGGGATACGGTAGAGGCACGCGTCGCAGTTCATCCGGATGTCGCCACCGAGGGCCTCGTCGTACCGCTGCAGGATCAGCTCCGCGAGCGAATCGTGCGCACCGAGCGGCTGCGAGACGATGACTTCGAAGCCGGCGCCGGCGGCCGACTTCGCGACCGCGGCCGGTAGTCGACCCGGACCGAGGAAGTACTGCGCAACGGCGGCTCTCGCGACGCCCAGGCGGCGCAGCCGGTCGAGCACCTCTGGCAGGGTCGGCTTGGTAGCGGACGCGAAGGCGATCTCGACGGAGGCGTGGCCGGCGCGCTCGAAGAGCAGTCGAGCGGTCGCCGCCACCTGTGCGTTGGCGTCGGGGTCGAGTGCACCGTTGGCGACAAGCACGACGGCGTCACCCGACGTGGCACCGGCCTCCAGCAGTCGTTGCGCCAGGACGTCGACGAGGACGGGGTGCGGGCCGAGCGGTCGGCCGTAGCTGAACCGCACGTCGGGGTGCTTCCGCCGAGCGCTCTGCACCGAGCCCGCGACGTCGCTCTTCGAGTGCGAGGCAGGCGTGAGGAGAAGAGGTACGACGGCGAGGTCGTCGGCGCCCTCGCGGGCGAGCCTCGCGATGGCCGTGGCGATCGAGGGCGATGCGTTGTCGAGGTACGCCGGCTGCGTCCGCAGACCCGGGCGAAGTCGCTCCACGGTCGACAGCAGGTCCCGGACGACCTGCTGCGCGCCGTCGTCCTTGGAGCCGTGCGCAACGCCGAGCAGCACCGTCATCGCAGCCCCACGACATCACCCACCACGACGACAGCGGGCGAGGACACCTCCGCAGCGTCGCGCGCCGCGTCGAGCAGCGTCGAGATGACTACGCGCTGCGAGGACAGGGTGCCGTCCTGGATGACGGCGACGGGGGTCTTCGGGTCGCGACCGCCGTCAACGAGCGCCGTGCAGACGCCCTCGAGCCGGCCGACCGCCATCAGCAGCACGATCGTTCCGCCGAGGCGCGCGAGTGCGTCCCAGTCGACGGTCGACCCGGGGTCGCCCGGCGGCACGTGCGCGCTCACCACCGACACGGACTGGGACACGCCGCGGGCGGTGACCGGGATCCCGGCCCAGGCGGGCACGGCGAACGCACTCGAGACACCCGGAACCACCTCGACGGGTACGCCGGCATCGACGCAGGCCGCGACCTCCTCCATGCCACGGCCGAACACGTGTACGTCGCCGCCCTTGAGACGGACCACCCGTTGGCCCGATCGGGCGCGGTCGACGAGCAGCTGCTCGATCGCGCGCTGGTCGTAGGAGGGCCCGCCCGGCGTCTTGCCGACGTCGATGACCTCAACGTCCACCGGCAGTGCGATGTCCGGCGCGAGCCGGTCACGGACGACGACGTCGGCTTCGGCGAGCAGCCGTCGCCCGCGCACGGTCAGCAGTCCGGGTTCCCCCGGTCCGCCGCCGACGAGCGTCACCGAGCCGTTGCCGGGGCGGGTACGACGAAGCGGCAGGTCGCCGGTGTCGAGGGCCAGCGCGATCGCGTCGCGCAGTGCGGTTGCGCGGCGCGGGTCACCGCCCGCGGTCACCGACACCACCACGTCGTCGACGCGGGCGACAGCCGGCACCCAGGCCGACGAGTGCGACGCGTCGTCCGCGCGCACGCACCAGACCCGCCGGTGCTCGCAGGCCGCCGCGATCTGGTCGTCGACGACGCCCGTGCATGCCAGGACGAGCCACGCGCCGTCGACGTCGGTCTCGACGAAGGCCCGCTGCTGCATGGGCACGTCGGGGAGCTCGGCGGAGACCTCCACGGCCACGACGTCCACAGCGGCGCCGGCCGTCAGCAGCGCCCGCACCCGGCGTACGGCTACTGGACCTGCGCCGACCACCAGCACGCGACGACCGACCACGTCGAGGTGGAGCGGGTACAGCGTCACGATTGCGACTATCCGCCTAGGTACGGGCGATGAGCAGCCCACGGCGGCGAAGAACGCGTCGCTCGAGAGGTGCGAAGACGCAGAGCTCGACGGCGATGCCGACGACGAGGATGCCGAGGATGCCGGCGAACACCCAGCTCATGTCGTTCTGGCTGCGACCGACGTCGAGGAGCTGACCCAGACCCTGCCCGAGCTCGGGAGAGTTCACGATCAGCTCGGCGGCCATCAGCGAACGCCACGAGAACGCCCAGCCCTGCCGCAGGCCTCCGACGTACCCGGGCAGGGCTGCCGGTAGCAGCACGTGGCGCGCAGAGGCCAGCCCGCGGGCGCCCAGCACCTTGCCGACGCGCTGGTACAGCGGCGGTATCTGGTCGATACCCGACACCATCCCGTTGGCGATCGAGGGTGTGGCACCGAGCAGGACGACGGCGAAGATCGCCGTGTTGCCGATGCCGAAGAAGATGATCGCGGCCGGCACCCAGGCGACCGACGGCAGGCTCTGCAGCCCCGAGACGAGCGGGCCGATCCCCCGCCGCACCGGGCGGACCCGAGCGATGAGGATCCCGAGAGGTGTCCCGATCGCGAGGGCGGCGAGGAAGCCGAGACCGCCGCGGGCCAGGCTGGTCCCCATTGCCCCGAGCAAGGTGCCGTCGCCGAGCCAGTCCCTCACGACCAGGCCCACGTCCGCCGGCGATGGCAGGGCGTACGCCGGCTTCACGCCCGAGCGGTAGGTCAGCTCCCAGATGAGCAGCAGCAGCGCAATGGCGAGCAGCGGCGGCCAGGTGGCGGAGATCAGCTTGCGTGGCCGGGACGGCCCCGCGTCGAGGCGTGTCTCCAGCGCGTCGAGACCCGCCTCGAGCGAGGCGAGGTCGTCGTTGCCGCCGTTCGGGTTGCCCCGCCTGTCGAGGATGCTCATGTCAGTGGGCTCCGTGGCGACGGATCTCGGTGCGCAGGTCCTCGGTGATGTCGACCGAGAGCTTCGCCACCTCCGGCGACTCGATCCGCCGCGGGTGAGCGATGTCGACGGGGTACTGCTTCGCGACGCGGCCCGGCCGCGAGGACATGAGGACCACGCGATCACCCAGCCGCACCGCCTCACGGACGTTGTGCGTCACGAACAAGACCGTCAGCTGCTGTGATTCGCGCAGCCGCACCAGCTCCTCGTGCAGCACGTCACGGGTGATGGCGTCGAGCGCCGCAAACGGCTCGTCCATCAGCAGCACGTGGCTGTCCTGCGCCAGCGCCCGCGCCATCGCGACGCGCTGCCGCATGCCGCCGGACAGCTCGTGCACCCGCTTGCCGCCGGCGCCGCGCAGCCGGACGAGCTCGAGCAGCTCGTTGGCCCGGGCCTTGCGCGCGCCCTTCGCCACACCGCGCAGGCGCAGGGCCAGCTCGACGTTCTGGCCAGCGGTGAGCCACGGCAGCAGGGCCGGCTCCTGGAACATCAGCGCCGCGCGCCCACCGGGGACATGGACCGCGCCGGCAGTCGGCTGGTCGAGGCCGGCGACCAGGTTCAGCAGGGTGGACTTGCCGCACCCCGACGCGCCGAGGAGGCAGAGGAACTCCCCCTCGGCCACGTCGAGGGTGACGTCCTCGAGGACGTTGGGCCCGTCGCCGAACCGCTTGGTGATGCCACGCAGCGACACCGCTCCGGTCGAACGCGTCACGCGCGGCTCCTCGAGGACGGTCATCTCAGCTCCCTAGTCCTGCATCGTCCACGGTCCGACCGAGCAGCTCGTCGAGCAGTCGCAGGTCGTAGATGCCCTTGAGGTCCGCCTTCTTGACCAGTCCGGTGGCGAAGGCGTTCTCGGCGCTCTGCTTGAGCGAGGACGCGATCGGGTCCTCGGTGATCGTGATGTTGGCGAACGCGCGGTCGATCGTCGCCGGCTTGAGCGCCTTGCCGGTCAGCTTCTTGAGCTGCTCGTTGACGACGGTCTTCGCGTTGTCCGGGTCGGCCGCGATCTGCTTGTTGGCCTCGATCTCGCCACGCAGCAGCGCCCGGACGGTGCCGGGGTACTTCTGCAGGAACTCCGTCCGCACGATCAGGTGCGTCGTGACGAACTTGCCCTCCGGCCACAGCGACTTCTCGTCGACGAGGACCTTGCCGCCACCTTCGAGCACCAGCCGAGACGCCCACGGCTCGGGCACCCAGCCGCCGTCGATCTTGCCGTCCTTGAAGAGCTGCAGCGTCTGGCTGTTCTCCTCGGCGATGATCGTCGTGTCACCGGCACCGCGCAGGTCGGTCTTCAGACCGTTCTTCGCAAGGTAGGTCCGCAGCGCGATGTCCTGCGTGCCACCGGTCTGGGGAGACGCGATCTTCTTGCCCTTGAGCTGCGCGGGCGAGGTGATGTCGGGCCGTACGACGAGGGCCGCCCCGCCCGACGTGGCGCCGGCGATGATCCGGATCGCCTCGCCCTTGCTCTTCACGAAGGCGTTGATGGCGGGGTTCGGCCCGAGGTACGCCGCATCGAGAGCTCCGCCGAAGAGCGCCTCGACGGCCGCCGGTCCGGCGTTGAAGACCTGCGTCTTGAGCGTGGTGGTGCCGAGCTCCTTGGCGAAGACGCCCGCACCGACGCCGTACACCGCACTGGCGTGCGTGACGTTCGCGAAGTAGCCGAGCCGGAGCTCGGGCGCCGTCGCGGAGCCCGAAGCGGCGGCCTTGCTGGCGTCAGTCGACGCGGTGTCGTTCTTGGTCGTGGCGCAGGCCGAAATCAGCAGGAGCGCCGGAATGGACAGGGCAAGCAGTCGTGCCGTGCGGTTCATGGTTCCTTCCGGGGATGTCCCAGGAGACGTCCTGGGTTGATGTCGTTACGGGAGCGGGATGAGCGCTCCGTGACATCGCATCCCCGGCCGGCACGAGTCCTCGCACCAGCCAACCCACGGCGTGCGGGTCCAGTTCACCTGGTTGATGCTCATCAGGCCACCATGCCCGCGCCAAGGGTGGTGCCGGTCGCCTCATCGAGCACGATGAACGCGCCGGTCGTCCGGTCGTCGGCGTAGGCGTCCAGGGCGAGCGGCTGTGCCGTGCGCACTGTCACGCGGCCGATGTCGTTGAGCCGGAGGGTCTCCGACGGCTCGGCCTGGAGCTGCGTGACGTCGAGCCGGTCGTGCAGCGTCTGCACCTGCGCCTTCACGGTGCGGGTCGTCTGCTTGACCAGCACCCGCTGGCCGGGCTGCAGCGGCGCGTCCGACATCCAGCACACCGTCGCGTCGAAGGAGCTCGTCACCGTCGGCGCCGCGTCAGCAGCAACGATCATGTCGCCGCGGCTGACGTCGAGCTCCTCGGCCAGTCGAACGGTCACGGCCTGCCCCGTCACCGCTGTGGCGAGCGAGTCCTCGAAGACGTCGATCGCCTCAACGGTCGTGCGCCGACCGGACGGCAGGACGACGACCTCGTCGCCGACGTTCAGCGTGCCGCTCGCCAGGGTGCCGGCGTACCCGCGGTAGTCGGGTCGCTCCTTGCTCATCGGGCGGATGACGTACTGCACCGGGAAGCGGGCCGGGCGCGGCTGGGCATCCTCCCGGGAGACGTGCACCTGCTCGAGGTGCTCGAGCAGGGCCGGCCCGTCGTACCACGGCATCGCGTCGCTGCGGTGGACGACGTTGTCGCCCTGGAGCGCAGCTATGGGGATCGCCGTGACGTCCGGCAGGTCGAGCTTGGCGGCGAAGGCGCGGAAGTCGCTGACGATCGCGTCGTAGGTCGCCTGGTCGAAGTCGACGAGGTCCATCTTGTTGACCGCGAGGACCAGGTGCGGCACGCGCAGCAGCGCGGACAGCGACGCGTGCCGGCGGGTCTGCTCGACGACGCCCTTGCGTGCGTCGACGAGCACCAGCGCGAGGTCGGCGGTCGACGCGCCGGTGACCATGTTGCGGGTGTACTGCACGTGCCCGGGGGTGTCCGCGACGATGAACGAGCGCACAGGAGTGGAGAAGTAGCGGTAGGCGACGTCGATCGTGATGCCCTGCTCGCGTTCGGCCCGCAGGCCGTCGGTGAGCAGCGCGAGGTTGGTGTAGTCGTCGCCGCGGTCGGCGCTGGTGCGTTCGACGGCCGCGAGCTGGTCCTGGAAGACCGACTTGCTGTCGTAGAGCAGCCGCCCGATAAGCGTCGACTTGCCGTCGTCGACGGAGCCCGCGGTCGCGAAGCGAAGAAGGTCGGCCATCAGAAGTAGCCCTCCTTCTTCCGGTCTTCCATCGCGGCCTCGCTGGTGCGGTCGTCGGCCCGGGTCGCACCACGCTCGGTGATGCGGGTGGACGCAACCTCCTCGACGACCTCCTCCGGGGTCTTTGCCGGCGACTCCACCGCGCCGGTGCAGGACGCGTCGCCTACGGTGCGGTAGCGGACGACCTTTGTCGTCACCGGCTCGTTGGCCTTCGGCATCGAGTACGGAGTGACACCGAGCAGCATCCCGTCGCGCTCGAAGACCTCACGCTCGTGCGCGAAGTAGATCGACGGCACCTCGATGCGCTCCCGCGCGATGTAGCGCCAGACGTCGAGCTCGGTCCAGTTGCTCAGCGGGAAGACGCGGATGTGCTCACCCTTGACGTGCCGGCCGTTGTAGAGGTTCCAGAGCTCCGGGCGCTGGTTCTTCGGGTCCCACTGGCCGAAGGAGTCACGGAACGAGAAGAAGCGCTCTTTCGCCCGCGCCTTCTCCTCGTCACGGCGCGCACCACCGAAGACCGCGTCGTACTTGCCCTCCTCGATCCCGCGCAGCAGCGTCACTGTCTGCAGCGGGTTGCGCAGCCCACCGGGAACCTCGACGACGCGGCCGGCGTCGATGTCGTCCTGCACCTTCGCCACGACGAGCCGCGCATTCAGCTCGTCGACGCGCTTGTCGCGGAAGGCGAGCACCTCGTCGAAGTTGTGGCCGGTGTCGACGTGCATCAGCGGGAACGGGATGCGGGCCGGCCAGAACGCCTTCTCCGCCAGCCGCAGCATGACGATCGAGTCCTTGCCGCCGGAGAACAGCAGCGTCGGCCGCTCGAACTCCGCAGCCACCTCGCGCATCACATGGATGCTCTCGGCCTCGAGGACGTCGAGCTGGCTCAGCCCGGTCACGGTCGTCACAAGAGGCCTCGCGTCTTGAGCACCGCGTAGAGCTGGTCGACCGACTCGTCGAGGGTCTGCTCGTGGGTGCGGATGACCGCGGCCGGGTCGGTCGGGGCCTCGTACGGCGCATCGACGCCGGTGAGGCCGGTCATCTCGCCGGCCCGCTGCTTCGCGTAGAGCCCCTTAACGTCCCGTTCGCTGCAGACCTCGACGGGCGTCGCGACGTGGACCTCGACGAAGTCCGCGCCGCGTTCGGCGTGCAGCCGGGCCACCCCGGCTCGTGTTTCGGCGTACGGCGAGATGACGCTCGCCAGCACCAGCACGCCGTGCTTGGCCAGCGTCGCCGCCACCCAGCCGATGCGCAGCACGTTGGTGTCGCGGTCCTCCCGGCTGAAGCCCAGACCCTTGCTGAGGAACTCCCGCACCTCGTCGCCGTCGAGCAGCTCCACGCCCTCGACCCCGTCCGCCTTCAGCCGGGCGGCGAGAGCGGTGGCCAGAGTGGTCTTGCCCGCGCTCGGCAGACCGGTCAGCCACACGGTCGCGCCCGCGCCGGAGCGCGGGGGACGCGGGGGCTGCCGCTCATCGAGGGCGGTCACGGGAGGGCTCCTTGGTCAGGCTGCTCTGACGGGCAAGACTAGAACGTGTTCTCGTCTCGAACCAGGGCCGATCGGTCGGGGCGGCCCGGTGAGAGAGGTGTCAGAGCGCGGGACAGACCGCACTCGCGACGCGCTGCAGATCGACATGCAGCCGCGCGACGAGGAAGGAGCCGGTCATGGGTAGATCATCCCACACCCTCGCCGCAACCGCCGCTGGACGTAGGCTTCCCGCCATGTCCGCTGTCCTCACCAGCCGCCTGCATGTCGATCTGCAGCGGGTGAGCAGCGCGATCTGTTCCCTGGGCTGAGCAGTAAGTCCCCCCGTCGTACCAATCCCCAGGGAGTCCGGATGCCCGCCGCGCGCGGACAGGGCCAGTGGGCGCTCGGCTACCGAGAGCCGCTGAACGCCAACGAGCAGTCCAAGAAGGACAGCTCGCCGCTGACCGTGAAGCAGCGCATCCTCGACATCTACTCGCAGCGTGGCTTCGACTCGATCGACGGCGGCGACCTGCGCGGCCGGTTCCGCTGGTACGGGCTTTACACGCAGCGGGCAGAGGGCATCGCCGGCGGCAAGACCGCCATCCTCGAGCCGGAGGAGCTCGAGGCGCCGTTCTTCATGCTGCGCGTCCGCATCGACGGCGGGCAGCTGACGAACGAGCAGTTGCGGGTCATCGGGGAGATCTCCACTGAGTTCGGCCGCGACGTCGCCGACATCACCGACCGGCAGAACATCCAGCTGCACTGGATCCGGATTGAAGACATGCCGGTTATCTGGGAGCGCCTCGATGCGGTCGGGCTCTCGACGACGGAAGCCTGCGGCGACTGCCCGCGCGTCATCATCGGGTGCCCGCTGTCCGGCGTCGCCGCGGACGAGGTGATCGACGCGTCAGCCGCCTTGCGGGACGTGGCGAAGCGGTACATCGGCGACCCCGCCTTCGCCAACCTGCCGCGGAAGTTCAAGACCTCCATCAGCGGCTGCGTGCATCACTGCACGAACCACGAGATCAACGACGTCGCGTTCGTCGGTGTTGTCCACCCGGAGCTCGGTGCCGGCTACGACCTCTGGGTGGGCGGCGGGCTCTCGACGAACCCGAAGCTGGGGGTGCGGCTGGGCGCCTTCGTCGAGCCCGACCAGGTTGCGGATGTGTGGGCGGGCGTCACCGGGATCTTCCGCGACTACGGCTACCGGCGCTCGCGCATGCACGCGCGGCTGAAGTTCCTCATGGCCGACTGGGGTCCGGTGGTGTTCCGGGAGAAGCTCGAGTCGGCGGAGTACCTCGGCCGCGCGCTGCCCGACGGGCCCGAGCCGACACCGACCGACGACCGCGACCACGTCGGGGTCCATGCGCAGAACGACGGCAAGGTGTACATCGGCACGGTGACCCGGGCCGGGCGGACGAGCGGCCGGCAGCTGCAGACCGTCGCCGCACTCGCCGCGTCGTACGGCTCAGGACTGGTGTCGACCACAGCACAACAGGGACTGGTCGTGCTCGGCGTACCGGCTGCCGATGCCGAGACCGTCGTGGCGGCGCTCGAGGCAGAGGACCTGCGGGCGCGGCCGTCGCGGTTCCGGCGCGGGACGCTCGCCTGCACCGGGCTGGAGTTCTGCAAGCTGGCGATCGTCGAGACCAAGGCGCGCTCGGTCGACCTCTACACCGAGCTCGAGAAGCGACTGCCCGACTTCGACGAGCCGCTCACGATCAACGTCAACGGCTGTCCCAACTCGTGTGCGCGCTTCCAGACCGGCGACATCGGGCTCAAGGGCTCCATCGTCGACGGTGTGGAGGGGTTCCAGATCCACCTCGGCGGTTCGCTCGGCACCGACTCGGGCTTCGGGCGCAAGTCGCGCGGACTCAAGGTGACCGCGGACAACACGGTCGACTACGTCGAGAAGCTCCTGCGCACCTACCTCGAGCACCGGCTGCCCGGCGAGCGCTTCGCGACCTGGGCTCGGCGCGCCGACGAGGAGCTCCTGCGTTGACCTCTCGCTTCAAGGGCGGGGCTGTGGCGTGACGGAACGGGCGGCGCCGATGTTCTGCCCGTACTGCGGCGAGGAGCAGCTTCGGCCGTGGGGCGACGACCCTGACAAGGGCCACGGCGACTGGCGGTGCGAGGACTGCACCCGCGTCTTCACGCTCCGCTACAAGGGCATCAGCGGCACCGATGACAGCTGAGATCCGGACAGAGCGGCTGCTGATGCGGCGCTGGCGGGACGAGGACCGTGCGCCGTTCGCGGCGATGAACGCCGACCCCGTCGTCATGGAGCACTTCCCGGGACTGCTGACCCGGGAGGAGAGCGACGCGTTCGTCGACCGGATCGAGGCGCACTTCGACGAGCACGGCTATGGGCTCTGGGTGCTCGGGGACGAGACCGGGTTCCTCGGCTTCACCGGCCTGAACTGGGCCACGTTCGATGCGGACTTCAACCCGTCACTCGAGGTCGGCTGGCGGCTCGCCAGGCATGCCTGGGGCAAGGGCTACGCGAGCGAAGCCGCCATCGAAGCGGTACGGCGGGGCTTTCAGCACGTCGACCGGATCACGAGCCTCACGTCACTGTCCAACGTCCGCTCGCAGCGCGTCATGCAGCGAATCGGGCTCCGGCACGTGCTGGACTTCGACCACCCGCGGGTCCCGGACGGGCACCCGGTGCGTCCGCACGTCCTCTACGTCGCTGACCGTCAGACGTGGATGCCGCACTCCGTCTTGGCCTGACCCGACCAGCGGCCGCTGCGCGGGTCCTCCCCCGGCGCGACCCGGTGCGTGCAGGGCGCGCAGCCGATCGACGGGTATCCGTCGTACGCCAGCGGGTTGACGAGCACGCCGTGCTTCTCGACGTACGCGTCGACGTCCTCCTGCGTCCACGTCGCGATCGGGTTGACCTTCACCTTGCCGCGCTTGGGGTCCCACTCGACGACGCGGGTGTCGCGCCGGGTCACGGCCTCGTCGCGCCGTACGCCGGACCCCCAGGCGACGTACGGCTCGAGCGCCCGGGCCAGCGGCTCGACCTTGCGCATCGCGCAGCACGACGTGGGGTCGCGGTTCCACAGCTCGGGGCCGTGCTCGGCGTCCTGCTGGGCAACGGTGAGGAGCGGCAGGATGGTGCGGACGTTGACGTCGTACGACGAGGCGACCGCGTCCCGCGTGCCTATCGTCTCGGCGAAGTGGTAGCCGGTGTCGAGGAACAGGATGTCGATGCCGGGCGATACCGATGCGGCCAGATGCGCGAGCAGCCCGTCGCCCATGGACGAGGCGATCGCGAAGCGGTCACCGAACTGCTCGACAGCCCAGCGCAGGATGTCCTGCGCCGACGCCGTCTCCAGATCCTGTCCCGCCTGCTCGGCGATCTGCTGGAGCTCCACGTCATAAGTCAACCTGAACGGGCGTCAGGCATTCCGCATGGCAGGCTCGATCCCGTGCATCCGAATGTGACCCGCGTCGCCGAGATCCTGTGCGCGGCGGGCGCGGCGGGAGAGCCCGTCCAGCTGGCGGACTCGGCCCGGACCGCCGCCGAGGCAGCCGCGGCGCTTGGCTGCGAGGTCGGCGCCATCGCGAGCTCGCTCGTCTTCACCGCCGATGGTGCCCCGCTGCTCGTGATCACCAGCGGTGCGCACCGGGTCGACACCGAGCACGTCGCCCGGCTGATCGGTGTCGACCGCATCAGGCGGGCCGACGCCGACCTGGTGCGCCGGGCGACCGGCTACGCCATCGGCGGCGTCGCGCCGGTCGGCCACCCCGCTCCGCTGCGCACCCTCGTCGACGTCGCCCTCGCCGACCACGACGTGGTGTGGGCCGCGGCCGGGCACTCGCACGCGGTCTTCCCGACGTCGTACGACGAGCTCGTCCGACTCACCGGCGGGACGCCCGTCCAGGTCGAGCCGTGACAGTGCTCGCCGACTGGGACCGTGAAGAGCTGGGCCGTCGCCGGGACGAGCTTCTCGACGTGTACGCCGAGGCCATGGCGGTGTCGACGTCCGCCGCCCGGGCGCGCCGCCCGATCATCAGCGCGCACCTGGACCGACCCGGCCTTCGGGCGGTTGCGGCGACGACCGAGGACGGGCTGGTCGGGGTCGCCTACGGCTACCTCGGCGAGCCCGGCCAGTGGTGGCACGACCAGGTCCGTGCGGCGTTGTCACCGGCGGTGGCCGCCGACTGGCTGGTCGGGGCGTTCGAGGTGTGCGAGCTGCACGTCCGGCCGGCCTGGCAAGGCCAAGGGCTCGGCCGGGCGCTTCTCGACCGCCTGCTGGCCGGGCCGCCGGCATCGACGGCGGTCCTCACGACACCCGACAAGGAGACCCGCGCGCGCGGCTTCTACCGCGACGCCGGCTGGGTCGACCTGTTGCCCGGCCTGATGTTCCCGGGCGACCCGCGGGCGTTCGCCGTACTCGGGAAGCGACTGGCCGCATGAAGGAGATGTACGAGGTGCTGCTCGTCGATGGCGGCACCCGCTGGCACGCCGGCTGGGTCATCGAGAAGGACGCCGACCTCCTGCTGCACATCGGCAGTGGCATTCCCGTGTGGAGCAGTCGGGCCGGACTCGAGCACCACGCGCAGGAGCACGGCTTCGACCTCGTCGAGGACCTGCCCGACGAAATCGACCTCGACCTCGGCGGGTGGCTGTCGACCGGCGCGCCGCAGCCGACGACGGCTGAGGTGTCCGAGCTGTGGCACCTGCTGATCGACGACCCGGCCGGCCGTGAGCTGGCCCGGCTCGAGGACGCCTACGACGACCTCACCGACGACGAGCCCGACTGGTTCGAGCAGCACGGTGACACGTCGCGACGGGCGCTCGGTGCAGCGGTCGCGAAGCTCCGGAGCACCCTTCGCCCGATGTGACGTCGCTTACGTCGCCGCGTCGGCGACCGCAAATGTCACGCGCCTCACACCGCGCCGTGACCACACGGCGGCATTCCGCGACGAACCTGGTGGTTGGACCAACCAGGAGGCAGTCATGACCACCCGCCGACTTCGCAGCCGCATCGCGGCCCGCCGCAACTACCGCGCCTTCGAGCGCGCCCTCGAGAAGGCGCAGCGCTACGGCGGCGCCGGAGATCTCGTCGCGCAGTACCGCCGGCTGTAGATCCCCTACCTCAGTGACCAGCGCACGGTCACCGAGACGCTGATCTGCGACTGCCCCGCGTCGATCGGGACCTCGGCCGACTTCGCCGCGTCCCCGGCGAGTGCCTGCGACATCGCGTAGGGCATCGGCTGCTCGCCTTGCGGCACCTGCTCGCTGACCAGCTCCACCTGGTTGAGCGCCCGGCCGGAGAGCTCCGCGTACCGGTCCGCCTTCAGCCGCGCGTCGTGGTACGCCGCGTCGCGCGCCTGCTGCAACAGCGTCGCGTTGTCCTCCAGGGCGAATGACACACCCTGGACCCGAGCGGCATTGCCCCCGGCCGTGACGGCGTCGCCGATCGTCTTGCCGGCCTTGCCGAGGTTGCGCAGCTTGAGCGTCAGCGACTCGTTGACCGTGTAGCCGTTCGGCACACCCTTGTTGCTGTACGACGGGTACAGGGACACGTCGGCGGTCTGCATGTCCTTCGCATCGACGCCGTCATGTCGCGCAGCTGCCCGGACGCGGTTCTGGATCTCGTTGGCGTCGGCGAGCGCAGCGGAGACATCGGCTCGCCTGACCTCGACGGCAAGCTGGACGCGGAGCACGTCCGGCGTACCACTGACCTTGCCGAGCCCGGAGACGATGACGCCCTCCGCAGCGGGCTCACCTGCCGCAGCCCTGGCGGCGGGCGGCTGCCGCACCGAGCCGACCAGGTAGCCGACACCGACCACGACGGCGAGCGGGATGACGAGCAGAGCGGTACGGCGCATGACGGCCTCCACGGCAGGGACTGGTGCCGGTAGGACGCAGCGGAGGGGCTAGCGGTTCACGGTCGACAGAGACAGCCGGTCCCAGATCTCGCGCGTCGCGGTCGACCGGTTGAGGGTGATGAAGTGCAGGCCTGGCGCGCCCTCGGCGAGCAGCCGCTCGCACATCGCCGTAGCCCAGTCGACACCGATCGCGCGCACCGCCGCGGGGTCGTCCTCGACGGCGTGCAGCTTCTCGGCCAGCTCGGGCGGGAACGCCGCACCGGACAGGATGGCGAAGCGCTCGATCTGGCTGACGTTGGTGACCGGCATGATCCCCGGGATGATCGGCGCGTCGCAGCCGTGCTTTCCGACGCGGTCGCGCAGCCGCAGCCAGTCGTCGACGTAGAAGAACATCTGGGTGATGGCGAAGTCGGCCCCGGCCCGGCACTTCTGCACCAGGAACTTCGCGTCGGTCTCCTGGTCGGGCGAGCGCGGGTGCTTCTCGGGGAACGCCGCGACGCCCACCGTGAAGTCACCGTGCTCCTTGATGAGCCGCACGAGCTCGTCGGCGTACTCGAGCCCATCGATGTGCTTGCGCCACTCCGCCTGCGGGTCACCCGGCGGGTCCCCGCGCAGGGCGAGCACGTTGTGCACACCGGCCGCGGCGTACTGGCCGATCACCCGGCGGAGCTCGGCGACGGAGTGGTCGACAGCCGTGAGGTGCGCCATCGGGAGCAGCGTCGTCTCGCTGCCGATCCGCTCGGTGATGTCGACGGTCGTGTCCCGGGTGGAGCCGCCGGCGCCGTACGTGATGGAGACGAAGCTCGGCCGCAGCGACTCGAGCTCGCGCAGCGACTGCCACAGCTGCCGCTCGCCGTCATCGGTGCGCGGCGGGAAGAACTCGAACGAGAACGTGGGCTCGCCGGACGACAGGAGGTCGCGGATCGAGCGGCTGGCCATGTCGGCAGGCTAGCCGCCGCGGCCCGACCTGACCCTGAACGCCTAGCCTGCGCGTCATGGGGACGGGGCCGCTCGACCGCGACGACCTGCGCGAGCGGGTCGAGAAGGCGCTGTCGACCTTCCTCACCGGACAGGGCAACCGGCTCGACGCAGTCAGCCCGTCCCTGTCGTCCGTGCAGCAGGCAGCGGTCGACTTCCTGCTCACGGGTGGCAAGCGGATGCGCCCGGCCTTCTGCTACTGGGGCTACCGCGGTGCCGGCGGCGAGGGCAGCGAGGCGGCGGTCACCGCCGCCGCCTGTCTCGAGCTGCTGCAGGCGGGTGCGCTGATCCACGACGACGTCATGGACGGCAGCGACACCCGCCGAGGTCAGCCCGCCATGCACCGCCGGTTCGCGTCGATGCACCGTGACCGCACGTGGCAAGGCGACCCGGAGGCGTTCGGGCAGTCGGCGGCCGTGCTGCTGGGCGACCTGTGCCTGATCTGGGCCGACGAGATGCTCAACACCTGCGGGCTGCCGGCCGAGGCGCTGCTGCGCGCGCAGCCGGTCTACGACGAGATGCGCGTCGAGCTGATGGCCGGGCAGTACCTCGACCTGTTCGAGCAGGTGGTCGGCGAGGGGACCGTCGAGAGCGCCCTGCGGGTGGCCCGCTTCAAGTCGGCCAAGTACACGATCGAGCGACCGCTGCACCTGGGCGCGGTGCTGGCCGGAGGCAGCGCCGCGGTGCTGGCCGGTTACTCCGGCTACGGGCTGCCGCTCGGCGAGGCGTTCCAGCTGCGCGACGACGTTCTCGGGGTCTTCGGCGACCCGAGCGAGACGGGCAAGCCGGCCGGCGACGACCTGCGCGAGGGCAAGCGCACCGCCCTTGTCGCGCTCGCGCTGCAGGCCGCCGGTCCCGCGCAGGCAGAGGTCGTACGGCGGCATCTGGGCGACCCCGCCCTCGACGACGCGGGGGTGGCCGAGCTGCGTCAGGTGATCGTCGACACAGGTGCGGTCGACCGGGTGGAGGAGCTCATCAGCGACCTGATGACGGAGGCGCTGACCGCGCTGCACGCCGCGGCCATCGACGACGACGCGCGCGACGTGCTCGAGGAGCTCGCCCTCGCCGCCACCCGCCGAACGGTCTAGGCCCGGAGAAGAGCTCGGGTCACTCAGGCAGCACGATCATCGGGGGCTCGACCGGGCTGCTCAGGAACGGCAGCACGACCTCGGCCCCGGCCGGCCTGGCCAGGAACCAGCCCTGGCCGAACTCCACGCCGAGCTCGAGCAGCGCGACGAGCTCACCGGGTTGCTCGACTCCCTCGGCGATGACATCGGCTCCGACCCGGCCGCAGAACGCGAGCATCGCCTCGACGAGTGCCTGCCGGGACGGGTCGACGTCGACGTTGCGGATGATCGAGATGTCGAGCTTCACGAGGTCCGGCGCCAGCTGCAGGACGTGCCGCAGGCTCGAGTGCCCGGCGCCGAAGTCGTCGATGCCGATACGTACTCCGGCGTTGCGCAGCGCCGCGAGCGCCCGCTCCAGCGCGGCGTAGTCGTGCACCGGCTCGTGCTCGGTGATCTCGACGAGCAGTCGCGCCGGCGTCGCGTCGAGCAGCAGCTCTGTCACGTCCTCACGCAGCAGGGCGCGCGGGGACAGGTTGACCGTGAGCGTCATCGACGCCGGCAACCGGTCGAGGACGTCGAGCGCCCCGCAGAGCGCGACCGTCTCGAGTGCCGGCCCCCAGCCGGCCCGGACAGCGCCCCGGAACCAGGCGGCAGGCCCGGGCTGGGGGTGGCCCGGGAAGCGGGCCAGTGCCTCCAGCCCCCACACGGCACCGCTGCGAAGTCCGATGACCGGCTGAAGGTGGATGTTGAGCCGCTCCGGGCCGCCGAGGATCTGCAGGATGTCGTCCTTCGCGGGCAACGCGCCCACGACAGGGCCGGAGTCGTCGAGCGTCATCGTCATCGCCGCGCGCGCTCCTGGGGTCGGAGACGGGACAGGTCCCTACTTGACCCCCAACGCGCGAGCAGCGCGGAGGTAACGGGACAAACCGCAACTTCTTGGGGCGCGCCCCACCTCGTACCCTTGTCAGGGTGACCACCCCAACGATCGCGGCGAACGACCCGTGCTGGTGCGGCAGCGGCCGACGCTACAAGCGCTGCCACCGGATCGCCGACGTCGACCCCGACCGCGCCGCCGCGGAGGAGGCCCGCCGCCGCGAGCTCGAGCTGTCCGCGGAGCGCTACGTCCGGCCCGGGCGGCTGTCCCCGCGCCGGGAGGTGCCGCCGGAGATCCCGCGGCCGGCGTACGCGCTCGACAAGCACGGCCGGCCGCGCGAGCGGGACAGCGCTCGGCCGAAGGACCCGGAGACGATCGAGCTCATGCGGGTCGCCGGCCGAGCGGCTGCCGAGATCCTCGGGGTCCTCGGCGCGGCCGTGCGGCCGGGGATCACGACGGACGACCTCGACGCCCTTGCCCACGAGGAGTGCATCAAGCGGGGCGGCTACCCCTCGCCGCTGGGCTACAACGGGTTCCCGAAGTCGGTCTGCACGTCGATCAACGAGGTGATCTGCCACGGGATCCCCGACTCGACCGTCCTGAAGGACGGCGACATCGTCAACTGCGACGTCACCATCTTCCTGAACGGCGTGCACGGCGACACCAACGCGACGTTCCTGGTCGGTGACGTCGATGAGGAGTCACGCCGGCTGGTCGAGGTCACGCGGGAGTGCCTCGACGTCGGCATCGCTGCTGTCAAGCCGGGCAACCGTGTGCGGGACATCGGCAAGGCGATCCAGACGCATGCCGAGGCGAACGGGTTCGGCGTGGTGCGCGCGTTCGTCGGGCACGGGATCGGGCGGTCGTTCCACAGCGATCCGCAGGTCTACCACTACGACAACCCCTCGGCGCGCACGCTCCTCGAGCCCGACATGACGTTCACGATCGAGCCGATGATCACGATCGGCGACTGGCGGCACGAGATGTGGGACGACGGCTGGACGGCCGTGACCGTCGACCGATCACGCACGGCTCAGTTCGAGCACACCCTGGTCGTGACCGCCGATGGCGCGGAGATCCTCACCCGGGTCTGAGCTTCCGCCGTACGGCGAGCGCACCGACCAGGAGCAGCAGAGCGGCCAGGGCGGGGAGCCCGCTGCCTCCGGTCGCCGGCAGCTGGCCCGGAGTCGTGACCGGGCGTACGACGGGACGCGCCGGGACGGCGTCGAAGGCGACGACCTGGACCCAGCTCCCGCGATCCTCATAAGGCATCGTCCGCGACGGCCCGATGACGCCGGTCAGCGAGTCGATCGTCGACCGCGGGTGCACATCGCGCCAGCCCGCCGGGTCCGCGCCGTGTTCCTTGGTGAGACTCGCGATGGACCGATCGAGGGCGGCGAGCACGGTCGATCGCACCGATCGTCCGTGCAGGTAGCTGCGTGACAGCGGCAGCGAGCTCTTCGACGGAACGAGGTTGCGCAGCACGAGGTTGTCCGCGGGAGTCCCGTCGAAGACGTGTCCCCCTCGGTTGTCCATTGCCACCACGACCTCGTGCGGCAGGTCGGCCAGCACGACGTCGCGCAGGTCATCCATCCAGCGCCGGAAGATGGTCGGGCCGGGTCCGTCGGTGACCGTCTCGTCGTCGTACGACGTGGAGCTGGTGCCTGCCCCGGGGCCGTAGGAACGGCCACCCCATGTACGAACCAGCGCGATGGCCTGCTTCTGGATCGCGGTCGTCCCGCTGACCCCAGCGAGGAGCGGCTGGAAGTCGGCGTAGCGGTGGTCCGTCGTACCGATCCTGAACTCCGTCGCCCGCAGCGCCGCCGGCGTGAGCTTGGGCTGCGCGGCCAGCGCGAGCTGGATCGTCTGCACCCGGACTGCCTTGCCCGCCGAGCGGCTGCTCGCCGGGTCGAGGTAGTCGTCGGCCCAGCCCTGCGCGGGCTTGTTGTTCCAGTTGGCGAGGTAGCCGACCTTCGGGTCGACGGAGTGCGGCAGCTGGTCGAAGGGCAGGAAGCCCTGCTTGTCGTACTCCCCCGTGCCGGGTGCCGGGAAGCGCGCGTCCCACAGCGGGCTGCGCTTCGGGTAGAGGCCAGGGTGCCAATAGGCGATGTGGCCGTCGGCGCCGGCGTACATGACGTTCTCGTTCCACGTCACCTGGCGTACGCCGGCAGTGAACTGCGCGAGGTTCTTCGCGCGATCCCACTGCAGGATGCCGTTGATGTTCTCGAGCTCGCGGTGGTACATCGCGTAGTCGACCGAGCGGGCCTTGGTGCCGTCCTTGCTGTAGGCGACGACGGGACCGTGCACCGTGCGGCAGATCTCGGCGTCCTGGCTGAAGACCGGCGGGCCGAACGGGACGCCCTGCTGCGCCGCGCGGTACTTCACCGTCTCGGTCCGGCAGTCGGCGTCCTTCCACGTGCCGCGGTGGAAGTACTGCAGCTTGCCGTTCGTGCGGCGGACGGTCTCGATGAAGCTGTCGATGGTCTTCGAGTAACCGGTGGTCATCCCCCATGCGACGTTGGTGCCGTAGCCGATCGCAACAGTCGGTACGCCGGGAACGGTGACCCCGCGTGCGTCGTACCCGCCGCCGTGGACCTCCTGCTCGTAGAGCTCGGTCGGGAACGTGTAGCCGAGCTGCGGGCCGTTGACGAGCATCGGGGCGCCAGTGCTCGTGCGCTTCCCGCTGACCGTGAACATGTACGAGCCGCCGTGCAGGTTGGCCCGGAAGGCGTTCAAGCTGTCGACCATCTTCTGCAGGCTCGTCGCGACGGGAGCCGGCAGCCCGGCAGGTGTCGCCGGCTCCGGCGCCGCTCCGGTGCCGGCACCGGTAGCCAGCTCAGGAGGCAGGGCGAGCGCGTAGGCCGCGCTCTTGCGGTAGACGGCATCACGCTGCGCCGCCGGGACCGGGTCGTTGTTGGCGAAGCGGCCCTCCTCGGGCGGCACCGTGATGCTCGCCTTCTGGTCACGCTGCCAGCGGATGTCGTTGAAGGCCTTGAGGCCGGGCTCCGCACCGAGTGACTTCTGCAGCGTCCGCAGCAGCTCGACCTCGCGGAACTCCTCCCCGCCGCTCGCCGCGACGAAGCGGGTGAGCAGTACGCCGGAGGCGAGGGTGTCCTTGAGCGTCCAGTCGGCCGGCACGGTCGTGAGCAGGGCGTACTCCGCCGGCAGCTCCGTCGGGGTCACCTTCACGTGCTGGATGTAGGCGTTCAAACCGGCGACGTATGCCTTGAGCACGTTCTGGCTCTCGGTGGGGAGCGCGGCGAACATGGCGTCGTAGTCGGCGTCGCTGTAGGTGAGGGTTCGCGTCTGGATGTCGGCGGGGACCCCGGACGGTCCGACGAGCTCGGCGTAGGTGCCCTCCGCGACATGCCGCACGCCGTCGGCGAGGAAGAGCCGGTCCTCGCCGGCGCTGTAGCCCGCGGCGTACCAGGTCGCGTAAGAGGTGCCCGCGTAGATGGCCGGCGTGCCGTAGCCGTCGCGGTAGACCCGCGCGTCGCCAACGGCCTCCGGCGTATCGGACGCCTGGAACCTGCCCTCCTTGTAGCGGCCGTCCCAGTACAGGACGCGCTGGTCCTCGGTGTGCGGGCCGTAGTCGCCTGTCAGCCGCCCCTGTGCCTCGTCCGTCGCGGTGACTCTGCCGTTCTCGCCAGGCGGCAGAGCGGTGCCGATCGTCATCGGCTGGTGCGGCGGGGCGTCAGCGGCGGTGGCGGGCGCCGCCGCCGCGACGAGTGCGCACGTCGCGAGGACTGCGGCACAACGAGGAAGGCGCACTCACGCAGTCTGCGGCACGTCGTCGCCCTACCCTCAGCCGGTGCGCACAGCGGCCCGGCGGCAGCTCGTCGTCCTCGGGGCGTTGAGCGCGAGCCTGCTGACCGTGGGCAGCTACGGGGTCGGGGCCGTGCCGGCTTCGCTCGACTCGTGGCTGCACGGCTCGTCAGTCGGCCGCGCGCTCTGCTACGCCCTCGTGGCTGTCGGTGTGCTCGGGCTGCTGTCCGCGTGGTGGTCCTTGCGCGGGGCCCCGACTCGGGTGGTGCTGCTCTTCTCGGCAGCATGGACCGCGCCGTTGCTCGTCGCCGCGCCGCTGTTCACTCGCGACGTGTTCGCGTACGCCGGCCAGGGTCACCTCGTCGATGCAGGCATCGATCCCTACACGCACGGTCCGGCGGACGCGCCCGGCCCACTGTCAGCCGAGGTGGACGACGTCTGGGCGCACGCGCGGTCGCCGTACGGTCCGGTCTTCCTGCGCGTCGCGAGCTGGCTCGTGCCCGGTGAGCACGTCGCGGTCTCCCTGCTGCTGCTGCGGCTGCTCGCGGTGTGCGGTTTGCCGCTGATGGCCTGGGCGCTGGTGCGGATGTCCAGCGAACCGGCGCGCGCACTCTGGCTCGCGGTCGCCAACCCGCTCGTGCTGCTGCACGGCGTCGCGGGTGCGCACAACGACCTGTTGATGGCCGGGCTGCTGGCTGCGGGAATCGCCATCGCGGTCCGGTCCGGGCCTCGCGTTCTGCTGACCCTCGCCGGAGGGGCGGCAGTCATCACGATCGCCGCACTGGTCAAGGCGCCCGCGATCGTGGCCCTGCCGTTCCTGCCGTTCGCCGTGCCGAAGCAGCGCATCCGCACCGCGATCACCGTTGCGGTGAGCGCCGTCCTCACAGCTATCGGAGTTACGGTCGCGACGGGTCTCGGGTCGGGCTGGCTGCACACGCTTGGCGCGGGCAACCCACGCCGCAACCTGCTGTCGGTGTCCACCGGGGCCGGCGCTCTCGTCTCGCCCGTCGCCGGCGACGGTGCGGTGGATGCGGCACGCCTGGCCGGGCTCGTCGTCGCCGGTGCCGTTGCTGTGTGGATGCTGCTCCGCGTCGCACCCGTCGACCCGCTGCGCGCGCTCGGGCTCACCCTGCTCGCGGTCGCGGTCCTCGGGCCGGTCGTGCAGCCGTGGTACCTGCTGTGGGCGTTGCCGCTGCTGGCCTGTGTCGCCGGTCCACGCCTCGCCGCCGGGCTCGCGGCGGCGTGCGGCGTGCTGTGCCTGTTGATCCTCCCGAGCGGGCGGCACGTCATCCGGCCACCGCTGTACGGCGTACCAGCTGTCCTCGTGATCGCGGCCGGTTACGCAGCGTCGCGGTACCCCCGTGGTGCGGCGGCCCCATAAGGGGAAGGATCGGGGCATGCGCCGACCCACCATCGCCCTGACCGCACTCGTCGCCGGCGGCGTGCTCGCCGCCCCTGGGCTCATCGGACTGGCCGGCGCGGCGCCGATCAAGACCGCCGCGGCGGGCTGCCCGGCTCCCCCGCAGCTCACGTTCGACGCGCCGACGTACGTCGACAAGACCCGGGCCGGCGGCGAGCCCTTGGTCTTCACCTACCCGACCGGACGGCTGCTCTACAGCGCGCATGCCGGCACGACGCACTTCTTCGCGCCGGAGGCACCGAACGCCGGCACGGCCGCCTTCGGCGAGAACTACACCGGGCAGACCTACATCTGGACCAGCGACGACAACGGCAAGACCTGGACGTTCCGGCCGCGCGTCATCGCCCCCAGCGGCGCCCCGGCTTCGGGGTTCTCCGATCCCGAGTTCGCGATGGACAGCTCCGGCGGCCTGTACTTCTCCGAGATCAACCTCGCCAACGTCGCCGTCAGCAGCAGCCGCGAGGACCACGGCACGACGTGGAACCTGGAGAACTTCACCGGTGCGGTGCTCACCGACCGGCAGTGGATGGAAGCCGACCGAAAGGGCGAGCTGTACTTCGTTGCGAACGGCCAGCCCGGCGGCACCGGCATCCCGCCCGGCGTCGAGAGCGGTCACTACATCAGCAAGAGCACCGACGGCGGGAAGACCTTCACGGCGAGCATCCCCGACACCGTCGGCGGCCAGGGTCTCGGTGACCTGCGCGTCGACAAGCGAACCGGCACGGTCTACGAGGCGCACTACGACGGCAACAAGCTCTCCCTTGCCGCCTTCCGCAAGGCCCGCACGGGTGACCTGAAGGCGACGGACACCAACGTCGTCGCCGAGGGCGTCAAGATGCTGGCGCACTGGCCGGCCTTCGACCTCGACCCCGACGGCAACATCTACATCACGTGGGACGAGAGCGGCCATGGCGACCGCGACGCCGGCATCTACTACTCGCGTTCCACCGACGGCGGCCGGACCTGGGCCACGCCCGTCCGCGTCGACCCTGACGACAACACCGACATCTGGCCGTGGATCGGCGTGGGCGACGACGGCCGGGTCGGCATCGCGTGGTTCGGCGCGGACAAGAAGCTGCCCAACCAGGACGCCCAGACCACCGGCACCTACGGGTGGCGGGTCTTCGGCGCCGTGACGACGACCGGACTCGGCTGCGCCGCCAGCAAGACGCCGAGCTTCAGCGTCGCGATCGCCACGAAGGACCCGATCCACACCGGCACGATCTGCCAGGGGGGCACGGTCTGCCAGGCTCAGCTGATCGACCGCCGGCTCGGCGACTACTTCTCGGTCGACGTCGACGGCACCGGCCGGCTGTGGGCCGGCTACTCCGACACCCGGGTTCCCGGCTCGGTGTCGCTGCCGGCCTTCGTCCGGCAGCAGGGCGGGCCGTCGCTGCTGCTTCCGAAGAGGCGGGGTACGACGCCGACGGCAACGACCGGGCGGCCCCCGGTTGCGGTCGACCCCGCCAGCACACCCCGAGCCTCGGGCGGCGGCTCCCTGGCCGGCACCGGTCCGGGTGCACAGCTCCCGGTCGCGGCTGCGCTGATGATCGTCGGCGCACTCCTGCTGCGCCGCCGCCGGGTTTAGGCCTCGTCGAGCCGGCGGGTGAGGTCGGCAGCCGCCGCATGCGGGTCGGCGGCCTCCGTCAGCGCCCGGACCACGACGACGCGACGCGCGCCGGCCTCGAGGACCTGGTCGAGGTTGGCGGCGTCGATGCCGCCGATCGCGAACCACGGCCGTGGGCTGGCCACCTCGGCCGCCACCTGCAGCAGCGGCAGGCCCGGCGCCGGCCGGCCAGGCTTCGTCGGAGTCGGCCAGGTCGGCCCGACGCAGAAGTAGTCGACCCCCGACTCCAGCGCCGCGGCGCGAACCTGCTGCTCGTCGTGCGTCGAGCGGCCGATCAGCACGTCGTTGCCGAGCAGCGCGCGGGCCGCCGCCACCGGCAGGTCGTCCTGGCCGAGATGCAGGACATCGGGTCGTACGACGGCGGCGATGTCGGCGCGGTCGTTGACCGACCACAGCGCGCCGTGCTTCTCGGCCGCCTCGGAGAACACCTCGCACAGCGCGATCTCGTCGCGCGCCTCGAGACCCTTCTCGCGCAGCTGGACGCAATCGACGCCGCCGGCCAGGACGGCGTCGAGGAACTCGGGCAGGTCGCCGCGGTCACGGCGGGCGTCCGTGCACAGGTAGAGCCGCGCCGCGGCGAGCCGCTCGCGACGGGCTGGGCCGACGTCAGCCACCGGCCACCGCCCGCACCAGCTCGAGCCGGTCTCCGTCGCCGAGCCGCGCCGCGGCCAGCTCCGACCGCAGCAGCGCCGTGCCGTTGTGCTCCACGACGACGCTGCCGACCCGCAGGCCCAGCGACTCGAGCAGCGCCGGCAGCGCGATGCCGTCGGCAACGTCGGTCGGCGTGCCGTTGATGACGAGCTGCACTAGAAGCCTGCCGCCTGGGCCCGCCGCTTGACCTCGGTGCCGCGGTTCTCCCGCAGGGCCTGCAGCGGGGTGCCGGGCAACGAGTCGTCGGCCGTCGTCAGCCAGCGCAGCGCCTCCTCGTCGGAGTACTTCGCGTCCCGCAGCAGGGTGATCACCGCCGGCAGGTGCTTGACCGGCTGACCGTCCTCGTCGAGCTGCTCGTCGAGGATGCACAGGATCTCGTCCCCGGGGCGTCGCACCGCAAGGACCCGCCCGTCCTTCAGCAGCTGACGGACCGCCATGATGTCGCGGCCGGTGCGCTCCGCGACGTCGGGCAACGCAAGCAGCTCCATGTCCCCGAGACTAGGTGTTGCACGCAGTACGGTCCCCGCATGACCGAGCAACCACCCCCCACCGACCGGCCCGCCGATGACGGCGGCGACGACGTGCTCGACGACCCCTGGCACGACTCGTTGGTCGAGGCCGGCGACGCCTTCGGCGCCACCGAGGTCGTGGCCGTCGTGGCCTTCGTGCTGGCGCTGTCGTCGGTGTTCAGCTGGGGTCTGCTCGACGGGAACGCCTACATCTCGCCGTTCATCGACGCACTGAGCGACAACGCGAACAAGACCGCCCTGGTCCTCGGCCCGGTGATCGGGGCCGTGCTGGCCCTGGTGCCGGTCTGGATGGGCTGGCTGGCCAGCGCGCGCTCTCTGGCGGACGACCCGCGATGGGTGATCGTGCTGGCCCGCAGCGCCGTCATCCTCGGGCTGGCATCTGGCTTTCTGCACCTCGTCGTCGCCGTGCTGATGGCCGCCCAGGACGGCGAGGTCCGCATCAGCAGCATCTGACGACCGCGCCGCTCGCGGCACTCGCCCGGATGGCGTCGAGCACCGCCGCGGTGTCGCGGGACTCCGCAAGCGGCAGGACCCAGCCGGGTCCGCCGGTCAGGACAGCAGAGAGCTCCTCGACCATCAGCTGGTAGGCGTTCGCCGCCGGCACGGGGATGCGCTCCGTGCCGCGTCCGTCCGAGACCATCAGCTCCGTCACGTCGTCCGTCCACGACGTGTACGGGGCATCGCGCAGCTCCATCTCGCCCTGCTCGCCGCGGATGACGAGCCACTGGCCGTTGGCGCCCTCGATGCCGGCACGCACCTCGGCCTGGGCGCCGTCCGGCCACTCCAGGATCGCTTCGGTCGTCAGATCGACACCCGACGATCCGTACGCCGATCGAGCGCTGACGTGCGAAGGCAGCCCGGCAGCAATCGCCCAGAGGCACGCGGACACGGCGTAGCAGCCCACGTCGTACAGCGCACCGCCGCCGCGAGCGGGATCGAGCCGGTAGTTGCCGGCCAGCCGACCGTCGAAGGTGAAGCCGGCCGCGACGTGCCGGATCGGGCCGAGGTCGGGCAGCCGCTCCTGGGCCAGCCGGATCCGGGGATGCCAGCGGTACCAGGACGCCTCGACCAGCAACCGGCCGGTCTCGGCCGACACAGCTCTCAGCTCGTCGACCTCGGCCGTCGACAGCGCGAGCGGCTTCTCGCAGAGCACCGCCTTGCCGGCCCGCATCGCTGCGACAGACCAAGGCAGGTGCTGCTCGTTGCTCAACGAGATGTAGACCGCATCGACGTCGTCATCGGCGAGCAGCTCCGCGTAGCCGGCGTACGCCGAGACCGGACCGAGCGCGCGGGCCCGGTCGATGTCGCGGGCGGCGACCGCCTGAAGCGATGCACCGGCAGCCGCGTGCACCGCCGGCGCAAGTGCACCCGTGGCGATCCCACCGGCCCCGAGGAAGCCCCATCGCACCGTCACGCCGGCGGGGTGACCGGCCGGCCGCCGTCGCGTGCAGACTCGGTCGCGGCCTGCATCACCGCGATGTTGCGACGCGAGCCGGCCGGCGTCACCTCCATCGGCTCGCCCGACAGCAGCTGGTCGGCGAGCTGGCGGTGGAACGGCTCCACCGGTGCGGCCGGGATCGACATCAACGTCTCCGACGTACCGCCGCTGCCGTCCGGGGTGAACAGCCGCAGCGCGGCCGGCGCATCGCTGTGCGCGAGCCGGTCCTCCAGCAGCGTGCCGATCTCGCTGCGACCCACGACGCGCTCGTGCCGCCAGTCGCCGAGGATTCCGCCGCGCGTGCCGAGGGCGTAGAACTTCGGCTTCAGCGCCGCGGCGAGGTCGGAGTGCGTGAACTCGGCCTCGACGCCGTCGGCGAAGTGCAGCAGCACGCGGGTGTGATCGGCGTTCGTGACGTCGTGCCAGACGCGTTTGTGTGCGGTCGCCGAGACCCAGTCGACCGGTTGCGGGAACAGGTCGAGCGCCCAGTCCAGGTAGTGGCTCCCCCAGTCGTAGATCGCCCCTCCGCTGACCGTCTCGTCGGAGTGCCAGTAGTTGCATGGATGCCCGTAGCCGCCGATGAAGCTCTCGTAGTGGAAGACGTCGCCGAGCTGACGGCCCCGCACCGCCTTCTTCAGGGCTAGGTAGTCGGCGTCCCAGCGACGGTTCTGGTAGACGGCCAGGGTGAGGCCGCGCTCGGCCGCGGCGCAGATCTGCCGGTCCGCTTCGTCGACTGTGAGGCAGAACGGCTTCTCGACGACGACGCTCCTGCCGGCCTCGAGGCAGCGGATCGCCCACTCGGCGTGGGTGTTCGGTGGCGTGCTCACGATGACGAGGTCGACCCCGTCGTCGGCGAGCAGGTCGTCGACGGCGCGCACGTCGGGTGCAGCCGCCCGCGCGGCCGCGATCCGGGTCGGGTCGGGGTCGCAGACGGCCGCCAACTCGAGCCCCTGCGTCCGGCGGATCGCCTTGCTGTGCTCGTGCCCGATGGCGCCGTAACCCAGCAGACCGACGCGCACCGGCGGCCCGTCGACGTGACCGCTGATGTGCAGCAGCAGCCGGTGAACAATGCGCTGCCACGCCGGGTCGGCGTACGTCTGGTCGGTCGAGCCCACGGTGAGCACGCCGAGGCCGGTGGTCGATCGCCAGGTCGCCACCGCATGGTCGGTGAACGCGACATTCGCAGTCAGCAGCACCGCAACGTCGTCGGCCACCTTGTCCTGCACCGGCCAGCGGTCCGTGACCACCAGGTCGCCGCCCAGCCGGGCTGCGACGTCGCCGGCATCGCGGCCCGGACGCACCCGGATCTCGTGCACGGGCGTCAGCTGGCCCGGCACCAGCCCGGCGGCATCGGTGAGTGCGGTGCTCATGGTGGGGCCGACGACCAGGATGGGCCGTGGATCGGCCAGCAGCGCGTCCTCTACCGCTTCGGCGAGGCCGCCGGCGCCGAGCACGAGCACGGCGCCCGCTTCGCTGTCATCGCTCACCGCGACACCGCAACGGGCCAAGTAGTCGAGCAGCGGACGGTCTCGGAGGGCGTCGGCGGAGATCACGGAGACGCGGGTCAAGGCGTGGCTCATGCCCGCAGGCTAAGCGGACTTCACCGGCACCGCAGGATCGGCCAGCCGATCGGGATCGGGAGCGAAGCCCTCGGTCATCCGCCGACGGCCCTGCACGAGGTCGCGCGGTCGGTCCACGGTCAGCATCGCCACCAGCCGGCCGGCGGCCAGCCAACAGAACGCCCAGCCGTTCGGGTCGCCGGGCTCGCCTCGGCGTACGACGGAGTCGAACCCCTTCGCGAAGCCGGCCCACTGAATCGTGTGACCGAGCTGGTCGGACCAGAAGTACGGGATGGGGTCGTAGATCGCGTCCCTGCCGAGCAGGGTGGCGACCGCCACGGCCGGACCGTGCAGCGCGTCGTCCCAGTGCTCGACCCGCAACCGGGTGTCGTACCGCGGCGACCACCGCGCAACGCAGTCACCCACCGCGACGACGCCCGGCACACTGGTCGCCAGGTGCTCGTCGACGAGCACGCCGTGGTCGACCTCGATCGCACTGCCCTCGAGCCAGCCGGTCTCCGGCCCGGCCCCCACGGCGACCAGCACGAGCTCTGCGGCGACCTTCTCCCCCGACTCGAGGACGACCGCCTTGCGCTGCACCGACTTTGCCGCCGTGTCGAGCCTCAGGTCGATGCCGAGATCGGCGTACCACGGGATCGTCAGCCGCCCTACCTCGACGGGAAGCGCCGTCAGCGGGGCCGGCCCGGCCTCGATGACCGTCACGTCGCAACCCGCCTGCGCCGCACCGGTCGCGACCTCCGCGCCGATCCACCCGGCGCCGACGATGACCAGCTTCGTGCCCTCGGTGAGATGTACCGCGAGCGAGTGCGCGTCGTCGATGGTGCGCAACGCGGCGCCGAACCCCTTGAGTCGGATCGGTACGCCGCCGCTGGCGATCACGAGGCCGTCGTACGGCACGTCGCCCTCGGCCGTCTCGACGAAGCCCTCGCGAAGCCCCGTCGCCGGCCGGCCCAGGTGCAGGTCGACGTCGAGATCGCCCCAGGCGACGTCGAGCTGCACGTGGTCGTCCCCGCCGCGCAGCACCTCCTTGGACAGGGGCGGCCGGTCGTAAGGCAGGTGCTGCTCCGCCGCGAGCACCGTGATCGCACCCTCGTAGCCCTGCGTACGGAGCTCCTGCACGCTGCGCGCGCCGGCCAGGCCGCCACCGACGACGACCACCCTCCTCATAGGAGAAGTGTCCGTCGCCTCCACGCCCAACGCAGGGTCGCCACGCTGGCGAAGACCGTGACGACGTTGATGACCAGCTCGATCGCGCCACCACCTCCGGACGTCCAGATGTCGTGCTCTACGTCGTACAGGACATCCATGGCAGCGAGGTAGATCCCGGCGCCGCCACCGGCGAGCATCCAGAGCAGCGCGCCGCGTCGATACCGCCACAACGCCTCGGCGGCGAGCAGCGCACACAGGCTGAGCCACGCGTCCGCCAGCGGGAAGGCGTTCTCGAACTCGATGTACGCCGGCCGCGTCGAGGAAACCAGCAGCGAACGGTCAGCGAAGTACCAGGTGAGCCAGTACGCCAGCATGATCGCCACGGCGCCGACGAGCGCCCACGCGACGACGTTCTTGCGACGAAGGTCAGGCATCACGACGGACGAGCGCGACACCTGCCAGAGCGAGCGCGACGACGGCGTACAGGAAGAACACCAGCAGTCCGGTCCACGGACCGAGGGTGTTCGGGTCGGGACGGAGGCTGGTGATGACGGTGCCGGCGTTGCTCGGCAGGTACTTCTCGATCGCGTCGCTCCAGCTGGCCGGTAAGAAGTGCACCACGATGGAGACGACGAAGAGCAGGCCGAACAGGGACGTGATGGCCGCGGCTGTGTTGCGAAGCAGCGCGCCGAGGCCGAGGCCGAGCAGGCCCACACCGGTGAGGTAGAGCGCTCCGCCGAGCACGGCACGCGCGACGTGCTCGTCACCGAACCCGATGTCGATGCCCTTCGACGACAGGATCGCCTGGCCGATGAGGAACGCCGACAGCTGCGCGCCCGACGCGAGGACGAGACACGTCACGCCGTAGACCAGCGCCTTGGCCCAGAGGACGGGGATGCGCTTCGGGACGGCCGACAACGTGGCCCGGATCATGCCCGTTGCGTACTCGCCGGTGATGAACAGCACTCCGAGCACGCCGAAGGCGAGCTGAGCGAAGAAGCCGCCGACCAGACTGGCTCCCACCGGGTCGAAGGTCGCAGCATCACGCGGGTTGGTGGGCGGCCAGTGATGGACGACCACCTCGGGAACCAGAACCGCGAAGCCGATCAGGAACGCGACCGCGGCCAGGAGCGCCCAGACGGTCGACCGGAGAGTCCGCAGCTTCGTCCACTCGGAAAGCATGACGCGGACCGGCGTCACGCGGATGCCGCTCATGCGCGGCTGCCGGTGAACTCGAGGGAGTCGTGGGTGAGCTCCATGAACGCCTCTTCCAGCGACGCCGCCTGCGCGGTCAGCTCCAGCAGGGTGATGCCGGCACCGCCGGCGGCGATGCCGATCTCGTCGGTGCTCAGACCGGCGACGCTCAAGGCGCCGTCGACGGGTGTGACGATCGCCTTCGACTTCTCCAGCAGCGCTGTCAGGCCCTTCGGATCGGTCGTGCGGACCCGCACGAGGTTGCGACCGGCCGAGCGGATGAACTCCTGCACGCCGACATCCGCGATCAAGCGGCCCTTGCCGACGACGAGCAGGTGGTCGGCCGTCTGCGCCATCTCGGCCATCAGGTGCGACGACACGAGCACGGTGCGGCCGCCGGCCGCGCGTTCCTTCAGCAGCTCGCGGATCCAGCGGATCCCCTCGGGGTCGAGGCCGTTGACCGGCTCGTCGAGCACCAGCGTGCTGGGGTCGCCGAGAAGCGCCGTCGCGATGCCAAGCCGTTGGCCCATGCCGAGGGAGAAGCTCTTGACCCGCTTGCGCGCGACGTCGCGCAGCCCGACGACGTCGATCAGCTCGTCGACGCGCGTCTTCGGGATGCCCGTCGTCTGGGCCAGCGCGATGAGGTGGTTGCGCGCCGACCGACCCGTGTGAATGGCGCGCGCTTCGAGCAGCGCACCGACCTCGTGCAGCGGTGCCCTGTGGTCGCGGTAGGCCTTGCCGTTGACGGTCACGGTGCCAGCAGTCGGGCGATCCAGTCCCAGGATCATCCGCATCGTCGTCGACTTGCCGGCGCCGTTCGGGCCGAGGAAGCCGGTCACGACACCCGGGCGGACGACGAAGGACAGGTTGTCGACAGCCAGCTTGTCGCCATACCTCTTCGTCAAGCCATGCGCCTCGATCACGCGAGCACCTCTCGGTCGTCGCGCTGATCTCCCCGAAGCGGGAACGCGTCCTTCCACACCGGCTCGTAGCCGGCTGCGTCCAGCATGGCAGCAACGGCGGCGGGCGTGCGCTCGTCGGAGACGGCGAACTGCTCCTGCGCCAGGCCCGGCGTGGTGTAGCCGCCGGGCTCGGTGGACGAGCCGGCGCTCATCGTCGTGACCGCGATCCGTACCAGCCCGTCGCGCAGCGCCGCCGGCTCGCGGGTCGACAACACGATGCCGGCTTCGGGTGCTGCCAGCCGCAGCGCAGCGAGCGCTTGGACGTACTCCGCGTCGGTCACGGCGACAACCGGCTGGAACCCGGATGCGCTCGGCTTGATGCGCGGCAGCGCGACCGTGACCTCGGTGCGCCAGTACTCACGTTGCAGCCAGGTCGCGTGATGTGCGACCGCGAGGACGTCGGCGCGCCAGTCGGTGCTCAAGCCGAGCAGCGCGCCGATGCCGAGGCGGCGTACGCCGGCTTCGGCAGCGCGCTCGGTCGACGACAGCCGGCGGTCGTAGTCGCGCTTCCAGCCGGCCAGGTGCGTCTGCGCGTAGCGCGCGCGGTCGTAGGTCTCCTGGTAGTGCACGACGCCTTCCAGCCCGGCGTCGACGAGCCGGACGTAGGTGTCGTCGGACCAGGTCTGCGTCTCGATGCTGATGCTCGGGACGTGCGGCCGCAGCCGCTCGACGCACTCGACGAGATAGTCGGCACTGACCTCGATGCGGTGCTCGCCGGCGACCAGCAAAAGATGCCGGAAGCCTTGCTGGGTAAGGGCTTTCGCCTCCTCGACGACTTCGTCGACGGACAGTGTCCTACGTACGACGTCGAGTCCTTTGCTGAAGCCGCAGTAGGTGCATGACGACAGGCACGCGTTGCTGACGTAGAGCGGAGCGAAGAGGCGGACGGCACGACCGAAGCGCTGCAGGGTGGCGGCGCGGGCAGCCTGCGCGAGCTCCTCGAGTCGTGCCGTCGCGGCTCGACTCAGCAGGGCGGGGAGCGTGGCGAGACCGGGGTGCTGCAGCGCGTGATCGACGTCGGCCTCGTCGTACTCGCGGGTGTGCAGGTCGACGCCGTCGATGTACGTCGCGAACCGGCCGGGAGGAGTGCTCAAGACAGAAAGCCGGTCAGCGGGCTGGAGGCCTCGGCGGTGTCGAGGACGGCACCGCGGCCGGCGAGGTGGCCGAGACGGCCGGCCTCGGTGGCGAGCGCGAACGCGCGCGCCATCCGCACCGGATCGGATGCCACCGCGATGGCGGTGTTGACGAGCACGGCATCGGCGCCGATCTCCATCGCCTCGGCGGCATCACTCGGCACACCGAGACCTGCGTCGACGACGACCGGAACGTGCGCCTGCTCGACGATGACCTCGATCGCGTCTCGGGTGCGCAGGCCGCGGTTGCTGCCGATCCATGCGCCGAGCGGCATGACCGTTGCGCAGCCCGCCTCCTCGAGGTGCCGGCACAGCACAGGGTCGGCGGAGCAGTAGGGCAGTACGACGAAGCCCTCGACCACCAGCCGCTCTGCTGCTCTCAGCGTCTCGATCGGGTCGGGCGCCAGGGTGCGCGGGTCGGGCGTCACCTCGAGCTTCACCAGGTCGGCGCCGGTCGCCGCCCGGCCGAGCCGGGCCAGCCGCACCGCCTCGTCCGCGTCGATCGCGCCGGAGGTGTTGGGCAGCAGCGTCATCCCGGGCGGCACGAAGTCGAGGACGTCGCCGCCCTGCGCACTCCCGATGGCCTGCCGGTCGAGGTCGACCCGGCGCAGGGCGACGGTGACGATCTCGGCGCCGCTGGCCAGCAGGGCGTCGCGCATCACCGCATGTGAGCGGAACTTGCCGGTGCCGACGAGCAGCCGGCTGGCGTACGCGCGCCCCGCGATGACCAGGGGATCCCCCGGGTCGAGTGCCATGTCGTCTCCCCACGCCGGCGTTACCCGGATCGGGTGCTGCGGGTCGCCGACGGGCTGGTCGGCCTCTCAGCCCGCGTCCGCGGGCTCCCCGGTACTGACAGGCCCGACTCTAACCGCGCGCCGCTCCGCTCCCGCCGATGATCTTCTGCCAGACGGGTTGGACCGCAACACGCCCGGCGCGTCGCGGCGCAGACCGGCCCGCAGAAGATCACCCCGGAGGAGGCCTGGCTGGGGTTGCTGGGGTGGCGTGTCGACCGGACGGGCCGGAGCGATCGGCGTACAGTTGTAACTTCCGTCACTCTTGTCACAGGAGCCCCACGGGGCTACCGTCGCTGAAATGCCTCGCCGTGCGCCGTACCGCACGCTCGCGATCGTGCTGACGCTGGCCGCCGTGCTCACGGCCGGGGCAACCTCGAACGTCCGCGTGAAGCAGGGCGACACGCTCTGGGAGATCGCCCAGCGCCACCACACGACCGTCGCGGTGCTGCGCCAGCTCAACGACCTGCCGGGCAGCGGCACGATCTACGTGGGCGACATCCTCAAGGTCCCCGGGGCCACGCCGGCGGCCCGGCCGCGGACCCGGGTCGTGGAGAAGGGCTACACCGTCCGGTCGGGCGACAACCTGACCGCCATCGCCAAGAAGTACGGCGTGAGCGTGCGCACGATCCAGCTGCGTAACAAGCTCCCGCGCAGCGGAATCGTCGTCATCGGCCGGCGGCTCGCGATCCCCGTGACGGTGACCACCGCGCCGGCCACGAAGCCCAACAGCGCCACGCACAACGCGGGGCTGCGCATCCCGCTGAAGGTGCAGCGGTCGGCCGCCAAGCACCGCGCCTTCCTCGGCTCCCACCGGCAGCCGTCGAAAGCGACGGTCCGCAAGCTGGTCTACAAGACGGCGAAGCGCATTGGTCTCGACCCGTCCCTCGCGCTCGCGGTCGCCTACCACGAGAGCGGCTTCCAGCAGCGCGTCGTGTCCCCCGTGGATGCGATCGGCGTGATGCAGGTGCTGCCCTCGACCGCGCGGGCGCTGAGCGCGGCGTACCACCGCAAGCTCAACCTGCTCAAGGTCGAGGACAACGTCCTGGCCGGCACGCTGCTGCTCAGCCAGCTCGTCCGCGCCACCGGGCGAGCCGACCTGGCGCTCGCGGGCTACTACCAGGGGCTGGGCTCGGTCCGCTCCCGCGGGATGCTGCCGCAGACGCACGCGTACATCCGCAACGTGACCGTGCTGAGGGCGCGCTTCCGCAAGGGATGATCGGCGCGCACCTAGACTCGGAGGCCGTGGACCAGCCCGTGGAGACCGCCGCCGACCCCCTGGTCGGGCGCCTCCTCGACGGCAGGTACCGCCTCGACCGCCCGATCGCCCGCGGCGGCATGGCGACCGTGTACACGGCCACCGACACCCGACTGGACCGCGTCGTCGCGGTGAAGGTGATGCGGCCCGCGATCGCCGACGACCCCGACTTCGTGGCACGGTTCGCCCGGGAGGCGCGCGCGGCGGCCCGGCTGTCCAGTCCCGAGGTCGTAGCCGTCCATGACCAGGGCACCGATCCGTCGACCGGCACGGCGTACCTCGTCATGGAGTACGTCGCCGGCAAGACGCTGCGCGACGTCATCCGCGACGAGGGACCGCTGACTCCGAGCCGGGCGCTGGCGCTGCTCGAGCCCGTGCTGCGCGCGCTGGCCGCCGCCCACGCCGCCGGCCTCGTGCACCGCGACGTGAAGCCGGAGAACGTCCTGCTCGGCGACGACGGCCGGGTGAAGGTGGCCGACTTCGGGCTGGCCCGCGCGGTCGAGACCTCACGCCTGACCGCGAGCCTCGGACTGCTCATGGGCACCGTCGCATACGTCGCGCCGGAGCAGGCGCAGCACGGCCTGGCCGATGCCCGCACCGATGTCTACGCGGCCGGCATCCTGCTTTGGGAGATGCTCACCGGCACTCCCCCGTACGCCGGCGACACGCCGCTGTCGGTCGCGATGCGGCACGTCAACGAGGACGTCCCCCCGCCCTCGCAGGTGGTGCACGGCATCCCGGTCGCTGTCGACGTCCTGACGGTGCGGGCCACCCGACGCGACCCCGACCAGCGGCCCGCCGACGCAGGAGCGTTCCTGGCCGAGCTGATGGCGGCCCGCGCAACCCTGCCGGCTGCTGCGGCCGAGACCCAGCCGACCCTGGTGGTGCCGCGCGCGGTGGTCGCGGCCCCGGCTGGGCAGCCGGTCGTCGAGACGATCAGGCCGCAGCGCAAGCGCAAGCGCCGTACCGGGCTGATCGCCTGGATCGCGATCGCCGCCCTCGCCGTGCTCGCTCTCGGCGGCGGCTGGTACCTCGGCAGCGGCCGCTACACCCACGCGCCATCGGTGCTGAAGATCAGTCAGGCCGCGGCGCAGCAGAAGCTCGCGAGCGACGGGCTGAAGACCAAGGTCGGGCCGGCGGAGTTCAGCGACACGGTCGCGAAGGGCCTGGTGCTGCGCCAGGACCCGGGACCCAACCACCGGGTGCGCAAGCACGGCACGGTCACGCTGTTTCTGTCCAAGGGCGCTGACCTGCGGGCGGTGCCCAACGTCGTCGGCTCCACGGTCGCCATCGCCGTCGCCAACCTCAAGTCGGCCGGCCTGGTGAGCGGCGACGAGATCGACCGGTTCTCGTCGGCCGCCAAGGGCCTGGTCATCGCGACCGACCCACCGGTCGGCACGAAGCTGCGGCCGAACTCCGTCGTGAAGCTCGTCGTCAGCAAGGGACCTGAGCTCATCCCGGTGCCTGACGTCCAGGGCATGCCGGAGGCCCAGGCGAAGGACACGGTCAACAAGGCGGGCTTCACGTACACGACCGTGCAGGTCTTCAGCGACACGGTCCCCGCGGGCGTCGTTGCCGACCAGTCCCCGAGCAGCGGCACCGCGCCGCGCAACTCGAGCATTGCCCTGCAGATCAGCAAGGGACCCGAGCTGGTCGTCGTGCCGAACGTGACCGGGAAGAAGCGCGACGATGCTGTCCAGCAGATCGAGGCGCTCGGGCTGCAGGCACAGGTGCTCACGCCGTTCGGCGGCGGCAACAAGGTGCACGCTCAGAGCCCCGCTCCGGGGAGCCAGGTGAAGAAGGGCAGCGTCGTACGCCTGCTCGTCTACTGACATCCTGGTAGCCGTGCCCCCTCGCAAGCCGTCCCCGGTGGGCGCCCACGTCTTCGTGGGCGCGGGGCTGCCGAAGGCGCTCGCGTACGCCGCCGAGATCGGCGCGCAGGTGATTCAGGTCTTCGTCTCCAACCCGCGTGGCTGGGCGCCCAGTGCCGGCAACCCCGCGCACGACGAGGCCTTCAAGGCGCACACCGCGGCCGCCGCGATGCCTGTCTACGTGCATGCGCCGTACCTGGTGAACTTCGGCTCCCCCACCGAGGCGACCTGCCGAAAGTCCGTCGAGTCCGTGACGCACGCGATGAAGCGCGGGATGGCGATCGGTGCAAAGGGCGTCGTGGTGCACGCCGGCAGCGCCGTCGCCGGCGCGCATCGCGACGACGCGATGAAGCAGCTGCGCGAGCACCTCCTGCCCCTCCTCGACGCGGCGGACCCCGAGGGACCCAAGCTGCTCGTCGAGCCGACCGCGGGCGGCAAGGGCGCCCTGTGCGCGACGGTCGACCAGCTGGCACCGTGGTTCGCCGAGCTCGACGACCACCCGATGCTCGGTGTCTGCCTCGACACCTGCCACCTGTACGCCGCCGGCCACGACCTCGCCGCTCCCGGCGGCGCGAAGAAGACCCTCGACCTGCTGGTGAAGACGGTCGGCCGGGGTCGGCTCGGCCTCGTGCACGCCAACGACTCCAAGGACCCACTCGGCTCCGGCCGCGACCGGCACGCATCGATCGGCGACGGGCACATCGGCAAGGACATGTTCGCGGAGCTGTTCCGGCACCCGGCGACGCGCGGTGTGCCGGTCCTGGTCGAGACGCCAGGCGATGCCGCTTCCCACCGCCGCGACATCGAGATCCTGACGTCCCTGCGCGACGCGTGAGAGCCCCCGCTCTCGCGCTGATCGCCGTCACGGCCGTCTGGGGGTCGACGTTCGTCGTCGTCAAGGACTCGGTCGAGAAGATGCCGGTGACCGACTTCCTCACCTGGCGGTTCGCGCTCGCCGCGCTCGCGATGCTGGTGGTCCGTCCGCGCGCTGTCGGCAGCCTGGGGCCAGGGGGGCGACGCGCCGGCGTGCTCATCGGCCTGGCGCTCGGCGCCGGCTACCTGCTGCAGACCCTCGGGCTTCAGACGACCCCCGCCGCCGTCAGCGGCTTCATCACCGGAATGTTCGTCGTGCTGACCCCGCTCGCCGCCGCGGTGCTGCTCCGCAAGCCGCCCGACCGGACCGCGTGGGCCGCCGTCGGCCTCGCGACCGCAGGCCTGGGCTTCCTGGCGCTGCACGGCTTCACGGTCGGTCGCGGCGAGCTGCTCACCCTGGGCTGCGCGGCGGCGTTCGCGCTGCACATCGTCGGTCTCGGGCGCTGGGCATCGGCGTACGACGTCTACGGGCTCGCTGTTCTCCAGCTCCTGACCGTCGCCGGAACGTGCGCGGTGGTCGCGGTCCCGGGCGGGTTGGCGATGCCACCGGATGCGCAGGTCTGGGGCGCGCTCGCGCTCACCGCCCTGGCGGCGACGGCCATCGCGTTCGTCGTGCAGACGTGGGCCCAGGCGCACCTGGCGCCGACGCGCGCTGCGGTGATCATGACGATGGAGCCGGTGTTCGCGGGGTTGTTCGCCGTGGTGGCTGCCGGCGAGCACCTCGGTCCCCGCACGCTCACCGGTGCGGTCCTCGTGCTCGCCGCGATGATCCTGACCGAGGTGGGCCCGCGGCGGGGCGCGGAGGGCGAGGTAGAGCGGCTGGAGGTCTGACGCCGGCAGGAGAAGCCCCGCCGGCATGGAAGTGAGTCACATGCGCCTCCTGCCCCGTCGCCGCCTCGCGGTCCTCACCGCCCTGGCGTCCTTCGCCGCTCTCACGCTGGCCGTCTCCGCCAGTGCGGGAGTCAGCGCGCCGCGCGGCGCGGCCTGGGTCCCGACGTACACCAACTACACGCCGACCACGCTGTCCGGCGAGGACCCGACGGCCGACACGATGCTGGGCCACGACGCGGGCGAGCCGTCGATCGGTGTCGACCACCGCACCGGAAAGGTGATGTACCAAGCGGTCCTGCAGACGATCCAGGCGACCTTCGACGACCAGACCATGCCGGCCAAGGTCACCTGGAAGGACGTGACCGACCCCATCGAGGGCGTCGAGACGCTCGACCCGATCCTGTTCACCGACTCCGTGACGGGCCGCACCTGGGTGTCGCAGCTGATGCCGCCCTGCAGCGTCGCGTCCTTCACCGACACCGACGGCGAGGATCTCGTCCCCGGCGCCAAGGGCTCGGGCTGGACGCGGTCGACGGGATGTGGGCTGGGCGCCAACTTCGACCACCAGGCGATCAGTGCCGGCCCGGCGCCGGCCGGCGTACCGACGACGTACGGCAACAACCGCGCCGTCTACTACTGCTCGCACGTCGTGGTCGAGGCGACCTGCGCGCGCAGCCTCGACGGCGGCATCACGTTCCCGCAGAGCGCCGTCGCCTACACCTTCGACACCACCGACCCCAACGGCTGCTCCGGCCTGCACGGGCACCTGAAGATCGCACCGGACGGCACGGCGTACCTCCCGAACTTCCAGTGCTTCGCCCCGGACGGACCGCCGCGGGCCGCGCTCGTCGTCGCCGACCCAGGTCCCGTGCTCTCGTTCCAGGTGCGCCGGCTCCCCAAGACGACGACGACAGCCGACTTCGACTCCGACCCCGCGGTCGGCATCGACGCCGCCGGCACGGCCTACGTCGCCTGGGAGGACGCGACCAGCAACCTGCAGGTCGCCGTGACCAAGGACCGCGCCAAGACCTACACCGACATCCAGGACATCGGGAAGCCGTTCCACATCAAGAACGCCACGATGCCGGCAGTCGTCGGCGGCAGCGCGGGCCGGGCCGCGGTCGCCTTCCTCGGTACGCCGACAGAGGCGCCGAAGGCCAAGGACGGCAAGCCGGAGAACAACCTGCGCTCGTTCGATCCGGACCGCGGGGATCCCAAGGGCGGCTGGCACCTGTACGTCGCGACGACCTACGACTACGGCAAGCACTGGGCGACCGTCGACGCGACGCCCACCGACCCGGTGCAGCGCGACTGCATCTGGTGGGGCGACGTCGACAGCGCACGCATCCCGACCGGCGACAAGAGCTGCTCGAGCAGCCCCGACCGCAACCTGCTCGACTTCATGGACATCTCCGTCGACAAGACCGGGCGCGTCGTCGTCGGGTACGCCGACGGCTGCGTCGGTCGTTGCGTGAAGGACGCCGGCTTCCACTCGTACACGACAGCGGGTGGCGGAACGGGCAAGGACGACAACGCGACGATCGCGCGGCAGACCTGTGGGCGGGGGCTGTACGCCGGCTACGACCGCTCGCCGGCCGGCCCGTTGATGACCTGCGCGGGGCACCGCCGCGGCTAGCGCGATCTAGGCTGGCCGCATGGTCGTCGTCATGCGGACCGGAGCCGCGCCGGAGGAGATCGACGCCGTCGTCGCGCGGGTCGAGAGCGCGGGCGGCTCGGCGTTCGTCAGCCGCGGCGTGCAGCGCACGATCGTCGGCCTCGTCGGCGACATCGCGGCGTTCCAGTCGCTCAACCTGCGCGCGATGCCGGGCGTCGGGGACGTCGTACGGGTCTCCAAGCCTTACAAGCTGGTCAGCCGCGAGCACCACCCGGAAGCGACGACGATCCAGGTCGGCGGCGTGCCCATCGGGCCGGACACCTTCACGCTCATCGCGGGACCGTGTGCCGTCGAGACGGCCGACCAGACCCTCGAGTCGGCGCGGATGGCGCAGCAGGCCGGCGCCTCACTGCTGCGCGGTGGGGCGTTCAAGCCGCGCACCTCGCCGTACGCCTTCCAGGGCCTCGGCGAGAAGGGACTGCGCATCCTCGCCGACGTGCGCGAGGAGACCGGCATGCCGATCGTCACCGAGATCGTCGACGCGCACGACGTCGAGCTGGTCGCGGAGTACGCCGACATGCTGCAGGTCGGCACCCGCAACATGCAGAACTTCGCCCTCCTCCAGGCGGTGGGCGGTGCCGGCAAGCCGGTGATGATCAAGCGCGGCATGACGGCGACGTACGAGGAGTGGCTGATGGCGGCGGAATACGTCGCGCAGCGCGGCAACCTCGACATCGTGCTGTGCGAGCGGGGCATCCGCACGTTCGAGTCGGCCACCCGCAACACGCTCGACATCGCGGCGGTGCCGATGGTGCACGCGCTGTCGCACCTGCCGGTCGTCGTGGACCCGTCGCACTCCGCCGGTCGCCGCGACCTCGTCGTGCCGCTGACGCGAGCCGCGATCGGCGCGGGCGCAGACGCCGTCATCGTCGACGTGCACCCCGACCCGACCGCCGCGCTGTGCGACGGCCCGCAGGCGCTGTACGGCGAGGAGCTCGACCAGCTGGCCGCCGCCTGCCGCGACCTGCCGCCGATGGTCGGCCGCCGGCTCACCACCCAGGATTAGCGCGGCCGGCTCACGTTGCCAAGATCTTCCCCGACCTGTCCCGGTGATAGCCGGTGCGGATGGCCGAAGATCTTCGTCCGGCGGGTGAACTAGGACAGCAGCTTCGCCATCACCTCCGCGGCGCGCTTCGCCGCGTCGTCGTCGATGTCGAGGTGCGTCACCAGCCGGACCTTGCGCGGTCCGACGACGGAGATGAGCACGCCCTCGTCGCGCGCCGCAGCGGCAAGTGACGGTCCGTCGTACACCGTGTCGGTGAGGTCGATGGGCACGATGTTGGTCTCCGGGACGACGCCGACCGCATCGCCGAGAAAGCGGGCGCGCTCGTGGTCGTCCGGGAGCCGCTCGAGGTGGTGGTCGAGGGCGTAGATCCCTGCTGCCGCGAGAACGCCGACCTGGCGCATGCCACCGCCGAGCCGCTTGCGCAGGGTGCGAGCCTCTGCCGCCCGCGCGGCATCGGTCACCACGAGCGAACCGACCGGCGCACCGAGACCTTTGCTGAGGCAGACCGACAAGGTGTCGAAGAGCACGCCGTACGCCGACAGGGCGGTCCCGCTGGCGACGGCGGCGTTCCAGATGCGAGCACCGTCGCAGTGCAGCGCAACGGAGTGCGCCGTCGTCATCGCCCGCAGCTTCTCCAGCGCCGGCAGCGAGTGGACGGCTCCGCCGGCGCGGTTGTGGGTCTGCTCGACGCTGACCGCCCGGGTCGCCACGGTGCCCCAACCGGCCGGACGCAGCTCAGCTTGCACGGACGCGGCGTCCATCAGCCCGCCCCGAACCGTCCGGGTCTGGATGCCGCCGTGCTGCGCCGCGCCGCCGTGCTCGTAGGTGACGACGTGTGCATCGGCGTCGCAGATCAGCTCCTCTGCCGGGGGGCAGACGAGCCGGATGCAGATCTGGTTGCCCATCGTTCCGGTGGGCACGAACACGGCCGCCTCGTGGCCGAAGAGGTCGGCGACCTTCTCCTCCAGCGCGTTGACGGTGGGGTCCTCGCCGTAGACGTCGTCGCCGACCTCGGCGGCCGCCATCGCTGCCCGCATACCGTCGGTCGGCCGGGTCAGGGTGTCGCTGCGCAGGTCCACGAGTGCCACCGACCTAAGGTATCCGCGTGGCAGACCTGCGCAGGGCGCCGGGCTTGTCCGCGGAGGACGTCTCGGCGGCGGTCCGGATCCACGCCGACCGGGTCCACGACTTCGCCCGCCGGCTGGGCTGCAGCGGCGCCGCGGCGGTCGAGGTCGTCGAGACGAGCGCGCTGGACCTGGTCGAGGCGGTCGCTACCGCGCCCCACACCGTTCCGGACCTCGTCGGCTGGTGGTTCGGCCGGGCCCGGGCCCTCGGGCGGCGGGTGTCGGACACCCGGCACGACCCGCCGCTCGGCGGGGGCGTCCTGTCTGCGGACCGCGACCAGGTCGTTCTGGCCGAGACGCTCGACACGCTGCCGGAGCGCGAGCGGGTCGCGCTGCTGCTCCGCGACTCCTACGCGCTGTCCGCTCCCTCCGTGGCGGTGGCGCTCGGCACCGAGGTCGACGCGGCTATGGAGACGGTCGGCCGGGCGCGGCTCGCGTTCCTGGCCTCTGTCGGCGACGAGGACGTCCTCCCGACCGCAGGGCATGCCGTGCAGCTCAGCGCGCTGGCGCGGCTCGCCGAGGGCGGCCCGGTGGCGGCGGCCGACGCGACCGCACGTCGCCACGCCCAGGCCTGCGCCATGTGTCGGAGCGTGAGCGACGCGCAGTCACGAGCGCATCAGATGCTGGCCGGCCTCACGGTCGTCGCTCTCCCCGAGGAGCTGCGCAGCGGCGTGCTCGGCCGCGTCGACGCGCAGGCTCGAGCGGCTCTGCCGCTGGCAGCGGAGCTCGTCCTCAACGACGACGACCTGCTCGACGACGCACCGAGCCGTTGGCTGGTCCCCCTGTACGCGGTGCTGGGCCTGATCGCCGCCGTCGTCGTGGGCACGATCCTGGGACTGTTCCTCAGCCGCGGCAGCAGCGGCACATCGGCGAGCTCGAACAACGATCCCAACGTGCTGCCCGAGGTGACGGGCAAGCCGGTGCCGACCGAGAGCCCGCTGCCGACGGCGTTCCCGACGCTCTCGGGCAACCCGAGCCCGACGGTGTTCGTCGTGAGCCCGACACCGTCACCGGGCTCGGCGAGCCGGGCCCCGTCATCGACCGGCGCACCTGAACCGGCGACGGAGCCGCTCGCGCTGACCGCCGACCCGTCCAGCGGGCCCAATGGCACGACCGTCACCCTGCAGGGCACCGGCTGGTTGCCCCGGGGAACGGTCGCGATCGACTACCTCGATCCGCTCGGACGGCAGACCGGCTCGCACGCCAGCGCGACCGTCGACGCCCGTGGCCGGTTCACCACGACGCTGTCGGCGCAGGACCCGGCCAACCTGCCCGGCCGGCACACCATCCGCGCGACGGACGGGACGCAGACTCTCTCCACGACGTTCGACGCGAGCGGCTGACCACCACGACCCGTCAGCGCGACAGCCGCAGCTGGAGCATCTCCGCGACCAGGAAGGCCAGCTCGAGCGCCTGGCTGGTGTTCAGCCGCGGGTCGCACGCCGTCTCGTAACGATGCGCCAGGTCGGCGTCGGTCAGCTCGTGCGCACCGCCCAGGCACTCAGTGACGTTGTCGCCGGTGAGCTCGACATGCACACCGCCGGGGTGCGTTCCGAGGGAGGCGTGCACTTCGAAGAACCCGCGCACCTCGTCCATGACATCGTCGAAGTGCCGGGTCTTGTAGCCGCTGGCCGTCTCCTGCGTGTTGCCGTGCATCGGATCGCAGGTCCAGACAACGGCCCCGGGGCCGCGCTCCTGCTCGACGGCACCGATGATCGGCGGCAACCGGTCGCGCACCTGCCCGGCACCCATCCGCGTGATGAGGGTGAGCCGACCCGGCACGGCATTCGGGTCGAGGCGGTCGACGAGAGCGACGACGTCATCGGGTGACGCGTTGGGTCCGACCTTGACGCCGATCGGGTTCGCGATGCGGCTGATCAGCTCGACGTGGGCGCCGTCGAGGGCACGGGTGCGCTCACCGACCCACAGCAGGTGCCCCGACAGGCCGTACGGCAACCCGGTCTGCTCGTCCATGCGGGTCAGCGCGCGTTCGTACTCCAGCAGCAGCGCCTCGTGGCTGGCGTAGAGCTCCACGCCGTGCGTCTGCGGCATCTCCTGCAGGTCGAGCCCGCACGCCCGCATAAAGGCGAGCGCGCGGTCGATGTCGCGCGCCAGGATCTCGTATCGCTGCCCGGCCGGCGACCGTCGTACGAAGTCCTTGTTCCAGTCGTGCACAGCGGTCAGATCGGCGTAGCCACCCGTCGCGAGCGAGCGGATCAGGTTGAGTGCGGCGGCGCTGTTGGCGTACGCACGCACCATCCGCGTGGGGTCCGGTGTCCGGTCGCCGTGGAGCTCGTTGACGGCATCACCGCGGTACGACGGAAGCCCGGTCGCCTGCTCGATGTCGGCGGATCGCGGCTTCGCGTACTGCCCCGCCAGCCGACCGACCTTGACCACCGGGACGCTCGCGCCGTAGGTCAGCACCACCGCCATCTGCAGCAGCGTGCGCAGCTTGTTCCGCAGGCCCTCGTCGGTGTTGGCAGCGAAGGTCTCGGCACAGTCACCGCCCTGCAGCAGGAACGCCTCGCCACGGGCGACCGCGGCGAGCCGTTGGGTCAGGGTGTCGCACTCGCGTGGCAGCACGAGCGGCGGAACGGTGGACAGGGTCTCGTAGACCTCGGCGAGCGCCAGCGGATCGGGCCAGGCCGGTTGCTGGGCAGCGGGAAGGGCACGCCAGCGGTCCAGATCCTCGAGGTCGAGCACGGAGTCGAGGCTAGTGCGGACCAGTACGGCGGTTTCGCTGATGGGCGCGCTTTGTCGGTCTAACCTGGTCCGACCGCCCGCGAGGTGGAGGAGGACGACGCTTGAGTCGCTCTTCGGAGGGTCCGGACAGCGCGCACTCCGACGACGATCGATGGTCCGGACGGCCGCTGCTGGCGCGGGTCGTTCGCATGGTCGTGTTCGTCGGCCCGCTGCTGGTGAGCCTGCTCGTCACCGCCGTCGCCACCCGGGCTTACCCGGCACCGGCCGGGACCGGGGCACGGGTGGCGTGGTGGGCCGGATTGCTGGCGCTCGCCACCGGGGTGGTCTGGATCGCCGACCGCGCGCTTCGCCGGCTGCTGCCACTGGCCGCGCTGCTGGAGATGTCGGTGCTGTTCCCCGGCCGGGCGCCGACCCGCTTCTCCGTCGCCCGCCAGGCCGGCGCGACGCGCCAGCTCGAAGAACTCGTCGCCAAGGCCCGCGAGAGCGACGAGAACACCGAGCCGGTGATCGCAGCGAGCCGCATCCTCGCCCTCGTTGGTGCGCTCCGCAGCCATGACCGAGCGACGCGGGGACACTCCGAGCGGGTGCGGGTCATGACCGACCTGATCGCCGAGGAGATGGGGCTGCCCCCGGGCGACCGGGACAAGCTGCGGTGGGCCGCGCTGCTGCACGACATCGGCAAGCTCGATGTGCCCGCCCGCATCCTCAACAAGCCGGGCAAGCCGACCGCCAAGGAGTGGCAGCGCCTCCAGCAGCACCCAGCAGCCGGCCAGCAGCTCGCTGCACCGCTGCTCGCGTGGCTGGGCGCCTATGCGCCGGTCATCATCCAGCACCACGAGCGCTGGGACGGCAAGGGCTACCCCGCCGGCCTGAAGGGGGCGCAGATCTGCACGGGCGCCCGGATCGTCGCCGTCGCCGACGCCTTCGAGGTGATGACCGCTGCCCGGTCCTACAAGAAGGCGATGACGCGCGCGGTCGCGCTGCGCGAGATGACCAAGATGGCGGGCACCCAGTTCGACCCCGCCGTCGTACGAGCCCTTCTGAGCATCAGCGCGCCACGGCTGCGCTGGGCGATCGGGCCGACCGCGTGGGTCGCGCAGATCCCCATCATCGGCACGGCGCCGTCGCTGGCCGGAGTGACAGCGGTCGCCAGCCAGGCCGCAGCCGGCGCGGGAGCCGTCGGTCTGGGAGCTGCGGTCGGACTGACCTCGGTGGCCCCCGACCGCCTGCCGGGCGAGGTCGACCCGCAGGTGCTTCCTCGGATCGTGTTGCAGCAGCCTGCCGTGGCGGCGGCCGTCTCTGCATCGCCGTCGGCCGGCTCGCCGATTCCCTTGTCGCGTCCTACCCTCCAGGCGGCAGCTACCGGCGGCCCGGCGACGACTGCCCGCACCGTTGCCGCAACCGGCCAGCCCACCCCGAGCTCGAGTCCGTCCGGCAGGGCGACCGCGGCCGGGCACCGGAAGGGCGCGTCCGCCAAGCCCGCGGCGGCGACCTCGCCGGCGACTGCCAGTGCGACACCGACGGCCTCCCCGAGCCCGAGCCCCTCACCCGGCCGGGGTAAGCCGTCGCACGGCCCCGCGCACCACTAGCCGAAGAAGACCTCGGCCTCCTCGTAGCGCTCGACCGGCACGGTCTTCAGCTCCGTGGTCGCCGCGGACAACGCCACCCGCACGATCTCGGTGCCGGACAGCGCGACCATCACCCCGCTGTCCCCCTCATGGACGGCGTCGATGGCGTGTAGGCCGAACCGCGTGGCGAGGACGCGGTCGTACGCCGTCGGCGTACCGCCTCTCTGCACGTGACCGAGCACGGTCTGCCGCGACTCGAAGCCGGTCCGCTCCTCGATCTCGCGCTCGAGCACCTGGCCGATGCCGCCGAGCCGCACATGCCCGAACGCATCGAGCTCGCCCTTCTGCAGCGCCATCGTGCCGGCCGCCGGGGTCGCCCCTTCCGCCACGACGACGATCGGCGAGTAGTGCGACGCGAACCGGTGCTTGATGTGCTCGCACACCTTGTCGATGTCGAACGGCCGCTCCGGGATCAGGATCACGTTGGCACCGCCGGCGAGTCCGGAGTGCAGCGCGATCCAGCCGGCGTGCCGACCCATCACCTCGACGATGAGCACGCGGTGGTGCGACTCGGCCGTTGTGTGCAGCCGGTCGATGGCGTCGACGGCGATCTGGACCGCAGTGTCGAAGCCGAAGGTGTAGTCGGTGGCGCCGAGGTCGTTGTCGATCGTCTTCGGTACGCCGACGACGGTCAGCCCGGCGGCTGCCAACGCCGTCGCCACGCCGAGGGTGTCCTCCCCGCCGATGGCGATCAGCGCGTCGACGCCCGTTGCCTTGAGGTTGTCGCGGATCCGGTCGACCCCGCCCTCGACCTTGATGGGGTTGGTGCGACTGCTGCCCAGGATCGTGCCGCCACGGGGCAGGATGCCTCGTACCTGCGGCACGCCGAGCTCCATGGTGTCGCCCTCGAGCGGGCCCCGCCAGCCGTCCCGGAAGCCGACGAACTCGTGCCCGTAGACGTCGACGCCCTTGCGCACGACGGCGCGGATCACCGCGTTCAGGCCGGGGCAGTCGCCACCACCGGTCAGCACACCGATACGCATCCGAGCCTCCACGGGTCAGGTCCGGCAGAACCTATCGGCCCTCCGGCCGCGTCCCTCGCCCGACCGTGATCAACGCGGCCGCGCCTGATGAAGGCCGGAGGTGGAGTCCGGCGACGGCGCGTTGATCAAGGAGGTGGATGCAGGCGCCGATGAGCAGGTGTGCGCGTGTTTCGACGTACGACGATGAGGGTTGCCCTGGTGGCGGCCATCCTCGCGCTGCCCCTCGCGCTGCCCGGTGGTGGCGCCTCGGCGGAGCCGCCCCCCACGCCGACCGCAGCGGACCTGCCGCGCCTGCAGGCCGAGCTGGCGGCCGTCACGTCGACGGCCGAGCGGCTGGCCGAGGCGCTCGACGCCGCGGCGGCTCGCGACGGCGGTCTTCGACTGGCCATGGACGAGTTGGCCGAGGAGCAGGACGCGGCGCAGGCCCGGCTGGACGCCCGGGCCCGGCTCGTCTACATGCGCAGCCGGCCGAACCCGCTCGGCGCGCTCGCGGAGGAGCTTGCCGCCCCGGGATTGCGGCGGATCGCGCACCAGGGCCAGACCGCGGCACTCACGGTCGACCGCTCCCTCATCGACGCCGTGGCCAGGCAGTCGGCGAAGGTGAAGGCGCTGCAGGTCCGGGCGGAGGCCTTCCGCGACCGGCTGCGGGCGCAGGCGGCAGAGGTATTCGCGGCGCAGGACAAGGCCCGCGAGCTGCTCGCTGTCGCGGAGCGGCTCGCAGCGCAGCAGCGCGCAGCGGCGGAGCTCGCCGAGCTCGCCGAGCTCGAAGCGCAGCGAGCCGCGCTCGACGAGGTCTCGGCCGCCGTCACCGCCGTACTGACCCCCGCCCAGACCCGTCGCAGCCAAGCCGCGGCACAGAACCAGGCGCCGGTCCTCGCCGTCATCGAGGCAGCCGGCTCCGACTACCCGAGGGGCTACCGACCGACCGGCGCGACGATCACCGGCACCGCGTCCTGGTACGGGCCGGGTTTCGTCGGCAGCCTGACCGCCAGCGGCGCGCCGTACGACCCCGAACGACTGACGTGCGCCAACAAGGAGCTGCCGCTCGGCACGGTCATCCGGGTGTCGGCCAACGGCCGGGCCGTGAGCTGCTTGGTGAACGACCGCGGGCCGTACGTCGGTGACCGCATCCTGGACATGTCGCGGGCGGGTTCACGGGCGCTCGGGTACGACGGCCTGGCCGACGTCGTGATCGAGGTGCTCGCCGCTACGGGTTAGCTGTTCGCGCGGGCCTTGTCCGCTGCCTTGATCTTCTTCGCGGAGCGCTTCTCCTTGAGGGACTTGCCCTCCTTCTTGGCGCTGTCCTTCTTCGGCGACTTGTCTGACATGGCGTCATCGCTCCTCGGTAGGGGCTGACCGTACTGCCGTTCAGACCTCGAGGCCCAGCGAATAGGCCTTCTCGGCGAGTGCCTCCCACTTGGTCTTCACGTGCCGCGCGTCGGCGAGCGCGTCGTGCAGGCCGCTGGTCTGCTCGGGCAGCGGCGGCCGGCCGAGGTGCTCCCAGAGCTGACGCACATCGAGGGTGAACCGCGGGATGGTCCGCGGCAGGTCGGGCATGGCGCCCCACAGCTGGCACAGCGCGACGTGGTCGTAGGCGCCGTACCAGGCCCAGAGCACAGGTGCGGGACCGAGGAAGTCCAGCAGCTCGGCCCGGATGGTGCTGCGGGGCTTCCAGGTGTTCGCCGGAGGCAGCTGCGGCAGCACGTTGTCGCGCACCCACGGATGCACGCTCATCGGGTCGAACTCGCTGGAGACCGCGTAGTACTCGCTGCCGTCCTCGCCGACGACGCCGATCGAGATCAGCGTGATGTCCGGCGCCGTGACACCGAACTCCCCGTCGTAGAAGAACCGCGCCATGCCGCCACCGTAGGGGCTGGTCATAGGGTCGAATGCATGACGTTCTCGATCGTGGCCCGCTCGTCGGATGGCACGCAGTGGGGCGTGGCGGTCGCCAGCAAGTTCCTGGCCGTCGGGGCTGCCGTGCCGGCGGCCCGGTTCGGTGTCGGCGCCATCGCGACGCAGTCGTTCGCCAACCTCGCGTACAAGCACGACGGCCTGCACCTGCTGCGGCGTGGGATGTCGGCGCAGCACGTCCTCGACAAGCTCACTGCGGACGACGACCTGCGCGAGCAGCGTCAGGTCGGCATCGTCGACAAGGACGGCAACGCGGCGACCTACACGGGTGCGGCGTGCAATGCCTGGGCGGGCGGGCGAACCGGCGACGGCTACGCCGCGCAGGGCAACATCCTCACCGGGCCCGAGGTGGTCGACGCGCTGGCGGAGGCCTTCGAGGGAAACGCCGGTCCCGTCGCGCACCGGCTGTTCCAGGCGCTGCTCGCGGCCGACCGGGCAGGCGGCGACCGTCGCGGTCGGCAGAGCGCCGCGCTGTACGTCGTCAGTGAGAACGGCGGGTACGGCGGCGGCAGCGACGTACTGGTCGACGTCCGCGTCGACGACCACGCCGATCCGGTGCCTGAGCTCGGCCGGCTGCTCGACTTGTACGACCTGTACTTCGGCAAGCCCGATCCCGACACACTTCTGCCGCTGACCGGCGAGCTGCTGGACGAGGTGCAGACGCGCCTTGGCCGGCTGGGTTACGAGAGCCTCGACGCCTGGGCCGGCGTGGAGAACTACGAGGAGCGGATCGTGAAGGACAACATCGACCCGATCGTCCTCGAGAAGCTGCGCGAAGCGACACCCTGATGCCCGTGCTGGCGATCGACGCCGGGACCACCGGCGTCACGGCGCTGGTCGTCGGCGAGGACGGGCGCGTGGTCAGCCGCGGCTACCAGGAGTTCGCCCAGCACTTCCCACGACCGGGCTGGGTCGAGCACGAGCCGGAAGAGATCTGGGTCGCGACCCTGCAAGCGTGCCGGCTCGCGCTGCGCGACCAGACCGTCACGTGCATCGGCATCACCAACCAGCGCGAGACGGCGGTGGTCTGGGATCGCACCCGCCTGTCCGCACCCCGCCGCGCGATCGTCTGGCAGGACAGGCGCACGACGGAGATCTGCGAGCGGCTGAAGTCCGACGGGCATGAAGCGCGGGTCGCCGAGCTGACCGGCCTGCGGCTCGATCCCTACTTCACCGCGACCAAGCTGACCTGGCTGAAGGAGCACGACGAGGCAAGCTGGCGCGGGATCACGGACGGCTCGCTCTGGGTCGGCACTGTCGACTCCTACGTCGTCGCACGACTGACCGGCGGCGCACGCCACGTCACGGACGCGTCCAACGCATCGCGGACGCTGCTGTTCGACCTGCGAGCCGGCGGCTGGAGCGAGGAGCTGTGCTCGCTGTTCGGCGTACCGGTCGCGGCCCTGCCCGAGGTCGTTGCGTCGTACGGCGAGATCGGCCGCAGTGACCCCGACTCATTCCTGGGCCTCGACCTCCCGATCGCCGGTATCGCCGGGGACCAGCAGGCGGCGCTGTTCGGGCAGGGCTGCTACGACGCCGGCCGGTCGAAGTGCACGTACGGCACCGGATCGTTCGTCCTCGTCAACACGGGCGAGACGCCGGTGCTGTCCGACCGGTTGCTCACGACGGTCGCGTGGATGCGACCGGACGGCGCGCTGGTGTATGCGCTGGAGGGCTCGGTGTTCGTCACCGGCTCGGCGGTGCAGTGGCTGCGGGACGGTCTGCAGATCATCGGCTCCGCGGCGGAGATCGAGTCACTGGCGGCGTCGGTGCCGGACAGCGGTGGGGTGGTGTTCGTACCCGCGCTGACGGGTCTCGGCGCGCCGCACTGGGATCCGGAGGCGCGCGGCACAGTACTCGGCATCACCCGCGGCACGACGCGTGCGCACCTCGCCCGGGCAACCCTCGACGCGATCGCCTTCGAGGTGCGCGACGTGGTCGACGCGATGACCAACGAGGCAGGGCTGAAAGTGCCGCAACTGCAGGTCGACGGCGGCGCGAGTGCCAACAACCTGCTGTGCCAGCTGCAGGCCGACCAGCTGGGTGTCCCCGTGCAGCGACCGGAGGTGCTCGAGACAACCGCCCTCGGCGCCGCCTTCCTGGCCGGGCTCGGTACCGGTGTGTGGTCGAGCCAGGACGAGCTCGCAGAGACCTGGAAGCTGGACCGACGCTTCGAGCCGGCTGCCGGCGTACGCGATGACGGCCGGCACGCCCAGTGGCTGCGCGGAGTGGACCGAAGCAAGGGCTGGGCGCTGTAGGTTCCGCTCGGAGGTGCGCCATGGATGTGCGAGACCTGGTGCGTGGCCACTACGGCTCCGCCGGCCTGAGTGACGCCGTTCTGGGTGCGCTCTCCGGTGCGGGTGTCGACGTGTCCACCCTCACTCCCTCGGATCTGATCGCCGTCGACCAGCTCCATGCCGGCGGAGCGCCTGCAACGAGGCACGTCCTGGACCGGCTCGGCGTCCGGCCGGGTCTCAAGCTGCTCGACGTCGGCAGCGGCCTGGGCGGACCGGCGCGGATGGCGGGGGCGCAGGGTGCAGACGTGACCGGCATCGACCTCACACCGGAGTTCGTCGAAGCCGCCAACGACCTGACGAAGCGCACGGGACTGGGCGATCGGGTGCGGTTCCTGACCACTCCCGGGGAGGCACTGCCCTTCGACGACGGCTCCTTCGACGCGGCGCTGATGGTGCACGTCGGGATGAACGTCCCGGCCAAGCAGGCAGTCTTCGAGCAGGTGCACCGCGTGCTGTCCTCCGGCAGTACGTTCGCCGTCTACGACCAGATGTCGACGGGCCAGGGGGAGCCCACCTTCCCCCTGCCGTGGGCGGAGGACCCGCGTGGCTCATTCCTCGAGACGGGGGACGACTACCGCCGGCACCTGGAGTCGGCCGGCTTTCACATCGAGGAGATCGAAGACCGCACCGACGCCGTACTCGTGCCGCCACCGCCGGGCGCAATCGGGCCGGGCGACATCTTCGGTCCCGCGTTCCTTGCCGGCGTGGGCAACTACGTCGCCGCCGCGCGCGCCGGTCTCGTGCGCGCGACCCTTATCCTCGCGACCGCCTGATCTGGCCACCCGATGCCATCGGAGCAAGGTGACCGCGTTGTCAGCGCCAGTCGGGAGATCGAGGCCGAGGCCGGGCGAATCTTCGAGCTGATCGCCGATCCCAGCCAGCAACCGCGCTGGGACGGCAACGACAACCTCGCTGAGGCGCGTCCGGGTCAGCGGGTGAACGCCGTCGGTGACGTGTTCGAGATGACCAATAGCAGCGGCCGTGTTCGCGAGAACCACGTGGTGGAGTTCGAGGAGCGGCGCCTCATCGCGTGGCGACCGGCAGAGCCCGGCAAGAAGCCGCCTGGACACCTGTGGCGATGGGAGGTCGAGGCCCTCGGTCCGTCGCGGACCCGCGTCACGCACACCTACGACTGGACCGAGCTGACCGACACCAACCGCCTGCCGCGCGCGAAGGCCACTACCTCCGACAAGCTCCAGGCCTCCGTCGACCGCCTCGCCGCCCTCGCCGAGGCGGCCGCCCGATAGCCGCCCCTCCCGGACGTATTTGCCGGCACCGGACCAGACAGAAATGCACACTTCTCGGTACGTCGGGGCGCGCGTACGGGTGCCCCGCCGCTCGCCCGCTCAGGATTGTGCATTTCCGTCGGGCTGAGGCGGTGGCGGCCGGCAGCGGCGGGTTGGCCATCGGCGTACGGGAGGTGGGGTTCGCGGCTATTCGGCGAGGCCCTTGTCGACGGCATAGCGGGTCAGCTCGACCCGGTTGTGCAGCTGCAGCTTGATCAGCGTGTTCTGCACGTGGTTCTCGACGGTGCGATGACTGAGCACGAGCCGTTCGGCGACCTGCTTCGAGGTCAGCCCCTTCGCAACGAGACGGAGCACCTCGGTCTCACGCTCGGTCAGCCGTGGTGCTCCGTCGTCGAACTCGGTACGCCGGTACTCCCCCAGCACCAGGCCGGCCAGCCCCGGTGTGAACACCGCCTCGCCGGCAGCGGTACGGCGCACCGCATCGATGAGCTCAGCGGCGCTCGCCGACTTCACCAGGTAGCCCGTCGCCCCTGCCTTGACCGCTTCCAGCACGTCGGCCTGCTCGCCGCTCGCGGACAGGATGAGCACTTTGATGCCGAGTCCCACGACCGCGGCCGTCACCTCGACCCCGGTCCGACCGGGCATCTGCAGGTCGCACACCAGCACGTCGGGCTGCGTTGCGGTGCAGACACGGATCGCCTTCTCGCCATCACCGGCGACTCCGACGACCGTCAGGCCGGCGGCGGCGAGGTCGCGCTCGACGGCGTCGCGCCAGATCGGGTGGTCGTCGGCGACGACCAGTCGCAGCTCAGCCGGGGGCTCGGGGCACACGCAGCTCGACCTCCGTCCCCTGTCCGGGTGTGCTGACGACGTTCACGGTCCCACCGAGACCGGCCACCCGTCCGCGGATCGACAACGCGACCCCCATCCGGCCGTCGCGTTCGGCGTCCTCCAAACGGCCCGGCGCGATGCCTGGACCGTCGTCGCGCACGGACACCATCACGGCCGTGGGCTCGTCCTCGACGAGGACCCAGGACCGCGTGCCGCCGTGACGCAGCGCGTTGTCGACGGCGGCCCGCACGGCATCGGCGAGCTCGGTGGCGACAGCGGCCGGCAGCAGCACGGGTGAGGCCGGCAACGCCAGCTCGACCGCAGCCCGCCGAGGCAGCAGCGACGCAAGGTCGAGCTCGCCGACCGGGGTCGACGCGGGCCCCGACACGAGCCGCCGCAGTGATGCCTCCTGCTCTGCGGCCAGCCCGGCGAGCTCACGGTCGGCTGACGTGCGGCTGACCAGGGCGAGTGCCTGCAGCACGCCGTCGTGCACCTGCCGCGCCAGCCGCTCCCGCTCGGTCGCTGCTGCCTCGCGGTGCGCCGCTTCGGCAACCGCCCGCTCGGCCCGACGGGCCAGCTGCACGACGTAGCCGACGACCCCGCCGCCGAGCAACAGCAGCACGATGCCGTCGGTCGTCGCCTGCGTGATCGTCCCGCGCTCGACGACGTCCGCCGCCGCGACCGCGACCGCCGCCAGCAAGCCGCCGGCGGGCCCGCCCCAGATCGCCCACGCGAGGACCGGTGCCGCCGCCCAGCTCACGGTCACCGTCGGGTCGCCCGCATCGATGGACGCCCGCGACAGCACCCAGATCGAGGACAGCAGGGCGGCAAGGGTAAGCGCCAGATCGGCGACCAGCAGCGGCCAGCGACGCCGTCGCGCGTCGGCGTACAGGAAGGTCGCGAGGGCCGACCACAGGACCATGCCGAGCAGCACGGCGACGCCGAGCGAAGGGCGGGCGTACGACGAGTGGTGGGCAGCGACGCTGGCCGCGGCGTACAGCAGGGCCGCGAAGCGGTAGACGGCGAGCGCCCGCCACAGCGCGGTGTCGACCCGGAGAGCGAGGTCGAGCCTCAGCTCAGCTGGCCCGACGGGTCGGGCGCGGCGCGTCGCTCACCATCGCCTCGGTCGCGGCGATCCGCGACTCCTCGATGTCGGCCTTCGCCGCGGTGGCGTACTGGTCGACGTACTCCTGACCGGACAGCAGCATCAGCTCGTACATGATCTCGTCGGTGATCGAGCGCAGGACGAACCGGTCGCCCTCCATGCCCTTGTAGCGGCTGAAGTCGAGCGGCTTGCCGACGCGGATGCCGACCCGTCCGAGCTTGGGGATCTTCTTGCCGGTCGGCTGCACGACGTCGGTGTTGATCATCGCGACGGGAATGACAGGCACGCCGGCCTCGAGCGCCATCCGGGCCACGCCGGTCTTGCCCCGGTAGAGCCGCCCGTCCGGGGACCGGGTGCCCTCGGGGTAGAGGCCCAGTAGGTTGCCGCCGCCGAGGATGCGCAGGCCGGTGCGGAGCGCCGCCTCCGACGCCTTGCCGCCGCTGCGGTCGATAGGCACCTGTCCGACGCCGGCGAAGAAGCCTTTCGTCAGCTTGCCCTTCACGCCGCTGCCGGTGAAGTAGTCGGCCTTGGCCAGGAAGGTGATCCGGCGAGGTACGACGAGCGGCAGGAAGATGGAGTCCGAGAAGGACAGGTGGTTGCTCGCGAGGATCGCGCCGCCCTCGCTCGGGATGTGGTCGCCACCCTCGATCCAGGGACGGAACAACGTGCGCAGGATGGGCGTCAAGATCGCCTTGACGACCCAGTAGAACACCGCGCGCGCACCTCCTCTGGACGTCGGGCTGTAGCTGTCGACCCTAGGGGTCCGGCCTCCCAGGAGCAACGGGCGGCCGGAGGCGTGGCGTGCGACGATGGACGGACCGTCCCAGGAGAGGTGTTCTGCGTGCCTGTGCTTCCCGGTGCCGAGCCGATCGACCTGCCTGGCGGGCCGGTCGGCGTCCTGCTCAGTCATGGCTTCACGGGCTCGACGCAGTCGATCCGACCGTGGGCCGAGCACCTGGCCGCAGCGGGCCTCGCCGTCAGCGCGCCACGGCTGCCGGGGCACGGCACCCGCTGGCAGGACATGAACAAGACGCGGTGGTCCGACTGGTATGGCGAGCTCGAGCGTGCCTTCGACGACCTGCGCGCCCGGTGCGACTCGGTTTTCGTCATGGGCCTGTCGATGGGCGGCACGCTGGTGCTGCGACTCGCCGAGCAGCGGCCGGACCAGGTGGCGGGTGTCGTCGTCGTCAACGCGTCGCTGGCCAGCGAACGCAAGGACGTCAAGCTCGCGCCGCTGCTGTCGAAGGTGATCCCCGCGTTCCCCGGTGTCGGCAGCGACATCAAGAAGGAAGGCGTGCAGGAGCTGGCCTACGACAAGGTGCCGCTCAAGGCGTTCGCCTCGCTGCAGCAGGCCTGGCCGGTCGTCGTCGGCGACCTCCATCGGATCACCTGCCCGGTGCTCGCCTATCGCAGCAGCGTCGACCACGTGGTCGAGCCGATCAGCGGCCGCGTCCTCGTCGAGGGCTGCGCCGGCGGCACCATCGAGGAGCGCGTCCTCGACAACAGCTACCACGTCGCAACCCTCGACAACGACGCCCCGACGATCTTTGCGGGCAGTCTCGACTTCGTGCGGGCGCACGCGCCGGCTGCCACGCCCTGAGCCGTGGACATCGTCCCCCAGCCGCCCAGCGGGCGACGAGACAACGGCCTCTCCTCGGCTGAGTGGGGGGCGTTGGTCGACCTCGATCCGAGGCTGTCGGAGGCACTGCTGGTCAGCCTGGCTGCGGTCGGTGTAGCGGCGTACGTCGAGCCGGCGGCCGGCACGGTCGACACGGTCTCCAGGGCGGTGGCGCTGCCGAAGCGCCCGCTCGACCGGCTCTGGGTGGACGCCGCGCGCGCCGACGAGGCGCGCAGTGTCGTCTCCGCGGAGGTCGCTGAGCTGACGGCGCTGCTCGCCGAGGAGGACCCCGGCGCAACCGCGCACGGGTTCGTCCAGCCGGTCCCGAGGACAGCCGCGACCAAGGTGCTGCAGCCACCGCGGTTGCCCCAGCCGCCGGCGCGGCCCGGTGCCGTCGTACCTTCCGACTTCTCCCCTGTCAGCGACAACGACGCCGCCTGGCAGCAGATCGTCGAGGGGTTCGGGAAGGACCTCGACTCCCCTGTTCCCCCGTGGCCGGTGTCCGAGGACGTCGACGACGACCGCACCATCGCGGATGAGGCGGCCACGTCCCGCCGGCTGCGCCGACGCAACGACCCCGACGTCAGCGAGGACGACGCGCTGCCGGCCTGGCTCGAGCCGGATGCGCTCGAGGACGACGGCCACTACGTGCCACCCCCACCGCCGCCGATCCCCAAGGTGCGGCGGCACACGGTCGGCTCGCTGGTGGCGCTCACGGTTGGCCTCGTGCTCGTCTTCGCACCGAACCTCGTCGGCCAGGTGCAGTCCGTCGGTCTGGGCATCGTCGGGATCGCGCTGATGCTGGGGGGCGCCGGGGCCCTCGTCTGGCACATGCGGGATGCTCCGCCGACCGACAGCGGCCCGGACGACGGCGCCGTCGTCTGAGGGTGCAGACAGCGAGGAGAGCGCGTGCCGGCGAGTGAGACCGTCGAGGTCAGCGGCCACCTGATGGACTCCGGTGTGCTCGCCCTCGTGCTCGACGACGTGCTCGGGTACGGCGGCGACTACCGCATCGACCGGCTGGACGTCGGTCGCGCCCACGACGACGAGTCCTACGCGCGCATCGTCGTGACGGCCGACGACGCGGAGGCACTGCAGCGACTGCTGATGCGGCTGCAGGCGCACGGCGTGAACCAGGTCGACCCTGGCCAGGCGCTGCTCCGGCCCTGCGACCGCGACGGAGTGTTCCCCGACGACTTCTACTCCACGACGAACCTCGAGACCGTCGTCCGGCTCGACGGCGAGTGGGTTCCGGTCGAGCAGCCGGAGATGGACTGCGGGCTCGTCGTGGAGGGCGGCCGGGTGCACACCGTGCCCGTGTCGGACGTCAAGGCGGGGCAGCAGGTTGTCTGCGGCGCCTCCGGCGTGAAGGTGGTGCTGCCGGCCCGGGAGCACAGCGCCAACGACGCCTTCGAGTTCATGTCTTCCGCAGTGTCGAGTGAGAAGCCGCAAGCCCTGCTGGTGCGGCAGATCGCGCAGCGGATGCGCGAGGTGAAGTCCGACGGCGGGAAGATCCTGTGGGTCGGCGGGCCCGCGATCGTGCACACCGGTGCAGCGCCTGCGATGGTCGCGCTCGTCGAGCACGACTTCGTCGACGTCCTCTTCGCCGGCAACGCGCTCGCGACGCACGACATCGAGTCAGCGCTGTACGGCACATCGCTGGGGGTGGATCTCGCGCACGGCAAGGGCGTCGAGCACGGGCACGAGCACCACATCCGCGCGATCAACACGATCCGGCGGTCGGGGTCGATCGCTGCCGCCGTGGCAGACGGGACGCTGACCGCCGGCGTCATGCACGCGATGGTGCGGCACGCCAAGGAGTTCGTACTCGTCGGCTCGGTGCGCGACGACGGTCCCCTTCCCGACGTCTACACCGACGTCATCGAGGGACAGCGGGCGATGCGCGCGCACCTACCCGGCGTCGGCTTCGCCATCATGGTCGCGACGATGCTGCACTCGATCGCGACCGGGAACATCCTGCCCGCGTCGGTTCCCTTGGTGTCGGTCGACATCAACCCCGCCACGGTGACCAAGCTGGCCGACCGGGGCTCGTCGCAGGCGGTCGGCATCGTCACCGACATCGGCCTGTTCCTCGAGCAGCTGGCTCGCGAGCTCGTGCCGGCGTACCAGGGCGCCTAGGGCTCCCACGCCCGGGGCTCGGGTGGGCGTGCGGGTGGCGGGCAGAGCGGCAGCTGCCACCAGCCGACGTCGTGCCAGCTGCCCGACTTGAAGCCCACGCCGGTGAACACGCCGACGGGTGCGAATCCCAGCGACTCGTGCAGAGCGACGCTCGCCTCGTTCGGCAGCGTGATGCCGGCCAGTGCCCGCACGTAACCGAGATCGCGCACCTTGGCGAGCAGCTCGCCGTACAGCGCGCGGCCGGTGCCCTGCCGGTGCTCCGACGCGCGCAGGTAGACCGACACCTCGACCGACCATCGATAGGCACGTCGAGCCCGGTGCCGTGAGGCGTACGCAAAGCCGACCACGTCGCCGGCGCGTGTCGCCACCAGCCACGGCAGCCGCGGCTGGTCGAGAATCCGACCGGCCATCTCGGCCTCGCCCGGCGGCACCTGCTCGAACGAGGCAACCGAGCTCTCGACGTACGGCGCGTAGATCCGCGCGATCGCCGCGGCGTCCGTCACGGTGCCCGGTCGGACGGCGATGATGGCGGGCCTCACGTGGCCCGACGGTAGTAGTCGTCCCTCGTTGGGATGGCCGCGAGTAGTCCGAGCAGGGGAAAACGCCGGGTCGTCCGCCGCAATGGCGGCAGTGCGGTCTCACCGCGCGTACCGTCGAAGGACCTCAGGCAGTTGGGGCAGCCATGCCGGCGGGGGGTCCCATGCGCAGGAACAGTGTCAGCCCCGCGGTCTCGATCGAGGTCTCCCTCGAGGACGGCCGGGCCGTGATCTCCTGCGGACGCTGCGGTGTTCAGCAGGTGCTCTGGACGCGCGTCGATCTGGCGAGTGACGGGTTGGCGGCGCTGTTCACCGAGGAGCATCTCGCCTGCACACCCAGGCGACGCGACGACGACTGACCTCAGTCACAGCGCACCAGCTCGGCAACGATCGGCAGGTGGTCGCTGACCGGTCCCGCGTCGAGCACCTGACACGACCTCGCTCGCCACGACGGCACCACGAAGAGCGCATCGATGCGACGCCGCAGGTTCGCAACGCTGAACGTCGGACCGAGCCCGGCTGCGATGTCTTCGAGTCCTCGCGACAGCGCGCTCCAAGCCGGCCCCCCGGGCTCCTCGTTGACGTCCGCGCCGACGACGTCGTACGCCGCCTCGCGCAGCCTGAGCGCGTTGCCGAGTCGCGCCGTCGCATCGAGGTCGAGATGCGTGCCGAGCACCGACACCTGCTGCCCCTCGAGCTCCAGCATGGCCGCAACGGCACCGCGCCGGTGCAGCCCGGGTCGCTTGGGCAGCAGGATGTCGTACGCCGAAACGACCCGGACCCGCATCGAGCAGAGCAGCAGGTTCCCCGCCGCGGGTCGGCCGCCGGTGACGACGACGAGACCGGACTCGCGAGCCAGCCGGGCGCACTTCGAACGCCATCGCCACAGCCGCGGTGCCTCCTGGATGAGCGCGATGTCAGGAGCGGCAGCGCGGATCACCCGCGCGACCCCGGCGGCGTCGTCGCGCAGCGACCGGACGTTCCAGGTGAGGACCCTCACCCGGGCACGATGGCGGTGCCGGCCTCCCCGCGCACCGCTGCCGCCGCGTCCGCGAGAGCCGCGATGACCGCCGTACCGCCGCCCTCGGCGAAGTCGGCGCACGCCTCGACCTTCGGTCCCATCGAACCGCTCGGGAACTCCCCCGCGTCAAGCAGCCGGCGCGCCTCCGTGACCGTCAGCTCGTCGAGCGAGCGCGCCCCCGGCGTACCGAACCCGACCTGAACCTTCGCGACCTCGGTGAGGATGAGCAGCTGGTCGGCGCCGACCGCGCGGGCGAGCAGAGCGGCCGTGCGGTCCTTGTCGATGACGGCTTCGACCCCGCGCATCCGCCCGCGGTGCTCGACGACCGGAATCCCGCCACCCCCGGCAGCGACAACGACGTGCCCGGCATCGACGAGCGCGCGCAGCGGCGCCTCCTCCACGAAGCGCACGGGCAGCGGCGACGCAACGACCCGGCGCCACCTCCCGCCGGGCTGAATCGCGAACACGTGACCGCTCTCGTGCGCGATCCGCTGCGCGGTCGGTCGGTCGTAGCCGGGCCCGACCGGCTTCGACGGCCGACGGAACGCCGGGTCCCGGCCGTTGACGACGACCTGCGTGACGAGGCAGAGCACCCGCGACTCGACGTTGGCGGCCCGCAGCGCGTTGTCGAGCGACTGGGCGATGAGGTAGCCGAGCTGTCCCTGGCTCTCGGCGCCGCAGACGTCCATCGGCATCGGCGGGACCTGCGTGGCAGCGAGCTCCTGCTGCAGCAGGATCCGGCCGACCTGAGGACCGTTGCCGTGAGTGAGCACCAGCGAGACGCCGGAGGCGACCAACGCAGCGAGCGCCTTGCCAGTGGAGGCGAGTGCGGTCCGCATCTCCTCGACACTGCCGCTGCCGCCGGTCGGGCTGAGCGCGTTGCCGCCGAGAGCGGCGACCACCCGCACGTTCAGCGAGCTCGTGCGAGGTCGGCAGCGCCGACCATGCCGGCCTCGTTGCCGAGCTCCGCCACCCGGATCTCGGCGATCGGCCGGTGCGTCCCGCCCGTCAGCTGCTCGGCGAAGACCCGCCGGGCGGGTGCGAGCAGCAGCTCACCCGCGTCGGCCACCCCGCCACCCACGACGAACAGCGCAGGGTCGAGGACAGCGGCCAGGTCCGCCAGGCCCTGCCCCAGCCACATGCCCATCTCCTCGAAGCAGGCGACCGCGGCGGGGTCGCCCTCACGGGCCGCCTGGGTCACCTCGAACGACTCGATGCCCTCCGGCTCGCCCCCACCGAGCGCGAGCAGCCGCGCGCCGTAATCCGGCCAGACGTCCGCGATCTCGCGCGCCTCGCGCAGCAGGGCGCGGCCGGAGCAGTACTGCTCCCAGCATCCGCTCTGGCCGCACCCGCAGCGCCGGCCGTTCGGCACGACGCGCATGTGGCCGAACTCCGCGCCGATCCCGAAGCGGCCCCTGTAGAGAGCACCGTCCAGCACGATGCCGCCGCCGATGCCGGTGCCGACCGTCACGCAGACCAGGTCGCGGGCATCACGACCGGCGCCGAAGCGGAACTCCGCCCAGGCGGCCGCGTTGGCGTCGTTCTCGACGACGACCGGCAGTCCGACGCGGCGGGCGACGTCATCCCGCAAGGGCTCGCCGCGCCACACGAGGTTGGGCGCAAAGAGGACGGTCGACCGCGCCGCGTCGACGAAGCCGGCCGCGCCGATGCCGACCGCTTCGACGTCGTACTCGCGCCGCAGCTCCGTGACGACCGCCTCGATCGTCTCCTCGACGTGCTTCGGCGACTCGCTCGGCGTCGGTCGGCGGGTGCTGACGAGGACCTTGCCCTCGTCGTCGACGACCCCGGCCGCGACCTTCGTCCCGCCGACGTCGACCCCGATCGTGAAGCTCATTCGGGGTCCCCGACGCGTCGTGAGCGCCAGCGAGCGACCTGTTGGGGTGTATTCATTCCGCCTCGCTCACGGAGATGTGCTGCACGGTTGCGCCGCGCCGGGCCGACTCGTCAGGCGCTGGCGTGGACACGGCCGTCTTCAACGCCGCGACGAACGACGCCGCGGCGTCCAGCATGTGCTCCACCGCCTCGGGACGCACGTGCCGCAGCACGCCGATGCCCTGGCAGACCGGGCACACCTGGCACTCCGCGGACCCGGTGGCGATGTGCTGCTCGTCGAGGACGTGCGACGCCTTGCGACGGGCCCAGTCCTCCATCGCGGCGAAGAGCTTGACCGCTTCCTCGGCGGCGCTGCCGACGTCGTTCACGTGCGCATCCAGACGTCGGGGTCGGGCTCGAACCGCACCCGAAGCCGGCCGTCGACAAGGGTCGCTCCGGCGACGACGCAGCGCTTGAGCGCGCTCGGCAGCGCCAGCACCCGCCGGTGTCCGGCAACGGTGACCACGAGCTCGTCGCCGGCGCGGGCGAGGTCGACGTCTGCGCGGCGCGCGAGCGGCAGCGCGATCGACAGGACGAAGCCGTCGGGCGTGCGCTCGAGCCCGAGCAGCTCCTCCGCGGCCGTCGCCTCCGCGCCGGGGTCTGCGTCGCCGTACAGGCCCTCACCGAGCGCAGTCAGCGCGGCGAGGCCGACCGGCTCGGTGCCGCTGTACGCCGAGACGAGCACGGGCAACGGGGCGACATCCCGTCGTACCGAAGCAAGCTGCTCCGCCTGCGCCGCGACCCATCCCGCCGTCCACGCATCGTCGGAGGCCGGGAAGACGCGGTTGGCGACCAGGCCGTCGACGGCGTATCCGTAGAGCGCAAGCGACGTCAGCGTCCGTCGCGCCTCGGCGACCACGACGGCCTCGGGCGTCAGCACCAGCCGCACCGACGTCGTCGGGGCGGTCAGCACCGCGCGCACCTCGGTCAGCTCCCGATGCAGCCGCTCCACCGCGTCGAAGACACCGTCCGCCGGAACAGCCGGCCCCGCGACGCGGGAGAGCAGCGGGCGCATCGCGCGAAGGGCCCGCCGTTGCGCCGGGAAGACCTTCTCGACGTACCAGTTGAGGGCCTCGGGCAACGCGAGCAGCCGCAGCGTCTCGCCGGTCGGGGCGCAGTCGACGACGACGAGATCCCACAACCCCGACTCGACCTGCTTGCGCAGCGCGAGCAGGGCGAGCACCTCCTCGGCGCCGGGCAGGACCGTCAGCTCCTCGGCCTGGAGCGCGTCGACGCCGGCCCGCTCGAGAACGACCAGCAGATAGCTCTGCACCTCGCGCCAGCTGCGCTCGAAGGCGCCCTGCGCGTCGACCTGCATCGCGTAGAGACCCGTGTCGACCTCTGTCGGCGTCGAGCCGAGTGGCACGCCGAGCGCGTCGGCGAGCGAGTGCGCCGGGTCGGTCGACAGCACCAGCGTCTTGCGTCCGCGCGAAGCCGCCAGGGCGGCTGTCGCGGCAGAGGCCGTCGTCTTGCCGACGCCACCCTTGCCGGTGAACAGCAGGACGCGCAAGACGGACTCCAGAGGTGGGAAGAGGAAGACGCTACCGGGGTCTCAGAGCGACTCCACGCGCTTCTTGAGCTCCTTCAGAGCGGTGTCCATGATCATCTTCTCGGCCTTGCGCTTGAACATGCCCAGCATCGGCATCGCGATGTCGACCGCGAGCTTGTAGGTCACCTCGGTCGAGCCGCCCTTGTCGGCCAACGTGTACGACCCGACCTGCGACTTCTGCACGGTGCTCTTGCCGACCAGGTGCCAGTCGACGCCGTCCGGACGCCAGTCGTAGGCCAGCGTGTACTCGTCCTTGAGCACGCCGGCGTCCATGACGAACTTCGCCGACTTCGGCTTGCCGCCGGCGCCCTCCTCGACGACTTCGGCGCTCTTGATCTGCCCCGTCCACGTGGGATAGCTCGGGATGTCGGCGATGACGCCGAGGACCTTCTCGGCCGGTGCGGAGATGGTGATGCTGGAGCTGGCCTGATCCGCCACGCGGTCCTCCTGGTCTGAGGCGTTCGAGGCTAGTACTCGACGGCGTACGGCGTCCCGGTGCCCCTGAAGTGCCCGACGTTGACGCACTCCGTCTTCCCGATGCGAGTTCGCCGCTGCAGGGGGTTGTGCACGTGCCCGAAGAGCACCAGCTCGGGCTGCGTGTCCCGGATCGCGTCGAGGGTCGCGCCGCTCCCCCGCTCCATCCGGCGCGCCGTCACGTCGTACAGCAGCTCCGGCACGTCGGGGGGGATGTGACAGGCGAGGACGTCGACGGCGCCGATCGCTGTCACCTTCTCGGCGTACGTCTCGTCGTCGAGCTCGTACGGCGTGCGCATCGGCGTCCTGAGACCGCCGCCGACGAAGCCCCATGTCTTGCCGCCGATGACGGCGGTCTGGCCGTCGAGCACCGTCGAGCCCGGCTTGAGGTACTCCGGCCACAGGTGCGGCACGTCGACGTTGCCGTAGGTGAGGTACGTCGGATCCGGGAGTACGGCGAACAGCTCGGCGTACTGCGAGCGGATCTCGCGTTCCATGACGGCGCGCGGGTCCTCGCCGAGCGACTGCCACAACCCGCGGGACCACTCGCGGGCCTCGTCGAACTGCTTCGCGGTCCGCAACGACACCAAGCGCTCCGCCGCGTCCGCGCCGAACAGCTTGCCGAAGATGCCGCCGCCCGCATCGTCGTAGTCGATGAAGAGCACGAAGTCGCCGAGGCACACGAGCACGTCGGCGCCGTCGCCCGCATGAGCCAAGTCGTCCACGCTGCCGTGGACGTCGCTCACGACATGGACCCGCACACCGCGAGCCTACGGAAGCACCTCAGCGGAAGATGAGGCCGAGCAGCACGGTGAGCACGAGGACGACGAAGACCGCCCCGAAGGCGACAGCGAAGCGCTGACCGCGGCTGAGCTTCGTGATGTCCCCG
>JAWWOH010000108.1:0-48851 GCA_033851845.1 Actinomycetota bacterium
TTGGTGTCACCCACCTCCTTGAGGTGGTCGATCCCAGCCTGCAGGACGCTCTTCGGGATGGCCGTGTGGTACAGCCGGTCGGGCTGCCACGCCTCACCGGTCTCCGGCGCGTACGTCGGCTCGCCGGCCCGGTCGAACGCCGCGGCCGTCACCCGGTGCGCCTGGATGTGGTCGGGGTGGCCGTACCCGCCCTTCTCGTCGTAGGTCACGACGACCTGTGGCTTCACCTCGCGCACGACCGCCACGAGTGCGCGGGTGGCCTCGTCGAGGTCGGCCTGCCAGAACGCGTCGGGCCGGTCGTTCTGGGTGGTGCCCATCATGCCGCTGTCGCGCCAGCGACCGGGGCCCCCGAGGAACCGGTGGTCGGTCACGCCCAGTGCCGCGCAGGACGCCTCCAGCTCGCTGATCCGGTGCGCGCCGAGGGCGCCCTGCTGGTCGCTGGCCAGGTGAGCGAGGTCGCTGACGAGGACCTCGCCCTCCTCACCGAGCGTGCACGTCACGAGCGTCACGTACACGCCCTCGGCCGCGTACTTGGCCATCGTCGCGCCGGTCCCGATGACCTCGTCGTCGGGATGCGCGTGCACGAGCAGCAGCCGCCGCGCGTAGTCGAGCGGCGTGAACGCCTCCGGAGCCGCCGCGCCCTCGACCGCGGTCTCGGCAGCCGCGAGCACCGCCTCGTCGGCGTTGACCGGCAGCTTCTCGCCGGGGTCCGGCGGCGGGGGCAGCGTCGCGTCACTCATAGGAGAGGACCCTAGGCGTCAGTTGAGGGCGGGGTCGTCCGGGAAGCTGGCGGCGAAGGCCAGCGGGGCGCCCTGCCGGCGCAGCACGTTTCGCCAGAGCGTGTCCGGCCGGTCGGTGAACGCGTCGGACGGCAGCGCGTCGAGGACCCACCACGAGCCCTCCTCGACCTCGGCCTCCAGCTGCCCGACGGTCCAGCCGGCGTACCCGGCGAACAGCCGCACCTCGCTGACCGCTGTCATCACGTCGGCCGGCTCGGCGTCGAGATCGACGGTGCCGAACGCCGTGCCGGGCGAGCCTTCCAGAACGGAGTACGACGCGACGGGCGGCGCTCCCGGGCGGCCGTGGCCCAGGCAGATCGCCGCGTTGGGCTGCACGGGCCCGCCACCGAAGACGACCCCCGGCGACGCGGCCAAGGGGTGCCAGGCGTCGAGGATCTCTCCGACCTCGGTCCCGGTCGGCCGGTTCAGGACCAGCCCGAGCGCACCGTCGTCGTCGTCGGACTGCAGCAGCAGCACGACGGTGCGGGCGAAGTTGGGGTCAAGCAGCTGCGGGGTCGCGACGAGGAGACGTCCGGTCCAGTCCGCCATCTGCTCCCCCCTCTCCCGCGCCGATCTACGTCTTGATGCCCGCGACACGCCGCGAAAACTCGTACGAGACGTAGATCGCCGGGCTCGTCGGTCAGTTGGAGGGCTTCGGCCGGCGGCTCTTCGCCCGCAGGCTGGCGTCCAGCTCGACCTTGCGGATGCGCACCGTCGCCGGCGTGACCTCGACGCACTCGTCCTCGCGGCAGAACTCCAGCGCCTGCTCGAGGCTGAGCTGCTTGTGCGGGATGAGCGGCACGAGGACGTCGGACGACGACTGCCGCATGTTGGTGAGCTTCTTCTCCTTGGTCGGGTTGACGTCCATGTCGTCCGACCGGGAGTTCTCCCCGACGATCATGCCCTCGTAGACCTCGGTGCCCGGGGGCACGAACATCGTCCCGCGCTCCTGCAGGTTGGCCAGCGCGAACGACGTCGTCGGGCCGCTGCGGTCGGCGACGAGCGAGCCGGTCGGGCGCGTGCGGATGTCGCCGTGCCACGGCTCGTACCGCTCGTGCACGTGGTGCAGCAGCCCGGTGCCGCGCGTCTCGGTCAGGAACTCGGTGCGGAACCCGATGAGGCCGCGGGCCGGGACGATGTACTCCATCCGGATCCAGCCGGTGCCGTGGTCGACCATCTGCTCAAGGCGGCCCTTGCGCAGCGCCATCAGCTGCATCAGGACGCCCTGGTACTCAGTCGGCGAGTCGATCGTCAACCGCTCCATCGGCTCGTGCAGCTTGCCGTCGATCGTCTTCGTCACGACCTGCGGCTTGCCTACAGTGAGCTCGAAGCCCTCGCGGCGCATGACCTCGACGAGGATCGCGAGCTGCAGCTCGCCGCGGCCCTGCACCTCCCACGTGTCCGGTCGCTCGGTCGGCAGGACCCGGATCGAGACGTTGCCCACGAGCTCCTTGTCGAGCCGGTCCTTCACCATGCGCGCGGTCAGCTTCTTGCCGCTCTTGCCCGCTGTCGGCGCGGTGTTGATGCCGATCGTCATCGAGATGTTGGGCTCGTCGATGGTGATGAGCGGCAGCGGCTTCGGGTCGTCCGGGTCGGCGAGGGTCTCGCCGATGGTGATGTCGGGGATGCCCGCGATGGCGACGATGTCGCCCGGCCCGGCGGAGTCGATCGACACCCGCTCCAGCGCCTCGGTGCCGAGCAGCTCGGTCAGCTTGACCCGCTCGATGGTGCCGTCGTGCTTGCACCACGCGACCGTCTGGCCCTTCTTGAGCCAGCCGTTGTGGATGCGGCAGAGCGCAAGCCGGCCGAGGTACGGCGACGCGTCGAGGTTGGTCACGTGCGCCTGCAACGTCGCGTTCTCGTCGTACGACGGCGGCGGGATGGTGTTCTTGATGACCTCGAAGAGCGGGTCGAGGTTGGGACTGTCGGGACTGGTGCCGTCGGCCGGCCGGTTCAGCGAGGCCTGCCCGGTCTTGGCCTGGCAGTAGACGATCGGGAAGTCGATCTGGTCCGCCGTCGCGTCCAGGTCGAGGAACAGCTCATAGGTCTCGTCGACGACCTCGGCGATGCGGGCGTCGGAGCGGTCCACCTTGTTGATGATGAGGATGACCGGCATGTTCTGCGCGAGCGCCTTGCGCAGCACGAAGCGCGTCTGCGGGAGCGGCCCCTCGGACGCGTCGACGAGCAGTGCAACCCCGTCGACCATCGACAGTCCGCGCTCGACCTCGCCGCCGATGTCGGCGTGGCCGGGGGTGTCGATGATGTTGATCAGCAGCTGCTGGCCGCTCTTCTCCAGGCGCCGCACCGCGGTGTTCTTCGCGAGGATCGTGATGCCCTTCTCGCGCTCGAGGTCCATCGAGTCCATGACCCGGTCCTGGACCGCGCCCTCTTCCTGCTGGTGCGCGCTGTAAGCGCCCGACTGCAGCAGCATGCCGTCGACGAGGGTGGTCTTCCCGTGGTCGACGTGGGCGATGATCGCGACATTGCGGATGTCGTCGCGGGTGGGCATGGCGCAACCTCGGTCCTGGCGGGGGGAGTCGCCGAACAAAGTGCGGCGGATGGAGCCTACCTGTGGCCAGAATGCCCCGTCTGGCCTACGTTGCCCGCGTTCGGGTGTGTCGTCGCCATTCACCACCGGGGGAACGCTGTGCCGTACGAGGCTGTCTTCTTCACCAAGCGGACCGAGGGCCGCTCCGTGCATGACATGTACGACGACGGCACCTTCCGGGCGACCGTCGAGCTGCGAACCGGCCCCTACGCCGCCATCGGGTTCACCCCGATGTCGACGAGGTCGGCGAAGGTGTCCGCGCCCGTCTGCCTGCCGGGCGACCCGAACTGCGACCCCGGCGTCCTTGGCCAGATCCTCAACTACGTGTCCGGGTACCGGCCGGCCGACTGCATCCTCTTCGCACTCGCGCACGTGCGTCCCGGCCGGCTTCGTGGCTGGGCTGCAGCTGTCGCAGAGGGAGGCACGCGGGACGATGTCCAGGTGGCCATCGCCCACCTGCACGGCATTCGCGGCGCGAACGTGCTGCTGGAGATCGTCGCGAAGGACCGATCGGCTGCCGGCGAGGTGCTCCTCGACCTGCTCGACCGCGAGGACGTCCGTGACTTCCAGGTGATGCACGCGCTCGGTGACGACTCGCGTGGCTTCGGCGAGCTCGACGAGGCCAGTCTGTCGTGATCCTGTCGGCCGCGCAGGTCGAGTGCGTGGCATGCGGAGCCACCGTCGATCCCGCGCTCGATGCCTGCTCGAGCTGTGGTGCCGCGCTCTTCGCGCCGCAACGTCGTGTGGTGTCGGTGCTGTTCGCCGACCTCACCGGCTACACCCAGCTGTGCGCGGAGCTGGACCCCGAAGAGGTCCACCTGCTGATCCGACCGTTGATGAACGCCCTGCGGCGCGTCTGCCAGGAGCTCGGCGGTGTCGTCCCCTCGATCGCGGGGGACGGATTCATGGCCGTGTTCGGTGCCCGCACCTCGGACGAGCAAGACCCCGTTCGTGCCGTCGTCGCCGCCACGCGGCTCCAGCGAACGGTGAGCGAGCGCCGCGCGGCGTTCGACCGGATCCCAGAGCTGCGGGTCGGGATCAGCGCCGGTGAGGTCCTCGTCGCGCCATCGTGGGAACCGGGCGGATTCTCTGTGCACGGCGACGTCGTCAACGTCGGGCAGCGGCTGTGCACCGCGGCGCCGGCGGGAGGGGTCCTCGTCTCGCTCGCGGCAGCACGGCTCGTCCCGGCAATGGCGACGATGTGGTCCGACGCCGAACCGCACCTGCTGCGCAACCGGGCAGAGGCCGTGTCCGCCCGACTGCTCGACTGGGCCGCGCTTCCGCCCGACCTTCTGATGCGTAGAGCTCCCTCGACAGGCCCGCTCGTCGGTCGCAGCGCAGAGACGACCCGGCTGGATGCGCTCCTGGAGGCAGCGCAGGGTGATGCAGCGGTAGTCGTGACCGGCGACGCCGGCATCGGCAAGACACGGCTGGTCGACGTCTGGACAGACCAGCACGGAGAGCGACGAGTCTTGCGGACGGCTTGCCTGTCGTTCGGAGACAGCGACCTGGCACCCCTACGGGGACTCGTGGCCGCGGCACTGGCCGAATTGGACGCCGACGCCGCCGTCCGGACCCTTCCGTCATTGACGCAGCGCCAAGCCCGCCGGCTCCTCGCCGGCGCGCAGCGCGCTGACGGCGACGGTGACGACGACGACGCCCTGGTCTCCGCCGCCGTCGCCCTCCTCGTCGAGCTGTCCCGGCGCAAGCCCACGATCGTCGTGGTCGACGACGCGCAGTGGGCCGGCCCACCGACGCTCACCGCGATCGCGCGACTGAGCGACCAGACGGGTCCCGGCCTGTGCCTGCTCGTCACGTCTCGCACGCCGGTGAACCAGCTCTCTGGCCTTCCTCGGCTGGAGCTGGGCGCGCTGGCAGACGCGGCGGCGACCGAGCTCGTTGAGCGCTATCTGCCCGGTGCCACCCCTGAGGTGCTCGCCTTCGTCCTCGACAGGGCGGGCGGGAACCCGCTCTACGTCGAGCACTGCGCCACGTTGCTCGTGGAGGACGGCAGCGTCGTACCGTCCGAGGACGGTTACCGCGCCGCACCGGGCGGCCTCAGGTCGAGCAGCATCCCGACGTCGATGCGGCTTTTCGTCGGCGCCCGGCTGGACCTGCTCGAGCGTGCCGAGCGGAGCGCGCTGGAAGCGGCCACGGTGCTGGGAGACGTCGTCGAGCTCGACGCACTGGCCGAGCTCGTCCCCGACGCTCGTGCGGCGGTGGACCGGCTGGTCGCCCGCGGTCACCTCCGCTGGAGCAGCGACGTCACCGAGGTCGGGGGGACGCTGGAGTTCTCCCACGCCCTGGTGCGCGACGTGGCGTACGCCGCGCAGACCCGAGGTGCACGGCAGACGACGCACCGCGCGGCCGCGAGCTGGTACGGCCGACGCGACGATCTGCGCGCCGTCGAGCTGAGGGCCAGCCATCTGGAGGCCGCGCTCGCCCTGGCGCCCAACACCGGCGACGACTGCGACCTGGTGCGCGAAGCGTTTGCCGCACTGGTGCGACAGGCCGAAGTGGGGATGACCGAACGCCTGCGCAGCACGCGAGCCGCCCTCGCAAGGGCCGGCGAGCTGCTCGCCCGCCACGAGCCGTGTGGCCTCGACCCGTTCCGGTACTGGCTGGCGATGTCGCGCGTCGCAAGCATCACAGGCGACGCCGAGGCAGGGCTGAGGGCCGCTGATCACGCGAGCAGCCTTGCCGCAGCGGATGACCCGGCCGGGCGGGCGGAGGCGGCGCTGGCTCGTGGAGATGCGCTGTGGGCCATGACGGACACAGCGGCAGGAGCAAGCGCGTACGGCGCAGCGCGGCGGCTCTTCGGGTCGGCCGGCGACGCCGTTGGAGCGGCCCGTGCCGCCCTGGGCCAAGCGCACTGCGCGGAGGTCGCGAACGGGCTTCGACAGGCGATCGTCGCTCTGCGGAACGCGCACGACGTCGCGTTGAGGTCGGACTCACGTCCAGTCGCGCTGCTTGCCGCGGAAGAGCTGGCGCTGCTCAGCTACATCGACGGCCCTGCTTCAGTGGAGCCGGTCCTGCAGACCGTCGAAGCGATGCGCGACGGCGAGGACGAGCTCGCGCTGACGCGGATGTCACTGGCCCGAGCCGCGGTCCACGTGCACGCTCTCGACTCACGTGCCGCCGTGGATGCGGCCACGGATGCGGTACGACGGGCCCAGGACCTCCAGGACGGTCGGGCGCTGTTCAACTCCGTGCTGCTGCTGCTCGAGGCGCAGCTGCTCGACGGGCAGCTCGACGCAGCGGAGGAGACGCTCACCGATTGCCTGGCGACGGCAGCAACGCGACCGACCCGCCGGATGCACGTCAGCACCACCCTCATCTCGGCACTGCTGCACAGCCGTCGGGGCCGGCACGATGCCGCAATCGCCGCGCTCGTCGATGTCACCGACGACGTCGAAGCGCTCGGGCTGGCCTTCGAACGCGACCACACCGCGTTCCGCACCTACGTCTCCGTGGAGGCGGGCCACTTCGACGACGCGATCACCCACGGCCTGCGCACGGTGGCACTCGACTGGTTGCTCGACCAGCCGTTCCTCGCACTACGGCCCCGACTGGCCGTCCTTGCGGCCTGCGTTGCCACTGGCCGTTCCCCTGAGGACGAGACGACCTCGCTGCGCGAGGACGCCGCTCGGATGGGGGGCGCAGTGATCGACGGGCTCGCTGCCCGGTGGCTGGCCCAGGACGCGTTGCTCGCCGGCCGCGAGCCCGGACCAGTCGAGACGCCCGCTGACATCGCCGAAGCTCGCGCCCTCGACCTCGAGAACGCCGCGCTTCGGTCGCGCGACGCGAACGGGTTCGCCGCGGCGGCCGAGGTCTGGGCCGAGCTCGGCGACACGGTGTGGCTCGCCCGAGCGCTCCTCTGGCACGGCGCCATCGCTCCCAGCAACGACTCCACAGCCCGGGGCATCGACGTACTCGCCCGGCTCGGCAGTCCCCACCACCTCGCCGACGCGTTCACCGCCCAGGTCAGCGGCATCTGGCGCTGAGGCCGGCGACGTGGGATCGCTCACAGAGCGTTCCGATCGACGCCTACGGCGAGCAGAATCAGACCTGTCGTGCAGGGCCCTTCTCTGGGGGATGACCTCGGGGTTTAGGTTTCTGCACGCCCCCGACGAACGGACTCGCCCCGCATGACGACGACCGCGCCCGCCCCGGCCGGCACCGGCGCTCCAGGCCGCGCCCGCATCGCCGCCCGGCACCTGCGCACCGACGCCTGGTGGCTGCCCCCACTGACGACCTTCCTCGGACTCACAGCATGGGTGGCATACGCGACGGTCCGCGTCTTCATGCAGAAGTGGTACTGGGTCGACGCCCACCACTACCTCACGCCGTTCTACTCACCCTGCATTTCTCGCGGCTGCGTGCCAGAGGCGTCGGAGTTCGGACGCATCCTTCCTGATCAGTGGTTCATCCCGTTCGCCGCCGCCACCCTGCCGTTCCTGCTGCTCTTCCGGCTCACCTGCTACTACTACCGCAAGGCCTACTACCGTGCGTTCTGGCTCTCCCCGCCCGCATGCGCCGTCGCCGAGCCGCACAAGACGTACAGCGGCGAGACGCGCTTCCCGCTGCTGGGCCAGAACCTTCATCGCTACTTCTTCTACGCGGCGGTCGCGATCTCCGTGATCAACACCTGGGACGCGATCAGGGCGTTCCACAGCCCGGACGGCTTCGGCTTCGGTCTCGGGAACGTCATCCTCGTCGGCAACGTCGTCATGCTCTGGCTCTACACCGCCTCGTGCCACTCCTGCCGCAACATCTTCGGCGGGCGACTGAACCACTTCTCCAAGCACCCGATCCGCTACCGGATCTGGAGCCAGGTCTCGGTGCTGAACGGGCGGCACATGCTGCTCGCCTGGGTGACTCTCGGCACGTTGGCCCTCACCGACTTCTACGTGATGGCCATATCAGCGGGCTGGTTCGACGACCTGCGCTTCATCAACTGACGGCGAGGAACAGACCGCAATGAGCGAAGTGGAGAAGCACTTCTACGACGTCGTCGTCGTAGGTGCCGGTGGCGCCGGGCTCCGCGCCGCGATCGAGGCCCATGAGCAGGGCGCGCGTACGGCGATCGTCTGCAAGTCGCTGCTCGGCAAGGCGCACACCGTCATGGCCGAAGGCGGCATCGCCGCGGCGATGGGAAACGTCTACGCCGAGGACAACTGGCAGGTGCACTTTCGCGACACGATGCGCGGCGGCAAGATGCTCAACCACTGGCGGATGGCGCAGCTGCACGCGCAGGAGGCCCCGGATCGGGTCCGCGAGCTCGAGGACTGGGGCGCGCTGTTCGACCGCACCAAGGCCGGCCTCATCTCGCAGCGCGACTTCGGCGGGCACCGCTTCGCGCGCCTCGCGCACGTCGGCGACCGCACCGGCCTCGAGCTGATCCGCACCCTGCAGCAGCGCGTCGTACAGCTCGGCATCGACGTGTTCATGGAGTGCACGGTCACGAAGCTGCTGACCGACGACGGCAGCGTCGTCGGCGCGTTCGGCTACCGCCGTGAGTCGGGCGAGTTCCTCGTGTGGCAGGCGCCGTCGGTCATCCTCGCGACCGGCGGCATCGGCAAGGCCTTCAAGGTCACGTCCAACTCGTGGGAGTACAGCGGCGACGGCCATGCCCTCGCCCTCAGGGCCGGCGCGACGCTGGTCAACATGGAGTTCGTGCAGTTCCACCCGACCGGGATGGTGTGGCCGCTGTCGGTGAAGGGCCTGCTCATCACCGAATCCGTGCGCGGTGAGGGCGGCGTGCTCAAGAACTCCGAGGGCAAACGCTTCATGTTCGACTACATCCCGGAGTTCTTCAAAGCCGAGACCGCCGACAACGAACAAGAAGCCGACCGCTGGTACGACGACCACATCAACAACCGGCGTCCGCCTGAGCTGCTCCCCCGCGACGAGGTTGCCCGCGCGATCAACTCCGAGGTCAAGGCCGGCCGGGGATCGCCGCACGGCGGAGTCTTCCTCGACATCGCCAGTCGTCGTACAGCAGAAGACATCAAGCGGCGGCTGCCGTCGATGTACCACCAGTTCAAGGAGCTGGCGGAGGTCGACATCACCAAGGAGCCGATGGAGGTCGGCCCGACCTGCCACTACGTGATGGGCGGTGTCGAGGTCGATCCCGACACGGCGGCTGCGAAGCTCCAGGGCCTCTACGCCGCGGGCGAGGTCGCCGGCGGCATGCACGGATCCAACCGCCTCGGCGGCAACTCGCTGTCCGACCTGCTCGTCTTCGGGCGGCGGGCGGGCGCCTCGGCAGCGGCCTACGCAGCCGACAAGAAGGCCACGCCGCCAACCGTCACCGACGAGGCGCTGGCACAGGCACAGGCCGAGGCACTCGCTCCTCTGGACCGCCAGGGTGGCGAGAACCCGTACGCGATCCACGCCGAGCTGCAGGAGTCGATGAACGCGCTGGTCGGCATCATCCGCACGAAGAGCGAGCTGCAGCAGGCGCTCGAGAAGATCGCGTCGCTGCGGACCCGCATCGCCAACCTCTCGGTCGAGGGCAAGCGCCGTTACAACCCCGGCTGGCACCTCTCGCTCGACCTGCCCAACATGCTGACCGTCTCCGAATGCGTCGCGAAAGCCGCGCTGGAGCGCGAGGAGAGCCGCGGCGGTCACACCCGCGAGGACTTCCCGAAGCCGACGCCTGAGTGGGGTGCGCTGAACCTGATCTGCAGCAACGACAACGGGGCGGTCGCCCTGACCCGGCAGGACCTTCCGCAGATGCCCGACGACCTCGCCGCCTTCTTTCAGGAGACAAAGTGAGCTACCAAGCCAAGCTCCGGGTGTGGCGCGGCGACGCCGAGGGCGGCGGGCTGCGCGACTACACCGTCGAGTGCAACGAGGGCGAGGTCGTCCTCGACATCATCCACCGGCTGCAGGCGACGCAGGCCGGTGACCTCGCCGTCCGCTGGAACTGCAAGGCCGGCAAGTGCGGCTCGTGCAGCGCCGAGATCAACGGCCGGCCGCGGCTGATGTGCCTGACGCGGATGGGCGACTTCGACGAGAACGAGGTGGTCACGGTCACGCCGATGCGCACCTTCCCGGTCATCCGCGATCTCGTCACCGACGTGTCGTACAACTACGAGAAGGCGGCGTCGATCCCGGGCTTCACGCCGGTCCCGCGCGACGCCGACGGCAACCACCGGATGGAGCAGGTCGACGTCGAGCGCTCGCAGGAGTTCCGCAAGTGCATCGAGTGCTTCCTGTGCCAGGACGTCTGCCACGTCGTACGCGACCACGAGGACAACAAGAAGGTGTACGCCGGCCCGCGGTTCCTCATGCGGCTCGCGGAGCTCGACATGCACCCGCTGGACAACCTCGACCGCCGCAAGGTGGCGCAGGAGAACTTCGGCCTAGGCATGTGCAACATCACCAAGTGCTGCAGCGAGGTCTGCCCCGAGGGCATCCACATCACCGACAACGCGCTGATCCCGCTCAAGGAGCGCGTCGTCGACCGCAAGTACGACCCGCTGACCTGGCTCGGCGCCAAGATCGGCCGCCGCCCGCACCCCTAGCTCGCACCACTGCCCGGGATCCTCCGGCCGCCACCGCAACACACAAACTCGCCGCCGAATCGGACGATCGAGCCCACAACGCCGTCCCGCAGGGGACTTTGTGTGTCAGCTCCTGAGGAGGCGGCGGAGATCGTCGATCAGCGGGAGGTCGACGGGGATCCAGGGGACGGTGTCGAGCTCCGACACCGTCAGCCAGCGATGCTCGTCGTGGTCGACGAGGGTGAGCTCGCCCGAGATGATCCGACACAGGTAGACCCGCAGCACAGCCGTCTCACCGATCGGCAGGTCGTCGCCCAGGCGCTCGCCGACCGCCGCCTCGACCCCCAGCTCCTCACGAAGCTCCCGCACCAGGGCCTGCTCATCGGTCTCCCCCGGCTCGACCTTCCCGCCGGGGAACTCCCAGAGCCCGGCCAGCCGGGCGGGTGCGGTACGCCGGCTGGCGAGTACCCGCGGCGGGGCATCCGCCAGCAGCGCCGCGCCGACGACACCGACGATCACCCGCGCTCCGACCGCAGCGCCCAGGTCGCGACGGATGCGAACCAGGCATCGACGACGCCCAGCCCGACCCGCTGCCACAACCCGGTCGGTCCGACCGTCAGCGACGCGAGCAGCGCGCCGCCCGAGACGGCCCCAACCACCGCCGAGGCTGCCCCCGCCGTACGCCGACCGGATGCCCACAGCGGCCGCGCCGCCAACAACGGCGACGCCGCCATCGCGAGGTAGCCCACGCCAGCCCCCGCGGCGTGCAGCGCGTCGCCCGTCCCGCCCTCGACCTGCTGCAGCGGAAAAGCGGCGACGGCCAGCGTCGACAGCCCGGCCGTCGTGGCCACCACCCGGAGCCCCGGGCCGGCGGCGACCAGAACGGGCAGCCGCTGCGCGAAGACCGGCAGCAGCACCCCGAACCCGACAAACCCGGCGGTCATCCCGAGCCGGCCCGCGGTGCCCTCCCGAGCCAGCTGGCTGATCGCCTGCTGCACCGGGTCATAGCCCTCGCGCAGGGAACCGCACACCGCCCAGGCCGTCACGAACGACGCCGGCGCGAGCACGCCGCAGGCGGCCTGCATGCGGGCGGGAAGCGTCGAAGGCACCGGCTGAGCCTTTCGCACGTCCCTCGGCTACGGCATCTGCCGCGCGGTGATCACTCTGCGTGACCATGCCCAAGATGACGCCACCGGGGGATCTATCCGCGCCGACCGACCGCCGATCTTTCAGACACGCCGCATCCGGCCGTCGGAGGGGATCGCTGTGAAGGACGTCAAGACGCTGGCCAGCTGGACCGGCTGGTGCGACCCCTGCGAGACCGAGCGCCCGCTGATCCTCACCGAGACCGGCGAGCGCGGGCTGGCCGCCTGGCTGCGCGGGGTCGGCGACGAGGACCGCAGCCTCACCCTCACCTGCCGCGTCTGCGGCGAGTGGCAACTCGTTCCGTACGACGAACCCGATGTCACGGATGACGAGCAGCCGGCCGCTCCGCTGGTCGCCCTGCGGCCCATCGGGCAGCGTCAGATCGTGCTGACGAAGCCCAAGGCCTTCACGCCGTACCCCGTCGTACCGCTTCCCGCGCCCCGTCGCCGCGCGCAGGCCGACGCGGACATGTCGCTCGACCTGCTGACCCAGGGCCTCGACCTGATCACGCTCGCCGGCTGAGCCCGCTCAGCGCTCGTTCTGGCTGTAGACCGCCCACTTGCCGCTGTTCTTGAACACGCTCATGCCCAGGTGCAGCTTGCCGTTGCGGTCGAGCTGGACCATCTCGAACTCGGGCACCGTCTGCTTGCCCTCGAACAACGGCTCCTTGGTCGTGTTGCCGGTCGACACGATCGCGCCGGTGCTGGTGAGCTTGATCTTCGCGTAGGAGAACCAGTACGGCGAGATCGTCGACTGCGTCGCCTTCGCGTCGTCGCTGCCCAGCCAGGCCACCGCTGCTTGACCGGCCTTGCCGCCGACGATCCACGGCGCCAGCCCGACCTTGCCCGGGTTGAGCGAGATCGGCGTGCGCCAGGTCTTCCCGTGGTCGCTCGAGACCGTGTACGAGATCGGGTTGCCGACCTTGGCGGGGGCTGACCACACGACGTGCAGGTTGCCCCCGGCGTCCATGCCGAGCGCCGGGTAGATCGTCGTCGTCTCCTGCGGGATCGTCGCGATGAGCGTCGAGGCCCAGCTGCCGCCGCCGTCGGAGCTGTGCGCCAGCCACATCGTCTCCGGCCCCTTCGGCAGGCCGTTGACGTTGACCCCGGCCGATGAGCGGCGCGAGTAGACGAGGTACAGGTCCTGGCCGGACGGGCTGACGACGAAGTTGCCCTCCCAGGTGTATGCACCGCTCGGGTCGGCGGTCGTGATGGGTACGGCGGGGGTGAACGTCTGGCCGTAGTCGGTGGACTTCATGAACCACATCGCTGCGGGTGAGCAGCACTGCAGGTCCTGGTAGCTGACGTAGAGCGTCCCCTTCGGGCCACCCACGAGCCACGGCCGGTCGACGATCGGGCTGGTGCCCGACAACGACGTGCCCTGCCAGGACTCGCCGTGGTCGGTGCTGTGGCCGATCGACAGGTCGCCGAGCCAGGTGTCGGCGGAGTACATCGTCCCGCCCTTGTCGAAGGTCACATCGCAGTCGCCGCCCTCGAAGGCCGCCTTGCGCGTGTCGGTCGACGACGTCTCGACGTTGGTGGGCTTCCAGTGCTTCCCGCCGTCGACGGTCATGTGGAAGTACGACTGCCCGTGCGAGGTGTTCGGCACGCCGGACGGGTCGCAGATCAGCTGCCGCTTCGGGTTGGTCGGGTCGACGACGATGCTGGTCTCCCGTGCCGCCTGCGTCGAGCTCACCAGCACCGGCGCCGCCCAGCTCGTGGTCGAGCCCGCCGCGCTGCCAGGAGTGGCGAGGGCGGCGAGCACGGCCGCAGCGGCCGCGGCGACGACCCAGCGGGTGGCGACAGAGGGCATCCGAGTCATGGGAAGGGGATTCGCCCCCAGCGGGTCGAGTCCTGCCCGGCCTGTCCACAGCCTGGTGTGGCGCCCGTCGTACGTCCGAGGTCTCACCTAGCGTGCGGGAGGTGACCCGCCCGCTGTCCCGCCCCCGCGACGCGCAACGGGCCCGCGTCTACCGGGCCGAGGACGCGTGGGCTGCCCGGCTCGACGCCGCCCGGCGCGGCGCTGCACTTGCGACCGTCGGTGGGAGCGGCGTGCTCCTGCCGGCCGAGATGCGCTTCGGGTCCCTGTCCACGGCCTCGTCGTACGCCGAATCGGTGGTCGCCCTTCCCGCGGTCGTCGCCGTCGCCAGTCGGCTCACTGCTCCCGAGCTCCGCCCGCGTCGCGGCCTGCGGGCCGCCCACTGGGAGGCGCCGGGCGTCATCGCGCTGCCCGTGCCGGCCCACGGCGAGCCGTGGGCGCTGCGCGAGTCCGTGCTGCTGCACGAGCTCGCCCATCACGTCGGCGAGCGCGGCGGGATCTCGACGGGACATCGGGCGCCGTTCCCGGCGGTCGTGCTGCTGCTGGTGCAGGCGGTGCTGGGCGAGGAGGCGGCGTTCGCGCTCCGGGTCGCCTACGGCGAGGAGAACGTGGAGGTTGGAGTCGTATGAGCGACCGGTTGGTCGATCGGGTGGGAAAGCTGCTGGCGCAGGCCGAGGGCACCGACAACGAGCACGAGGCCGCGGCGTTCGTCGAGCGGGCGCAGCAGCTCGCGACCGAGTACGCCGTGGACCTCGAGCTGGCCCGCGCCCGGCAACGCGACCGGCAGCACCGTGGGGGCGGCGAGCCGCTCGTGCAGGAACGGCTCGCGGTCGGCGAGCGCGGACGCCGCGGCAACCGGCACCGGGTGCTGCTCTACACCGTCGTCGCGGCCGCCAACGACGTGCTGGTCAACGTCGCGCACGACAGCAGCTACGTCCTCGGCTTCGGGCACCGCTCCGACCTGGACGTCGTCGAGCAGCTCTGGACCTCCCTCGCGGTGCAGATGGCCGCCGCCGCGCAACGACGGATGGACCGGGGTGAGCACCGCGCCGCCGGCATCAGCGGCTTGTCCTGGCGGCTGTCGTTCTACGACGGGTTCATCGAGACGGTGGGCGCACGCCTTCAGCGAGCGCGCGAGATCGCAATCGAGCAGCGTCGCCCGAGCGAGCAGCCCGGTGAGCCCTCCACGGCGCTCGTGCTCCGGGAGAAGAGCGAGCGGGTCCAGACCTTCTACGACACCGCCTCCGACGCGCGTGGCTCGTGGCGGGGCGCCTGGTCCGGGCGCACGCGCAGCAGCCGCGCCGCGCGGGAATCGGGGCGCACCGACGGAGCCCGCGCCGATCTCGGCCAGCCGGGCATCCGCCGACGCGGCCAGCTGCCGGCCTGATCGACGGGACGCGCTACAGCGTCGGTCGGGTCGCCTCCGCCTGACGCTGGTCGATCAGCCGGCGCGGACCAGCGACGCGGTCACAACGACGTTGTCCTCGTAGTGGCCCGTGGATCGGTCGAACGGTCCCCCGCACGTGATGAGGCGAAGCACCGGACGATCGGTGTTCCCGTAGACCAGCTGGGTCGGGAAGTCGGCCTTGTGGAAGCGCTGTACGCCGTCGACGGCGAACACCGCCGTCGTACCGTCGGCGCGGGTGATCTCGACGGTGTCGTGGCGACGCAGCTCCCCGAGCCGGAAGAACACCGACGGGCCGCCGGACTTCGAGTCGATGTGACCGACGATCACCGCCGGACCGAGCGCGCCAGGCCGCGGCGAGTAGCGGTACCACCCGGCCCGGTCGTAGTCCGGTCCGACCGGCGGTGTCTCCAGCGTTCCATCTGGCGCCTGGCCGAGCGTCAGCAGTGCGGACTGCACGCGGATCGCCGGGATGGACAGACGGACCGGTACGCCGATCGCCCGTGGTGCCGTCGCCGCTGTCGCGCGAGCGTGACCCGATCCGACGGCAGCGGGCGGCGCGACGACTGTGGGCGACGGGACCGGCGCGGACAGCGGGACGAACACGGCCGACCGCTGGTGCGTCACTGCGATCACCAGGCAGGTGACGCCGGTGATCGCGAGCGCTGCGCAGAGTGCGAGCGAGCGACGGCCAGCGGGTCCGGCCACTAGCGGGAGCGGACCATCGTCGCTCGGCGTCGGAGCACCGCGACGAGGGCGGATGCGAGCAGCAACAGGCCACCGAGCCCCATCAGCCGCTGGTGCTCGACAGCGGCGGTCGCGCCGCCACCTGCCTGCACGCCACCGGTGGGCACCCGCGTCACCTGCGGCGGGCTACCAGCACTCGTGTCACCACCGGGGATCTCGGACGTGTCGACCTGCAAGACGGGCGTGGCCGGTGTGGCAGTGGGGACCGTCGGCGCCGCGGTCGGCGCCGGCGCAGCGGAGCTGACGGCAGGGGCGAGCGTCGCAGAAGGGCTCGCCGTCGGCGTGACAGTCGGCGTCGGCGTGACGGTCGGCGATGAGGTCGGCGATGAGGTCGGCGATGAGGTCGGCGTCGCGGTCGGCGATGAGGTCGGCGTCGCGGTTGGCGCTGCCGCCGCGGTGATGTTGGTCCGTACGGTGGCGCGGCAGGTGAGGAGGGTCCCCCCTGCGTTGCCCGAGCCGTTGCACTGGTTGACGTGGACGACGATCGCCGGCGCGACCGTCGACGGCGAGCCGACCGCGCAGTCGACGGTGCCGCCACCGCCGTTGGCCGAGCCGTTGCACTGCGTCACCGTCGCGCCGCTGGTCGTCGCCGGGAACGGGGAGCAGTTGACCGTGCCGCCACCGCCGCCGGCCGAGCCGACGCACTGGTTGACGGTCGCTGCGGACACAGGCGCCGCGCCCGGCGTGTCGGCGCTGATGTTGTTGGTGATGTCCACCGTGCAGCTGATCGGGTGCGCGGCGTCGTTGTCCGACCCGTTGCACTGGTTGACGTCCGTCACCAAGTCGGTCGAGCCCGTCGTGAACGTTCCGTTGCCACCAGGGCACGGGTCGAGCGAGCACGTCCGGGTCACTGTCGTCGTGGACGACGTCGTACCGGAGCTGATGGTGTTCGTGACCGTGATGGCGCACGTCATGCCGGTTGTCGCGCCGGCCGGACCAGGGCCGACGTTGTTGCACTGGTTCAGCGTGATGACCGCAGCCGATGCCGGCGCGGCACCGAGGCTGAGTGCTGCCGCTGACAACGAGGCGGTGAGGAGGAGACCCGCGAACAGCGGAGCAAACAAGGACCGACGGGCATGTCGGGCGGAAGTGAAGGGGCGCATCGGACCGGCCGTTCGTGAGGAACGTGTCAAGCCCCAACAGGGCAACCGGGCACGAGCGAGATGTGTCACGGCGAGCGCCGTACGTCGAAGGTACCCGTCAACGCGCGTATGTACGCACGCAGTTGCCCTTCAGAACTGCGACCGCAATGCCGAGGATCAACGGCCCTGGCGGGCCAGAAACACCGGTGCGATCAGGCGATGCGGGCTGTGCCCGTCAACGTCGTTCCGTCCGGCCCGCCGAGCAGGCAGGTCACGTTGCGGTCTCCCCGTGACCAGAACCGCGACGTCGGCGCGAGGTACAGCACGTCGTACCTGTCCTGCGCGGCCGTTCCGACGTAGCTCGTGATGCGCGTCTGGCACCCGCCGGCCGCGTACCGAGAGACCTGCGCGGCGCCCGGGTAGTCGTTGCCGACCATGTTGAACCTCGCGAAGACCTCGGCCGCGTGGGCGTGCAGGCAGGGGACGACGTGGACCGTCCGGACGAGCGCCACCGGAGCTGACTCGATGCAGTCACCGACCTGCAGGTGTGTGACGCCGACATCGCCCTCGGACGTCACCGTCCCCATCCGGTCGCGATCAGGCCCGACCGTTGCACCGATCAGCAACGCGGCCGCGACCCCCACGATCCACAGCGCGCCGCAGACGATGCCGGCGATCGCCATACCGCGGCCGCGCTTCGCCGTTCCGGCGATGCGGATCAGCGCGATGATGCCGAAGACGATGCCCAGTACGCCGACGCACACCGGCAGGATCCCGAGGACCAACGCGGCCACCGCGAACCCGTCGCGGCTCTGCTCGATCGGCGGCGGCCACGCCGGCTGTCCAGGAGGCGGTGCCCACTGCTGCGGCGCCCATTGCTGCGGCTCGGGCTGGCCCAGCCACGGCGGCGGCTGGGCCGACCACGGTGACTGCTCGGGTGGTGACTGCTCCGAGCCGGGCTCCGCGGCCGACTGCGCCGTTGCAGCCGGTTCGGGATGCGCCGCGTCGTACGCCGCCTGGATCTCGAGCGGGATCCGACCCCGGTCGCTGACGGCGTACCCGTTCGCCCTGGCCCAGGCCCGGACCGCAGCAGTGGGCGCCGGTGTCATGCGCGGATTCCTATCAGGTCGTCCGATCGTCGTCGCCCGTCGCCGCCGCGGTCGGGCGCAAAAAGCCACGGCAGGCGGTTCAAGTACACCGCCACTTCGGACGACGAACAGGACATGCCGATCCTCGTCGTCGACGATGACCCGAGTGTCCGTCGGCTGCTGTCTGTGCAGCTCGGGCTCGCGGGCTACGAAGTGCACATCGCAGAGAACGGCCCCGCTGCGCTGCTGTCGATCGGCCGGGACGCACCGGACCTCGTCGTGCTCGACGTGATGATGCCGGACCTCGACGGCTGGCAGGTGCTGCGCGCCCTACGGGCCGAGCCGCGCTACCAGTTCCTGCCGGTGCTCATGCTCACGGCGAAGGTGCAGCCCTCCGACGTACAGCTGAGCTACGACCTCGGTGCCTCCGCCGTCATCGGCAAGCCGTACGACGGCGAGCGGCTGACACAGATGGTCGAGACATTGCTCCTGCAGGCGGACGTCGCGTCCTGACTTGCAGCGGAATGGTCCGAACGGGCCATATCGCGAGCGGTGCCGTTGGGGGATCCTTTCGCTCAGCGGGACCACGCCGCGGGGGAGGACGTTGCCGGTATGCGCAAGCTGTTCGGGAAGACGCACCAGACCGATCTCCCGCTATCGCCGGCCACGGTGGCTACTCGTGCACTGGCCACCCGGACCGATCTCACCTGCTCGGTCTGCACGCACGTGATCGCGTACGGCGTACGACCCGAACGGGTGCTCGCCGACGCGGGCTTCTTCCTCGACGCCCACAAGCCGTTCTGCATGGGGATGCGCGCCGCCGGCTGAAGCACGGCCCGCCTACACGTTGAAGCGGAACTCCACGACGTCGCCGTCGCGCATCACGTAGTCCTTGCCCTCCATGCGCGCCTTGCCCGCGGCCCGAGCTGCCGCGATGCTCCGATGCTCCATCAGGTCGTCGAAGCCGACGATCTCCGCCTTGATGAACCCTCGCTGGAAGTCCGTGTGGATCACACCGGCGGCTTCGGGCGCCGTCGCGCCCTTGCGGATGGTCCACGCCCGCGCTTCCTTTGGCCCGGCGGTGAGGTAGGTCTGCAGTCCCAGGGTGTCGAAGCCGATCCGTGCCAGCTGGTGCAGACCGGACTCCTCCTGGCCCATCGACTGCAGCAGCTCGAGCGCCTCGTCGTCGGGCAGGTCGATGAGCTCCATCTCGACCTTCGCATCGAGGAAGACGGCCTCGGCCGGCGCGACGAGTGCGGCGAGCTCCGCGCGGAAGTCGGCGTTGCCGAGCTCCTCCTCGTCGAGGTTGAACACGTACAGGAACGGCTTCGCCGTCAGCAGGTGCAGCTCACGCAACGGCTCGCGGTCGACACCCGACGCGAAGATGGTCTGGCCCGAGTCGAGGATCTCCTGCGCCCGGCGTACGGCATCGAGCTGCGGCTGCACGTCCTTCTTGATCCGCGCTTCCTTCTCCAGCCGCGGCAACGCCTTCTCGACGGTCTGCAGGTCGGCGAGGATGAGCTCGGTGTTGATCGTCTCGATGTCGTCCTTCGGAGAGACGCGACCGTCCACGTGCACGACGTTCTCGTCGGTGAAGGCGCGGATCACCTGGCAGATCGCATCGCTGTCGCGGATGTTGGCGAGGAACTTGTTGCCGAGCCCCTCCCCCTCACTCGCGCCGCGGACGATGCCGGCGATGTCGACAAAGGAGACCGTCGCGGGGACCTGCTTCTCGCTCGAGAACACGTCGGCCAGCTGGGCGACCCGGGGATCGGGCACCGCGACGACGCCGATGTTGGGGTCGATGGTCGCGAACGGGTAGTTGGCCGCGAGCACGTCGTTCTTGGTGAGGGCGTTGAACAGCGTGCTCTTGCCGACGTTGGGCAGGCCCACGATGCCGATGGAGAGGGACACGCCGTACGACGCTACCGGCCGTTCACCGGCAGGAACCCGGCCGTTGACGCCGAACTACAGCCGCCGGGGGGATTCGATGAGTCGCAGGGGAGTTGCCGCGCTGGGTGTGGTTGTGGCACTCGGCACGGCTGCCGTACCGGCGCATGCCGGCCCGTATGCGGGCCAGCATCGCTACGTCGACACGGTCAAGGTCTCTGTCCACGGTGCAGACGGCGCGACCTGGCAGGTGCAGGTGGCGGCGCGGGTTGCCGGTGTGTTGCAGTCCGAGGCCGACACGCCGCTGCTCATCACGCTCGACCGCTGCGTCGGTCAGATGTGCGTCCCCGTCGGCCGATGGCGTCAGCCGGTTGCCCCGGGACTGGCGGCCGTCGCGGACGACCTGTCGTCCGGCTCGATCGACACCACCGCCATGGGCCTGCCCATCAAGGTGTCCCTGACCGCGACGACGCAGCTCCCCATCTCCAACAGCGTGCAGCTCGGTTACCAGCTCGACGACCCCACGCACATCTCGCCGCGCGCCGACTACGGCAAGTCGGCGGCCGGCACCCTGATCATCGGCAAGCACACGTGCAAGGTCACGGCAGGCGTGCTCGGGGAGGCCGTCGTGCGGGCCGACTCCAACGGTCCGAACAGCGACAACAGGACGGCTCCGCCAGCGACCTGGCCGGCGGGCATGTTCGGCAAGAACTCGTCCTGCTGAGCGCGCTGCCGCTCGTCTGTCCGACCCTCATGCCACCGTCATGGCATGACCGTGTTCCTCGCGCTTCTCGTGGGTCTCGCCGCCGGTGTCGTCGTGGGCCGCATGCTCGTACGCCGTGACGAGGCCGCACTGGCCGCGTCCTTCGAGGGCATCGCCGCCCGTGCGCTGCGCGGCGAGGCCGAGCGCGACCTGGCCCACCAGCAGCAGTCCGTCCGTCAGCTCGTCGAGCCGCTGCGCGAGCAGCTGGGGCGGGTCGAGGGGCAGCTGCGCGGCCTCGAGACCGAGCGGGCCCGTGCCTTCGGTGAGCTGAGCAAGCAGGTCGACACCGTCCGGCAGAGCTCCGAGCTGCTGGGCCGCGAGACGGCCGCTCTTGTCAACGCGCTCCGCAAGCCGCAGGCGCGCGGGCAGTGGGGCGAGATGCAGCTACGACGGGTCGTCGAGCACGCCGGCATGCTCGAGCGCTGCGACTTCGACGAGCAGGCGACCGTGCGCGACGCCGACGGCCGGGCGCTGCGCCCCGACCTCGTCGTACGCCTTGCCGGCCAGCGCTCTGTCGTCGTCGACGCAAAGGTGACGCTCGCGGCGTACCTCGAGGCGGCCGAGTCAACCGATGAAGACTTCCGCGAGCAGCGGTTGGTCGCGCACGCACGACACCTGCGCCAGCACGTCGACCGGCTCGCCGACAAGGCCTACTGGCAGCAGTTTCCCGACGCGCCCGAGTTCGTCGTGCTGTTCGTGCCGGGCGAGGCCTTCCTCGCACCCGCGCTCGAGCGCGACCCGGCGTTGCTGGAGCACGCCTATGCCCGGCGGGTGCACATCGCCACACCCACGACGCTGGTGTCGCTGCTGCGCGCGGTCGCCTATGCGTGGCAGCAGCACGCCCTCACCGAGAACGCGCAGGAGGTGTTTCGCGCCGGCAAGGAGCTCTACAACCGGCTGTCGACCCTGGGCGGGCACGTCGACAAGCTCGGCCGCTCGCTCAACACCGCAGTCAACGACTACAACAAGACGGTCGCCTCGATGGAGCGCAACCTGCTGCCCGCGGCCCGCCGGATGGCCGACCTCGGGCTCGCCCAAGACGGGGTCGATGCGCCGCGCCCGGTGGACGGCGTCGCGTCGCGGCTCGTGTCGCCCGAGCTGACCCTCGTCGCCCTGCCGGACGAGCGCCTGTCGTCCTGATCAGCCCTGCGGGTCGATGCCCTGCTCCTGACAGTGGTCGCAGGCGGCCTTCGCGACGACGTTCGCCGGCGTCGCGCCGGTCTGGCTCGGCCCCGCCATCAACCGCCGCGCGATCTCCGGCGGGTCGTCGGCGCCGACGTCGCGCAGGTGCTGCCACGCCTCACGGGCCAGCCGCGCCGCGTCCTCCGACGGGAGGCCCGGGTCGTGGGCGATCGCCGCGGCGGCCACCCGGTCGGGGTCGTACGACGGCTCGGTCTGCGACACGACCGACACGCTAGACGCGAGTAAGTCGGCTGTCTCGGCGGTACCGTTTCGAGGTGACCGCCTGGACCGACGCCGAGGCCCCGGATGGCCGCTCGGCGCGCGCCGAGGCCGCCGCGGTGCACGGCGTGCATGTCGCCGATCGGCGCGGTCTGACCGCGCTCGGCGCCGTCACCGTCGCACTCGTGCTCGGGGCCGCAGGCGGCTTCATCGACGTGATGACGGGACCCGGGCTGCGCACCGTGTTCGCGATCTCCTTCATCGCGGGTTGCGCGTTCGCCGCGCTCAAGGTGCACCGCGAGGACCTCATCGCCACCGTCGTCATGCCGCCGCTGGTCTACGTCGCACTGGCACTGCTCGCCGGCGCGTTCTCCAAGACGGGAGCCGTCGGCGGCTGGATGACCCGGCAGGCGCTGGAGCTGGCGAGCTCACTGGTGCTCGGTGCCCCGGTGCTGCTGACCGCGACCGCGCTCGCGTTCGCGATCGCCGTCGTACGAGCCGTGATCGGACGGCGGCCGCAGCCCACCCCACCGGCGGACTAGCTCCGGCCCGCCGTTCGCAGGTCGCGGCGCAGCTCCGGAGGCAACGCGAACAGCAGGCTCTCCTTGGCCGACTCGACCTCGACGACGTCGTCGAAGCCCCGCGCCGCCAGCCAGTCCAGTACGCCGGTGACCAGCTCCTCAGGCACGGATGCGCCGCTCGTCACGCCGACGGTGTGCACGCCGTCCAGCCAAGCGAGGTCGATCTCCCCCGCCTCGTCCACGAGATGGGCCGCAGCGGCACCCGCGTCGCGGGCCACCTCGACCAGCCGGACGCTGTTCGACGAGTTGCGCGATCCCACCACGATCACGAGCTCGGACTGCGCCGCGATGTCCTTGACGGCGACCTGCCGGTTCTGCGTCGCGTAGCAGATGTCGTCCGACGGCGGGCCCTGCAGCAGCGGGAAGCGCTTGCGCAGCGCGTCGACAGTCACGTTGGTCTCGTCGACGGAGAGCGTCGTCTGGGACAGGTAGGCGACCTTTGACGGGTCGCGGACCTGGACGGCTGCCGCCTCGTCGATGCCGTCGACGAGGTGGATGTGCTCCGGCGCCTGTCCCGTCGTACCGACGACCTCCTCGTGGCCCTCGTGACCGATGAGCACGATGTCGACGTCGTCCGCCGCAAAGCGCTTGGCCTCGAGATGCACCTTCGTGACGAGGGGGCAGGTGGCGTCGATCGTCTTCAGCCCACGAGCGGCCGCCTCGGCATGCACGGTCGGCGCGACGCCGTGTGCCGAGAACACCACTGTCGCACCTTCGGGAACGTCGGCGGTCTCCTCGACGAACACCGCGCCGCGGGCCTCGAGGGTGCGCACGACATGGGCGTTGTGCACGATCTGCTTGCGCACGTAGACCGGTGCGCCGTAGAGCTCGAGGGCCTTCTCGACGGTCTGAACTGCCCGGTCGACACCGGCGCAGTAGCCGCGCGGACGGGCCAGCAGGACGCGCCCACGGGGCGGTGCCGGCGTAGTGGCGGTCATGTGTTCGAGGCTACCCGCGCTCGCGCGACCCCCCGCGTGTGAGAGCGGGGCGCCCCGGGCATCCTGAGCAGGACACCCGCCGCTCCTGGAGGATCCTGCCGTCATGGCCACCGCCGTACCGAAGAACGTCGCCGCCGCCCTCGGCCTCGTGCCCACCGTGCTCGGCGGGGTCCGCCGGCTGCCGACGAAGGCGGTGCAGCTCCCGGTGATGGCCGTCGGCAGCGCGCTGTCGGGGATCGACGCAGCGCGACGCGAGTACGACGAGCTGGCCGACCGCGGCGAGCGGCTGATCGCCCGGCTTCGGGGGACGTCGTTCGACGAGGTCGAGGACAAGGTCGAGGATCGGCTGTCGGGCACTCCGGTGGCAAAGCTCTACGACCGCGCCGAGGACGCCCTCGAGCGGGTCTTCGAGACGTCGAAGGACAACGCCAAGCAGGCCGTGAAGGCCGACACCGCAGCCGCGCAGGACCGGGCCGAGGCCAACGCCGCCGTGCAGCAGACGCTGCCGGTCGAGCAGCCGCCCGCTGCGTCGTCCAACGGACGCGTCGACTCCGCGGCGACCCCGGACGTCGTCGAGCAGGTCGAGAAGATCGCCAGCAACGTCGATGCACCGCTCGTCACGAACGCGGCCGACCTGCCGCTGCCCGACTACGACCACATGACGTTGGGCGCGCTGCGCGGTCGGCTGCGCAGCCTCGACATGCAGCAGCTCGTCCAGCTTCGCGACTACGAGAAGTCCAAGGCACACCGCCTCCCGGTCGTGACGATGCTGGACAACCGGATCGCGAAGCTGGCCAATGGGGAAAGCACCCCCACCGGGAGTACGCCGGACACCCCCTCACCGAAGGCGTCGACTGCGACGAAGCCACCCAAGAGCCTCGACGCGACCGCGGAGGCGAAGAACAGCCCGAGCCCGCCGCACGGCAAGGTCCGCCTCACCTGATCCCGCTCCGTAGGGTGCGGGGATGCCCCTCGACAACAGCGCCGAGTCGCCGCTTCCCGTGCGCACGGTGGCGCGATCCATCGCCGAGTGGGTCGGCCGGCTGGGGCGGGTGTGGGTCGAGGGTCAGGTCGCGCAGCTCACCCCGCGGCCGGGCACGGTCTTCCTGACGCTGCGCGACCCGGTGGCGGATGTCAGCCTGTCGGTCACCTGCTCACGCGGCGTGTTCGAGTCCGTCGTCCCGGCGCTGTCGGAAGGCGCGCGCATCGTCGTGCACGGCCAACCGGTCGTCCATCTGCTCCGCGGATCGCTGCAGCTGCAAGCCCTCGACATCCGGCCGGTGGGAGTGGGCGAGCTGCTGGCCCGGCTGGAGCGGCTGAAGGGCGTGCTGCGCGCGGAGGGGCTCTTCGACACCGATCGCAAGAAGCGGCTCCCCTTCCTGCCCCGCACCATCGGGCTGGTCACCGGCCGCGGCAGCGCGGCCGAGCACGACGTCCTCGAGAACGCGCGGCGCCGCTGGCCGGCGGTGCGCTTCGACGTACGCAGCGTCGCCGTGCAGGGACACCTCGCCGTCGAGCAGTGCATCGCGGCGATCGCGGCACTCGACCGGGAGCCCGAGGTCGAGGTCATCGTCCTGGCGCGCGGCGGTGGCAGCGTCGAGGACCTGCTGCCGTTCAGCGACGAGGCGCTCTGCAGAGCCGTTGCCGCCTGTCGCACACCCGTGGTCAGCGCCATCGGTCACGAGCCCGACAACCCGCTCGTCGACGCGGTGGCCGACGTCCGGTGCTCGACGCCGACCGATGCCGGCAAGCGCGTCGTCCCCGACTACGCCGAGGAGGTCGCGCGCGTGCGCCAGCTGCGCGACCGCGCCCGCCGCGTGGCCACCGGCGTCGTGCAGCGAGAGCTCGCCCGACTCGACGCGATGCGCAGCCGACCGGCGCTCGCCGATCCGCAGACGCTGGTGACCTCGCGGGCCGGCGACGTGGCCGGCTTGCGTGATCGCAGCCGGCGCTGCGTGGCCGCTGCCCTCGACCGGGCTGCGCACGACCTCGACCACACCCGCGCCCGCGTCCTCGCACTGTCGCCGAAGGCCACCCTGGATCGTGGGTACGCCGTAGTGCACGACGCGACCGGTGCCGTCGTACGCGATCCTGCCGATGTGTCGTCAGGCGATCCGCTGCGCATCCGCGTCTCGGCCGGCGAGCTCGAGGCCACCGTCCGCTGACCCGCTGGTCGAATCGATCGCGCCAAGCCCGCCTCCCGTACGCCGGCGCCGCGGCGTCAGAAGAAGGGTGCGCACCCACCGCGTAGCTGTTCTGACGCTGCGCGGCGAGGGTCGGCCAGGCTCCGCGGCCGGCGTAAGAAGAAGGGTGCGGGTTCGACGCTCACACGTTCTGACGCAACCAGCCGGGAAGGGCGGTTGCCCGCCCTCCTCGCACGCGTCAGCGGCCGGGCATCCCCGGCCGAACACCCGGCGCGGTCCAGGCCATCGTCGCGCCGCCCAGGACCCGGAAGCCGAAGGACTCATATAGGCCCCGACCGGCATCGGTGGCCCGCAGATCGACGCGCGGCACGTCCTGCTCGGCGAACCACTGCATCAGCGCGCCGAACACCTCGCGCCCATACCCGCGGCGCTGGTACGCCGCCTCGGTGCTCATCGACGCGATGTGGCCACGCCGCCCGTCGTACTGACCCGGGGATGGCAGGTGCTCCTCGAGCCAGCCCGCGCCGCAGGACACGACGCGACCGTCGTCCTCCACGGCGTACGCCACGAAGTCCTCGTCTGCGAGCCTCCGACGGAAGGCGACCTCGCACGAGGTCCGCCACTCCGCCGGCAGGGAGTCCGCGCCCATGGCACGGTGCATCAGCCCGCGCAGCCGCGTCAGCTCCTCGGCGTCGGCGGGCGTCGCGCGCCGTAGGGTGCCCACGTGGTCCAGTCTGCCAGCGACAGCTCCGCCGGCCCGTCGTACGAGGCCGCGCGCGACGAGCTCGCCGATGTCGTGCGACGCCTGGAGGCGGGCGGCACGACGCTCGAGGAGTCGCTCGCCCTCTGGGAACGCGGCGAGGAGCTGGCGCGCACCTGCCAGGAGTGGCTCGATGGTGCGAAGGCCCGGCTGACCGCCGCGCTAGGAGACAAGCCGGCGGGCGAGGACGCGTAGCTCGTCGAGGGTCGCGGTGTCGCGCACGGTTCCCAGCACGACGGTCGTCGTCCCGTACGAGTGCACCAGCGAGATGACCTCGTCCTTCCGGTACTGCGTCCAGTCGGTTCCGTCGATGTCCACGGCGTCGACCTTCGGTGCCTCGCCGGTGATGTCCGCGAGGAACCCGGCCGCCGGGTGGGGCGCGGCGGCGTACTCCGCGTAGTGGCCGGCCGGTGTGACCCAGCCGATGCGCAGCAGCCCCGACTCGGGGTCGTACCTCGACACCGTCGTCTGCCAGCCCGCCGGCATCGCGCGCGGCACGGCACCGCCCGCGACAGCCGAGGAGAACGCCTGCACGTCACTGGTCGGGTCGACGACGCGGATCTTCTTCTCGTCCGAGTGCGGTGGTCGGGCGAAGAACCACACGAACAACACGATGGCCAGCACGACGCCGAGAGAACGGACCATGTCCGCCGCAGCTTCGCGTCCGCGCTTCCTCTGGGCCATGCGTCCATTCTGGCTCAGCTGCCGGCGAGCGCCCCTGACACCTCGGACATCGCATCGAGACAGGCGAGCGCCTCGTCGAGCGAGTTGTAGAAGTGCGGCGACACCCGGATGCCAACGCCGGGACGGTGGTCCACGACGAAGCCGGCCTCGATGAGGCGCAGGTGCACGAGCTCCGCGTCTCCCGGGTCGATGGTGACGTGACCGCCGCGCTGGACCGGGTCCTGCGGCGAGCGGACGGCGTAGCCGCGCTCCAGCGCGGCCTCCAGCAGCGGCTGCGTCATCGAGATCGACCGCTCGCGGATGCGGTCCATCCCGATCGCGTTGAGTGCTTCGTACGCCGGCGCCGCAGCGAATGCGGCCGACACACCTGGTGTCCCGCCGCGGAACCGCTTGACGCCTTCGCCGTACGCAAGCAGCGGGTCGAAGTCGAACGGCCGCGCGGTGCCGAACCACCCGGTGGTCACCGGCTCCAGTGCGACCTCGGGCGAGACGTACATCCATCCGTTGCCGGGCCCACCCGACAGGTACTTCACGGACCCGCCGACGTAGATGTCGACGCCGAGGTCCACGACGTCGACCGGCACGGTGCCGGCCGCCTGGTAGCCATCGACCATCACGAGTGCACCGACGGCGTGCGCCTTCTCTACCAGCGGCTTGACGTCGATCAGCGTCGATGTGCGGAACAGCACGTGCGAGCACTCCACCAGCAGGGTGTGCTCGTCGATGGCGTCGACCAGGCGCTGCACGTCGAGGTGGATGCCGTCGGCCTCGCCGTCGACGACGACCGCCTGACCGCCCAGCCGGCCGATCTGCGACCAGGTGTTCAGGCTTCCCGGCCACTCCAGCGCCGACGTCACCACACGGTTGCGGCGGCCGCTCCAATCGAGGGAGGCGACCACGTCGCCGAGCAGGTCGGCGACGCTCTGCCGCATCACCGTCGTGCCCGGTGGCGCGCCGATCAGCGCACCGACGAGATCGGCAACCCGCCAGACCTCGCTGGCCCAGTCCTCCCACGCGACCACGCCCAGCTCGGCCCACAGCCGCGCGTACTCCGCCAACCGCTCCGGCGTACGACGGTGCATCGCACCGAGCGTGTGGCTGGCGAGGTACGTCGATCCCGCCAGCACCGGGTAGTCGACGCGCCGGTCCAGCAGGTCGTCGTGCTCGGTCATTCCGTCATGTCCCACACTGATCGGGACTGGGCGGACGCGGTCAGCAGGGGCTCCGAGTCGATCTGCACGAGCGTCTCGGGGATGCCGCGGTCAGGCCAGCGACAGCCGACGACGAGCGGCCCGGGCGACGGCAGCGGCCACAGCCAGTAGTCGGCGCTCCACATCAGGTCCCGCTGCGACGAACCGAGCAGCTTGAACTGCGCGCTGCCGACCTGCTCGACGTCGGGCGAGTCCCGCTGCCCGGACGTGGCCGTCCGTCCGTCCGAGAACGCCAAGCCGACCCGGAACCGCCCGGGGCTGCGGCTGTACTCCTGCAACGAGTAGGCCATGTCCTCACTGCGTGCATGGTCGGCGAAGATCACGACGACCGCGATGTGCAGTCCGTCGGAGTACGCCGTGATCCCTCGTACGGCGACGACGACCTCCGCGGTCCGGGCCAGCACGAAGCCCGACAGCGCAAGCATGCCCACCTCGTCGCCCGGCGGGCCGCTCTGCGGGTGCCGATGCAGCCGGTGCTGCTCCCAGTCCGACCCCCTTCTCGGCGTGGCGTGCGCAACGTCGTCGTCGAACAGGCTCATGCGGCCGTGCCGCCGATCCTCGCGATGAGCTCGAGCACGTCGGAGGCAAGCCGGTGCGCGGACTCCTCGTCCTCGCAGACGGCGACCTCGTGGCCGGCCTCGCTGATGACGGTCGTCAGCACGAGCACGAGCGCGTCCCCCCACGGCTCCGCACTGTCAACCCGCAGCAGCGTCGCGTTGCGAGCCGTCCACTCGCGGTAGCGCCGGCGCGCAATGAGCTCGAAGCCGGGCGGACCGCCGCCGGCGAGGAACAGCCGGGCCAGGTCGCGCTCTCCCCAGCACCCGTCGAGGTATGCGCGCGACCCGGCCACGAACAGGGCCACCGGATCGGACTCACCAGCGAGCCGGGCCTCGCGAACCGCCGTCGCCGCCCGGGCCTCCTGCCGTTGCTGGTAGTCCTCGAACAGCGCGAGGTACAGCTCGGCCTTCCCTCCGAAGTGGTGATAGAGGCTGCCGACACTGGCGCCGGCCCGCGACACGACGTCGGCGATGGAGGCCTCGGCGAAGCCCGAGCTGCTGAACACCTCGCGGGCGGCATCGAGCAGGCCGCCGCGGGTCGTCGCCGCGCGCCCCGTCGTACGAACGCTCATCGGACCGTGTCCGCGTAAGGGATGCGGCGGCGAGTGCTCACCTGTCCGATGGTGGACCACTCGTTGGCTCCGAGGCGCGCGACGGGCCTGAGCAGGTCGATGGCCGGCCGGTCGTCGCGGATGACCGCCTCGTCGACGGCGACGTGCAGCACCTCGCCGAACACCACGGTGCACTCGCCGAAGGTGTGCGTGTCGGCGAGCCGGCACTCGATCGCCACCGGCGACTCGGCGACGCGGAACGGGGCCACCTTCAAGGACGCCTCCCGCGTCAGCCCGACGGCGTCGAACTCCGACACCTCGGGCGGGTAGTCGGTACCCGTCTCGTTGACCTTCTCGATGAGCTCCTCCGTGCAGAGGCAGACCACGAACTCCCCCGTGGCCAGGACGTTGCGCAGGCTGTCCTTGGTGCGCACGGAGGTGAACTGCACGACGCCGGGGTCGACCCCCGCGACCGTGAAGAACGAGTGCGGTGCGAGGTTGTCGACGCCTTCCGCCGACCGGCTGGAGACCCACGCGATGGGACGGGGCACGACCACGCTGGTCAGCAGGGGGTAGATCTTCCGGCCGAGGACACCGGCGTCGAAGTCGCGTCGCTGCACGCCGCCACTGTGTCATCCAGCCTGGAACGCTTCACCGTCGCCGCACTTGCGGAGATGCCCCGCGTTCTATGCTCCGCAGATGCACACCTATCGCCTCGCCGCCGCCGCCGCACTGCTCGGCGTCAGCGATGACACCCTGCGACGCTGGGCGGATCAGGGCAGGCTGTCCACAGCGATCGACGACGAGGGTCGCCGCGTTGTGACCGGCAGCGACCTGGCGGCCTTCGCGGTGGCCATGGCGGGTGACCCCGCCGGGCCGATGGAGACCAGCGCCCGCAACAGCTTCCCTGGCATCGTCACCCGCGTTCTTCGGGGCGACGTCGTCTCGCAGGTGGAGATCCAGTCGGGTCCGCACCGGCTCGTGTCGCTCCTGTCGACGGAGTCCGTCGACGACCTGCAGCTCGAGCCGGGCGCACCTGCCACGGCATCGGTGAAGTCGACGCACGTCGTGGTCGAACTGCCGTGAGGAGCGCCCGGCTGCTGACCGCCGTGGTCGTCACGACGGCACTGTCCGGATGCGCCTCGACAGGCGGCACACCGGCGGGGACGGCGCCTCGGACGCTGACGGTGTTCGCGGCATCGTCGCTGACGTCGGCTTTCACCGCAGCGGGCAAGGCGTTCGAGAGCTCGCACCCCGGCGTACACGTCCGGTTCTCGTTCGCGGGGTCGCAGTCACTCGTCGCGCAGCTGAAGCAGGGCGCGCCGGCTGACGTGCTGGCGACGGCCGATGAGGCCACGATGCGCGCCGCGGGGCTGACCGGTGCTCGTGTGTTCGCGCGCAACCGGCTCGCCATCATCACCGCTCCCGGCAACCCGAAGCACGTGACCGCACTGACCGACCTGGCCAGCAACCACCTGCGCGTCGTCCTCGCCGGTCCGACCGTTCCGGTGGGGAAGGCCGCCAACAGAGCCCTGGCAGCGGCGCACGTCGCGGTCAAGCCGGTCTCGCTCGAGCAGGATGTGAAGGGCGTCGTCACCAAGGTGCGACTCGGCGAGGCCGACGCGGGGATCGCCTACGTCACCGACGTCAAGGCTGCGAACGGCGCGGTCGCCGGCATCGACCTATCGGGGATCAGCAACAGCTACCCCGTCGCGGTGGTCAGGGCCGGGGACGGCGGGTCGGAGTTCGCCGACTACCTGTTGTCGGCCGACGGTCAGTCGCTGCTCGCGTCCTACGGCTTCCTGCCGCCGTGACGACGGCGCACCGGCGCACGCCGCTGCTGCTCGCCGGGCCGGCCGTCCTCGGCCTGGCACTGCTGGTGCTCCCGCTCGTCGCGCTGCTCGAGCGCACCCCGTGGCGACGGCTGCCGCACCTGCTGGCGACCGAGCAGGTGCGCCAGGCGCTCTGGCTCTCCCTGCGCTGCACGGCAGGAGCTGTCGTGCTGACGGTCCTGCTCGGCGTCCCGCTGGCGTGGGTGCTGGCGCGCTCGTCGCTGCCGGGACGCCGGCTGCTCCGGGCGCTCGTGACGGTGCCGCTCGTCCTCCCGCCCGTGGTCGGCGGCGTCGCCCTGCTGCTGGCCTTCGGCCGGCGCGGCCTCCTCGGTGGGTTGTTGGTCGAGACGGGCGCTGTGCCGGCCTTCACGTCGTACGGCGTGGTGCTCGCCGAGGCCTTCGTCGCGATGCCCTTCCTGGTCCTGACGGTGGAGGGAGCGCTGTCCTCGCTCGACCGCGGACGGGAGGACGTCGCGGCGACCCTGGGGGCGCGGCCGCTGCGGACCCTGCTGACCGTGACCCTGCCGTCCATCGCCCCTTCCGTCGCGGCCGGCACGGCGCTGGCCGCGGCCAGGGCGCTCGGGGAGTTCGGCGCGACCATCACGTTCGCGGGCAGCCTGCCGGGCGTCACGCAAACGGTGCCGCTCGCGGTCTACCAGCTGCTGGAGAACGACCCGCCCGCTGCCTATGCGCTCTCGGCCGTGCTTCTGTTCGTCAGCATCGCGCTCGTCGCCGGTCTGCGCGCGAGGCTGCGGTGAGGGCCAGCGTCATCACCCCATGGGTGTCGGCCGACCTGGCTGCCGCGCCGGGCGAGGTGGTCGCGGTCGTCGGACCGAACGGCGCCGGCAAGTCGTCGCTCCTGCGGGCCCTGGCCGGCCTGCTCCCCGCGTCCGGCAGCATCGTGCTCGGCGACCGGGACGTGATCGGACTGCCGGCTCACGACCGGAGCATCGGCTGGGTCCCGCAGGAGCGCATGCTGTTCGACCGGAAGTCCGCGCTGGACAACGCGGCCTACGGGCTGGTCTGCCGGGGCGTACCGCGGGCAGCGGCACGGCGCACCGCGCTGGACTGGCTGGACCGTCTCGGGGTGGCCCACGTCGCGTCGCGACGACCGGCCGCGCTGTCCGGCGGGGAGGCGGCGCGGGTGGCCCTTGCCCGTGCGCTCGCGCCGGACCCGGCGCTGCTGCTGCTGGACGAGCCGTTGGCGGCGCTCGACGCGTCGACGCGGGACGACGTACGCCGGCTGCTGCGGGCGACGCTGACGGCAGGCTCAGCACCGACGCTGATGGTCACTCACGACGTCGTCGATGTCGTCGCGCTCGCCGACCGGGTGCTCGTCTTCGAGGACGGGCAGCTCCGGCAGGACGCGACGCCCGCGGCGGTGGCGACGGCGCCCCAGACGTCGTGGGTTGCCGGCCTGCTCGGGCAGAACGCCTGGTTGGGCACGACCGACGAGACAGGCGTGCTCGTCGCGCAGGGCGGTCACGTCAGCGCCGCCGAGCCGGGCCCGCCGGGTCGCCCGGCACTCGCGCTGGCCGAGCCGTCGGCAGTCACGCTGCACAGGCGGCCGCCCGAGGGGAGTGCCCGCACGGTGCTGGCCGGAGAGGTGGCGGAGCTGCGCGCACTGGGCGGCAGGGTCCGGGTCGTCGTGCGCGGCCGGCCCGAGGTCATCGCGGAGGTGACCGCCGCGGCAGCGGCAGAGCTGCTCCTGGCCGAGGGCGGCACCGTCTACGCGAGCATCAAGGCGACCGAGGTGCGCATCGTGCACGTGTAGACCGCGCCGCGATGGCTAGGGTTCGGGCATGACGAACGGCCCCGAGACACCGGATCGCAACCTGGCGCTCGAGCTGGTCCGCGTGACGGAGGCCGCGGCGATGGCGGCGGGGCGTTGGGTCGGCCGTGGTGACAAGCTCGGCGGCGACGGAGCGGCGGTCGACGCGATGCGGCAGCTGATCGGCACCGTGTCCATGAACGGCGTCGTCGTCATCGGTGAGGGCGAGAAGGACGAAGCGCCGATGCTGTTCAACGGCGAGCACGTCGGCGACGGCAACGGCCCCGACTGCGACGTCGCCGTCGACCCCATCGACGGGACGACACTGATGGCGAAGGGCATGCCGAACGCCATTGCCGTCATGGCGGTCGCCGAACGAGGAACGATGTACGACCCCTCGGCCGTGTTCTACATGGAGAAGCTCGTCACGGGGCCGGACGCGGCGGACGCCGTAGACATTGCCGCGCCGCCGTCGTACAACATCCAGGCAGTGGCGAAGGCCAAGGGCGCGTCGCCGGAGGACGTCACGGTGTGCATCCTCGACCGGCCGCGGCACGACGAGCTGGTCAAGCAGGTGCGCGAGGCAGGTGCGCGCATCAAGTTCATCTCCGACGGCGACGTCGCCGGGGCTGTCATGGCAGCGAGCGATGGCACCGGCGTCGACCTGCTGCTCGGCATCGGTGGTACGCCGGAAGGCATCATCGCCGCCTGCGCGGTCAAGTGCCTCGGCGGCACCATCCAGGGCAAGCTCTGGCCGCAGAAGGACAGCGAGTTCACCAACGCCGCCGCAGCCGGCCTCGACCTCGACCAGATCCTCCACTGCGACGACCTCGTCAGCAGTGACAACGTGTTCTTCGTCGCGACGGGAATCACCGACGGCGAGCTGGTCAACGGGGTGCGTTACCGCGGTGGCGGGGCGACCACGGAGTCGCTGGTCATGCGCAGCAAGTCCGGCACGATCCGCCGTGTCACGAGCCAGCACCGCCTGACGAAGCTGCGGGCCTACTCCTCGATCGACTTCGAGCACGCCGGCCCCCGTTCCGTCTAGTGCGGATCGCCACCTGGAACGTCAACTCGATCGGCGCACGCCTGCCTCGCCTGCTGCCGTGGCTGGAAGAGGTCCAGCCGGACGTCGTGGCGCTGCAGGAGACCAAGTGCGCCGACAGCACGTTCCCGTTCACTGATCTGAAGGCACTCGGCTACGAGGCAGCGCACTCCGGCGACGGCCGCTGGAACGGCGTCGCGATCGCGTCACGAATCGGCCTGTCCGACCCGCATCGCGAGCTGCTTGGACATCCCGAGCCGCGGCTGGTCTCCGCCCAGTGCGGGCCGCTGCACGTCCACTCCCTGTACGTGCCCAATGGCCGCGCGCTCGGCGACCCGCACTACACGTACAAGCTGGCCTGGTTCGAGGCGCTCGCCCAGCAGCTCCAGGAACGGCATGACCCGTCACAGCCCCTCGTGCTGATGGGTGACTTCAACGTCGCCCTCCACGACGAGGACGTGTGGGACCGATCCGTCTTCGACGGCTCGACGCACGTCACGGAGCCCGAGCGGGCCGCCGTACGGCGACTGCTCGGCTGGGGGTTGACGGACGTGCAGGCGCGCCCGGGGAAGGGCGACCGCGCCTTCACTTACTGGGACTACCGCGCCGGCATGATGCACAAGAACCTCGGCATGCGGATCGACTACGTACTCGCCTCCGCGCCAGTGGCAGCTGCGATCACGGACGCGTACGTCGACCGCGAGGCACGCAAGGGCAAGGGCGCGAGCGACCACGCGCCCATCGTCGTCGACCTGGACCTCTGAGCATGAGATGGATCCTGCTGCTTCGCGCCGTCAACCTGGGACCCAACAACAAGATCGCCATGAAGGACCTCAAGACCCTTCTCGAGGGCCTCGGTCATACCGAGGTGAAGACCTACCTCAACAGCGGCAACGCGACCTTCGAGAGCTCCCAGCGCTCAGCCGGGAAGCTGGCGGCCGATGTCGAGGACGAGCTACGTCGCAAGCTGAACCTGGATGTCCGCTGCTGCGTCCGCAAGGACCCCGATGTGCGCAAGGCGCTCGACGGCCTTCCGGACCTCCCGGGCTATGTGGCGATCACCGTCCTGTTCGACAAGCCCACCCCGACGGCACTGCGCGCGTTCCTGGCCATGGACTGGTCACCCGAGGTGGTCAAGGGCAACGACCAGGTGATCTACATCGGCTTCCAGAATGCCGCGAAGACCAAGCTGACCCACGCCAAGATCGAGAAGGCGCTGGGTGTGAGTGCCACAGCACGAACTCCGAACACGCTTCGCAAGCTCCTCGACAGCAAGCCCTGAGGTCGTCCATACGCAGGTGAGGGGCCATGCGCGACGGCACGAATCGGGCGTAACGTCCGGGCCATGCGCCGTACCGCTGCCCTTCTCGTCCTCGCCGTGCCCGCCGCCCTCGCCCTCGTGGCCTCGCCGGCGCCCGCGGCATCTAGCTCGACGCCGGCCTTCAAGACCCAGCTCCTAGCCGGCTCGTCCGGCTCGTCCGAACCCCGGGTCACGGTCGCGCCCAACGGGGCGCGCTACCTGACGACCAACGCCAAGAACGGCGACGAGACGGTCTACCGCTCGCCCGACGGGCTCAGCTGGAAGACCACGACGACGCCCGGGAACCAGACGCTGGCCACCACCGACGTCGACGTCATCGCGACGACTACGGGCCGCATCCTCACCAGCGAGCTCGACTACGCCGGCATCAACTTCATCACCCACTACTCCGACGACCAGGGCAAGACCTGGATCCAGTCGCAGGGCACGACGTACGCCGACACCGATCGGCAGTGGTTCGCCGCGGGTCCGAAGGACGCTGCCACGGGCAAGCCTCGCGTCTACATGCTGTTCCACAACCTGCTGTCCGGCGTCGTGCAGCACAACATGTTCGTCGCGACGTCCACCGACGGCGGTGCGACCTTCGGCCCACCGATCCCGGTGGCGACGCCGCCGCAGCAGGACTACCTCGACCTGCAGTGCGCCGACTCGGGTGGCCCGTCGAACATCTTCGTCAACCAGAAGACCGGCCAGGTCTACGTCGTGTTCGGCACCCGGTCCTCACCGGTGGGCGGCTGTGCCGCGCAGCCCGTCGAGGTCAACGTCGTCGCCGCCAACCGGGTATGGGTCGTGACGGCACAGGCCAAGGACACGGCAACGCCGGGGGCGTGGACGCCGTCACTTGCCGTCGACGACACCGCCGCCGGGAAGATCACGGGAATGCAGCTGGCCTACGGCGCCAACGACGATGCCGGCAACGTGTTCGTCGCCTACCCGGAGTCGGTCCACGACTACCCGGACTACAACGGTGCCGCGATCAAGGTCGTGCACTCCACCTCGGACCTCAAGACCTGGTCGGCGCCGCTGACGATCGAAGCGCCAGGTGGCGTCGGGCACATCCTGCCGCACATCGTCGCCGGGGAGCCGGGGAAGATCGGCCTCGCCTACTACAGCGGCGCGACCGGCAATGTCTGGTACTCGGATACGGCGCAGGTGCTCGACGCCCTCTCGGCGGCGCCGCACGTCACGCACTCCCGGCTCTCCAACGTGGTCGTCGAGAAGGGCACCGCGAGCGAGCTGATGGGTGCCTGCATGCAGGGGCAGCAGGCAACACTCAACGGGTTCGCCTGCAGCAGGTCCACCGACGTCAACGGCATCGCGGCCGACGCCTGCGGCAACCTGCTGGTGACCTTCCCCGCGCAGACTGGCGGGGAGCAGGGCACCTACGTGTCCCAGCAGACCTCGGGCACGCGACTGCGCAGCGGCGGCGGCGCGGTCTGCGGCCAGGCCGCCGTGCCACCGACGGTCGTCAAGCCGGTCGCCCAACCGCCGGCTGCCCCGCCGCCGTCGTCCGGCGGCGGCCAGCTCCCCGCGACGGGCCTTCCCACCGGGCTCGCGACCTTGGCGCTCCTGCTCCTCGTCGCCCCCGCCGTGGTCCTACGTCGCCGTCGTACCGCCTGACGCCATCACGAGGTGAGGGTCACAGCCGGGGGGCCTGTGCGCGCTCCCTGCGCTGCGGGACAATCGGCTCATGACCGAGTGGCGCATCGAGCACGACAGCATGGGCGAGGTCCGAGTACCCGCTGACGCGAAGTGGCGCGCGCAGACGCAGCGCGCCGTGGAGAACTTCCCGATCAGCGGACAGCGCATCGAGCGCGCGCACATCCAGGCACTGGCCCGCATCAAGGCCGCCGCCGCCAAGGTGAATGCGTCGCTCGGCGTCCTTCCCGAGGACATGAGCAAGGCGATCGTCGCGGCGGCCGAGGAGGTCGCCGCCGGGCAGTGGGACGACCACTTCCCCATCGACGTCTTCCAGACCGGCTCCGGCACATCCAGCAACATGAACGCCAACGAGGTGATTGCGACCCTCGCGACGGAGAAGCTCGGGTCCGCCGTACATCCCAACGATCACGTCAACGCGAGCCAGTCGTCCAACGACGTGTTCCCGAGCAGCATCCACGTCGCCGCGACGTCAGCGGTCGTCAACGACCTGATCCCGGCGCTCGAGCATCTCGAGGGCTCGCTGTCGCGCAAGGCGACTGAGTTCGCCGCCGTGGTGAAGAGCGGCCGCACCCACCTGATGGACGCGACGCCCGTGACCCTTGGCCAGGAGTTCGGCGGGTACGCCGCCCAGGTTCGGTACGGCGTGGAGCGCCTGCGGTCGTCCTTGCCGCGGCTCGCGGAGCTCCCGCTGGGCGGAACCGCGGTGGGCACCGGCATCAACACGCCGCCGGGCTTCTCTGCGGCTGTCATCGCCGAGGTCGCGAGCGCGACAGGTCTGCCCCTGACAGAGGCACGCGACCACTTCGAGGCGCAGGGCGCGCGCGACGGCCTGGTGGAGGCAAGCGGCCAGCTCCGCACCATCGCAGTCTCGCTGTACAAGGTGTCGAACGACCTGCGCTGGATGGGCTCAGGTCCGCGGGCCGGGCTCGGCGAGATCGCCCTGCCGGATCTGCAGCCCGGCTCGTCCATCATGCCCGGCAAGGTGAACCCGGTGATACCCGAGGCGCTGTGCATGGTGTGCGCGCAGGTGATCGGCAACGACGCAGCGATTGCGTTCGGGGGCGCTGCGGGCAACTTCGAGCTCAACGTCATGCTGCCGATGCTGGCCCGCAACCTGCTCGAGTCGATCCGGCTGCTCGCCAACATCTCGCGGTTGCTCGCCGACCGCGTGGTCGACGGCATCGTGGCGGACGAGGAACGTTGTCGCGAGCTCGCCGAGTCGTCGCCGTCGATCGTGACGCCGCTGAACAAGTACATCGGGTACGAGAACGCCGCGAAGGTCGCGAAGCAGTCCTTGAAGGAACGCAAGACGATCCGGCAGGTCGTTTTGGAAAGCGGGTACGTCGATCGCGGCGACCTGACCGAGGCACAGCTCGACGAGGCTCTCGACGTGCTCTCGATGACGACCTCACCGTCGGCCTGACGCGTCCTGCAGAACATCCCGCCGTATGCGGATGACTCCTGCCTTCAGTCGGATTCGCACGTTGCACACGGTGTCGACCACACAGCGTGATGTGACCAGCGGACGACGTGATGCCGGGCGGTCGCAGCCCTAGTCATCCGTCGTCAGCAGGGACCAGATTTCTTTTCAGGTTGCGCCCGTTTGGAGCAACAGCCCGAATACTCCCCGGCTTCGCACAGTCACCTCCTAGTCCTTCCGGTCGATAACTAGTCCGTCGCCTGACGCAACGGAGTGCACACAGCGTGTGCACCTCGACCCGGGGGTTCGGATGTCGCTCCGCAAGCTGGTCCTCGCCACAGCCCTCGTGACGGGCGTCCTGGCGACTGCGGCGCCGGCGCTCGCCGGTCCTGGCGGCGGTGGCGGCTCGACGACCACCACCTGCCGCAAGAACTGCCCGACCCCGAGCAGCCCCAGCCCGACGGCCAGTGCGAGCCCGTCTGCCAGCCCGAGCCCAACGGCGAGCCCGAGCCCAACGGCGAGCCCGTCCCCCAGCCCGAGCAGCAGCCCCAGTCCGACGGCCAGCCCCAGCCCGAGCAGCAGCCCGAGCCCGTCGGCCTCCCCCAGCGCGACGACCTCGACGACGTCCGGTTCCGACATCACCCTGGCCGACCCGGCAGCCAGTAACGGTCTGCAGGTCTTCGGACGCGGCGCGATGACGGAGCACGGGACCGTGTCGGCTCTTCTGTACTGGGAGGAGAACACCTCGCGCCGCGCGGCCTTCTTCCGGGACGCCTCCACCGGAGCCACGTCGTACGTGAACCTTCCGCTCGACACCACGGCCGGTTGGTCCACCGCCAGCTACGCCTACTCCGCGACCGACCAGCTGACGATCCTGTCCGGCAACGGGCCGATCTACCTGCGGACATACCGCCTCACCGGCACGCCGGTCCCGACCGGCGCCACGCTGCTGTCCAGCCAGGTGCTCGGCGACACCGACAGCCGGATGGGCGCGCTCGTGGTGCTGCGCAGCGGCGCCGTGGTGGCCGCATGGCACCAGCAGGGCTCGACCGGGCCTGACGGCCACCACGTCCTCTACCGCACCAGCACCGGCGCCACGTCGCAGCTCGACTTCTCCTTCCTGCCAACGCGATCCAGCAAGGACGCACTCGTGCAGCATCCCGCCGACGGCTCGATCTGGCTCTTCAATGAGCCCGACGCCTGGAGCTCGATCGGCGCCGCCCACCTGACGGAGACGGCCGGCGGCCTGACGCTGGACTGGACCGACGCCGCCTTCATCGGCTCAGCTGACGGCGACAACGACGCCGACCCGGAGAACCCCGACATCGAAGCCGCTCCGGACCCCTCGACGGGCACGATCGCGCTCGCCTACCAAGACGCGCACCGGTACCGGTTCGCGACCAGCAAGGTCGGCAGCTGGGTCTCCATCGCGCGGATCAGTCCGAGCCGCACCAAGACCTTCGTTCAGCTGCCGGTCTACGTGGAGCGCATCTCTCGGATCGGCCTGGTCGTCCGTCCCGGCGAGACGTGGGTGACGTACCGGCCGATGGACGAGGCCACCCTCACCTTCGACAAGCTCTACGTGAACCGGTACGCCGATGGCCAGTGGGGCGCGCCGCGGTACCTGGGCCAGCTCAAGGACCCGTACGCACCGGTCTCCAGCGGGGTCTCGCGGGCAGAGTTCGCCGCTCAGCTCGTGGACGGTACGACGCACCTCTTCCCTGCGGTCTAGACGCACGGAGAGGGGCCGGCTCCTGCTGGAGCCGGCCCCGATCCGCGTGGTCCTAGTTGTGGTTGATGATGACCGTCACCGAGTCTCGCTCGTCGGTGTCGCAGAACTTGCCGGCCGTGGCCGTCGTGCAGTACGTGACGTCGCTGCCCGTGGCGTCGATGCCGTGGCCGGTCGCGACGTTCGTGACGCCCGCTGCCGCGGTCGGGCCAGCGATCGTCTTGGTGCACGTGAAGGTCCACGTCTCACCGTCGTCGAGGTAACCCGCGTGCGCCGTGTCGCCGCTCTGGTAGCTGACGCCGGTGCAGTTGTCGTCCGTCACGAACGAGTCGCGACTGCCGGCCGTCGGGGGCGAGAGATAGCCGCCGTCTCCGGCGTCGTTCGTCTCCGTGTAGGTGTAGGTGACGAACGCGCTGGCGGTCTTCGTCAGCGATGTGCTCGGGTTGATGACCGTGACGGAGACCGACGTCCGCTCATCCGGATCGCACACCTGAGTCGCTGTGAGTCCGGCTGTCGCGCAGTAGGTCACATCGTGACCCATGAGCGTGCCGTGGCCGGTGGCGACGACGGTCACCGTTCCGGCGCTCGTGGGTGTGATGGTGCACTGGAACAGCCACGTCTCGCCCACATCCAGGACGTTGGCGTTGGCGGTGTCACCAGACACGTAGGTGGGCGAGCAGTCGGCGTTGTCGGTGCTGATGCTGGCTGGCGTCAGACCGAGCTGCGCAGCGGTGCCGCCGGTGCCGTCGTTGGTCTCGTAGAAGCTGAGAACAGACGACTCGTTGGCGTGGATCGTCAACGGGTTGGCTGCCGCGGCCGTGCTCGAGAGCGTCGTGCTCGGTGCGATCACGTCCACGCCGGCAGAGGCGCGCTCATCCGTGTCACAGACCTGTGTCGCCGTCGCCGTCGTGCAGTAGGTGACGTCCTTGTTCCGGAAGTCGGTGCCGTGCCCGGTAGCGACCACGGTCACGTCGCTCTGGATGTTCGTGAGCGTGCACTGGTACAGGAACGTCTCGTCGGGGTCGAGGACGGCCGGGTCGTCAGCGTCGGTGTTGCCACTGACGTAGCTCGGCGTGCAGCTGGTGTTGTCCGTCGTCACGCTGGGGCTCGTGAGCGGCAGGTCCCCGTCGTTCTCTTCGCTGAAGCTCAGGGTCGCGCTGCCACCCTTGAGGACGACAACCGGGTTTGCCGCCGTCGGCGAAGCCGTCAGAGATGTCGTCGGCGCGCAGATCGGGAAGCGACCGAGCGCGAAGTCCTTGAGCTGCGCGGTTGTGGAGGTCGAGGACCGCGTCTCGGCGAGGAAGCTCGCGAAGCACTCGTCGCCACCGGAGACGAGCTGGCTGACGTTGATGCCACCTTCGAGGAAGCTTCCCGTCGGGTATTTGTTGGCGGTGCCGGCCTTGGGGGTGTAGCTCCACGCCGTGTCGACGTTGTTGGTGCTGTTTTCGATGGCACAGACGTTGGTGTTGTGAGTGGAGTCCTCACAGTCCACTGAGCCCGAGCCGGAGTCGATGTGGGTGAGCGGGTTCTTGCCGCCGACCCACTCGTAGACGTTGATGGTGGAGACGCGGCCGCCGCCGCTGAAGTCGCTCAGCACCAGGATGTCGCCGCCGTGCGCCGGAGTGGTGCCGGAAGCAGCCGCCTTCGCAGTGTGGACGCCGTTGAAGGTGCCGTTTGAGTTCAGACTTACCTCGCTCCGGAAGAACCAGAAGCCCATCTGCGAGTCGCCGCTGTTCGCGAAGCGATCGGCACCGAAGAACAGGATCAGATCACGGTTCGTGTCCGTGGCCGCACCCGTCTTGTACGCCGCTGCGAACGCGTTGAGGATCTCGTCCTTGTCGGGGGCCACGTCTCCCGGGCTGTGCTGCCAGTCAGAGACGTCGCGCACGTCCTTCGACCCGCCGCCGGTGTAGTACGACGTGTCGGTCGGCGAGTCGGAGTCCGCGATCGGCATCGACGTCTTCGCGACGAAGCCGGGCGCCGTTCCGACGGCTGAGCTGCCCACGAGCGTCGACCAGTCGTCGCCGGTGACCGTCGAGCTGGCCGTTGGGTTGCCGTCGAGCTCGAACAGATCGCTCACGTTGCCGGTCGCCTCGGCCGGCGTGTTCGTCAGTGCCATGGCGCCGAAGAGCGCGGCGGCGGCCGTGCCCACTACCCAGCTACGCAGATGCGTTGTGCCGCTGCTCATGTCAGTCCCTCCGACCCCGCTACACGGCGTGCAGACGATGGGTGCAGCGTCGTCACCGCGCGGCGGGACCGCTATCCGCCATCGGACCCGCTCGAAACGCGGCACGTTCGGAGCCAGCGCGCTTTTCGGCACCCCACGATCACGCCAGCACGCCCAATTGATGACGTGTCCGCCATGCGAGGAACCGGCGACGAAACCCGACGCCGCAAAACGTGCGGACGTACGCCAACTAGGTGTTGAGAGCGGCTAAACGCAGGCTAGGAGGGACGGTCCGCGGACGACTCGACGATGCGCACTGCTGCTTCACGGTCGGGCACTTGCAGCTTGCGAAGGATGGCCGAGACGTGCGTTCGAACGGTCACCGGTGAGACGTAGAGCTGCGTCGCGATATCGGCCGTCGTGAGTCCCTGTCGCATCAGCTCCAGCGTCTCCCACTCACGACTCGTGAGTTTCGAGAGCGGTCCTTGCGGTCGCGGTTCGCGCTGATCCCGTTCGCGGAACTCCTCCATCAGCCGAGCCACCAGGTTGCGTGGCAGCGCGGCCTCACCCTCGAGCACGCCGCGCAGGGCGGAGCCGAGCCGGGCCGGGTCGATGTCCTTGAGCAGATAGCCCCTCGCACCCGCACGCAATGCGTCGAACAGGTCGTTGTCGTCGCGGGACACCGTCAGCATCACGATCGCCGTGCCCGGGCAGGAGGCCGCGGTCACCTTCGCGGCTTCGATGCCGCCGCCAGGCATGTGCACGTCCAGCAGCACCACGTCCGGGGCGAGTCGTTGCACGGCCTCGATCGCCGCCGGACCGCTCGCCGCCTCCGCCGCCACCACGAACCCGTCCTGCTCGAGAGCGCTCCGCACGCCCATGCGGGTGGGTGCATGGTCATCAGCGACGACGACCGACAACGTCGGCCGGGCCACGGCCGGCACGCCTGTCGTCATGGAAGCGTCACCTCGATCGCTGTGCCGCCGGGCAGTCGGGACACAACCGTGAACGTACCGCCGAGCGCCTGCACGCGCTCGCGCATGCTCACCATGCCGAAACGGCCGGACAGGTGCCCGATGTCGTCGACATTGAAGCCCCGCCCGTCGTCCTCCACCCGCAGCTCGAGCCCGTCGGTGCGGCGTACCCGAACGCGTACCTCGTCCGCCCCGCTGTGCCGGGCCGCGTTCGACACGGCTTCGCGCAGGACGCGCAACAGCGCCTCCCGCGTCTCAGCGTCGGCCTGCACCCCCTCCTGGACGTCCAGCACGAGGTGCGCGTCGAAGCGGTCACAGACCTCCTCTGCGCACTGTGCGACGGACAGTTCGAACGGCTCGTCCAGCGGACGGGTGAGAGCCGCGATCGCCCGCCGCGACTCATCGAGCGCACGCTCGGCAGCCGCGGTGATGAGCTTCGCCCGAGTCGGGTGCTCGCTGACCTCGGCCAGCGCACGCGCCTGCGTCGCCGTGAAGGCGAGCTCCTGCGCCAGGCCGTCGTGCAGGTCACGGGCGAGCCGGCGGCGCTCCTCCAGCACGGCCATGCCGGCGACCTGCCGCCAGTAGCCCCGGATCTCGACGCCGGTCGCGACGAGCAGCACGGCGTAGAACGCCACCCTCAGGAAGGTCCCGGCAGTGGACCAGGTGTCCCCGACGTCATGCGACACCGCGAAGTCGGTACGAGAGCCGGCCGCGATCACGCCGGCCACGGTCAGCCAGGCGAGCAGACCGTCCTCACGGGCCCGGCGCCCGGAGCCGATCGCCCCGAGCGCGAACAGCGCGGCGGCCAGGACCTGGGCGAGTGTGAGGCCGAGGTCGGGAGTCGCGCCGAAGGTGTCCGGTGAGCCGACGCCATCACTGGCGACTGCGACGGTCGCGGAGATCGCGATCGCCGCAATGACGGCCACGACCAGCAACGCCACGGCGTAGGCCGGACGATGCTCCCAGCGCCAGGCAGGCAACCAGGTGGCACCGATGAAGGCCACGCCGGCGAGCACGCCGGCAGCGGCCGACGCGCTGGAGTTGCCGTCGTACCCGAAGGCATGTGGCAGGACAGCGAACACCGCGTTGCTGCAGCCGAGCAACAGCAGGAAGCCACACAGCATCAAGTCCCGAAGCCGCCCACTCTCCCAGAACCGGCCGAGCAGCAGGTACGCAAGCAGCGTGCCGATCGTCGCGGCCGTCGCGTCGAGCGCGGTTTGAGCTCCGTTCGTCGTCGCGCGCACATCGTTGAGGACGACGTACGCCGTGATGCCGGCGCAGACACCGATCGCGCAGACGACGGCCTCGCTACGGCCCACCGGGCGCAACAGAAAGGACCAGGCCCAGCGCATGGTCCCGATGCTGCCCCTGATCGCAGCGCCGCGGGACCAATTCAGGTGAAGACGTACCGAAGGCCCGCTCCCCCACCCAGCAGGGGGAACGGGCCTTCGACGCCTGTTACGCCTAGGGCGTGTCGACGCAGTTTGTGCCGTTCGTCGGAGCGGGCGTCCCGTTCACGTTGACATCGGTCGTGAGGCAGATCTGGCCGGCAGCCATGGCCGGCGCGCCCAGACCCACGATCGCCCCGGCGAGCGTGGCTGCGACGAGAACCTTCTTCAGCACTTGGACCTCCACTGTGCGGAGCGGCTCCGTGCCGCTCTCGCCCCTACAACGGGACCCCCATCCAGACCTCGCGGGCCCGCGCAGAAAACTTTCGACCGGTTTTCAGTGGTCCGTCCGGCTCCGGACAGGCGAGTGCCCGCTCCACCCACCCAGCAGGGAGGAACGGGCACCCGGTCCCGGGGCAGCCGCGAGCGACTGCCGTCATCCTTCACAACGGCGCAGCGCGGCAATCCTCGCGCGGGGGTTTCTAGAGCGGGAGGTCCTCGAGCATCTCGGTGACGAGGGCGGCGATGGGCGAACGCTCGGAGCGGGTCAGAGTGACGTGGGCGAACAGCGGGTGTCCCTTGAGCGCCTCTATCACCGCGGCAACGCCGTCATGCCGGCCCACCCGCAGGTTGTCCCGCTGCGCGACGTCATGCGTGAGCACGACGCGCGATCCCTGCCCGAGCCGGGACAGCACCGTCAGGAGCACACCGCGTTCGAGCGACTGCGCCTCGTCGACGATCACGAAAGCGTCGTGCAGCGAGCGACCGCGGATGTGGGTGAGCGGCAACACCTCCAGCAGACCGCGCGCCATGACCTCCTCGACCACCTCCGGCGCCACCAGCGCGCCGAGGGTGTCGAAGACGGCTTGCGCCCAGGGCCCCATCTTCTCCGACGCGTCGCCCGGCAGGTAGCCGAGCTCCTGGCCGCCGACGGCGTACAAGGGGCGAAAGACGACAACCTTCTTGTGGGCCCGTCGCTCCATCACCGACTCGAGCCCGGCGCACAAGGCAAGCGCGGACTTCCCGGTGCCCGCCCGTCCGCCGAGGGAGACGATGCCGACCTCGGCGTCGAGCAGCAGGTCGATCGCGACCCGCTGCTCCGCAGAACGGCCGTGTACGCCGAAGGCGTCGCGGTCACCCCGCACCAGACGGACCGACTTGTCCGCGGCGACCCGGCCCAAACCCGAACCGCGCGACGAGAGCAGCACCAGCCCGGTGTGGCAGGGCAGCTCGCGGGCGTCTTCGAGCTCGAGCCGGCCCGCGTCGTACAGCGCATCCAGGTCGGCGGCCGACACCTCCAGCTCAGCCATGCCGGTCCAGCCTGCATCAACGGCGAGCTCCGCGCGGTACTCCTGCGCGGTCAGGCCGATCGAGGCCGCTTTCACGCGCAGCGGAAGGTCCTTGCTGACGAGCACGACATCGACGCCCTCCGCCGCGAGGTTGGCCGCGACGGCAAGGATCCTGCAGTCGCCGCTGTCGCCGCGAAAGCCCGCCGGCAACGCAGACGTGTCGACGTGGTTGAGCTCCACCCGGACCGTGCCCGAGGCCACCGGCAGCGGTTCGTCCAGCCGCCCGTGCTTGATGCGCAGGTCGTCCAGCAGCCGCAGGGACTGCCGAGCGAACCAGCCCAGCTCGGGGTGGTCGCGCTTGCCCTCGAGCTCGCTGATCACCACCAGCGGGAGCACCACGTCATGCTCGTCGAAGCGGCCCATCGCTCCCGGGTCCGAGAGCAGTACCGAGGTGTCGAGCACGTACGTCGTCATCGGGCCTCCAGGGCACCGGCGGGACGCCGGCCGCTCCGTCGAAAGTAGGACGCACCCGGCTGCGTGGGTGGGAGGCGCGCGAGGCGCGACAACGGCGACGTCAGGCGCCGAAGCGGCGCTGCCTGGCGGCGTACGCGCGCAGCGCCCGCAGGAAGTCGACCCGCCGGAAATCCGGCCAGTAGGCCTCGCAGAAGTAGAACTCGCTGTGCGTGCTCTGCCAGAGCAGGAAGCCGCCGAGCCGCTGCTCGCCGCTGGTGCGGATCACCAGGTCGGGGTCGGGCTGGCCGCGGGTGTAGAGGTGCTCGGCGATGTGCTCGACGTCGAGGAACTCCGCGACCTCCTCGAGGGTCGCGCCATTGGCAGCGTGGCTCTGCAGCATCGCCCGCACGGCGTCCGCGATCTCACGCCTCCCGCCGTACCCGACGGCGACGTTGACCTCGACTCCCGGCCGGCCCACGGTGCTCGCCGCGGCTTCCTTCAGCGTCCGGGCTGTCTCCGCCGGGAGCAGGTCGAGAGCACCCACGATGTTCAGCGTCCACCGGTTGCTCGGCGCGGCCAGGTCGGTGACGACACCCTCGATGATCCGCAGCAGCGGCTGCAGCTCGGACTGCGGCCGGGACAGGTTGTCCGTCGACAGCAGCCACAGCGTGACCAGCTCGACGCCGGCCTCGTCGCACCACCGGAGCAGCTCGTCGATCTTGTCCGCGCCGCGCTGGTGGCCGTCGCTGACGTTGCGATGACCGGCCGCCCTGGCCCACCGCCGGTTTCCGTCGAGGATGACCCCCACGTGCCGTGGCACGGCTGCTCGCGACCGCTCCAGGCCTCGGGCCAGCCGTCGTTCGTAGACGCCGTAGACGACGTCGCGCAGCCCCACCCGGACCTCCCGTCAGCTTCTCACCGGACGATATCCCGCGAGGGTCAGCTGATGCGGGCCCGCTTCCAGACGCTGCGCAGCAGCACCGGCCCGACGACACCGATCCAGATCACGATGAAGAACGGATCCATGCTGAACAGCGCGAAGGCGGCGACCAGGAGCACCGCTACCGTCCAGGAGACCCGTCCGACCGGACCGAACGAGGTCGGCCCGCCGCGCCACCGGCTGTGGACGGGTACGACGACAGGGCTCGTGGCGGCCGGCGCCCACCGGCCCGCGGGGACCGGCGACGCGGCGACGAAGGACGCATGGCACTGGCCGCACCAGGCGGCAGCGGGCTTCGCGACAGCGCCGCAGCTGGGACAGGTCACACCTGTCTTATCGGCAGGCGGGCGTCCCTACCGCAGTCCGTGGGTCAGGCCTTCTCGAGGCGCTCGACGAGGTGGGCGTGCTCCTCGGCCAGGGCCTTGGGCAGGTGCTCGCCGAACTGCGCGAAGAACTCGGGGATGAGCCCGGCCTCCTGCTTCCAGACCGCGGTGTCCACCGACAGCAGGTGGTCGAGGTCGGCGTCCGAGACGTCCAGACCGTCGAGGTCGAGCTCCTCGCGCTTGGGCAGCCGGCCGATCGGCGTCTCGACGCCCTCGGCCGTCCCCTCGAGCCGGTCGACGATCCACTTGAGCACGCGGCTGTTCTCGCCGAAGCCGGGCCACAGCCACTTGCCCTTGGGGTCCTTGCGGAACCAGTTGACGTAGTAGATCTTCGGCAGCCTGTCGGCGTCGGTCATGTCGCCGATCTCGAGCCAGTGGGCCATGTAGTCGCCCATGTTGTAGCCGCAGAACGGCAGCATCGCGAACGGGTCGCGCCGCAGCTGGCCGATGGCACCGACCGCCGCGGCGGTGGTCTCGGACGAGACGGTCGAGCCGAGGAAGACGCCCTGCTGCCAGTCGAACGCCTCGGTCACCAGCGGAACGGCAGTCGCGCGGCGGCCGCCGAACAGGATCGCCGAGATCGGGACGCCCTTAGGGTCCTCCCACTCCGGGGCGATGGTCGGGCACTGACCGGCCGGCGTGGTGAAGCGGGCGTTCGGGTGCGCCGCCGGGGTCTCCGACTGCGGGGTCCAGTCGTTGCCCTTCCAGTCGGTCAGGTGTGCGGGCGGCTCCTCGGTCAGGCCCTCCCACCACACGTCGCCGTCGTCGGTGAGCGCGACGTTGGTGAAGATGGAGTTGCCGTAGAACGTCTTCACGGCGTTGGCGTTGGTGTCCTCGCCGGTGCCAGGCGCGACGCCGAAGAAGCCCGCCTCC
>JAWWOH010000116.1:0-19090 GCA_033851845.1 Actinomycetota bacterium
CCGACGTGTCCCCATCACCGACCAGCGCACCCGCCACACCCAGCGACACCCCACCGGAGTACGAACCCGACCGGCCCGCCCCCGAGCTGTCCGCAGCCACCGCCCCCGACCGCTCACCCAACCGCCAATAACCCACCGGCGCATCCGACAGCACGGCGGCCTGGTAGCTCCCGAGTGAGGACGCGCCGACACCCTGCGAGAGGCCGGCCAGCAGGGCCGGGGTGAGACCGAGAAGGGCGAGCAGGAGCACGGCGGCACGACGCGCTACGAGGCGCACGGCACGGTCCCCCTCACCAGGTCTTGGGCCGGCCCGGCGGGAGCGGCGGCGGCGTTCGGAGTATGCCAGGCGTGTCATGCTTTGACTACACTCCGTAGCATGCCGGGATCCCGCCTGACTGTGGTGATCCCGACCCTAAGACGGCCGGCGTCCCTCCCGCAGGTGCTTGTCAGCCTTCGTGCCAGCGACCCGCCCCCGTTCGAGGTTCTGGTGGTCGACGGCGATCCGGCGGGCTCTGCCGCGGAGGTGACCGCGACCGCCGCCGCGGAGGCGCCGTACCCCGTCCGGCACGTGCCGTCCGCACCCGGCCTGACCCGGCAGCGCAACGTCGGGCTCGAGGTCGCCGCGGGTGACGTCGTCCTGTTCCTCGACGACGACGCGCGGCCGGAGCCCGGAGTAGTCGGCCTCGTCCTCGCGGCGTACGACGACCCGCTCGTGGTGGGCGTGACGGGGCACGTCGCGGAGCCGGCGAGCAACGCGGTCGGGGGCAAGTCGGCGCAGGTGCGGCGCTGGCTGCCGGGCGGTGGCGAGGACGGTGCCTTCACGCGGTTCGGATACCCGCGACGGCTCCGGGACGAGTCGCAGGACCGGGACGTGGCGTTCATGCAGGGTTGCTTCCTGTCGGCGCGGCGCGACCTGGCCCGGACCCTTCGGTTCGACGAGGCGCTGCCGGGCTACGGCCTTGCCGAGGACGAGGACTTCAGCTGCCGGCTGTCACGCTGCGGCCGGATCCGCTTCCTCGCCGCGGCCGTGGTGCATCACGACAACGACGGTTTCGGTGGGCGGGACCGTCGCGCCTTCGGCCGTCAGGTCGTCCGGCATCGGCGCTACCTGTTCCGCAAGAACTTCACGCCCACCCCGCTGGCGCGGATCCAGTTCGGCCTGCTGCTCGCCGGGCTGGCCGCGCACCGGCTGGCCAACCGCGACGTCCTGGGCGCAAGGGGCGTGCTCGAAGAGGTGCTCAGGCCGCGTCCGCTGGCGGGTTGACGACACCCTCCGGCTGCGGCGCCGGCCGGCCGCCGACCCGACGAAGCGTCTTGCGCGTGAGCTGCTCGGCGAGCAGCCGCAGGTGGATGCGGCCGCGGTTCAGCTCGGCCCGGCGCAGCACCGCGCGCGGCAGCGGGGAGCGGGTCCCACGCACCGCGTCGCGCTGACGCCAGCTGTCGACGAGACCGCCGGCGTAGTCGCGCACCGCCCCGACGGCCAGCGCCTCGATGAGGTCGAAGCCGGCGTACGCGACGATCCGACGGACCGCCAGCGCCGTCGGGAAGTGCCGCCAGAAGTACCAGATCTGGTTACGCACCCGGTAGCGCAGCACCCGGCTGCTGCCCGTGCGCCCCTCGGTCACCTTCAGGTGGTGGAACTGCGCACGCGGCTCGTAGCGAACGTCGTAGCCCGCGCCGACGAGGCGGGTCGTCAGGTCGACCTCGGAGGTGGCGAAGAAGTAGGGCTCGAAGTAGCCGCCGACCTCGAAGTACGGCGTACGCCGGACCAGGCTCGCGCCCTCCGGGAAGAAGAAGCACGGCCAGCCGCCCACCGGGGCTTCGCCCCGCCGGCCGCCTCGCAGGAACCAGTCGAACGTGCCGACCTCGTGGCTCTTGAGCACCTGGCCGTCGGCCTCGACGTCGAGCACGAGCCCGCCGACAACGGCCGTTGCCGGCACGGCCGCAAGGGCAGCGCACAGCGCCTCGACGGCCCCCGGAACGGGATACGCGTCGTCGTCGAGCATGAGCAGCAGCTCGTTGCGGGCCGCGCGCGCCCCCAGGTTGCGACCTGCGACAGCGACGTTGCTTCCCGGCTCGACCAGCACGACGTCCGGGCGCGCCCGGACCGCCTCGGCCGTCCCGTCGGTGGATCCGCTGTCGACCACGACGACCTCGTCGAGGCCGAGGGCGGGATCGGCAAGCCGGTCGAGCAGCCGGAGCAGGGTCTGCTTGCGGTTGTAGGTGAGGACAACCGCGGAGACCGGAGCCGGACGTGCACCAGCCGGACCGGTCACGCGTGCGATCGTAGCCGCGGTCCGGGGTGGGCCATGGCTCGCGACAGGGGGGGGTCCGATGGGAGTGCTCGACCCCCTCGGTGCTGCCGTCGTGCTCACGCATCACGCCGTCGACGATGTCGACCCGAGCTGCGACCCGCGGCTGCTGGTCGCCTCGCCGGCGCACCTCGAGGAGCAGATCCGCCTGCTGCACAAACGCGGCTACCTGTTCCGCACCGCGGCCGATCTGCTCGATCGCGGCCCCCTTCGGCGCCGACAGGCGGTGCTGACCTTCGACGACGGGTTCGCCAGCTGGGTGACGGTCGTCCTGCCTCTGCTGCGGCAGCTGGGTGTGGTGGCGAGCTTCTACGTCTGCCCCGGCCTCTACGGCCAGCAGCACGAGCACGTCGTCGGAGCCGCCGGCCGGCACATGTCCGAGGACGACGTCGTCACCCTGCACGCCGCCGGCATGGACATCGGATCGCACACCTGCAGCCACCCGGACCTGCGGCTGCTCGACGACGACCGCCTCGGGGACGAGCTGCTCACCTCGCGCCGCCGTGTCGAGAGCCTGACCGGGCAGCCGTGCCGCACCTTCGCCTACCCGTACGGCCTGTACGACGAGCGCGTCGTCGCGGCGACTGCGGCCGCCGGTTACGAGCTCGCCTTCCGCTGGACACCCGGACGGTGGCTGCCCCTGGAGGCCCCCCGGCTGCCCGCGCCGACCCGGCATGGGGCGCGGCGGCTGGCCCTGAAGCTCGCCGGCGTACGACGCCGTGCCTGACCGCGGGGTCGGCCGGAGATGACGCTGCTGGTCCGGCGGACGGTGGCCGTCGTCGCTGCCGTGCTGCTGCTGCTCGCGGTCTGGACGGCGTGGGCGCTGCTGCGCTCGCGCAGCGACCTGCACGCCGCCCGCGACACCGTCGACGGCATGCGGTCGTCGGACGCGACGGTCGCGCAGGCGCGCACTGCGCTGTCGACGGCGCGCGATCGGCTGCAGCGGGCCGAAGGCCGCCTGTCACAGCCCGGACCCGCGCTCTTCGCCCGACTGCCGTTGGCCGGTCGCACGCCGCGCGCGGCACTGCTGGGGACGCGCGCAGGGCTCGCCGCGGTCGTGGCCGGACAGCACATCCTGTCCGCCACGGCCGACGGGCCGCCGCTGGTCGACGCCGGTCGCATCGACCAGGTCCGGCTCGCCGCAGTCGCCCGGACCCTCCGGCAGTCGGCTGCGGACCTCGCCGGCCCGGTCGGCAGGCTGCGAACGGTCCGGACCGGATGGACACCCGGCGAGATCAGTCGCGGCGTGCAGGACAGCCGTTCGCAGCTGGACGGGCTGCCCGCCACCTTGACGCACGCTGCGGACGTGCTCGACGCGCTGGCGGCAGTCACCGGCGGCGGCGGACCGCGGCGACTGCTCGTGGTGCTGGAGAACAACGCGGAGCTGAGGGGCACCGGCGGCATCGTCACGGTCTTCGCCGAGGCCACCGCTCGCGACGGTCGGGTCCGGTTCGGCAGCTTCCGCGACGTCGACGACGTCGCGGACCCCGTCGGTCAGGTCAAGCGCGTCCCGTCGCCGGGCGACTATCACCGGCTCTGGGGACAGTTCCTGGCCGACACCACGCTGTGGAAGAACGCGAACATGTCGCCGGACGTGGCGACGTCCTCGGCCGTGCTGGCCCGGATCGCCGCAACGAGTCTCGGCCGACCGCCGGACAGCGTGCTGTGGCTGGACGTGCGCACCCTCGCGGACATCATCGGCGCGACGTCCTCGGCCCGGCTCCCCGACGGCACGGTGCTGACGAAGGACTCGACGGTGCCTGCTCTGCTGTCGGGTGCGTACAAGGCGGCCGTCGACACCACAGCCGGCCAGGCCGCCCGGCGGGCCCGGCTGCGGGGCGCAGCAGATGCCGTCGCTGCTCGGCTGTTCCACGGCCGCCCGGACGCGAGCCGGCTCGCCCTCGCGCTCGCCGGCGCTGCCCGTGGTCGGCACCTGGCGTTGTGGTCGGCGCATCCACAGGAGCAGCGAGCATTCAGCGCAGCGGGTCTTGCGGGTGAGGTGCGTGCCGACGGTGCCGGCGACATCGTCAGTGCGGTCGTCCAGAACTTCGGCGGCGGTGACCGCAACGGCAACAAGCTCGACTACTACGCGCGCCGGCTCGTCACAGTCCACGTACGGCTCACCAAGCACACGGCAGAGGTGGAGCAGGAGTTCAGCCTTCGCAACACGGCGCCGCCCCGCGGCCTGCCGGTCTATGTCTCGGGCGCCGTCTCACCGGGCACGAGCAACAACTTCGTGACCCTCGCCGTACCGGCAGGGGCTGAGCTGCAGAGCTTCACGCGCGGCGGGACTGCCGTGCACACCGACGTGCTGGCCGAAGGCGACCACCGTGTCGTCACCGACGCGGTGAGCCTGCCGGCAGGTACGACGGCGACGTGGCGGCTGCGCTACCGACTGCGGCTTCCCGCCGATGGCAGCTACACCCTTCACGCCTTCCCGCAGCCGCTCGCCGTGGACGGCGGCCTGAACGTCGAGATCACCGGTGACGGTGTGCACCTCGCGACACCGGCAGGCCGCCGCGGCGGCGTCGGCGTCTCGGAGCCGTTCCAGGAGCAGCGCACGTTGCGGGTCGTCCAGGTCCGTGACGGCGTGCTGCGCCGGACGCTCGACGCCGTACGCCGGTTCTGGAACGAGCCGGTGCACCTGCCGTTCTGATCAGCCGCCGGCGCGACGCAGCACGGTCGAGACAGTGCGCAGCAGGATCTTCACGTCGGCCCAGAGCGACCAGTTCTCGATGTAGTAGTTGTCGAACCGGGCACGGTCCTCGATCGATGTGTCACCGCGCAACCCGTGCACCTGCGCCCATCCGGTCAGGCCGCTCGGGACCCGGTGCCGTGCCGTGTAGCGGGGGAACGTCGAGGCGAACGTGGCGACGAAGTGCGGTCGTTCGGGGCGTGGCCCCACCATGGTCATGTCACCGCGCAGGATGTTCCACAGCTGCGGCAGCTCGTCGAGGCTGGTCGCGCGCAGGAAGCGCCCCACCCGCCCGAGCCGGACGTCGGAGGCGATCGTCCACCTGGTGGCCGACTCGGTGTCGTCGACCGGTCGCAGTGAGCGGAACTTCAAGACGTCGAACGCGCGGCCGTCGAGACCCACCCGCTCCTGCCGGAAGATGATGCCGGGGCCGCCCTCCCATCGCACCGCGACGGCGATGATGGCGAGGACCGGCGCGAGCGCGAGCAACGCGGCACCCGAGCACACGATGTCCGCCAGCCGCTTGAGTCGCCACGAGAAGGAGCGGAACGCCGCCCGGCGCAACCGGACCAGCGGGAGACCCCAGACCTGGTCCATGTCGACGCTGGTGTTGTGCAGCTCGAACAGCCGCGGAACGAAGAAGATCTCGGCATCGAGCCGGTCACAGGTGCGGATGATGTCGACCATCTCCGACTCGGGCGCCGAACCGAAGGCGACGATGACGTCCTGCACGCCGAACTCCACGATGATGCTGGCGAGCGACTCCTGACCGCCGAGCAACGGGACCGGTCGCGCCTCCGGCGCCAGCAGCGGGTCGCTGTCGAGGAAGCCCACCGGGCGCAGGCCGTACGACGGGTGGGCCAGCAGCAGCTCGGCGAGCTGGCCGCCGATCCGACCGGCGCCGATGATCAACGTCGCGTGCGAGACCCACCCGGCGGCGCGGAACCGGCGTACGACCGTGTAGGCGACGCCGCGCAGCATCAGCACGAACGCGGCCATCAGCGCGGCGGTGCCCAGCAGGCGCGCCTCGACCAGGGCTGCGTCGAGCACGAGCGCGAGCGAGGTGGTGATGGCGGCCGCTGCGAGGGCGCGGCCGACCAGGGCCGGCAGGTCGTCGAGCACGGACAGCGACAGGCGGCTGCGGTACAGGCCGGCGGTGGCGTACAGGGCGATCGTCAGCGTGAGCAGGACGAAGTCCCGGCCGGTCGCGGCACCGCTCAGCAGGACGGCCGCGAGCCAGGCCGCGAGGTCGGCAACCAGCAGAAAGGGCCGGACGCCGTACCGCAGCAGCGTGCGGTGCGCGACCCCCGCGCGACCGCCACGAAGCGCCGGCGCAGAGCCCGGCGAGGGTCGTGTCCCGGGGGGCCGCGAGCGCCGGACTCGGCGCACCCGCAGCACCGGCATCACGTCCCCCTTCCTCGTCGTCGACGTATGTCTCGGCAGACTTCGCCGACGACAGGACCCTGGACAGCGTTACAGACCGTGCGTACCCCGCCTGTGTTGCTCGCATATCGCCCATTTGGCCTAGGTTTGCGGCGGTGCGTAATGGTAAGGTTGCCCTGCGTCACCAGTCTTGAGGTGCACTCGTTGCTTACGTGTCCGCTAGCTGGATGTGGGCATCGAAGAGAGATCACCCCTGCAAATCCGAGGAGCTCCACCATGCGCGTCCGCACCGCTTCCGTCGCCGGCACGCTTCTCGTCGGGGGGCTGCTCTGCGCCGGCTCGGCGACGCCCGCGGCCGCGGCCCCGTGTGATGCCTACTCCCAGACCTGCCCCTCCACGCCGCCCGGCACGATCGGCGGCGGGACCGGTGGCGGTGCCCTCGCGCCGAGCACCGCACCGGGCACCGTGACCGGCCGCAGCAACAACCCCGGCACGACGACGACGGTGCCGGCGCAGGGACGCACGCTGCCCTTCACCGGCGCCGAGCTGGCCCTGCTGACCCTGGTCGGAGGCGGCGCGATCGCCGGCGGAACGATGTTCGTCGTGGCCGGCCGTCGCCGCCGCACCGACGCCGCCTGATCCCTGCGCGCCCGGCCCGACGGCGCCTGCCGTGAAGCGTTGCTCTGTGGCGGTGGCGGTGGGATTTGAACCCACGGACGGCTTGCACCGTCACACGCTTTCGAGGCGTGCTCCTTCGGCCGCTCGGACACGCCACCGTCGGCGAGTCTAGCCAGCAGCGTCACTCGGTCGATGGCCGCCCGAAGAAGGCCAGTAGTCGCTCGGTCGACTCCGCGGCCAGCACACCGGCGACGACCTCCGGGCGGTGGTTGAGCCGACGATCGCGTACGACGTCCCACAGCGAGCCCGCCGCCCCCGCCTTGGCATCGGCGGCGGCGTAGACGATGCGGGCGACGCGTGCCAGCACCGCTGCCCCCGCGCACATCGTGCAGGGCTCCAACGAGACGACGAGGGTGCAGCCGGTCAGCCGCCAGCTGCCGAGCGCCTCCCCAGCGGACCGCAGCGCGAGCAGCTCGGCATGCGCCGTGGGGTCGTTCTCCGCCTCGCGCCGGTTGTGACCGATGCCGAGGACGGCGCCGTCCGGGCCGACCACTACCGCGCCGACGGGCACGTCGCCGTGGAGTGGCGCCAGATCGGCCTGCTCCAGCGCCAGTCGCATCAGGGCGACGTCGTCCACGACGGGCTCACCCCTCGCGCAGCTCCTCCAGGACGTCGGCGCACCCCGCCCGCTCGCAGACGGTCGTCAGCACATCGGCCGGCAGCAGTCCCTCCTCGGCACAGAGGTCGACCAGCTCCGTCCCCGGCGTACCAAGGTCTGCCAACAGCTCGGCGTCGCCCACCGGTTCCGCAACCGGCCGCGTGCCCTCGTCGTCCTCGTCCTCGTCGTCGTCCTCCTCGTCCTCGGACTCTTCCCAGAGCATGGCCGCGACGTCGCTGCCCTGGACCGCGCGGCGGTCGGACAGAAAAACACGCGGCTCGCCGAGACCGCCGGTGCCGCCGTCGACCCGGACGATCGCGACGTACTCGTCGTCCTCCTCGAGCATGAGCAGCGCTGGCCCCGGGCCCTCTCCCGTCAGGTCGCGCATGAGGTCGGTCAGCCCCTCGATGTCCTCGACCTCGTCGAGGTCGACCTCGACACCGGACCAGCTGGGCCCCGTGCGCGCCAGGGCGACGGCGAAATAGGACACGGGTGGCGCTCCAGGTGCTGGGTGGTCGCTGGGTCGGGCTTAGTCCACGAGCGCGTCGACTACCCGTTCGTACGCGTCCGCGAAACCGAGTCGGCGGGCCAGGGCCGAGAGCATCTCGTCGGCGTAGGCGTCGACATCGGACAGAATGGCACCCAGCTCCATCTCATCGAGGCCCAAATCGTCAAAAACCCCGAGATCGCCAACGGGCCAGACGTCCTGCAGCTCGTCGTCGCCGGGCACGTCGAGGCCGAGCGCGTCGACGACCTGGGCTGCGAGATCCCAGGCGACCGCGGCCGTCACGTCCGACAGCAGCAGCCGCACCTGCCCCATCTGCACACGTACGACGACGAAGAACTCGTCCGCGACGTCGACCAGGGCGAACGAGCCGCTCTCGCCCGGCTGCTGTCGCACGGCGGCGACCAGGCCGTCGAGGTCCTCGGTCAGCACCTCGGGCAGCACACCGACCTGCCAGGCGCCGTCCTCGCGGAACACGACGACGGCGTACGCCTCGGCCTCGAGCTGAGCCATGCGCACCCCCTTGTCGCCGCAACGATCTTCCCGGCGGACTCTTGCAGACCGCGCCCGCCGAGGGAAGCCGCCATAACCGGTTCGCGGGTGCGGTGACCGGGTAGCGATCGAGTAGGCCCAGACATCGCCATGAGACTCGCGGAGGAATCCCCCATGCAGAACCGGAACACGTTCGCCCACTTCCTGCACGACGCCGGCCTCGCCGCCTGGTTCGGTGGGTCGTTGATGGGCGCGATCGGCCTCAACGGCGCCGCGGCGGACGTCGACGACCCCCGGCAGCGGGCGCGGGTGGCGAATGCCGGCTGGGGCCGCTGGACACCGTTCAACCTCGCCGCCATCGGTGCACACCTGGTCGGCGGCGCCATCCTGCTGAAGGAGAACAAGGGACGCGTCGCGACGCAGAAGGGCGTCCTGGGCAACACCGGCGTGAAGCTCGCGCTGACCGGCGGCGCACTCGGCGCGACGGCGTACAGCCGGCTGCTCGGTCAGAAGGTCATGAACGCCGGCGACGTCCCGATCGCCGGTGGCACCGACTCGCTGCCGTCCACGCCGCCCGAGGTCGCGAAGGCGCAGAAGCAGCTCAAGGCGCTGCAGTGGGCGATTCCCGGCCTGACCGGTGCCGTTCTGGCGTCGTCGTCGCTGCACGAGGAGCAGCAGCGGCCGACGGAGGTGCTGAAGGGCACGCTCAAGGCGGTCCCGGGGCGGGCTGCGGCGCTCGGTGCGACCGCGGCAACGGGCCTCGGCGCGGCCGCGACCGGCGCCTTCGACAAGGTCAGCGACAAGGTCAAGGAAGCCGTCTAGTACGTCGTACGACGCATCGCCCCGCGTGCCGCCCGGCATGCGGGGCGTTTCGCGTCAGGCGTCACTCGTCGTGGGGGGCGGTGGGGTCGGGGACCGTCGGCTCGGGACCGGGCTCGGGCGACGTGGGAGCTCCCGCCGTACCGAAGAAGGACTGCGCCGCACCGACCCCGGCGACGGCTCCGGACGCGGCGGCTACCTGAACGAGCTGCAACCCCGGGGTGATGTCGCCGGCGGCATACACCCCGCGCACGCTCGTCGCGCCTTCGCGGTCCACCACGACGTAGCCGTCGTCGTCGAGCGCACAACCCAGGGACGTCGCCAACGTCACCTGTGGCTGGTGCGCCAGGGAGAAGAAGACCAGCGACGCCGGCAGGCAGCGACCGTCAGACAGCAACACCGACTCGAGCGCACCGCGCGCGCCGACGAACTCGACCGCGCCCTGCTCGACCAGCTCGATGCCGTTGTCGTCGAGCGCCGTTCGGCACGCCTCGTCGTCGGGGAAGCGGTGCCCGTCGGTGACGACTGTCACGGACCGGGCCCAGTTCAGCAGCGTGGACGCGAACCCGACCAGATGCCGGTCCCAGCCGATGGCGACGACGTCGCGGTCGCGGGCCTCGTAGCCGTCGCACGCCGGGCAGTGGAAGACCGAGGCGCCGTAGTGCTCGTCGAAGCCGCGGATCGAGGGAAACTCATCGCGTACGCCGGTGGCCAGCACCACGCGATGCGCAACGAGCCCCCCGTCCTCGAGGGTGACGTCGAACAGCCCGTCGGGCCGGGGGGCGATGCCGCGGACGCGGCCGGGACGCACGCACGCGGTTGGATATGCATGCAGCTCCTCGCGCCCGCGGTCCAGCAGCTCGACCGGCGTCTGCGGGTCGCGGCCGAGGTAGCCGTGCGAGTGCTCGACCGCGGCGGAGCGGTACTCCTGCGAGTCGACGACGACGACAGAGCGGCGGTAGCGGCCCAGCCAGAGCGCGGCCGCCAGCCCGGCCGGCCCACCGCCGATGACGACGGCGTCGACCTCGTTGCCGTCCGCTGCCAACGGCCGGTTCACGGCCGCAGCCCGTGGACCGACTCAGCCTCGCGTGGTGCGGGCATGCAGCAGCGCACGCGACCGGGCGAGCGCACTCGCCCGCGGGTGCAGGCGCGCGCGCAGCTCCGCCGCCTGGCGCAACGTGTCCAGCAGCTCCTGCCGGCGGCGCCGGCGCTCGACGGCGGCGCGCGGGGACATGGTCTGCACGAAGAACTCGTACCCGTCCGGGGCGGACCTCACCTGGCATCCGGGTGACGTACACCTAACCGGTCGTACGCTCGACACATGGCAGCTGTCGACGTCCGGCCGGGCACCTCCGAAGCCCTGGAGACCGAGCTCGACGAGGACAACGACGACAACCGCATGTCGCACTACGTGCGGCGCGAGGACATCTTGCGCAGTGCCGTGGAAGGCGTGCCCGCGACTGCGCTGTGCGGCAAGAAGTGGTTCCCGAACCGCGATCCGGAGAAGTACCCCGTCTGCCCGCAGTGCAAGGAGCTCATCTCCCTGCTGGACTGACTACAGGACGACGCCGACCAGGACGGGTTCGGGCACCAGCTGCACCCCGAACTGCTCACGGACGCCGTCGCGGATCGTGCGAGCGACGCGGAGCAGGTCGGACGTGCGCGCACCGCCCCGGTTGACGAGGGCGAGCGCGTGCTTGGTGGAGATGCCGACGGGTCCGACGAAGTCCCCCCTGCTGAAGCCGGCCTGCTCGATCAGCCAGGCCGCCGGGACCTTGATGCGACCGTCCGGTTCGGGGTACGACGGCGGCTCGGCGCCGCGGGCTCGCAACGCGTCGAGCTGCTCGGGCAGCAGCAGCGGGTTGGTGAAGAACGAGCCGGCGCTGGCTGTGTCGACGTCATGCGGGTCGAGCACCATGCCCTTGCGCCGGCGCAGTGTGACCACCGCGTCACGCACATCGGCCAACGGCGCCGTGTCCCCGACATCGACGCCCAACGCTCGGGCCAGCTCGGCATACCGGATCGGTCGGCTCGACGCAGAGCGCGTCAACCGGTAGGTCACGGACAGCACGACCCATCTCGGTGACTCGACCTTGAACCGGCTGCTGCGATAACCGAAGCCGCAGTCGTCGACGGTGCGCACCGTGTCGGTGTCGCGGTCGTAGGCGCGCACGGACACGACCGTCTCGGCGACGTCCTGGCCATAGGCGCCGACGTTCTGGATCGGCGTCGCCCCGACCAGGCCGGGGATGCCGGCAAGGCACTCGACACCGGTCAGCCGCTCAGTCACGCACCGCTCGACGAAGGCGTCCCAGCCCTCACCCGCCGCGACGTCGATCCGCACGACGTCGCCGTCGACGGTCGTCGTGCTTCCGCGCGATGCGATGCGCACGACCGTGCCGTCGAAGCCCTCGTCGGCCATCACGACGTTGCTGCCGCCACCGAGCACGAGCACCGGGCCGTCGGCGGAACGGACGGCGGCGACCGTCTCGTCCTCGTCGTGCACGGTGACCATCCGGGCGGCCGGACCGCCGAGACCCAGAGTCGTGTACGCCGACAGCGCGACGTCGGTCTCGACCTGCATCACACCGGCTCCGGTACGGCGAACCGCACGTTCCGTCGCCGCTGCCCGAGCAGGTCGACCGTGAACAGGACGAGGGCCGTCCAGACCAGGCAGAAGCCGAGCAGCCGCGCCATTCCCATCTCCTCGCGGAAGAACAGCACGCCGAGCAGGAACTGCATGGTCGGGGCGAGGTACTGCAGCAGTCCCAGCGTGGTGAGCGGCACGCGCGACGCGGCGGCGCCGAAGAACAGCAGTGGCACCGCGGTGATGACGCCGGTCAGGACGAGCAGCGCGGCATGCCCGGCGCCGTGCGACGTCAGCGTTGCCGCACCGGAGACCTGGATGCCGGCGATGTAGGCAAGGGCGAGCGGCATGAGCACTGCGGTCTCGACCGTCAGCCCCTCCAGCGCGCCGACGCGCGAGGTCTTCTTCAGCAGGCCGTACGTGCCGAAGCTGACCGCGAGCACGAGCGCGATCCACGGCAGCCGGCCGGCCTGGATCGCGAGGAACAGCACGGCGACGGCTGCGATGCCGAGGGCGACCCACTGCAGCGGTCGCAGTCGTTCGCGCAGCACGAGGACGCCGAGCATGACGGTCACCAGGGGGTTGATGAAGTAGCCGAGAGAGGTCTCGACGACGCGGTCGGTCGTGACCCCGTAGATGTACACGCCCCAGTTGACGGCGAGGAACGCCGCGGCCGCCGTCAACCGGGCCAGCCGGCCGCGGTCGGCCACAACGGCCCGGACCGCCGGCCAGCGGCGGGTGACCTGCACCAGCAACGCGACGACCACCAACGACCAGACCACGCGGTGGGCCAGGACCTCGACCGCGCCGGCCGGGTCGAGCAGCGGGAAGTAGAGCGGGAAGATGCCCCAGAGCAGGTACGCCGTCGCCCCGAAGGCGGCGCCGCGCCGGCTCTCACTCACCCGGCCACGCTAGTAGCCGCGCAGCGCTCCGAACCGACGCCGCACGACGAGCGCGGCAACAACGACGACCAAGGCGAGCAGCGGAAGCGTCGTCGACAGACCGGTTGCGGCCAACCGGTCCCCTGGTGCCGCGGCCGGCGGCCGGCCCTGGCTTGCCGGCGGGGTCACCGGGCGCGGCGCCGTGGCAGGAGCGGCGGTGACGGCCGGCGCGAACGCACTGAGGCCGCCGACCTGCCGGGCGTATCCGACCCCCGTCTTGGCGTCGCCGTCGACGCGGTTGTTGTCGCTCCAGACGACCGCAGGCATGCCGTCAGGACCGACGTCGACCTTGAAGAAGTCGAGCAGGCTGCGGTCGCTGCTCGAGCCCGGCAGGATGCCGCAGAACGTCCCGAGCGTGCAGATCGGGCCGTGGTGCACGGAGTGGTCACTCGCGATGCCGTAGACGACCTGCGGCGCGGCGGTGTCGAGCTTGCGCACCTGCGCCACGGGCACGACCCAGTCGATGCCGTCCGCGTCCTTGTTGGGTGCGTCCGTGTGGTACCAGCTGACGACCGCGACACCGGGGCCACCGCCGGCGACCCAGCCGAACAGGTCCTGTCCGGCCGGGCGGCCGGTGAGCGCGTTGTCCACGGCGTACGGCGTGGTCCACGTCTCACCGTGGTCGCGCGACTGCTGCAGCCAGACGTGCATGGGCTCGCCCTTGTGCGCGTAACCGGAGTAGACGGCGTAGACGTCGCCCGCCGAGTCGACCGCGTTGGCCATCCAGAAGTTCCCGAAGTTGGCGTCGTCCGCGCCCGGGTTGACCGTGACGTCATGCCAGGTCGCGCCCTTGTCCTTGCTGATGCTGATCTGGATGGAGCTGATCGGCGGCGAGCCGTAGGTCGTGTCCGTCGTCGTCAGCCGGGTCGTGCCGTAGGTGATGTACACGAAGCCGTGCGGGTCGACCGTGATGTTGCCGATGGACGTGCCGTTGTGCGCGCTCTGCGCGATCGTCGTCGGCTGGGAGTAGACGACCTGCTGGGGCCCGAAGGTCTCACCGCGGTCGTGGCTGACGGCGACCAGCATCGTGCCGGTGCCGATCTCGTGGTAGGTCAGGTAGACGTCCTCGCCGTGCGGTCCGTCGACCGCGAGCCACTCGCGGTCGCTGGTGCCGTTGATGAAGACCTGGTGCGGGAACGTCTTGCCGCCGTCGGTGGATCGGAAGACGGTGATGCCGTCGACGTTGAGATCGGCCGCGAACACGGTGCCGTCCTTCGCGACCACGACGTCGGAGTCGCCGCCCTTCAGCGCGGCTTGGGTCGCCGTGCTGCGGGCGGTCGGCAGCTTGGTCCAGGTGGCGCCCTTGTCGGTGCTCTTCGCCAGGACCGCGCCGTTGTCACCGGGCGTGGTGGCGTAGACCGTGCCGTCGGGCGCGATGTCCAGGCCTGGCTCGCCGTAGTCGGCGGTGTAGGCGAAGGTGTTGGGCCCGAAGGTCAGCGTCGGCTTGACCGCGGATGCCGGCGCAGCGGAGACCGCGAGCGCGGCCCCGGCACCGGCGAGCGCGAGGAGGGCGAACGGACGACGGGAACGAAAGCGCATGCTCACAGCCTTCGACGTACCCGCTCACATGCCTGCTCCTACCCGAGCAGTGTGCGGAGCTCCTCGCACAGGTCCTTCGCAGCGGCCCCTGACGCGGGGGACCAGGACCCCATGCCGAAGAAGCCGTGAATGAGCCCGTCGTACCGGCGGAGCACGACCTTCACCCCGGCCGCTTCGAGCGCCTGCGCGTAGGCCTCACCCTCGTCGCGGAGCGGGTCGTACTCGCCGGTGCCGACGACAGCAGGCGGCAAGCCGGTGAGGTCGGACGCGAGCAGCACCGACGCGCGCGGGTCGGTCTCGTGCGCCTCCTCCTGGAGGTAGTGGCTGCGGAACCACTGCATGTCCTCCAACGTGAGGAACAGGCCCTCGCCGTTCTCCGTGCGAGACGGGTGCAGGGTGTCGTCGGGCCGGAAGTCGACCCCGGGGTAGATGAGCAGCTGCGCGGCGAGCTTGGGTCCGTCGTTGCGGGTCGCCGTCAGAGCGACAGCCGCGGACAGGTTGCCGCCTGCGCTGTCGCCGGCAACGGCGAGGCGATCGGCGTCGCCGCCGAGCTCGCCGATGTGGTCGGCTGCCCACTGCGTCGCGGCGTAGCAGTCCTCGAAGCCGGCCGGGAACGGGTGCTCGGGGGCCAGCCGGTAGTTGACGCTCACGACCACCGCCTCGACGTCGTGGCAGATCAGCCGGGCATGGTCGTCGTGTGTGTCGAGGTCGCCGATGACGAAGCCGCCGCCGTGGAAGAACACGACGGTCGGCAGCGGGCCGTCGACGTCGGGGCGGTAGATGCGGATGGGGATGTCCCCCGCCGGTCCCGGGACGGTCCCGTCCGCTACCGACCGCACCGCCGCGAGGGTGGCTGGGTCGCGGATGCCATAGGTCATCGTCCGGAAGCCTTCGCGCGCCTGCTGCGGCGTGCCGTCGACCATCGACATCGGGGTCCCGCTGTTGGCCAGCATCTCGAGCACGGCAGCGGTGGGCGGGTCGAGCGGCATGGGACCTCCGAGACAGGGGACGAGCGGCCATTGTGCGCGCAGCCCTCTGCTGTGGATAACCCGGGACCCATCCACAGATTTCCTGCCACCGTCGTCGTATGACCCGGATCGAGGCAGACCCCGGCCGGCTCGCGGCGACGAGCCACGCACTTCAGGACGCGGCCGCCGTGGCGCAGGAGGTGCACCGCGGCGCGCGGTCGCTGTCCGATGCCGCCGCTGCGACCGGCTCCGGCCGGCTGGCCGAGGCGCTCGGCGGGTTCCGCCACACCTGGGCCTACGGCCTCGGCCTGGTCGTCGACGACGCCCGCACGCTGGCCCGGATGCTCGGCCAGGCCGCCACCGTGTACGAGCAGACCGACGCCTCGATCGCCCGGGCCTGCCCGCCGTGACCGGGCTCTGCGCCGAGGCGTCCGCGACCTCCCTGGTGCCTGGCGACCCTGACCAGGTCGAGTGGCTGGCGCGGGAGTACGGCCGGTACGCCGGCGGCGCCTGCGATGCCGCCCGAGCCCTGCAGCGGATCGACACCGGCGACTGGGTAGGGCCGGCCGGCGACGCCTTCCGCGCCGCCGTCGGCGAGGTGCCGGCCAAGCTCGAGCGCGGCCAGTCCGCGTTCGCTCGGGCGGCGTCCTGCCTGACCGACTACGCGCGCGTCCTGCGCGAGGCGCAGGCCGACGCCGGCGCTGCGGTCCGCCGCTACGCCGAGGGCGACGCCGCAACTGCGAGCTGGCACGCCCAGCAGGACGCCCAGAAGAACGCGCCGGCGTACGACCCGGGCGCCGACGACCGACTTGCGGCAGAGCACATCCTGGCGGCGGCCCGCGACCGCGTGGACCGGGCTGCGAGGCGGGCCGCCGACGTGCTCGACGACGCCAAGCACGGCGCACCGCACGAGCCGGGCCTGCTCAGCAAGGCAGTGCATGCGGTCGGCTCCTTCGTCAGCGGCGCCGCCGAGGCCACTTGGGGACTGGCCGAGTTCTCGTTCAAGCTGTCGCCGACGTACGCGCTGATCGACCCGGCGGGCTTCGTCCGCAACCTCGAGGACCTCGGCAAGGGGGTCGGCTACGGCGTACAGCACCCGAAGGATCTCGGGAAGGCGGTCCTGGACTGGGACACCTGGGCGCACGACCCGGCCCGAGCCCTGGGGCACCTGGTCCCGGACCTCGTCCTCGTCGTCGCGACCGCAGGCGCCGGCGAGGCCGGTGTCGCGGCCGGCCGCGCCGCGAAGGGCGCAGAGGTGACCGAGGAGCTTGCGACCCACGGCGTCGGCGCCGCGGCCCGCGTCGCGGAGCTGAGCGATGAGGAGGCCGCGTTCCTGGAGCGTCGCTTCGCCCGTCCCACCGAAGAGGTCCTCCAGTACCAGGGCGGCCGCCCGTACCGAGGTGTCGACGACTGGGCGGACCGGATCCTGAAGCCGGGCGAGTCCTTCTCGATCGGTACGCCGGGTGAGGGCCGGTTCGCGGCGACCCCGGAAGCGGTGGATGCGGTGGGCACGGACGCACGCCGCTACTACGAGGGCCTGCAGGTCGGGTCCTGGAAGGACCCGACCGACGGCGTCGCGCGCTACCGCGACGGGCTGCACACCTACGAGGTGCAGAAGCCGATGCCGGTGGGCGAGTCGATCGCCGAGGCCAACGGCCGCTTCGGCGCGGGCGGGCTGCCGCAGTACTTCCTGCCCGACTACGTCGACAACCTGCTCGCGGAGGGCTATCTCAGCGAGCCGTCGTACCGGCAGATGACGAACTTCGAAGCGCGCATCGGTCCGAACGGCTTGTCGACACTGGAGCGCGTGCCCGCCGCCCGCGGTGCCGCCGCGCTCGGCGCGACGCTGACCGCAAGCGGCACGATGCGACTGGAGCGATGCGGATGACCGAGTGAGCTGAAGCAGGAAAACGGTGGCGCAGCGCGAAGAAGCGCGGCATGAGAAACCCCCGTCTCGCCCTTCTCAGCAGCGCCGCCGTCGTCGCCGGCCTCCTCGCCGTTCCCGCAGTCGCCGGGACAGCTGCCGCGCCGAAGGTCACCAACTCCTGCATCACGTCGGTGCCCGACCTCGGATCGACCACGCCGCAGAAGATCTGCTACACGCTGTTCCAGCCCGCCGGCACGAGTGCCAAGAACCGTGTCCCGCTGATCTTCCACAGCCACGGCTGGGGCGGGTCGCGGACGACGACGGCACCGGCGTTCGAGAAGTTCCTGAAGGCGGGCTACGGCGTCCTGTCGTTCGACCAGCGCGGCTTCGGTGAGGACGGCGGGAAGGCCCGCATCGAGAACCCCGACTATGAGGGCAAGGACGTCGAGGCGCTCGTCAGCCTGGTCAGCAAGCTGTCGTGGGTGCAGCAGGACGGACCCGGTGACCCGCGCATCGGCGCGATCGGCGGGTCCTACGGCGGCGGCTACCAGTTCGTCGGCGCGTTCCGCGAGCTGATGGACAAGAAGAAGCCGCTCTTCGACGCGCTCGCGCCGGAGATCACCTGGTGGGACCTGAAGCAGAGCCTCGCGCCGTCCGAGGTCGTGCGCAACGAGTGGGTGTCGCTGCTGACCGCGGTCGGCGTACAGGCGCTGCCGGATGAGCCGCTGCAGGGCACAGCACTCGGCGCGGCGACCGGCCTGTGGCCCAAGGGACAGGTGCCCGGGACGCCGAACCTCGATGCGTTCTTCCTGAAGAACGGGCCGGCCTGGCACGTCTCGCAGGGCCGCCAGCTCGACATCCCGATCCTGTTCGGGCAGGGGATCACGGACACCTTGTTCCCGCTGCACCAGGGCCTGCAGAACTTCGCCAAGGCCATCACCCAGGCAGCCCGTGAGAAGAGCATCTTCGTCGGCTACAACGGCGGCCACGTGCTGCCGTTCGTCTACCCGCAGGCGGCGGCGCCGAGCGGTGACCCGTGCAGCAAGCAGCTCGCTGGCGGCTCGTTCGAGGACCTGACCATCAAGTTCTTCGACCACGCGCTGAAGGGCAAGGCCAACAACCTCACGGGCTACGGCCAGTACCACCTCGCGACCTCCGACAACACCTGCCGCACGGTCGACTCGGTCACGCCGAACAAGTCCTTCCCGGTCGGCACCGTCGCGACGACACAGCTGGCCGGGCCACCGCTCGCCTTCGAGGTCGCGAAGGGCCCGATCAAGGTCGCGGGTACGCCGTACCTCGACGGCACGATGTACGCCGCAGGTGTCAACAACCGCGCGTTCTACGCGCTCGGTGTCGGGACCTCACCGGCGGACGCGAAGGTCGTCCAGGGCAACGTGCTCCCGATCAACGAGCTGCTCCCCGTCGCCGGCGAGAAGCGCAGCATCGAGCTGCCGTCGGTGGCGGTCGACGTGCCCGCGGGCCAGTCGTTGTTCGTCATGGCGATGGCGACCAACGACATGTTCGTCGGCTTCGGCAACCGCACGCCGGGCGCCGTCGTGCTGCAGGACGCCGTCGTGCGACTGCCGGTCGTTCGCTAGCTGTACTGCCCAGTGAGGTTGGTCAACCTTGTGATGGGCGGGACGGATCCGATGGCGGTGTGGAGACGGTGATGGTTGTACTCGTGCAGCCAGGCTGGCAAGGCT
>JAWWOH010000046.1:0-2743 GCA_033851845.1 Actinomycetota bacterium
GGGCGGCATCGTCGAAGGCCGCGCCGACGACCTTGGTGCCGAGGCGGATCCGGTCGCGCAGGCCGTAGCTGTCCACGCAGTGCTCCGCGTAGGCCTTCAGCTCGTCGCCCGGCGCGTAGACGCGCGACCACTCGGCGCTCGTCTCGAACGAGAACTGATAGCTGAACGACGGGATGTCCACCGCGACGCCGGGGTACGTGTTCCAGTGCCACGCCCCGCCCACGCCCTGGCCCTCCTCGAGCACCACGCAGTCGCCGAAGCCCGCCCTGTCGAGCTTGATGGCTGCCCCGATTCCGGAGAACCCGGCCCCGACGACGACGACCTCGTGATCCGGCGTGGCCACGACGCGGCATTGTGCACGAGTCGCAGTCGATGAGCGACCCGCAACCATCGCCCGGAGTCGCGCGGTCACCGTCGCAGCACGGCCAACCACGCTGAGCAGGGCTGCCACCTGAGCGGATGTCGCGGTGGCCGAAGTCACCGATGGGACCGTCTGGTACACCGGCGACGCCGCGGGCCACTTCTCGGCGCCACAGCGGCTCGCGCTCGACGACGACTTCGTGGTCGCATCCGACGACTGCGGCACGGGCGTTCCCGCAGCGGCCGCGCCCGCCGGACCGCGCGGCCACGCCGGACCCCAGGGAGCGCCCGGCCCGCAGGGTGCTACAAACACACAAGCGGCTGGCTCGCGGCCACACGGTCGCCTTGACCGTCGCGGTGAAGGGCCACCGCAGCGTCCTCGTCAGGACGGCCCTGACCATTCACTAGCGTGAGCCGTCGCCGTGGCTCGTGAGATCGACGGCCGCAAATCTGCCTTTTCGAGCCTGACCCTGACCTCGTCGCGTTCCGCATCGCTCATATTCGCGACCTTCTCTTCGCTTAGGTCTCCGAGAAGCTCACGGATCAGAGAGCGGTCGAGCTCTCCCTCAGGATCACCTTCGTCTATTGGAGAGACGATGACGTCGCGCAGCGTCGTGCTGCCGTCACCGACTGGCTGGTCCACGCTCGCGACTGTCCACACGCTCGTCCGTGGATCGTCGGCACCTGCTTCGCCGCTTGCAACTGCCAGGCCGTCGGGCCGCTCCTCACTCTGGCCAGATTCTCCGCAGGGTGCGCGGACATTGAGCGCGAGCGAGCGCGGTTGCGGGCAACGTAAACGTGTACGAGTACGTACTGGTTCTGATAGCGTCTTCGGCGGGGAGCGATATTCGAGGACAGGGGTGTCCGATGCGCAGCAGGAGTTGGATTGTGGCCGTTGCCGCAGCGGCGGCGTTCGCGACCGGTCAAGCGAACACGGCACAGGCGCATGAGCCGTACGCGACGGCGCCGTTTCGGGCCACGACCAACGCGTACACGTTCGGACAGGCGCCCGTGTTCATGCCTGACGGGCGCGTGGTCGTCAGCGACGACTTCGACAAGACCTACAACAACCAGACCTACATCGCCAACCCCGACGGCACGAGCAAAAAGTGCCTGACCTGCCAGCTGCCGGCGCCGAACCTGGTCCCGGCGGTGCGACCGCAGGGCGACTGGATCCTCTTCCACTCCTGGATGGGCCACCACATCACGTTCGGCGCGGCCGGTTACGGAGGCATCGGCTCCGAGCTGTACGTCATGCGTCCTGACGCTTCGCATGTGACGAAGCTCTACGCCAACCCCGCGACCCACGATGGCGAGGGAACCGACGACTACCACGCCTACTGGTCGCCGGACGGCAGGCGGCTCGTCTGGGCGCACTTCAACGGCAACATCATCGACGGCGACGGGCAGGGCAGGTGGGACGTGCGCGTTGCCAACTTCATCGTGGACCGGAACGGCAATCCGTCACTCACGAACGTCCGCGTCGTCCGACCGGCCAACGGCCACTGGTACGAAACCCAGTGGTGGGCGCCCGACGGCAGCGGCTTCCTCTACACCGAGAGCTACGGCACTGCGATGAACACGGAGCTGTTCTTTTGCCGCCTGACCGGCAAGGGCTGTCACGTTACCCGCCTCACCGACAATCCCGGGTGGGACGAGCAGGCGATCTTCACTCCGGACATGAAGGGCGTCATCTTCATGTCGAGCCGCGACCATCCGGGCTTCTACAACACGTTCAGCCAGATCGCCCAGGACCTCGGCCTCACGACCGCATATGACAACTTCCTCGTGCTGCCGATCTTCGAGGTCGGCTTCCTGCAGCCGCTCGCACAGGAAGCGACCGACCTCTACGAGGTCGACCTCCGCACCCGTGCCGTCCGCCGGCTCACGACCGACGGGAACGACGGCTGGGTCACCCCGGAGATCACCTGGAACCCTCGGAACAAGCAGCTCTGGTGGACAGAGAACCGGCTCCCGCGCGGCCTCGCCGTCCCCCTGCCCCTCGATCTGGCCAACCAGGCTCGCCAGACCGTCCAGTACCTCCAACACCCGACGGTCGACCCAGGGCAGCTTACGGCCGGGAACGTCGCGAACACCCTGCTACCCGTGGAGCAGCGCACCCGGGTGGCGACCTTCGCCGGTGCGTGCGCGCCGCCGGCGAGCTATACGTTCGCGCCGCGACGCGCGCGTGACGCACGTGTCGTCCGCGCCGCGGCCTTCCTGGACGGACGCAGCGTCGCGAGCCGCAGTGGACACGCACTCCGCCGGATCACCGTCCCGCGCCCAGCGGCCCGCCGGACCTTCTCCATACGACTGGTGGCGACGCAGAGCACCGGCCGGCGGATCACCTGGACCCGCTCCTACACCGCGATGGGCTGTGACT
>JAWWOH010000094.1:0-12451 GCA_033851845.1 Actinomycetota bacterium
TAGTCCACAGGAGGAGGTGGGTCTGTTGCGTCACTACGAGCTCATGGTCATCCTCGATCCAGATCTCGAGGAGCGGACCATCGCTCCCTCGCTCGACACGTTCCTCAACGTCGTCCGCAACGGCGGCGGCACCGTGGACAAGGTCGACGTGTGGGGCCGGCGGCGGCTGTCGTTCGAGATCGACAAGAAGGTCGAGGGCATCTACGCCGTCATCGACCTCAACGCCGAGCCCGCTGTCATGAAGGAGCTGGACCGTCAGCTCAACCTCAACGAGTCGATCCTGCGCACCAAGGTGATCCGGCCCGACTTGCGCTAGTCCAGCATTTCGTCCTACCCAGGCACGACCCTTCCCCGCGAAACAAGTGCGCGACCGACTGCGCACGCACACAACCAACATCCCGCACCGCGCGGGAAGGGCCCCGAGAGGACCGCACCATGGCAGGCGAGACCGTCATCACCGTCGTCGGCAACCTGACGAACGACCCCGAGCTCCGCTTCACCCCCAGTGGTGCAGCGGTCGCGAGCTTCACCGTGGCCTCCACCCCGCGGACGCTGGACAAGGCGACCAACGAGTGGAAGGACGGCGAGGCGCTGTTCCTTCGCTGCAGCATCTGGCGGCAGGCGGCCGAGAACGTCGCCGAGTCGTTGCAGCGCGGCGCGCGGGTCATCGTGCAGGGCCGGCTCAAGCAGCGCTCCTTCGAGACGAAGGAGGGCGAGAAGCGCACGGTGATCGAGCTCGACGTCGACGAGGTCGGCCCGTCCCTGAAGTACGCCACCGCGAAGGTCAACAAGACCACGCGGCAGGGCGGCTCCTCAGGTGGCGGTGGCGGCTTCGGTGGTGGCGGCGGTTCCAACGGTGGCGGTACGCCGGCCGGCGACGACCCGTGGGCAACTGCGCCCGCCGGTGGTGCGGCTGCCGGCGGCGGCTGGTCCGACGAGCCCCCCTTCTAAGACTTTCCAACAGACTTCCTCACCAGGAGAACGACACCGATGGCCAAGCCACCGCCCCGCAAGCTCAAGAAGAAGGTCTGCCAGTTCTGCAAGGACAAGGTGACCTACGTCGACTACAAGGACACCGGCCTTCTGCGCAAGTACATCTCCGACCGCGGCAAGATCCGCGCGCGTCGGGTCAGCGGCAACTGCTCGCAGCACCAGCGCGATGTCGCTGTCGCCGTGAAGAACAGCCGCGAGATGGCGCTGCTCCCCTACACGTCAACGGCGCGCTGACATGAAGCTGATTCTCAACCAGGAGGTCACCGGGCTCGGTGCGCCCGGCGATGTCGTCGAGGTCAAGGACGGCTACGGCCGCAACTACCTCGTGCCGCGCGGGTTCGCCCAGCTGTGGACCAAGGGTGCCGACAAGCAGATCGCGTCGATCCGCCGGGCCCGCGAGGTGCGTGAGGTCCGTGACACCGCGCAGGCCGGCGAGATCAAGCAGCAGCTCGCCGATCTCACCGTCAAGCTGCCGGCCCGCTCCGGCGAAGGCGGCCGGCTCTTCGGCTCGATCTCGTCGGCGGACATCGTCGAGGCCGTGTCCAAGGCCGGCGGTCCGAAGCTGGACCGGCGCCTGGTCGTCCTCCAGCACCCGATCAAGACGCTCGGGCAGCACGCGGTCACGGTCAAGGTGCACCCGGAGGTCGAGGCCACCCTGACCGTCGAGGTCGTCAAGGGCTAGCGCGTCGCCGCGTCCCGGGTCGACCGCTGTGTCAGCCCGGGAAGCGGAAGGGGCGAGGCGGGGCCGTGAGGGCCGCGCGCGGGCAGGCGTCGAGGGTCAGGTCGCCGTAGCCGAGGGCCTCGTCGGTGAGCTGAGCGACGGTCCACCCCTCGGCATGGCCGAGCTCGCTGAGCGTCACCCGGTAGATGGTGATCTCGTAGCGCGTCGGCACGCCGTACGCGACGTGGATGCTGCCGAGCACCTGCGCGGTGCCCGGTCCGCCGTCGTCGCCGTTCCACGGCTGGTCGAAGCGCCGCCAGACCGATGGGTCGGCCTGCCACAGCCCGTCGACCCGTACGTCGAGCAGGGCCAGCTGCATCAGGATCGCGCGAGCGGCGTTCTCCGGGATGATCGCCGCCGGCCGGATGACCTCGGTGACGGCGGCCTCGTCGCAGGCCTCCTGCGCCAGCCGTTCGAGCTCGTTCATCACGTGTCACCCGCCTGCTTCCGGAGGTCGGTCGTCATCGGTGCCTCGGCATCGAGGGGATGATCGTCGGCGAGGGGCGGGTCTGTCGAGGATGCTCGGCGGTGAGATCGGCGTTGTCGGAGACGGCGCCGTAGTTGACGCTCGCCTCCGGGCCGAGCAGGCCGCCGATGTCGTGGGCGGGGAGCGGCCGGCTGAACAGGTATCCCTGGGCCTGGTCGCAGCCGCTGCGCATCAGGAAGGCGAGCTGCTCGGTCGACTCGACGCCTTCGGCGACGACGTTGAGGTCGAGCCCGTGTGCCATCGCGATGGCAGCCTTGATGATCGTGGCACCCGCGTCGCTGACGGAGAGCTCGCGGATGAACGACCGGTCGATCTTGATGTCGTCGAGGGGAAGGTCCACCAGGCGGCTCAGCGAGCTGTAGCCGGTGCCGAAGTCGTCGACAGCGATGCGGATGCCGAGTGCGCGCAGTTGCCACAGGGTCGCGGCGGCGGCCTCGCCGTCGTCCATCACCAGGCTCTCGGTCACCTCGAGGATCAACCGGCGGGGGTCGACGTCCATGCGGTGCAGCACGCGCGCGATCTGCGGTCCGACCGAGGGCTCCTTGAGCTGGCGGGCCGACAGGTTGATGGCGATCTGCACGTCGTTGCCAGGGTGCTCCTCGTCCCACTGCTTGAGGTCGCGGCAGGCCTGCTCGAGCACCCACAGGCCGATCTGCACGATCGCCCCGGACTTCTCCGCGATGGGCACGAACTGGTCCGGTGGGACATCGCCGCGCTCGTGGTGGTGCCAGCGCAGGAGGGCCTCGACCGTGACCAGCCGGTTGCTCTTCAGGTCGATGACCGGCTGGTAGTTGAGGTGGAAGTCCTCGCGGATCATCGCCTCGGTGATGTCGTCCTGGAGCGCCAGGCGCTCGAGCATGGCGTGCTGGAGCTCGTCGCGGAACTCCACGCAGTGCCCGTCAGCGGCCGCCTTTGCGGCGTACATCGCGAGGTCGGCGCGGCGCAGCAGGTCAGCGGCCTGCTCCTCGACCGGCGTGTCGGGCCGTGCAGTCGTCGTCACGACCCCGCCGCTGGCCCGGCCGCTGGCCATGCCGATCGACAGGGCGAAGGGTGCGCGCAGCACGCCGAGCAGGCGGTTCGCCAGTCCGCGGGCGCGGTCGGGATCGCCGTCGCGCAGGAGCACCGCGAACTCGTCGCCCCCGAAGCGCGACACGACGTCGCCGACGCGAACGGCGTTTTTTAGGCGTTCGCCCACGCCGATCAGCAGCTCGTCGCCGGCCGCGTGGCCGAAGCTGTCGTTGACGGTCTTGAAGTCGTCGAGGTCGACGAACAGGACGCCGATGGGCTGGCCGTCGGTGCACTCCCGCAGCGCGTCCTGCAGCTTCTGCAGGAACAGGCTGCGGTTCGGCAGGCCGGTCAGGGCGTCGTGGGTGGCTTGGTGAACCAGGCGCTCGCTGAGCGCATCGCGCTCGGCAACGGCGGCCAGCGCGACGTCTCGCTCGCCGTTGAGCGTGGACACGACCTGCCGGCCGCCGCGCTGTACGTCGTACACGAGCCGCGTGACGAGCAACCCGATGCTGAGCAGGAAGACGAGGGCGGTCACCGCTTTGCCGATGGAAGGCGGCGAGGCCGGGTCTACCAGCGCTGCGGCGTACTGCAGGCAGCAGGCGCCGAGGGCGGCACCGATGGCGGCGGGCCGGCCGTATCGCGCCGCGAGCAGGACGACCGGGAGGCCCAGCCAGTACGGCGCGATCGTGTCGGGGAGGGCGACGGATGCGACGAGCCAGCCCAGCGAGACGCCCGCCGCAAGCCCGATGGCGCTCCGATGGCCCGTGGTGTACCGCACGAAACGGGCGTGACGCGGGGCATCGACGGCCGCACCGTCCGCGCAGCTCGCGGGCGGAGGCGGGCCGCCTGCAGCTGCGGGCAGAGGGCGCACCTTCAGGGTCTCGGCAGGTCCGGCTTTCGACCACAGCCCCGAGGACCACCCAATCCGGGTGACTCGGGGCGGCGGACGGGGCCGACTTTCTTTCTCCACAGCCGGTGCACAGCGCTGTGGGCAGGTCGCACGCTCGATTCGGCCGGCGCGGCCGCCGTCGTCCCCAGGTTCGTCCCCAGGGCTCCACAGCGGCGCGCCGACGCGTGCACACCACCTCCCCAGCTGTGTCCACAGCCGCCGGCAGCCCGCGACGCCGACACGCGCGAAACCGTCGGTGGTCGCCGGTAGAACTCTGGCTGGCGCCGGTGCAGGCGCGCGCGGCGGAGCGAGCGGAGGCAGTGTCGGTGACGGACGGGGTCGTCGATCTGGCTGCGGCGCGGGACCGGGGCCCGAGCGCTGAGTTCGAGCGCACGCCGCCGCAGGACCTCGCCGCCGAGCAGTCCGTGCTCGGCGGCATGCTGCTGAGCAAGGACGCGATCGCCGACGTCGTGGAGGTCGTCCGGTCGACCGACTTCTACCGGCCGGCCCATCAGACCATCTTCGATGTCGTGGTCGACCTCTACGGCCGTGGTGAGCCGGCCGACCCCATCACCGTCTCGGCGGAGCTGACGCGCACGGGCGAGCTCGCCCGCGTCGGCGGTGCGCCGTACCTCCACACGCTCTTGTCGAGCGTGCCCACCGCCGCCAACGCCGGCTACTACGCGCGCATCGTCGCGGAGCAGGCGATCCTGCGCCGGCTCGTCGAGGCCGGCACCCGCATCGTGCAGCTCGGTTACTCGACCGGTCTCGGCGACGTGGACGACGTCGTCGACCGGGCGCAGCAGGCGGTGTACGACGTCACCGAGAAGCGCACGAGCGAGGACTACACGCTTCTCGAAGACCTGATGCAGCCGACGATGGACGAGCTGGAGGCCATCGGCAGTCGCGGCGGCTCCATGACCGGTGTGCCAACCGGCTTCGCGGACCTCGACCAGGTCACCAACGGCCTGCACCCGGGCCAGCTCGTGATCATTGCGGCCAGACCTGGTCTCGGTAAGGCGTTGGCCCTCGACACCCCGCTGCCGACGCCGAGTGGATGGACCACGATGGGCGAAGTCTCCATCGGGGAGCAGTTGCTCGGTGCCGATGGACGGCCGACCACTGTGGTGGGGACCACGGAGGTCATGACGGATCGTCCCTGCTTCGAGGTGACGTTCTCCGACGGCACCAAGGTCGTTGCGGACGCCCAGCACCAGTGGTGGACGACGACGCGTGCGGAGCGTCGCGCGGCTGGCGGCATCAAGCACTCGGTCAGGACGACAGCCGAGCTAGCGGACACGGTGCGTTGCGCGACGGCCGATGCCCGCGTCAACCATGCCGTGCCGGTAGCCGCCGCGCTCGATCTCCCGGATGCGAATCTGCTCGTTCCGCCGTACACGCTCGGTGCTTGGCTTGGAGACGGTCACTCCGCAGGTGCACGTCTGACGTCCTTCGACCACGAGATCCTGATGCACATCGAGGCCGAGGGAGTTGACGTCGTCGCCCAGGGCACGCCCTCATTGTTCCGACTCGCGTTGCCTCGTACTGCCACGCCTGAGCGCACGTGCATTGTCTGCGGCACGACGTTCACTCCTGCTCTGCGACACGTGCGGACGTGCGGCAAGTCGTGCGGGGGCCGGGCGAAGGCAATCTCCGAGCCGGTGCCCGTCCCGCCTTGCATGGACTGCGGTGGTCCTTCCTGTGGTGGAGTTCTTTGTCAGGCCTGCCGCGACGATCACGGGACGCTGCAGGCCCTGTTGCGCAAGCTCGGCGTGCTCAACAGCAAGCACATCCCAGCGGCATATCTGCGCGGTTCGGAGCGGCAGCGACGGGCCTTGCTCGCCGGATTGATGGACACCGACGGGACGGTGGCGCCTGGCGGCAATCTGCAGTTCGCAGTCACCTCCGAGCGACTCGCGAGAGACGCGCAGGACCTCGTGCTCAGCCTCGGCTATCGATGCACGATCACTCGGAAACCGGTCCCTGGCCGCACGCCTGAGTCCTCGATCTGCTACACGTTGAATTGGTCCACGGCCGACGAGGTCTTCCGCTTGGAGCGCAAGCGCCTGGCGCACAAGGAGCGGTGTAAGGGCGGCGCCAATGCCCGCCAGCGGTTCATCACGTCTGTCGTGCCGGTCGAGTCTGTCCCTGTGCGCTGCGTGCAGGTGGACAACCAGGACCACCTCTACCTCGCGACGCGTTCCATGATTCCTACGCACAACTCGACACTCGGTTTGGACATCAGCCGGACGTGCTCGGTGAAGAACGGGATGGCCAGCGTCATCTTCTCGCTCGAGATGACCAAGACCGAGATCACGATGCGTCTGCTGTCGGCTGAGGCACGGGTGCCGCTGCACCACATGCGGGCCGGCACGATGACGGATGACGACTGGGCCCGTCTCGCGCGTCGGATGGGCGAGGTCGCGGACGCGCCACTGTTCATCGACGACTCCCCCAACCTGACCATGATGGAGATCCGCGCCAAGGCGCGACGGCTCAAGCAACGACACAACCTCAAGCTCGTGGTCGTCGACTACCTGCAGCTGATGCAGGGCAACAAGAAGGCCGAGTCGCGCCAGCAAGAGGTGTCAGAGCTCTCGCGATCGCTCAAGCTGCTGGCGAAGGAGCTCGAGTGCCCGGTGATCGCGATGAGCCAGCTCAACCGCGGTCCCGAGCAGCGCCAGGACAAGAAGCCGATGCTGTCGGACCTTCGCGAGTCGGGCTGCCTGCCTGCGTCGACGCGCATCCTTCGCGCGGATACAGGCGCCGAGACCACGATGGGCGAGTTGTTCGCGACCGGCGCTCGAGACGTGCCGGTGTGGAGCCTGGACGATTCGCTGCGCTACGTACGCCGACACCTTACGCATGTCTTCTCGACAGGCACCCGTGACGTCTATCGGCTTCGGCTCGCGTCCGGAAAGACGATCCGTGCCACCACGAACCACCCGTTCCTGACGTACGACGGGTGGAAGCCGCTGGGCGAGCTGGCTCCCGGCTCACGTCTCGCCGTGCCACGCCACGTTCCTGCCCCCGACCGGGAGGTCGTCCGGTCTGACGACGACGTGCGGGCCGCAGCGGTGCGGCTTGCCGCCCGGGGTGACGTTCCCGCCGAAACGCCCGCTCTGCCCAAGCGGCAGCTGCGCCTGCTTCTGCGGGAGCTCTTCGCCCGGACGGCGTCGTCGACCGAAGGTCGGACCTACCTCCTGGCGACCCGAGCCGCTGCGGATGCTGTCAGCCGACTCCTGCTGCGCTTCGGCATCTCGACGTCGGTCAGTGCCGCCGGTCAGCTGACGGCTGTGTCGGTTTCGCCGGGCGACGACCTCGCCCGTTTCACGGGTCAGATCGAGAGTGGCCTCGACGGCGACGCGGCCCGTGACGCAGTGCTGCAGGCGCTGCGCGGAGAGCCTGCTTCCAGGGCGCGCGACCGCGTCTGGAGCCAGGTCGAGGCGGCGATGACCCGGGAGGTGGTGGCGCCGGCGGGGCGGCTGGCCGGCGTCGCGACGGCGTTGCTCGATGACGACCTCGAGCTCGAGGCCACCAACGACGTCTTCTGGGACACAGTTGTCGAGGTCGTGCCGGACGGCGTCGAGGAGGTCTTCGACGCGACTGTGGTCGGCAACCACAACTTCATCGCCGATGGCGTGGCCGTCCACAACTCGATCGAGCAGGACGCGGACATGGTGGTACTGCTGCACCGCGAGGATGCGTACGAGAAGGAGAGCCCGCGCGCCGGCGAGGCCGACTTCATCGTCGCCAAGCACCGCAACGGGCCCACCGCGACCATCACCGTTGCATTCCAGGGCCACTACTCGCGGTTCGTCGACATGAGCCCGAGCTAGCGGCTGACGAGCTAGCCCCTTGGACCGCCGCCTGCCGGCCCGGCGTCGTAAGGTCCGGCGGTGAGCACTGAGACCGTCGCGAAGCGCGCCGGCAAGGGATGGACCGAGCTGCCCGTCCTCGTCGTCGTCGCACTCGTCCTCGCCGTGCTCGTCAAGACGTTCCTCGTGCAGGCCTTCTTCATCCCGTCCGGGTCGATGGAGAAGACGCTGCACGGCTGCCCGGGCTGTCGTGGTGACCGGGTCCTGGTCAACAAGGTGCTCTACAACGTCCGCGACATCCGCCGTGGCGAGATCGTCGTGTTCAACGGCGTGGACAGCTTCGACAGCGAGGTGCCCGAGCCGGCACCCGCGAACGGGGTGCAGCGAGCGATCCGGTCGTTCACCCGGCTGGTCGGGCTGGGCGCACCGGGCGAGAAGGACTACATCAAGCGCGTGATCGGCCTGCCGGGCGACCGCGTCGCCTGCTGCAGCAACGGGCACGTGACGGTGCAGCCCAAAGGCAGCCGCACCGCGGTCGAGCTGAGCGAGCCCTACCTGTTCGAGGACGACCATCAGGTCTTCTGCGCAGCGGGCACGGACGCCCAGTGCCCGCCGGGCGCGCCGGGGGTCCTCGTGCCGGCCGGCCGGCTCTGGGTGATGGGTGACCATCGCGGTGCTTCGAGCGACTCGCGAGCCAACGGCACCATCCCGATCGACCGGGTGATCGGCCGGGCCTTCGTCGTCGTGTGGCCGCTGACCAGGGTCAAGACGCTCCCGGTTCCCTCGACCTTCCGCTAGGCCTCGGCACTACGGTTCGGCCATGGCCGAACGCGCGTCCGTCTCCCGCAGCATCGACATCGACGCGCCTGCGGAACGCGTGTTCGGCCTCGTGAGCGACCTGCCGGGAATGGGTGAGCTCAGTCCGGAGAACACCGGTGGCCGCTGGCTCGGCGGCGCGCAGGAGGCGGCCGCCGGCGTGCGGTTCCGGGGATCGAACCGCAACGGCTGGCGACGCTGGAGCACGCTTGTGCGCGTCGTGGCCTGTGACCCGCCCACGCGGTTCAGCTTCGACGTCGACAGCATCGGTCTCGCGGTCTCGCGCTGGACCTACGAGGTCGCGCCCCGACCCGAGGGCTGCACGGTCACCGAGACCTGGCTCGACCGTCGTGGTCGAGCGATGGACCTCATCGGGCTGCTCGCGAGCGGGGTCACCGACCGGGCGGCGTTCACGGCATCCAGCATCGAGCGCACCCTCGCGGCGCTGAAGAGCCGGGCCGAGCAGGAGCGCACGACGCCTCGCTGATCACGAACCGGTCTCGGCACGGGGGCAGGACTTGGCCGCAAAGGGTCGAAATCCCCGCGGGCAAGAGTATTCCTGCACCCAGCGTGATTATCTGGACACGTTGCGTGGCATACTGCTGGTACGCCGTCGAGCCAGCGCGGCCGGAGGGAGGGGTGACGAATGACCTCGCGTCCGCGTCGCACCACCACCCTGGTCGGCCCGAACCGACTGGTCGTCGGCGCGGCGACTGCCGGGCTCGTGGCGCTCGCGTCCGCCGGCACGGCGCTGCTGGTGCTCACCGGCACGTCGTCGGTCACCCCGCTCGCCGCCCCGGCGCCCCCGCTGCCCTCTGCGACCCCGCTCAACCACGCGCCGGGGGTGGTCGTGCTGCCGCCCGGTCAGATCGACCGCTCCACCGGCCACGCTGCCCGAGCGGCCCGGACTGGCGATCGCTCCGTTGCTGTGGTGGTCGCGCCTTCGCCGCCGCCGCTCGCCCTCGCGTTCACGGACGCACCCCCGCCGCAGCTCGTCGCGCCGGTGGCACAAGCGCCGGTCCTGGCCAGCGTCGCTCCGTCCGACGTCGACCCGACGGCGGCGCTGCCCGGTCGGCACCTGGCCAAGGGGCATGCGAAGCACGCCGCGGTAGGTCCGTCCGCGAAGCACCACACCAAGCACGCCAAGCACCACGGCAAGCGGGTCGGGTGGTCGCACTCCCTGCACCTCGGCAACCGCTGACGCGCCTCGAGGACACCGCCGCGACACCAGCCCACGCCGACGTCTGACACCATGGAACTGCTCCGGCAGCCCCGGTGCGTCCCGCACACCCCGCGGGCGCCGGTGCGCCGGCCCGCCCCCGCGCTGCAACCGGAGACCCCGGACGTGGCGCCCGAGCGCACGAGGAGAACAGCTGTGTCCGCAAAGGGCAGCCCACTCGCCCCCGCGACCGAGTCCACGCCGGTCGCGACGAGCAGCACGGCGGGGCCGGAGCTCGTCCAGCTCCTCACGCCGGAGGGCGAGCGCGTCTCGCACCCCGACTACGACATCGACCTCACCGACGAGGAGTACCGCGGCTTCTACCGCGACCTCGTGCTGACTCGCCGGATCGACGTCGAGGCGACCGCGCTCCAGCGGCAGGGCGAGCTCGGCATCTGGGCCGCGCTGCTCGGCCAGGAGGCCGCGCAGGTGGGATCCGGCCGGGCCCTGCGTCCGCAGGACTACGCCTTTCCGACCTACCGAGAGCACGGCGTCGCGTGGTGCCGCGGTGTCGACCCGCTTCGCCTGCTCGGCCTGTTCCGCGGCGTCGACAACGGCGGCTGGGACCCGCAGGCGACCCGCTTCCAGCTGTACACGATCGTCATCGGCTCGCAGACGCTGCATGCGACTGGCTACGCGATGGGCATCACGAAGGACGGCGCGGTGGGCTCGGGCGACATCGATCGGGACGAGGCCTGCATCGCCTACTTCGGTGACGGTGCGTCGAGCCAGGGCGACGTCAACGAGGCCTTCGTCTGGGCGAGCGTCTACAACGCACCGATCGTCTTCTTCTGCCAGAACAACCAGTGGGGCATCAGCACGCCAACGGCCAACCAGACCCGCATCCCGCTCTACCAGCGCGCCCGCGGCTTCGGCTTCCCCGGCGTACGTGTCGACGGCAACGACGTGCTCGCGTCGTACGCCGTGACCCGCAAGGCGCTCGACGACGCCCGCAGCGGTCAGGGCCCGACGCTCGTCGAGGCGTTCACCTACCGGATGGGCGCGCATACGACCTCCGACGACCCGACCCGCTACCGGCTCGCCAGCGAGCTCGAGGCATGGAAGCTCAAGGACCCGCTCGAGCGCATGAAGGCGTTCCTCTACAAGCAGCAGATCGTCGACAACACGTTCTTCGAGAGCGTCGAGGCCGACGCCGACGAGCTCGCTGCCAGGATCCGCAAGGGCTGCCTCGAGATGCCCGACCCGGATCCGCTGTCGATGTTCGACAGCGTGTACGACGAGCAGACCCCGCTGCTCGGGCAGCAGCGTGACGAGTTCGCCGGCTACCTCGCCGGCTTCGCAGAAGGAGCGCACGCCTGATGGCCCAGATGACCATGGCGAAGGCGCTCAACGAGGGCCTGCGCAGGGCGATGGAGGACGACCCGAAGGTCGTGCTCATGGGTGAGGACATCGGCAAGCTCGGTGGCGTCTTCCGCGTCACCGACGGCCTGCAGAAGGACTTCGGTGAGGACCGCGTCTTCGACACGCCGCTCGCTGAGTCCGGCATCGTCGGCACGGCGATCGGCCTCGCCATCCGCGGCTACCGGCCGGTGTGCGAGATCCAGTTCGACGGCTTCGTCTTCCCCGCGTACGACCAGATCGTGAGCCAGCTCGCGAAGATGCACGCGCGCTCGAAGGGCGCGCTGAAGATGCCCGTCGTGATTCGCATCCCGTTCGGTGGGGGCATCGGCGCGGTCGAGCACCACAGCGAGTCGCCGGAGGCCTACTTCGCGCACACCGCCGGTCTGAAGGTCGTCTCCTGCTCCAACCCGGTGGACGCCTACTTCATGATCCAGCAGGCCATCAAGAGCGACGACCCGATCATCTTCTTCGAGCCCAAGCGGCGCTACTGGGAGAAGGCCGAGGTCGACGTCACGATGACGCCGGACCCGCTGTGGGGCGCGCGCGTCGTTCGGCCGGGCAACGATGCGACCCTGCTCGCCTACGGCCCGATGGTGAAGACGTGCATGGACGCGGCCACGGCCGCCGAGGAGGACGGTCGCTCACTCGAGGTCGTCGACCTGCGGTCCATGTCGCCGCTCGACTACCCGACCATCTTCGAGTCCGTACGCCGTACCAAGCGGCTCATCGTCGTGCACGAGGCACCGTCCTTCGTCGGGCTCGGCACCGAGATCGCGGCCCGCGTCGGCGAGGAGCTCTACTACGAGATGGAGGCGCCGGTGCTTCGCGTGACCGGCTTCGACACCCCGTATCCGCCGTCACGGATCGAGGAGGAGTACCTCCCCGACCTCGACCGCGTCCTGCACGTCGTCGACCGCAGCCTGGGGTACTGACATGCCGCGTCTGATGCAGTTCAAGCTGCCCGACCTCGGTGAGGGACTGACCGAGGGCGAGATCCTGCAGTGGATGGTGAAGGTCGGCGACGAGGTCAAGCTCAACCAGCCGATCGTCGAGGTGGAGACGGCCAAGGCGGCCGTCGAGGTGCCCTCGCCGTACGCCGGCGTCGTGCACGAGATCCACCACGCGGCCGGTGCGACGG
>JAWWOH010000107.1:0-21335 GCA_033851845.1 Actinomycetota bacterium
CATCATCGGCATCCTGGCGGCCATCGCCATTCCGGTCTTCCTCAACCAGCGCAAGAAGGGCTATGACGCGGCGGCCAAGTCTGATCTGCGGAACTTCGCCACGCTCGAGGAGACCTACCTGACCGACAACGGCGTCTACGGCACTACTGCCAACGTCACGTCGGACGGCACCTTCAAGGCGTCCGACCAGGTGACGCTGACCGTCCTCAGCGGAGACGGGACTGCGACAGGGTTCTGCCTCAGGGCATTTCACGCCTCGTCCAGCAACACCTGGTACTACAACAGCGCCGGCGGCGGCTTGCTCGCGAAGAGCTCCACCTGCAGCTGATCAGCTTTCTGTCACTGGCCGGGTCCCTCGGGGCCCGGCCAGTGACGTTTCGTGAACTACATGGGTGATCAAGCGGGCGGTCGAACTCGCCGAGTCACATGCATGCCTGCACACGCCGGCCGGAACAGGCGAGACGATCGAGGCTTCACCCTCATCGAGCTGCTCGTGGTCATCGTGATCATCGCCATCCTGGCGTCGATCGCCATCCCCGTGTTCCTGGGACAGCGACGCAAGGGCTACGACGCCGCGGCCAAGTCGGATCTTCGCAACTTCGCCAGCCTCGAGGAGACCTACCTCACCGACCAGGGTGTCTACGGCACGCTGGCCGATATCGGCACCGAGTACAAGCCGTCGGACGGCGTGGTGCTCGAGGTGAGGAGCGGTTCCGGCACCGCGACGGCCTTCTGCCTGTACGCGAAGCACAGCGGCTCCCCGCGTGGTTGGTACTACGCGAGCACGAACGGTGGGCTCTTGCTCACCGGCGGCACGTGTTGACGGCTGAGTGGCCGATCAGGGACCTATGCGGATCAGCCGGGTGCGGAACACCGCCGACTGGGGCCATCCGAGGCGCCCATTTGGGCCAGGGGCTCTCAAGGTCGCCACTGTCGATGTCGAAGGGACTGGGGTGATCAGCCTGACGGCGTTGCGCCGCGCACTTGACCGCCGGCGACTGGCGATGACCTCGGACGGCGGCTTCAGCCTGCTGGAGGCCGTCGTGGCCCTGATGATCGCAGCCGGCGTGTTCAGCGCCATCTCCGTTGCGCTCGTGCAGACGGTGCGGGCCAGCGTGCAGGCTCGCCAGTCGCAGATCGCCGCGGACCTGATGAACCGCCAGGTCGAGTACGTCCGGGCGCTCGACTTCAGCAAGGCGACGGAGTACACCGCGGACATCGCCAGCGACCTCGGCGTCGACCCGCTGCTCTCCTACAACAGCGGGCAGCAGACCTACTACCTGACGACGTCGGCGGGACTCGAACCGCTTGTCATCAAGGATGTCGGCCTCCTTCCGCAGCACAAGCAGGTCATCCGGCAACAGAACACGGACTACACCGTCCGGACCTACATCACCACGGTCACAGACGCCACGAACGCAGCTGCGAACTACCGGCGGATCACGGTCACAATCGAGTGGAGCGTCAACGGCAAGACGCACACCCGCAAGTCGTCCTCGTTCTTCACCGAGACGCGCCGTGGGCTCGCGCTGCCGAAGTACAGCATGGGCACGGCCGGCACCTACAAGACCAACGTCGGTGCCACGCTCGCGCTCCCGATAAAGATCACGAACGTCGGTGCGCCCGACGCTTTCAACCTCAGCGCGACGGCACCGCCCTCAGGTACGTGGGCGTGGTACGTCGACAGCGACGGTGACGGTGCCTACACGGCTGCCGACACCCTCCTGGGCGACATTGATGCGGACGGCACCAAGGACACCGGGCCGCTGCAGACGAACCAGTCCATGACGATCTTCGCGGTGCGGACGGTCGCCGTCGGCGAGCCGACGACGCAGACCGTGACGTTCACCGCGCGCAGTAGTGCCCAACCGAGCGCCACCACCGCGGTCAACAGCTTCAGCGACCAGGTGCTCGTCAACCCCGCTCAGTGCACCTGCACGCTGACGACGTACTACCTGCACAACAGCGCGACCAACGGCAACACCGTCTACCAGACGGTGAGCGGCAACTCCGTGGGTCCGATGTACATGGACAAGACTGCCCCGGCTGCGACGCGCACCACCCTCTACGACTACTCGACCGACTGCTCGACGGCGACGTCCGGCGCGGTCGACTGCGCCTCGGTCCCTGCCGGTCGCTACGTCCGCTTCGGCGGCGGAGCGTCGGAGACTGACAAGGCCAAGGTTGCCGCTTGGTACTACCCGGTTCCGCTGGCCACCACGATCAACGGGACCGCCTCCGTCACGATCTGGGCGCGCGTTGCCGACGGCTCGGGCTCGGCCGGCACGCTGACCGCGTACATCGGCTCGGACAACAACAACAGCCTTAGCGGAAGCTTCGTGGTCGCGGGCTCCGGGACCGTCACCTTCCCGGTCAACTCGCCGGCGGGGTGGCAGCCGGTGACCATTGGGATACCGATCAGCAGCGCGTTCAGCATCAACAAGGACAAGAACCTCGTGGTTCGTGTGGTGGCCAGCGGAAGCCTCAACCTCCGAGTCGGCTACGACACGTCGGCCTACAACGCCCAGACGAGCATGCCGGTCACGGCCGGCGGATGAGCGGACGCATGAACAAGAAGCTGGCGCTCAAGGGTGACGTCGGGCTGACGCTCGTCGAGCTGCTCACGTCGATGATGCTGATGGCCGTGGTCGGCGGCGTCGTGATGACCGCGGTCATCAACGCGCACCGGGTCTTTCGCAGTGACAGTGACGAGGCGCAGGGCCTCGCGGACGTGCGCACCGTCGTGGAGCGCATGGGTCGAGACATCCGCGACGCGCGTGGGCTCGACGCTGGGGCCACTGACCGCCAGCTCACCTTGTGGATCGACAGCAACTCGAACTACCGCCGCGAGACGAACGAGGTCGTGACCTGGAAGATCGTCGACGTCAGCGGGTCCTCATGCACGACGGTCGGCCACTGCAACGTCGTCCGGAGCGTGCCCGGCAGCGTCGATGTCGTCGAGGCGCGCACGCTCATCAGTGACTTCGCGTTCACCTATGACGTCGCCGCCCCCAACACGCGCCTGGTCGAGGTGCGGATGAAGTACGACGCCATACGCAATAGGTACGGCACCGGTGACCGTGAAGTCGTTTTCCGCGACAGGCTGAGGAACGTGGCGTGATGCATCGCTGGGTGAACCGACGTCTTCCCGCTCCTTCCGACGAGTCGGGCTTCGGCCTCATTCTCGTCGTGGGCTTCACCATGGTGCTGCTCATCATGCTGATGGTGGGCGCCACGGTGTCGATCAACTCACTGCGATCGAGCCGCACTCACGCCACCTTCGAGCAGGCGCTCGCGGTCGCGGAGGCCGGCGTCGATCAGACGCTGGCCATCCTGCAGCAGGACAAGACGTATAACCCCTGCAGCTGCGCGATCCCGGCGAGCGCTCTTGCGACTGATGCCGCGGAGCGCAAATGGGCGCGCGACACGCTGAAGGCACTCGCCGTCACGCGGGACGCGGCGGGGACGCTGCCCAAGAACTCTCAGGGCAATTACCTGGCCATCAGGCCGACTGGCGCACAGAAGGTCTACGCCATGAGCTGGGCGCCGAAATACGGCGGGGCGGGTGTGAAGACCCGCTTGATCAAGGTCGACTACCTGTTCTCGCCGTACAAGCCGGGCAACGCGCTCCTGACGAACGGCGACGTGAACTTCACCGGCGGTAGCGTGACGATCAAGGGCATCGGAGACGCCTGTCCGGGCAGCACCACTCCGGCGCCCGTGCACTCCAACGGGAGCGTTACCGGTACGGCCAACAGCAGCTGCATCAGCGGAGCTGTGACGGCAAGCGGCACCTATCAGATGGCCGGCACGTCCGGTGCGGGTTCCGGTGGCTCCGCACCGCTGGAGACGGTCCCGACGATCGACCCGCTGACGGTCTACACCGACGACGCAGTCAACTCCAACGTCACCTACACGAGCAACTGGTACGACCTGTGCCCGGCAGGCATTGTGAAAGCCAAGGGCTCCACGCCGTGCACCGGGTCGCAGCTCGCCGACACGACTGTCACCACCGTGACCCCCGGTTATCGTGGTTGGACCTACAGCAAGACCGGCAACCTCGAGACCTGGACGATGGGCGCCGCCGACAGCCCGTATGCCGGCATCTACTACGTCTATCAGGGCGACGCGTACATCAACGGCGGCACCACCGGCCAGAACCTCGCCTGGAACGCGACGGTCTTCGCGGAGCCGAAGGTTAACGGAGCGCCGGGCAACTCGACCACCTGCAACAAGCTCGGCGGCAACATCTCCTGGCACAACACGGACGTGACCAACTTCATGTCCGGGATGGTGCTCGAGGCGGGCTCCGACCTCACTGTCGAGGCGTCCAGCAACACCCTGCGACTCGGTTTGTTCGCGGCCGGCGACCAGGTCTACATGTCCTCCTCCTCCGCCACAACCGTCTCCGGCGCTGTGATCGCGGGCGACGCCTGCCAGGACGCGAGCAACCCGTCCAAGCTCCAGGGCCTCACAATCGACTTCGACAGCACGTTCGAGACGCCCGTCAAGTCGGTGATCCGCACGACACAATGGATCGAGTACGTGGGCTGAGCTGTTCGTGAGATAGACAGCGCACGTGACTGCGCTGCTCATCGTCGTGGTGGCCGTTCTCGGGCTGTCGATCGGCTCCTTCCTCAACGTCGTCATCTGGCGGGTGCCGCGCGGGGAGTCGGTGGTCAACCCGCCCTCCGCCTGCCCTGCTTGCGGTACGGCGATCAGGCCGCGCGACAACATCCCCGTGCTCAGCTGGCTCCTCCTGCGCGGGCGCTGCCGCGACTGCCGTGCACACATCAGCCGGCGCTACCCCCTTGTCGAGCTCGGCACAGCCGTCGCCTTCGCTGTCGTCGCGGCGCGGTTCGGCTGGCAGCCGGAGCTGCCGGCGTACCTCTACCTGGCGGCGGTGAGCATCGCCCTGGCGGGGATCGACATCGACGTCAAGCGGCTCCCTGACGTCCTCACGCTGCCCTCCTACGGCGTCGGGACGGTGCTTCTCGCCGTCGCAAGCCTCGGCGAGCCGTACGCGCTCCTGAGGGCGCTCCTGGGCGCTGCAGCGATGTTCGCCGTGTACTTCGGCATCTGCTTCGCCTACCCGGCCGGCATGGGGTTCGGGGACGTGAAGCTCAGCGGCGTCCTCGGCCTGTACACGGCCTGGCTGGGATGGGACGTCTGGGCGACCGGATTGCTCCTGGGCTTCTTCTCCGGCGGCTTGTTCGGGATGGTCCTCGTGGCGGCAGGGCGCGGCGGTCGCAAGACGGCCATCCCATACGGCCCGTTCATGATCCTTGGTGGGTTTTTGGCGATTCTGGTCGGTCACGACCTCGCTGATGGCTACCTGAGACTCACGACCGGCTCATAGCCGCTCCGCCGTACGGCGGACAAGACTCACCCGTATCGCTCAAGCAGAGCGCCCTGACGTCCGATGCGTCCTCTGAACACCGGCCACAAGGCCGGGACCTCGCGGCTCATCCGCCGCTGCACGAGGGGACCAGGACGTGGCAGGCAGACCAGTTGTGGGTCTCGACATCGGGACCTCCGGCGTACGCGCCGCAGAGCTCACGATGGGCAAGGGACCAGCGACCCTCGAGCGGTTCGGCCAGGTGGCACTGCCCCTGGGCGCCGTACGGGACGGCGAGGTCATCGACAGCGACGCCGTTGCGGCTGCGATCAAGCAGCTCTGGGCGCAGGCGAAGTTCAGCAGCAAGAAGGTCGTCGTCGGCGTGGCCAACCAGAAGGTCGTCGTCCGTCAGGTCGACCTTCCGTGGCTGCCCGTCAACGAGCTCCGCTCGTCGCTGAGCTTCCAAGTGCAGGACTTCATTCCGATGCCGGTCGAGCAGGCCATCCTCGACTTCCACGCCCTCGAGGAGTTCACCAACGACGCCGGCGGCCGGATGCTGCGGGTCCTGCTCGTCGCCGCCGCCCGCGACATGGTCGGCAGCGCGATGGACGCCGTGCAGAAGGCCGGCCTCGAGCCCACCATGGTGGACCTCAACAGCTTCGCAGTGCTCCGCTCGCTCGCCCTGGGCGGATCGGGCATCGGCTCGATGGAAGCCGAGGCGCTCGTCGACATCGGCGCCAGCGTCACCAACATCGTCGTGCACCAGGGCGGCATTCCTCGCTTCGTCCGCATCCTGCTGATGGGCGGCGCCGACATCACAGATGCGGTCGCCGAGCGCCTCGGGGTCCCCATGGACCAGGCCGAGTCGGTCAAGCAGGGCAGCGGCCTCATGACGGTCGCCGGCAGCACAGACAGCCACCCGGCCAGCCGGGCGATCGAGCAGACCGGCAGCGCCTTCGTCGAGGAGGTTCGCGGGTCTCTCGACTACTACCTGGCGCAGGTCGGCGCAGCCCGCATCGGCCGCGTCGTCATCTCCGGCGGCGGTTCGCGCCTCTCCGGTCTCGTCGAGCGGCTCGCCGCCGCAACCCGGTTGCCCGTCGAGGTGGCCCGTCCCATGTCCGCACTGAAGATCGGCAAGACCGGCCTGACGAATGACCAGCTCGCGTACGTCGAGCCGATGGTCACAGTTCCGGTGGGTCTCGCCATGGGGGTGGCTTCATGAGCCTCATGACAGAGACCGGCTCGGCGATCACGCTCGACAGTCTGCCGCGCGTCAACCTGCTGCCGCCGGAGATCGCGGAGACCCGCCGCGTTCGCCGCATCCAGATCGGCCTCGGCGGCGCGGTACTCGGTGCTGTCGGTGTTGTCGCGTTGCTGTACGTCGCTGCGAGCAGCAGCGTCTCGAGCGCCCAGACAGATGTCGACGCCGCCACCGCCACCAACACACACCTGCAGGCCGAGACGGCCAAGTACCGGGACGTCACGGCCGCCTACGACCGCGCGGCCGCCGCACAAGCGATGCTCACCCAGGCTATGGGCGAGGAGGTCCGCTACTCCCGTCTCCTGACCGACCTCAGCCTGTCGGTTCCGGAGAACGTCTGGATCAAGAGCCTGACCTTCTCGCAGGCGCCTGCGCCGGCCGCCCTCGGCAGCACGGTCTCAGGCATCGGCACGATGACGGTCAGCGGTATCGGCTTCAAGCACGATGACGTCGCCGTCTGGCTCGAGTCCCTTGCGGGCCAGAAGTCCTACACGAACCCATACTTCACGAGCTCGACCGAGGCCCTGCTGGGCACGCGCAAGACCGTGACCTTCTCCTCGACCGCGACGCTGACACCCGCCGCGTACTCCGGTCGCTACACGAAGCCGGCAGGTGGCTGAGATGGATAAGATCAAGCAGTACGTCGTGTTCACGGTGCTGGGCTGCCTGGTGGTTCTCGCCGCCGGCTGGTTCCTGCTCGTGTCGCCCAAGCGCAGCCACGCAGCCGAGCTTCGTGACCAGGCGGCCGCGCAGGTCAGCGCGAACGCCCAGCTCGAGACCAGGCTGGCCATCCTCAAGGCTCAGGCCAAGGACCTGCCCAAGCAGCAGGCCAAGCTCGCTGCCGTCGCTGCCAGGATCCCGGACAACCCGGCTCTGCCGGCCCTGGTTCGGGCGCTCACGACCGCGGCCACCTCAGCCGGCGTCGAGCTCGTTTCGCTGACACCGAGCGCGCCCGCAGCCGTCGGTGCTCCCGCGCCGGCCGCCGCCGCGCCAGTCGCCCCTGCTGCTGGTGCTCCGGCCCGCGCCGCCGTCTCGGCGTCAGCCGGTCAGCTCGCGCAGATCGGAATGACACTGAACATCGCTGGCGGCTACTTCCAGGTCGAGCAGTTCGTAGCAGCGCTGGAGAGCCTCCCCCGCTCGATGCGAGTCACCGCACTGACGATGGCTCCCGGCGCCAACCCGGTGAAGCCCGCCGCGGGCGGCGCAGCTGTGGACGACGGTCGCACCCTCGTCACGACCATCACGGCTCAGGTCTTCATGGCCGCGAACCGACCGCCGGCCACCGCGGTCGTCGTCCCAGGTCAAGCCGTTACCGGGGCCGCAGCAGGTCCCGTCGCACCCGTCACCCCGGCGAAGAAGTAGGAGCGCGAGATGAGTCAGGACACGTTCCCCTTCGCCGAGGACGGGGAGGCTACGCCGTACGTCGAGGAAGGCGCCCGTAACCGGAAGGCCCTCCTTGTCGCCGGCGGAGTCGCTGCGGCTCTGGTCGTCGGAGCCGGTGGGTGGCTGCTGCTCAGCGGTGGTGGCGGCGACGCGACGGCCGCCCTGGTCCCGCACGGCAGGCCGCCTGCTGCTGCCGCCGCCGTGCCCAAGCCGGTTGTCAAGCCCGCGAAGAAGTTGCCGGCCGCGTACACCGAGCGTCTTGGCCGCGACCCGTTCAAGGCCTTGTACGTCGTACGCGCAGCCGCTCCGGCCGCCGCACCCGTCGCTCCGACGTCCACGACGGCGGGCACGTCCGGCACCTCCGGGACCAGCCTGAGCGGAACGTCGGCGAACACGACGTCGACGCGGTACACCATCAAGCTGCTGTCGATCAGCAAGCCCAGCCCCGAGACGCGCTTCACCACCTGGTCCGTCGGTGGCACGAAGACGACCGTGATTCCGGCGCAGCGCTTCGGCAAGTACGGCGAGCTCGTGGTCCTGGCGTTCAGCAAGAACGCGTCCGGGGTCGTCGACTCGGCGATCATCCAGGTCGGCGACGACAGCCCGGTCGACGTCAAGATCGGTGACAGCATCAGCGTCTTGTAGGCGCATGAAAGACTGAACCAGTGCTTCGCTGGTTGACCGCTGGGGAGTCCCACGGCCCCGCCCTTGTGGCGGTGCTCGAGGGGCTCCCCAGCGGCGTTTCCACCTCGACTCCGCAGGTCGCCGATGAGCTGGCTCGACGTCGACTCGGCCACGGGCGCGGGGCGCGCATGGCGTTCGAGCGCGACGAGGTCACGTTCCTGGGCGGGGTACGGCACGGGCTCACGCAGGGGGGCCCCGTCGCGATCACGATCGGCAACACCGAGTGGCCGAAGTGGTCCACCGTCATGAGCGCTGACCCGGTCAGTGCCGCTGAGCTGGAGGGGCTCGCCCGCAATGCGCCGCTCACCAGGCCGCGACCCGGTCACGCGGACCTCGTCGGCATGCAGAAGTACGGCTTCGACGATGCCCGGCCCGTGCTTGAGCGCGCCAGTGCACGCGAGACCGCAGCGCGGGTGGCACTCGGTGCCGTCGCCAAGGCGCTCCTCCTGCAGGCCTACGGCGTACAGCTACTGAGCCACGTCGTCAGCATCGGCTCTGTCGAAGCCGACACCGCCGTGCTGCCGATGCCCGCTGACCTGGCGATGATCGATGCCAGCCCGGTCCGCGTCTTCGACGTGGTGAGCAGCGATCGCGTCGTGGCCGAGATCGACGCCGCTCACCAGGAGGGCGACACCCTCGGGGGCGTGGTCGAGGTGCTCGCCTATGGCTTGCCGCCAGGACTGGGCAGCCACGTCCACTGGGATCGACGGCTTGATGCGCGGCTCGCCGGTGCGCTCATGGGCATTCAGGCCATCAAGGGGGTGGAGGTAGGCGACGGGTTCGAGGCCGCGCGCCGGCGGGGGAGCGAGGTCATGGACGAGATCGTCCGTGACGACCATGGGATCAAGCGCACAAGCGGCCGGCTCGGCGGCACCGAGGGGGGCATGTCGTCGGGTGAGGTGCTTCGGGTAAGGGCGGCCATGAAGCCGATCAGCACGGTCCCGCGGGCCCTGCGCACCGTCGACACCGCGACCGGCGAGGCTGCTGTCGCTCACCATCAGCGCAGCGATGTGTGTGCCGTACCCGCCGCCGGGGTCGTGGCGGAGGCCATGGTCGCCCTCGTGCTCGCCGACCTCGCGCTTGAGAAGTTCGGCGGCGACTCGCTCGACGAGACCCGCCGCAACTACGAGGGCTACCTCAAGAGCCTCGCGATCCGGTGAGGCCCGTCCTCGTCCTCGTCGGACCGCCCGGCGCGGGGAAGACAACTGTGGGTCGGCTTGCCGCGGATCGACTCGGCGTCGGCTTTCGTGACACAGATGAGGACATCGAGCAGACCGCCGGAAAGTCCATCCCGGATATTTTCTTCGACGAGGGTGAAGACGCGTTCCGAACCCTCGAGCGAGAGGCCGTCAATGTCGCCCTGCGCGAGCACGCCGGCGTGCTGAGCCTCGGCGGCGGCGCCGTGCTCGACAGCGAAACAAGGAACCGCCTCAAGCCCCACAACGTCGCCTTCCTCTCGGTGGGACTTCCGGACGCGACGAAGCGCATCGGCATGTCAGCGGCCCGCCCCGTTCTGGCCCTGAATCCGCGCGCCCAGCTGCAGCAGCTCCTCGCGGAGCGGTTGCCGCTCTACCGCGAGGTCGCGAGCATCGAGATCGCGACGGACGGAAAGACGCCGGACCAGGTGCTCGAGGAGCTGCTCCTCAGCGAGTGAATGGCGTTGGCTACTGGCTGACGAGCTGTGAGCGAGCCTCGCGGACCTTCAACGGGAGGGCCGTCACCGACGTGACCCGGTTGGCAACCGGCTGGACGCCGGCGATCCCGCTGATGGTGTAGCTCGCGGTCCAGCTCACCGTGACGGTCACGGTCAGGTCGGCGGGCTTGCGGTAGGTGTGGGTGAGCAGCCCAGCGAGGTTGCTTCCAGGCCGGTACGCCGGCGGCGCGCCGGTCGTCGTGACCGGCTGGCTGCCGTCGTGGAAGTCCCACGTCCAGGTCGCCGGGTGCACCGTGAGCTGGAGCGAGCGGCCGGAGAGCGGGTTGACGAGTGCGGGCGGGGTGACGTCCGCGAGCTCGGCTCCGGAGAACACCGTCGGGTTGCCGACCAGAGTCGTGCCGTCGGGCTGGATCCGGACGGCAGGCTTCGGTGGCTGCAGGCTCTGCGTCACGGTCGCGGCCTGTGCAGCGATGTTTCCGAGATCAATCGGCTGTGCGTTCGGCGATGCGCAGAAGGCGGAGGCCGGATCCCACGGCGCGGTCGGTCCGGCCGCCACCAGCCGCCGGTCGACGAACACCAGGTCCCGCGGCTGCCCGAGCGCATCGTTCGGGCAAATGCCGGCGAACCGGTGTACCTGGTACTCGTACGGTGAGGGCCCTCTCCGCCCACCGGTGTCCACGTCGTGCCGCGTGCCGTCAGGATCCACAAACGCCGTCGACGTGGCCACGAACGAGCCGCCGATTCCCTTTGTCGCCGACTCGGCCTTGCCGTTGAAGCCGTCATGGCCGCCTTCGCTGTGCGCGACGCCAGCCATGCCTGCTGAGAGCACGAAGGCCGCGGCAAGCGAGGTTGCTACCCGCCTCACGACACCTCCCTCTCAACGGCAACGAGCCAGGCCGACGCAACGGCCTTGACTGTGACCTGCGCCTGGAATTGTTTCGACGGGAACGAGTCCAGGACCTTCCCCGACTTGGCGTCCACGACCTGGTGGGCGGGCGACAAGTAGTTCACAGAGACAACTGCGAAGTCCTTCGTCACTTGTGTCACACGCATGCCGCCTAGCTCGTTACGGGCGTTGCGTAGCCTCTGTCCTTTGGCACGTAGGCCCGCTATGTACGAAACGAGCGACCGGCAGGTGCAGTTGGGCAACGTCGTTGCGAGCACAGCTGTGGTGTCGCCGGTCTCAGCTGCGTGGTTGACGGCCTCGTAATAGGCCCGGACGGCGGCGAGGACTTGCTCTTCCGGCGTTAGGGACGCGGAGGGCGACGGGCTCGGCGAGGCGCTCGGGACCGGCGGCACCGTGCGCGGCTCGCCGCTGCTGCCGCCGCACCCCGTGACGAGCGTGAGCGCCAGGACGAACCAGGGCATCCGGCGCATTCACCGAAGGCTAGAGGACGCCGGGCACCCCGCGCGCCCGTCGTCCACATGGCCTAGTGGCGCTCCCCGCTAGCGTGGCGCCATGCCCGCGCCGACACGCATCACGGTGGCCGGGCAGCGTCGGTACGACGTCCTGGTTGGCCACTCTCTCCTTGGCCACCTGCCCGCCCTGCTCTCCGGAACTGACCGCGCAGCCGTCATCCACCCGGCCAGCATGCGAGCGACCGCGAAGGCGATCGAGGCAGAACTGCCCGGGGCACACCTGATCGAGGTACCGGAGGGCGAACCCCAGAAGGACGTCAAGGTCGCGGCCTATTGCTGGGACGCCCTCGGCAGGCTCGGCTTCACGCGCAGCGACGCCGTCATCGGGCTCGGCGGCGGGGCGACGACGGACCTTGCCGGTTTCGTCGCGGCGACGTGGTTGCGCGGCGTCGCCGTCGTACAGATCCCCACGACCTTGCTCGGCATGGTCGACGCTGCGGTGGGGGGCAAGACCGGCATCAACACCGCTGCGGGCAAGAACCTGGTCGGTGCGTTCCACCCGCCTCGGGCGGTGCTCGTCGACCTTGACGCGCTCGAGACGCTTCCTCGGCGCGACTATGTGGCAGGTCTGGCCGAGGTCATCAAGGTCGGTTTCACCCACGATCCGGTGATCCTCAGCCTGATCGAGGACGGTGACGCCACGACGCCGGATGGTGTCCACACCCGCGAGCTGGTCGAACGCGCCATCGCCGTCAAGGCCAGCGTGGTGGGGGAGGACCTCACCGAGCAGGGCCAACGCGAGCACCTCAACTACGGGCACACCCTCGGGCACGCGATCGAGAACGTCGAGGACTACAGCTGGCGCCACGGCGAAGCCGTCAGCGTCGGTCTGGTGTTCGCCGCTGAGCTCAGCCGGCTCGCCGCCGGTCTCGACGCGGACACAGCGGCACGGCACAGGCAGCTGCTCGAGCTGGTGGGGCTGCCAACGACGTACGCCGGCGACTGGGACCGGCTCCAGCGAACGATGGCGGTCGACAAGAAGTCGCGCGGGAGTCGCCTGCGTTTCGTCGTGCTCGACGGCCTGGCGAGCCCGAAGATGCTCGAAGACCCCGAGCCATTGCTGCTCGAGGCGGCGTTCGCAGCGCTGGGCAGCGGAGAGGTGGCGCAGTGAGGGTGTTCGTGCTCAACGGCCCGAACCTCGGCCGGCTCGGAAGTCGTGAACCGCTGGTCTACGGCGACACGACGTACGACGAGCTGGTCGCGCTCTGCCAGGCAGAGAACCCCGAGGCCGACGTCCGCCAGACCGACGACGAGGCCACGATGATCGGCTGGTTGCACGAGGCAGCCGACAGCGCGACGCCTGTCGTGCTCAATGCGGCCGCCTGGAGCCACTACTCCATCGCGCTGCGCGACGCCTGCTCGCAGCTGACCGCCCCGCTGATCGAGGTGCACATCACCCAGACCGCGGCGCGCGAGGAGTTCCGACACGCCAGTGTCGTCAGTGCTGTCGCGACCGGAACCATTACGGGCCTGGGTGTCGACGGCTACCGACTCGCGTTGAGTTGGCTCGCCACTCGATAGTCGGTCTTGGCCAGCGCCAGGAATCCGATCAGCACGACTGTTGCGACCAGCCGAACGGCCGCGGTCACGCTGTCCGGCGCGAGCACTGGAAGCGCAAACTCCACTGCGAACACCGCGGCGGTCGCCACGGGCAGCCGCCGTGGGGACAGCCCGTCCCAGATGAAGGCCGCGAGCACAGGGCCACTGCCGTAGTAGGCGAAGGTTTGGGCGTCGGTCCCGACGCGCACTGCCAGTGCTGCCAACGCGGCGGCGGGCCAGTGGCCGCGGGTCACGGCCAGGAGGGCGGCCAGCGAGCACAGGGTGAGCTGTACCGGTCGAAGTCCCTCAGGGGACCACTCGGACGCCAGCCGAAGTAGCCGGACGGATGAATCCGCAGAGATGGGGATTCGGACGTGACCGATTGCCGCGGCCGTCGTCGGATCCGCGATCAAGAATGGCGCCCAGATCGCTGCTAGCAGCACCACCGCGAGCAGCCAGGACTTGGCCCATTCTGGTCGCGGCAGCGCAAAAAGCAGTGGCAGGAGGACAACCGCCCACGGCTTCGTCGCGGCCCCCAAGCCGAGCAGACCCGCTACAGCCCACCAGCGACCGCGCAGCACGTGCGGAACGGCCCAGGCAAGGCAGGTGAGCGCCACCGCGTCATCGAGGTGCATCCAGCCTGACGCCACGCTCGCCCACGCGGGAACGAACAGCAGGGCACCCGTGACGAGCATCCAGTTGTCCGGTAGCCGTAACAGCGATCTGGCTCGCCAAGTGGCTAGCAGGCACGACAGACCCGCGACCATCATTGTCGACGCGGCGAGCAGCCGACCGATTCTTGCGCCGAGGGCGAGAAACGGCATCGTGAGGAAGATGGCGGGTGGCCCGAACTGCAGCTCGGGCATCTCTGCGTAGAGGTGCAGCGGTCCCCCGGGGACTGCGGGCACACCGGCTCCGAGCAGCGACCGAGCCGCCGCCAGGAAGTAGATCCAATCGCCGAGCGGACCGCCGAACGTGCGGGCCACGCAGAAGCATGACCAGGCCACGATCGCTGCGATCGCGAAGGGGCGTGATCGCAGACTCCGCACGGCATGCACAGTGCATTGTGGCTCGCATGCGACGCAGCAACGTTCGCCGGGCCGAACGTCGGTAGACTTGCTGCTCATGGCCTCGACGAACGACTTGAAGAACGGCATGGTGCTCGACCTCGACAACGGGCTCTGGTCGGTGATCGAGTTCCAGCACGTCAAGCCGGGAAAGGGTGGGGCGTTCGTACGCACGACCCTGAAGAACGTCGTGAGCGGCAAGGTCGTCGACAAGACGTTCAACGCCGGCACCAAGGTGGACGTCGCGACGGTGGACAAGCGCGACATGACCTTCCTGTACAAGGAAGGCACCGACTACGTCTTCATGGACAGCGACACCTTCGACCAGGTCTACGTCCCGGAGTCGACGCTCGGCGACGGCAAGGACTACCTGCTCGAGAACATGAGCGTCATCATCGCGATGCACGAGGGACTTGCGCTCTATGTCGAGCTCCCGGTAAGTGCGGAGTACGTCGTCGCGCACACCGACCCCGGCCTGCAGGGCGACCGCTCGACTGGGGGCACCAAGCCAGCCACGCTCGAGACCGGTGCTGAGATCCAGGTGCCGCTGTTCCTCACCACCGGCGAGAAGATCAAGGTCGACACCCGCGACGGGCGCTATCTCGGCCGCATCTCCGAGAAGTAGATGGGCGCACGCAGCAAGGCACGCAAGCGCGCGGTCGATGTGCTGTACGAAGCCGCGCAGCGCGACGGCGATGCGCTGCAGACGCTGAAGGACCGGCTGGTCCACGGAGACCCGCCCGTTCCCGAGTACGCAGTGGAGCTGGTCGAGGGTGTCGTCGCGAATCGCGTTCGGATCGATGAGCTGCTGAGCACGTACGCCGAGGACTGGACACTCGATCGGATGCCGCCGGTCGACCTCGCGATCCTGCGACTCGGGGTCTTTGAGCTGCTCTGGCGAGACGACGTACCCGACGCCGTGGTGGTGAGCGAGGCCGTCGAGCTTGCCAGCAGCTTGTCCACGGACGAGAGCCCGGCTTTCGTGAACGGTCTGCTGGCTCGGCTGCTCAGCCTGAAGCCGTCGCTCGCGGTCTGAGCGCCCACGCCAGGTAGAGCACCAGCACCAGTGAGATCGCAAGCACGCTCAGCCGGCTTGCCGGGATGATGGCGAACTGTAGGTAAGCGAGCACGGCGACGCACGCCATGTTGCGCCGGCGTTCCCCCTCCAACAAGCAGAGCCCGATCAGGCCGAGCAGCTGCGGCACGGTGTAGTAGTAGTCGTAGGCGATCGGATCCAGCAGCAGGCGAGTCTCGAATACTGCGAGCGGTACCAGCCAGATCAGGTGGCGGCTCGACCGCAGTCCGGCAGCGACGAGCGCACCGACGGCCACGCTGCCGGCGCCTTGCACCGCGCGCATCCACCACGTGAAGGACGACCGCCCCGGCATTAGGTGATGCCAGAGGCTGCCGCTGCCGATCGGCCAGACGTAGTCGAACATCGCGAACGTGCCAGATAGCGCGAACGGCAGGTACAGCGCCATCGTCGTCGCGACAGCCAGCGCGCCGAGTCGCGCGACCCGCAGCGCGCTTGCAGGTGCGCACAGCAACAGCGGGATTCCGAGCAGCCCCCAGGGCTCCCAGCCCGCAGACAGTCCCACGAGCAGCGCGCCGACGTTCGGCATGCCCTTGCGCATCGCCAGGCCCGCAGCAACCCACATCACCGGGATCGCCAGCTCTGCGAGATGGCCGTCGAGGCCGTACCCAGGAACCTCCCAGACCGCTATGAGGGCGGAGACGACGAGCACGCGCAGGGGACCCGGCCGGAGGCCGAGGGATGCTCGTAGCTTGCTCAGTCCCACGACGGCGCCGAGTACAAGAGCGGTAGCACCGGCGACCCTCAGGCCGGCGACCTCGAAACCGGCCGGCACCATCGCGCGGAAGATCGCTGCGGCAAGCTGCTGGAAGGGCCCGGCCTGGTTACCTGGGTGTTGGTAGACCGCCGCAAGGTCGCCGTGCAGCAAGCGATCCCCGGTGTCCGCGAACGACGAGAAGTCGGGTGGCTCCTCGTACGCCGACGCAAGTGCAAGGGCGATTGCGGCCGCCGTGACGCCCAGGGTCAGAAGCCCGAAGTGCCGAGCGACCCAAAGCCGGCCGTTCGCCGCTAGTGCAGCGAGACCACCCTCACTCGCGCTGGCGGGGGTCAGACCTCGATGGCGCGGCGCGCGTCGGCGGACAGCACGCCCCAGCCGATGAGCTGCTCGGTGAGTGCGGAGGGTGACGCGTCGTAGATCACCGCGAGTGACCGCAGGTCCTCCTGCCGGATCGACAGGACCCGCCCGTTGTAGTCGCCGCGCTGGCTCTGGATCGTCGCGGCGTAGCGGGCCAGCGGAGCGGCCTTGTCCGCCGGCACGCCCTGCAGCTGCTCCAGGTCGATGATGATCTTGGCGGCCGGCTCGGCGGCGGCCACGGTGACGCCTTCGGGCAGCAGCTCGCTCACCGGTACGCCGTAGAAGTCGGCGAGCTCGGCGAGGCGCTGCACGGTCACGGCGCGGTCGCCACGCTCGTACGAGCCCACAACGACGGCCTTCCAGCGGCCCTGGCTCTTGTCCTCGACCCCGTGCAGGGACAACCCCTGCTGGGTGCGGATGGCTCGCAGTCGCGATCCGAGCGCCTTCGCGTAGTCCGACACCGTGCTGCTCCCGTCGTACGGCGCGAGCTGGGCTCGCGCTGCTGGGGGCGCCGGTCTCACCACTGGCTCAACCGGGAGACCACTCGAACTTCCGAGCGGGGTGACCGTCTCACTCCCGGCGTCAAAGCCTCGCCACTGCGATTACGTTGAGTAACGATAGGGGCAATACCCCTCACGGTCAACGGTCATGCCGTGACGCGCCGTGACAGGCGGGCAAAACCGGACACCCGCGGTCGCTGGGGTACCGTCGGCAGCGCAAGCTTCCCTCCACCGAGCCCGTCCCGTGAGGCGGGGAAGGAGGTGCAGCCGGTGACGGCTGGCCAGGCTGACCCAGCAACGCCCAGCGCTCCGCGACCGGTCTCCGGCGATCTCGCCGCCGCCAAGCCGGTCCTCACCGCCACTGAGGTGGCCCGCGCCGTCGACCGGATGGCGCACGAGCTGCTCGAGAAGACCGGCGGCGGCGCCGATGTCGTCCTGCTCGGCATTCCGACAAGGGGTACGACGCTCGCGGCGCGCCTCGCCGCCCGCATCGAGGCGTTCGAGTCCGTTCACGTGCCCACCGGCTCCCTGGACATCACGCTCTATCGCGACGACCTCCGGCTCAAGAGCCCGCGCGCCCTGGAGGAGACCGAGGTCCCACCCGAGGGCATCGACGGCAAGCTCGTCGTCCTCGTCGACGACGTGCTCTTCTCCGGCCGCACGGTGCGGGCCGCCCTCGACGCACTGGCCGACCTCGGCCGGCCACGCGCCGTACAGCTCGCCGTGCTCGTCGACCGAGGACACCGCGAGCTGCCCATCCGCGCCGACTACGTGGGCAAGAACATCCCCACCAGCCTGCGCGAGGCAGTGCACGTCCAGCTCACCGAGCACGACGGCCAGGATGCGGTGCTGCTCGGCCCCGCGCGCCTCGGGGGCGTGTCGTGAAGCGCCACCTGCTGTCGGCGGCCGACCTCTCCCGCGACGACGCGCTGCTCGTCCTCGACACCGCGGAGGAGCTCGCCCAGCTGACCGAGCGCGCCACCGTGAAGAAGCTGCCCACCCTGCGCGGTCGCACCGTCGTCAACCTGTTCTTCGAGGACTCCACCCGCACCCGCACGTCGTTCGAGCTCGCGGCCAAGCGGCTGTCCGCGGACGTCATCAACTTCTCGGCCAAGGGGTCCAGCGTCAGCAAGGGGGAGACCCTCAAGGACACCGCGCTGACTCTCGAGGCGATGGGCTCCGATGCCGTCGTGATCCGGCACTCCTGGTCCGGGGCTCCGGTCAACCTGGCGCGCTGGATCAAGGGGTCGGTCATCAACGCCGGCGACGGCACGCACGAGCACCCGACGCAGGCGCTGCTCGACGCCTACACGATGCGGCAGCGGCACGGCCGGGTCGAAGGGCTGCGCGTCACGATCGTCGGCGACGTCCTGCACAGCCGGGTGGCGCGCAGCAACGTCCTGCTGCTGCACACGCTCGGCGCAGACGTCACCCTGGTCGCGCCGCCGACGCTGCTGCCCGTGGGTGTCGACGCGTGGCCGTGCGAGACGTCGTACGACCTCGATGCGGTTCTCCCGAAGAGCGACGTCGTGATGATGCTCCGGGTCCAGCGCGAGCGGATGGGCGCCGCCTACTTCCCGAGCAGTCGCGAGTACGCGCGGCGCTACGGCCTCGACGTACGACGGGTGACGACGCTGAAGGACGACGCGATCGTCATGCACCCCGGGCCGATGGTCCGCGGCATGGAGATCGCGCCCGAGGTCGCCGACAGCGTGCGAAGCACCATCACCCAGCAGGTCGCCAACGGCGTCAGCGTCCGGATGGCCGTCCTCTACCTGCTTCTCGGCGGCGCCGAGTCGGCCATCGGAGCGGTCGAATGAGCTGGGTGATCAAGGCAGTGCTGCTGTACGGCGAGGGCGAGCCTGTCGACGTCCGCATCGCCGACGGACGGATCGACGCGATCGGTGCGGAGCTGACCGCCGACGAGACGATCGACGGCGCCGGCATGGTGCTGCTCCCCGGACTCGTGGACCTGCACACGCACCTGCGCGAGCCAGGTCGTGAGGACGCGGAGACGGTCGAGACGGGCACGCTCGCCGCGGCCTTGGGTGGTTTCACCGCGGTGCACGCGATGGCCAACACCGACCCGGTCGCGGACACCGCGGGCGTGGTCGAGCAGGTCTGGCGGCTCGGCCAGCAGGCCGCGCACTGCGACGTCGCTCCCGTCGGTGCCGTGACCGTCGGGCTGCGCGGCGAGCAGATGGCCGAGCTCGGCAGCATGGCCGACAGCGCGGCCCGGGTGCGTGTCTTCTCCGACGACGGCAAGTGCGTGAGCGATGCGAGCCTGATGCGCCGCGCCATGGAGTACGTCAAGGCCTTCGACGGCGTGATCGCGCAGCACGCGCAGGAGCCCCGTCTGACCGAGGGCGCCCAGATGAACGAGGGCGTCAACTCCTCGAAGCTCGGGCTGACGGGCTGGCCCGCGGTTGCCGAGGAGGCGATCATCGCCCGCGACTGCATCCTCGCCGGCCACGTCGGCGGCCGGCTCCACGTCTGCCACGTCAGCACAGCCGGCAGCGTCGAGCTGATCCGCTGGGCCAAGGACAAGGGGTGGGACGTCACCGCCGAGGTCACACCGCATCACCTGCTCCTGACCGACGACCTCGCGTCGACGTACGACCCGGTGTTCAAAGTCAACCCGCCGCTACGCACCCAGAGCGACGTCGACGCGCTGCGGCAGGGCCTGGCCGACGGGACGATCGACTGCGTGGCCACCGACCACGCGCCGCACGCCCTGGAGGACAAGGAATCCGAGTGGGGCGCGGCCTCGCCCGGGATGACCGGCCTGGAGACCGCCCTGTCCGTCGTCGCGAAGGCGATGGTGCAGACCGGCCTGATCACCTGGCGACAGGTCGCCGAGCGGCTGTCGGAGACGCCCGCACGGATCGGACGGCTCGACGGCCACGGCCGGCCGCTCGAGGTCGGCGAGCCGGCCAACCTCTGCCTGGTCGACCCGCGCGCGGAGTGGACCGTCGATGCGAGGGCCATGGCGACGCGCAGCCGAAACACCCCCTACGAGGGCGACACCCTGCCGGCCCGCGTCGTCGCGACGTTCCTGCGCGGCCGTCCGACGGTCCTCGACGGGAAGCCCGCATGACGCCGGCCGTGCTCGTGCTCGAGGACGGGCGCACTTTCCGGGGTGAGGCATACGGCGCCGTCGGCGAGACGTTCGGCGAGGCCGTCTTCAACACCGGGATGACCGGCTACCAGGAGACGCTGACCGACCCGTCGTACCACCGCCAGGTCGTCGTGATGACAGCGCCGCACATCGGCAACACCGGCGTCAACGACGAGGATCCCGAGTCCGGCCGGATCTGGGTCAGCGGCTACGTCGTCCGGGATCCCAGCCGGGTGTCGTCGAGCTGGCGAAGCAGGCGCGACCTCGCGGACGAGCTGACGGACCAGAACGTCGTCGGCATCTCCGGCATCGACACCCGCGCGCTGACCCGGCACCTGCGCGAGCGCGGCGCGATGCGGGTCGGCATCTTCAGCGGCGACCACATCGGGGACGGCCTCGTGGACAAGGTGCTCGCCAGCCCCGGCATGGAGGGCGCCGACCTCGCCAAGGAGGTCAGTACGCCGCAGGCCTACGTCGTGCCGGCCAAGGGCGAAAAGCGCTTCACCGTTGCGGCGATGGACCTCGGCCTGAAGCGCGCGACGCCGTGGCACATGAGCCGGGCCGGCTGCGAGGTGCACGTCCTGCCGGCAACGGCCACGGCCGTCGACCTGCTCGCGGTGAGCCCGGACGGGGTGTTCTTCTCCAACGGTCCTGGCGACCCGGCGACGGCCGACTACGCGGTCGACGCGATGCGCGGCGTCCTCGACGCGGGCAAGCCCGTCTTCGGCATCTGCTTCGGCAACCAGATCCTCGGTCGTGCTCTCGGGCTCGGCACCTACAAGCTGCGCTACGGCCACCGCGGGGTCAACCAGCCGGTCCAGGAGCTCGCGACCGGGCGCGTGCACGTCACCAGCCACAACCACGGCTTCGCCGTCGACGCACCGACCGACGGATCGGCTGTGAGCACGCCGTACGGCGATGTGCAGGTGAGCCACATCGACCTGAACGACAACGTGGTCGAGGGGCTGAAGTGCCTGCAGACCAAGGCGTTCAGCGTCCAGTACCACCCCGAGGCAGCCCCGGGTCCGCATGACGCCACCGGACTGTTCGCGCAGTTCGCCGAGCTGATGGAGGCCTGAGCGTGCCGCGCAGAGAAGACCTCCAGCACGTCCTCGTCATCGGGTCCGGACCGATCCTCATCGGTCAGGCGGCCGAGTTCGACTACTCCGGCACGCAGGCCTGCCGTGTGCTGCGCGCCGAGGGC